>JAZDMG010000034.1:0-35119 GCA_043801165.1 archaeon
GCAGCCAATAATATCAGCAATTTCTTGCTGTTTCTTTCGTTGCCCTGACAATTTAACAATCAATTCACGTTGGGTTAAGTTTAGCATACAAAGTACAATAACATAACTAGTATTTATAGTTTACTTTTGTCGCTAACTAGATTGGCAAAAACTTTATAAATGACCTATCCGTACGGGTTCCTATGCAAGGAGTTGGTTGTGTTCATACAGGGTAAACGAGTTCTAGGTAGTTTTACTTCTGCGACCAACGATGCTTTCGGTGATTCTGTTCATAGAGAATATTCTTTCATGGCGGTATTGGTGTAACCTGGCAGCATGTAGGACTGTGGCAGCAAAAAACCCTGTTTTTTGGGTTCAACAGCAGGGCTGCAGAAATCCTCCGGACCGGGTTCAAATCCCGGATACCGCCCTTTTACGAAGTAAAAGGCGGTCCAGCGACCTGTCGCTGATTACCGCCCTTTTAACGAAGTTAAAAGGGCGCGCCAGTAACCAAGGGTTACTGTGCGCCGCCCCGCCCTTTTTCTTTCTTTTAAGAAACATTTATATAACTAAGATTTCAGGGTGATACTCATGGAGCTCGAAAATTCAAAAGGGACGCGGGACTTTGGTCCCGAGGACAAGATTTTGAGGAACGAGGTAGCTGGCAAGCTGTGCTCTGTGTTCGAGCGCTACGGCTTCTCTCCGCTTGAGACTCCCATCCTTGAGCGCTATGAGCTTTTGGCTGCAAAGGCAGGCGCTGGTGAGGATTCTGATGCCCTCAAGGAGATATTCACCCTCAAGGATCAGGGTGATAGGAAGCTTGGCCTCAAGTTTGAGCAGACATTGTCTTTTGCCAGGTTCATCGGCATGAATCCTAATCTTAAGATGCCTTTTAAAAGGTATGAGATCGGTCCTGTTTTCAGGGACGGCCCTATCAAGCTCGGCCGTTACCGCCAGTTCTGGCAGTGCGATGTCGATGTCGTCGGCTGCAGGGAGATGGCGATTGATGCAGAGATAATCATGCTGGCCTTGGATGCCTTTAAGGAGCTGGGGCTCGATGCATCCATTGAGATCAACAACAGGAAGATCCTCAAAGGCATCATAGAGTTTGCTGGCATTAAGGAGAGCCTTGCTGATTCCGTGATAATAAGCATTGACAAGCTCAACAAGATTGGCAAGGGCGGCGTCACAAAGGAGCTGGAGCAGAAAGGCATCGAGGATTATAAGATTGCTAAGCTGCTGAGCGCGTTCGCTGTCTCTGGCAGCTTTGATGAGAAGCTAGCCACATTAGGTGGGATTCTTACAAATGATGTCGGCAAAGAAGGCCTGAAGGAGATAGAGGAGGTGTTCTCTTTCTTCTCAGATGACCAGAAGGAACGCGCCGTATTCAATGTCGCTCTCGCAAGAGGACTCGGCTATTATACCGGCACTATATTCGAAGGCTTTGCTAGAAAGAGCGAGATAAGTTCATCCATCTGCGGCGGAGGCCGCTATGACAGGATGATCTCTGGCCTGCTGAAGACAGAGAAGGAGTATCCCTGCGTCGGCATAAGCTTCGGCCTTGATGTAATCTCTGATGTTTTCAGGCTCGCAAAGAAAGGCGATGAGAAGAAGAGCGTCGTCAAGGCCTTTGTCGTCCCGATAAAGACATTGAAAGAGTGCGTGAAAATCTGCCAGGAGCTGAGGGATGCTGGCATCAACGCAGACATGGATTATCTTGGAAGAGGAATAAGCAAGAACCTCGGCTATGCCAATGACATGAACATCCCTTTCTCGGTCATCGTCGGAGCAAAGGAGCTTGAGGAGAAGAAAATCAAATTACGTGACATGAAGTCAGGCAAAGAAGAACTTCTCACCGTGAAAGAGGCTGTCAAGCAGCTTAAGTGAGTTTCGGATAAGCATCCTTGGCGATTTGCTCTATCTTTTCCCTGTGCTTGCCCATCGGCGCAAGGAGCTTAATAATCTCTTCTGCGACTGCTTTCTTCAGGTCGTCAGGGTGCAGCTTCTTTCCGACAAAATCTTCTTCCAGAGCTTCATATGACCCATATGTTACGTCACCGCCGAATTTCTCTGGTCTATGGATGGTCATCTTCTCTTTCCTGTCATGCTTCACCACCATGAGAACGTGCTTGGCGAACGCCAGCACCCCGTTCTCCTCGACAACTCCTGCAGGGCAGAATGCCTTCTTGAGCTTGGCGCGTATCTGCTCATCGCTGTCAAGCAGGTCTATCTTTGAGTCTTCCTTTGAGGCACTCATCTTTTCGCCGATGAGCCCTGGTATGAGAGGAGTCATGACCTCTATCCTTGATTTGTAGCCTATCTTCGGCAGGTATTCTCTTGCGAACATGAATATCTTCCTCTGGTCGACTCCGCCGTACTGGATGTCAACTCCCAAGTATTCCTCGTCCAATGCCTGCATTATCGGGTATATCAGGCCTGCCAATTTCGGGTTCTCTGCTTGCTTGACCACTTCAGACCCGGCTTTCCTTGCGTCGTGCATGCTGGCATAGGTCGACATTCTCAGCACATCGTAGAAGTAATCCTTGTCCTTCTCAAAGTCAGAGCCTTTCACTATCTCAAAATTCTTTATGTCAGCTCCGACTGCCTCGAACATGAGCGGGATCACATGTTTGTAGTAATCATATCTCTTCTCGAGCAGCTCCCAGGGGGTCTGGTCCAGAGCACCGTGGAGGTCTGCGAGCAGAAGCTTGACCTTGAATCCGGCCTTGAGAAAGTCAGCCAGCTTCAGCACCCAGACAAAATATCCTATGTGAGGCCTGCCTGTTATCGCCGTCCCAAGATATACTGCAGGGGCCTTCTTTGTCCTGAGCAACTCTCTCAGCTCGTCTTCAGTCACGATTTCCTCTGTGTTCCGCTTTATGATCTCAAACTTCTCTTCAGGTGTCATATGATAACGGTTTGTTCCCTTCTTTTTATTCTTTTTGCTTTTGGGCATGATGAATCAGGCAAAGTCTCGCAGATGATGATAGCATCATCCCAGGCCTCCATGGGTCTTCCATAAACAATACATTTAAAAACAATAGATTTAAAAATAAAGGGATAACCTTAAAAAAAATAAAATATTTTTTGGGCGATGACTGATCGTCGATTAATAACAGTGCGAGGAGGATTTTTATTAGCTTTCAGCTAAGAAGTGCAAAATTAAAAAATGGTAATATTAGGAGAGCACTACCTAGCGGAGTTAGCATTATGCAACTCCAATGTCTTATCTAATCGCGGCAGTATTGAGAATATTCTTCTTGAGTCTTCTGTCCAGGCCAACGCACACCGAAAGGAGCACGAATTCCGCAGGCTGAATGACGGCGGCATCAGCGGCGTCATAGTAATCGAGGAATCTCACATCTCAATCCACACATTCCCAGAAAGGGCCTATGCCATCGCTGATTTCTTCACTTGCAGCCCTGATGTCAATGAGGAAGCAGGCATCGCCTATCTCGTGAAGCAGCTCGGATCAAAGAATCACAACTTTGTAAAGCTTGATCGAGGCCCAGGAGTGGCGCACAAGATACTTTATCCTGAGGCTCATGAACTCGAAACAAGAAGGAGTCTCATCGGGGCAGCGGCTTCCAGCGGCAAGACATTTGATCATGTAATTATTGAAGCATGGGGAATCAACGAGACCATCATAGGGAAGAAAGAGTCTCTTGAAGCGCCATTCCTAGAAGCTGCCAAGGAAGGAGGGCAGAAAGTGATCTACCATAAATTCCATAATTTCAGCCCCTTCGGCACAAGCGGCTTTGTTCTCGGCGAGAAATCCCACCTGACAGTCCACAGCTGGCCAGAAAAAGGCTACTGCGCCATTGATATATTGGGCGCAAGTGGCGAAATTAATATCAAGAGAGTCATTGAAAGCCTCTTTGGAAATCTGAATCCCACGCGATACGACGCCAGCAGGCTGACCAGGGGCTCTCTTGACACCATGCGTTCTAACCATTGCTTAAATCAATATAGGGTTTAGAATATTATGGATGGAGAAATAGCATGTTCAGCCTTGAAGAAGTTATCAGAATCGAGAAATTCGAACGCATCAAGAGATTCTCAGATGGAAAGGAAACCCCCCTGCTGGTAATGGACCTTGATACGATAGAAGAGAGGTTCGATGAGCTGGCCAGGCTAATGCCTGGATTCAAGATTTATTATGCTGTGAAAGCCAACCCGATGGATGAAATAATCCAGACGCTTAAGGACAAGGGATCCTCTTTTGACATAGCGACTGTTTACGAGCTTGACCAGCTCCTGAGGCTTGGCGTCAATCCCGATAGGATCAGCTTCGGCAGCACGATAAAAAAGGCCAAAGATATAAAATATGCCTATGACCAGGGGATAAAACTATTTGTCACAGACTCGATCCCTGATATCATGGACATCGCGAATAATGCTCCAGGCAGCAAGGTTGTTCTGCGCTTCAGCACATCAAACATGAATTCTGAATGGCCCCTGGGAGATAAGTTCGGATCACACAATGAGAGGCAGGAGCAAATATTGGCCATGTTCTCGTCTCTAAGGACCAGCCAGGGGAAATGCGGTTCTGACATGGTGAATATCTTCAGCGAGATAATCGATTCAAAGAGAGTATCCCTCTACGGATTATCATTCCATGTTGGCTCTCAGAAAACAACAACCATGGATTGGGAATATGCCATAGGAAAAGCCAGGGACCTGTTCAATAGAGCAGAAAAACTAGGCATTGAATTAAAGCTTTTGAATATAGGAGGGGGTTTTCCTGCCAATTACCTCAGGCTTAGCGATGACAAGAAAAATCTTGTGTTCAGGAAATATGATATCCGAGAGTTTGCCGCCACAGTAATGAGAGCCTTGCAATCTGAGTTCGGCGATAGAATGCCTGAACTGATTGTCGAGCCAGGGAGATCATTGGTTGGCGATGCCGGAGTTATCGTGACCGAAGTAATCAGGAGGATGAACAGGGAAGAAACGTATCAACCGATACCAAAGAAGGACTTGAATACAGGCGGCAACAGGAGAATAATCCCTTCCATGATGTATCTCGAGCCGGCTCTCATTAGATGGGTTTATATCGATATAGGAGTATTCGGCGGCTTGGCAGAAACCCTGGGAGAGTCAATAAGATACCCTATTTTCGGGGAAGGAAAAGCAGACCTTATCAGGACTGTGATCGCAGGGCCTACATGCGACAGCATGGACACTCTTTACAGGAACGCCCCTTATTATCTCAGGTCTGATATAAAGCCAGGTGATAGGCTTTTCATATTGACCGCAGGAGCATATACGCAAAGCTATTCTTCTGTCGGTTTCAATGGCATCCCTCCTTTGAAGGCTTTCGTCCTTCCAAGAGTTCACAGCAACAGATAGAACACCACCGGCAGCAGCAGGCAGCCCATGGCATGGTTCCTTCCTATGTTCTTGAGAGGTGCGATCAGTCCTATGGCTGTCGAGGTCATCAGTATCAGCAGGCCTAGCGGCCCGTTGAGTACTATCGTCATGAATATGATGAAGCACATTATCGAGCTGACAAGCATCCTGTAGTTCACCTTTGCTATCAAGCGCGAGAACTGCTTGGCGAACCATAGCGTCAGGAATATTGCAAATGATCCAGCGATCAGGAATGCCAGGAGTATGATGATGAAAGAGCTGAAATCAATCTCAACTATTTTTGATAGTGCGACTATCGACCCGTCCTTTGCCTTGCCCAAGGTATAGAATGTCACGATTGAGAATACTACGCTCATGGTGCCCATGGCGCCGACAAGCGCAAGATAAGCCCTGTCCTTTATCCCTCTGATGATCTGGTTTGATATCACTGCGCCCTGGGCAGGACCCATCCCTGGAAAGAATTGTATCAGGAAAACTGCGATCGAGCTGCCGAGCATCACTTTCAGAAGTTCTTTTGGATGCAATGCTATGCTCTTGTCAATCTTTTGCGGCGGTATCTTGGTGTTCTCAAAAAAACTCAGCAAAAGCCCTGAGACGCCAAAGAGGCCAGATAACAGAGGGAACAATGGCTCTTTTAGGTTCGGCAATGAGAATACTATCACGCCGAGTGTTCCTGAGAGCGTGAACAACAGGAAGCTCCAGAGGCGATTCTTGTCACGCAAGATCATGAAGCTGAGCATCAATATAAGAAGATATATCAGATACGGTTTTAATATCGGATAGAGCCTGTTCGCTATGAGCATGAAGAGCGGGATCAAAGCCAGAGCGACAATAAGCCCGGCATAGGTGCCGGCTATCGTTATCTTGACTGCTTGGTATCCTTCTCCTTTCAGGAGCATCTTCTGCGCAGGCAGGACAGACAATGCATTCTCAGAATCAGGGGCGCCAAGATAGGTCGACGGTATTGTGTCAAGGCAGGAATGGGTGATTGCCAAGGCCATTATGAACACACCCAATGTCAGTGGCGCAAGGTGTTTCAAGAGCATCGGAGAGAGCGCCAGCAATGTTGTCGCGACAAGGTTCACGTGGATGCCTGGCGTGATGCCTGTGAAGATGCCGATAGCGACCCCAATGATGAGCGATAGCAGTATTTCTATTATCATTCAACATATCTGATGGGACAACTGATTAATATTATCAACAGAGAAAAAGACGTAAATCCTCCGTGCTCACTCCAGCTCAGCGATTGCTCTCGTATTCCTCGAAAAGGGCTTTGAAAAGAACTGGAACCTTTTCCATGTTCTCGGGAGTCTCGACAAAGGCTATCCTCATCTGGGTCTTGCCAGGGTTCTCTTTTCCCGGAGCCACGCTGTAGAATCCTGCCATGGGTGAGACCAACAATGTCAGCTCTTCCTTTCCCATCCTGACCTTTCCTTTCTGGGTGCAGAACATCACAAAATCAAGGGCGTCAAAGCCCTCCTTGGCAATCTTCCTGACATCAACTACTGAGTATATGGAAGCGTCAGGGCTTGAGATGATTATGCCGGGCAGCTCCTTCTTGAAAGAGTCGTTGAGCTTTCTCATCATCTTGGAATAATAATCTCTCTGCAGCTTGTACCACCTTTGAAGATCCTTGTGGCTCTCGTGGGCAAGGCTTCCAAAGATCCACTGGCCGATTATGTTCGGGCAAAGGCTAGCCGTATTCTCTGCGACAGACTTCTCATGGAATTCCTTGTTGTCTGTCACGATGGCGCCGATCCTCAGGCCGCAGGCATTCCATACCTTTGATGCCGTCTCGATGCTTATCCTTCTGCCGGTGATTCCAGGCACATCCGTCTCTGAGACGCCCCATATGCTTGAAGCTTCCTTATCAACATAGAAAAGCTCACGATAGGCCTCGTCGCTTATTATCCACATGTTATGCTTGACAAAGATCCTTGAAAGGCGCACCAGCAACTCCTTGTCAAAGAACTGCCCTGTAGGATTATCATAGGGTATCACAACCACTGCGCCGGGCTTGTTCTTGATTATCACGTTCTCAATCTCCTTCTCATCAGGCAAAGTGAATTTCCCGTCGTCTCCAAGAGTCCTTGTTATCGAGATTGTTTTTCTTCCAAGCCTTTCTGACAGGGCAACATAATTAGTATAGGCTGCATCTATCAGGAGAAGAGGCCTTTCATCTTTTCCAGCAGCTCCGCACACGCCAAGGATGACCAGCTCCATTGCCTGGCTTCCTCCGTCGGTTATCTGGGAGTATAAGCCTTTTGTGTCAAAGCCGCTTGATGATATTATGTTCAGGAAAGCGTCGTTTGTCTCTTTCAGCCCGACAGTGGCGGTGTACATCACTTGACCGTCCTTGAAAGGGCTCTCCTTTGAGCCAAGGCTCTTCATCCTTTCTATCATCTTCCTGTGCATGGGAAGCGAGACATTGCCGATCGCGACATTCACTGCCTTGACATCGTCCTCTCGTTTCATGAACTCTATCTGAGCAAGCCTTATGGCTGATGGTTTCCTTCTCTTGAAGTGCTCTGACATATACGGCATCATAAAAATTACCTCAAACTATCTCAACATCTTCTCTATCTCTTTTCTCAGGTCTCTACTTACCGTGGCCTCGTGGCTTGCGACCACCTGGGCTGAGATATAGGCTGCTATCTTGCCTGCAGACTCTAGATCAAGCTTGTTCGCAATCGCGAAAAGAATTCCTGCAGCGTAGGCGTCTCCTGCTCCGTTGGTGTTCGCCACGCTCACTCTCTGTATCGGGATGCGATAGGTCTTTCCATCTTTTTTTATCAGGCTTCCCTTCTCCCCGAGCTTTACGATTGCCACTTCGCACATCGTCGATATCTTGTCAAGGGCCTGCTCTTCCTCAAGGCCAGCATATTCCTTTGCCTCTGATTCATTGGCAAAGACTATGTCTGCGTAATCATTGACTATGCCATTTAGTATATCACGATGCCTTCGCACCACTCCAGGGTCAGAAAGATCAAGCGATACCTTCATGCCTGCTTTCTTCGCTATGCGCATGGCCTTGATGGCAGCCTCTCTCAGGCTCGGGACATCCAGGAGATATCCTTCTAGATGAAGTATCTTGGCATCATTTACGTGTTCCTCGTGAATGTCTTCTTCTGTCAGGAATGATGCTGCTCCGAGGTATGTGGCAAAGCTCCTCTCAGAATCAGGAGTCACAAAAGTGATGGCTGTCCCCGTCATCTTCTCGTGCGTAGAGAGCACCGGGGTCACTCCGCTCTTTGCCAGCAGCTCCTTGTAGACCTTGCCGCTAGCATCCTTGCCGACCTTGCCTATGAACATAGCCTTGCCGCCTAGCCTGCTTATCCCTATCATTGAGTTGGCTACGCTGCCGCCTGATGATCTCTTTGTCTCAAGGCCCTTTATCTCATCGAGTATCTTCTCGAATCGCTGCTCATCGACGAGCGCCATCTCGCCCTTGTGCAGCCCTAGCTTTTTTAGAAAATCATCTTCTACGTTCAATGTCATGTCTAGGAGTGCGCTTCCGACTCCGACAACATCATATTTCTTTGCCATATGATTATCTCAGTACTTGTAATGCTCTGACTTGTAAGGGCCATCTACCTTAATACCGATGTACGCCGATTGCCTAGGAGTGAGCTTCGTGAGCTTCACGCCGAGCTTTGCGAGGTGCAGCCTTGCGACCTCCTCGTCAAGCTCCTTTGGCAGCATATACACACCTAGCTTGTGCGGCTTCTGCCAGAGCTCGAGCTGGGCCAGCACCTGGTTGGTGAATGAGTTGCTCATCACAAAGCTGGGATGGCCTGTCGCATTGCCAAGGTTCACAAGCCTTCCTCTTGACAACAGGATTATAGAGTGCCCGTCAGGGAAGATGAACTTGTCGACCTGGGGCTTGATGTTCAGCTCTTTTATGCCAGGATATTTCTCAAGCTGCTCCACCTGTATCTCGTTGTCGAAGTGGCCTATGTTGCATACTATCGCCTGGTCCTTCATCTTGAGCATATGCTCCACAGTGATTATGTCGACGTTTCCTGTGGCTGTGACAAATATGTCTGCATCTTTCACAACATCCTCGACAGGCTTCACCTCATAGCCTTCCATCGCCGCCTGCAGCGCGCAGATAGGATCTATCTCTGTGATTACTACTTTTGCTCCGAATGCACGCATGGATTGGGCGCAGCCTTTACCTACGTCTCCGTAGCCGCAGACGACCGCTGTCTTTCCGGCTATCATCACATCAGTCCCTCGCTTTATGCCGTCAACCAGGCTTTCCCTGCAGCCGTAGAGGTTGTCGAATTTTGATTTTGTGACTGAATCATTGACATTGATTGCTGGGAATAGGAGCTTCTTCTGCTCCAGCATCTGGTAGAGCCTGTGGACTCCTGTTGTGGTCTCCTCTGAGACTCCTTTAATCTCTTTTGCCATCTTGGTCCAGCGGCTCTTGTTCTCATCATAGATGCTCTTCAATGAAGCCATGAGCTCTCTCATGTCCTCGCCTTCCTTGGAATAGTCTTTCTTCAACAAGGCAGGGTCTTTCTCTATCTCAACTCCCTTGTGTATCATGAGGGTTGCGTCTCCGCCGTCATCAACTATCAAGTTCGGCCCTTTGCCGCCAAAGTCAAGGGCTCTGCTGGTGCACCACCAGTACTCCCTGAGGGTCTCGCCTTTCCAGGCGAACACAGGTATGCCTACCTTTGCAATCGCAGCCGCTGCTGCGTCATTCGTAGAATAGATGTTGCAGCTCGCCCACCTGACCTCTGCGCCAAGCTGGACAAGGGTCTCTATCAGCACAGCCGTCTCCACGGTCATGTGAAGGCTGCCTGTTATGCGCGCTCCCTTGAAAGGCTTTTTCTTTCCGTATTTCTCCCTGAGAGAGACAAGCCCAGGCATCTCCTTCTCAGCGATCTCGATCTCCTTTCTTCCCTGGCTCGCCAGGCTCATGTCCTTCACCTTATAATCATCAGCCATCCTTAATCCCTCCTGCATTCATGTATAGAAACTATCTGATGTCCTCAAGCTTTGCAGCTTTGCATTCCCGTGGCTGAGAGAGATTTAAAAATATTGTGGAATATAAGAGATAATAACAGAAAAAATAATTTTGAGCGCTGGCTCTGCCTCGCAACCATCCGCTCAGCTGTTGGTCCAGGCTGCCCTTTCAACGAGGACGTTCTCTGCATCCTTGAATTCTATACGCAGCTCATATTCATTTGTGGACTTAACTCCCGAGAGAGTCCTTCTTGTGTTGTTCAGGAAGCTCACTGTCTTGGTGAGTTTTCCACCTGGTGCGATGCTGTTCAGCATCACAATATCGATGGCTACGTCGTTGCCTTCATAGTCAGCGAACACTGATTTGCCTGCTGATGTGAACGCGTAGATGTATGCGTTCAGCAGCTGTGTCTTGGGAAGGCCGTTCACAAGATTAATTGTCAGGCTATTAAGGACTGCATTTCCGCTCAAGGTGCTTGATGTGACATCTGCTGTCAGCTTCACCTCAAGCTTTCCTGATGGCTCTGTGGCTGTATGGCATTTCGCGTCGCTGCTCCAGAAATAGGCTCCTTTCGTTGCAGCGCATGCCCCTCCGCAATCGACATTGGTCTCATCCTGGTTCTTTATGCCGTCTTCGCAGGTTGGTTTCATGCATTTGATGTGCTGGAAGCAGTAAAGCCCTGCCCCGCAATCCTTGTCAAGGTTGCAGTTCCTGTATTCAGCGCATCCAGGACAGCTTCCTCCGCAATCAACATCAGTCTCATTGATATCCTTGGCTCCGTTTGAGCAGGCGCCTAAGCTTTGGTTAGCAGGAGTTGTGGCTGGTGTCGCAGCCGGAGCTGCGGTCTGGTTGGCCGCTGCGCCAGTAGTTGTCGTGATCTTCGTGTCATTCTTCGCAACCTCGCAGCTGCCGTTGCTGCTCCATTGTATTATCAGCAATACCAGCAGGATCAATATCACTGTGCTAAAGAGCACTCTCTCGATAAGCTTTCGTGTTATGACAATCTCGATGCCTTCCATTGTATCACCACATCTGACCGTAAAAGGTATTTTGGAAATCGCCCTTTCCAGATGCAGTCATCATTCTATCACAGCTTTATAAACTTTTCTCTTAGAAACCGCTGGAAAAAGCATCACCAAAATGATTATCTCTTCTCGAACTCATCAGCAAGATCTCTGAGAATCCTGTCGGTCTCTGAGAGCCCTTCTTTTTTGCGCCTATCCCTGTCTTCCTGCTCTTTCTTGCGCCGCGGGCTTGTGCTGCTGAGCTGATCAACCAGTTCCTGCCTCTGTCTGTCATTGAAGACAGGCTGCCTGTCGCCGTGCCTCGCGTTCATCTCGCGCAGAGCAGCTGATGAGCGTGGCATATCAGAAATGGATCCTTGGCCTGGCTGATTGTGATTCGCTGGCTTTTTCTCGTTCATATCAAAGCGTATCCTGAAGAATTTTTTCTTCTCTGGCCCTGGCGCCCGGGGTGCTTCGCCTATGCCTTGAGGCGTGGCTTTTCTCAGACCGAGGTCAAACTCTCCATCGAAACGCCTAGCTGCCGGTGCTGCTGCTACTGCTGACACTGCTGCTTTCCTGCCCTGAATCTTAAGCTTAAGCCCTTTGGCTCCCTTTGCAGGTGTTGGCTGAGCCTGCTGCTGTGATGACACAGACTGCATTGATTGCCTGTCAAAAAGGCTCTTCTTATGTATGAGTATCCTTATGGCTTCATCCCTGCAGAGATGGAGGAATTCTCTCGGGTTCTTGTCAGCACGGTCATAGAGCGCCTGCAAAGTCTCATCATCGAATGGGGCTATGCCTGTCCCTCCAAATCCTTGCACTCGCTTCGCTATCATCTCCTTTGCCTCTGCGAAGTTCAGGCGCCTCAATGTGATATCAAGATCATCCTGGCCAAGCTCTCCCAGCCGGCTCTTCTTGTATTCATTAGGAGCGCTGGTCACCAGGACCTGGAATCTCAAGCCGTCGTTCCTGAGCTGCTTCAGCAGCTCAAGGTTCTTCTCGGTCAGGTGCTGGGCGTTGTCAATCAGCAACGCTATTGACTTTGAGCCAAGCTTCTTTTTTATGAGAGTGATGGGCTCTATGCTGAGCGGCTTAGTGTGTGGCTTGGAGACCATCTTCTCATACACCGAGAGGAGCGGGAATAGCATCTGCTGCGGTATGTTGACCTGCTCCTTGAAGACTGCTGCATTGATATATACTGCATGGATCCTGTTGTACTTCTTTAGGCGGTCCTCAAGCCATTTCAGGAGCATGGTCTTGCCCACACCCTGCTCTCCAAGGATTGTTCCGTAGAAATATCCCTTGATGAAGAACCAGTTGAGCTTCTCCTTCTCTTCGACCCTGTTGACCAGGAACTGGTTTATTGGGGTGAATATCTTGTCAGCAAAAGGATCTGATTTGAATCCCAGGGCTCGATCCCATTCAAGAACAAAATCTCCTTTTATCACTCTCGCACCCTCCCGTATCACTCTTCATGTCCTTCTGGTCCGTCCGTCAGGATGATGGCCATTATGAGGCTTGATTTTATAAATCTTTGCAAAAAACAAAAGATGATAGCAGGATAAAGCATCTGCTCGGGATATCTGCTCGGCTACATCATTTCGCCAAGACAATTACATTGTCAGCTACAATCTCGTTCGCTCCTTCATATTTCTTTATCTTGCCAATCACTTCTATGCGCTGGCCTTTGCTTATGTTTATGTTATCAAAAGCGACCACGCTGATGCTCTCCTCCCGCCGCAGGGTGATGATGGTGAACTGGTCCTTGGCGCTGATGCGTTCGACGATGCCTGTTATCTTTACAGAGCTGCCTTCCTCCAGCTCCTTTGCCTGGCCTATGCCGCTCTCTGCTATCTCAGTGGTCTTCAGCACTATCAGGAGAGCGCAGATTCCTATTATGCTCAGCGCAAGGGCTACTTTTAGCAGTGTTTCCTCTTCCACGCAGAAAGCTATCGCATGATCTTTTATTAATCATGGTAGCAAATAACTGAAGATATCACGACTCAAGCTGTTTTGGTTTAAAGACAAAGTGTAAATGGCAAAGAGCTTATTTCTTGACGAACCTGGCTTTCTTGATGATGAAGACTCCTGCGTTGTGCTCAAAAACAGCCTCTGATTCAACCACTTCCAGGCTCTTCTTGAAGAAAGGAGCATCCAGCACAGTAGTCTCAAGCTCTCCTCCCTCGCCAGAGGGGCTTATCCTGTGCTTCTCCCTTAGAGCAACCAGCTCCCTGATGACCTGATCATCAATCATCCTGCCAAGCCATTCCTTTCCCATGGGAAAAGCAGCCACTCCAACAATCATCACCTTGAATCCTTGCTCAACCAGCTCCTTCAGCAGCTGTTGCTGTTCTTTCTTCCATAATGGATTGATGCATCTGAGCCCTAGCTCGTCGCATATCTTCTGGATCCTGGATGATTGGTACACTGATTCTATGGCTCCTGTCACGATCCCTTCTATCTTGAACTTCTGCTTTGCTTCGGCTATGGCTTCCTTCAGCTCCTTTAGCTCCTCTTCCTTCTTTCCCTCGCTGGCTTTCTGTATCAGGGGAAGGCCTATGGCTTCTGCCTGGAGCTTGGTGATATCTATGTTAGGAGTGTGGAACATGTAGCTTTCCTTGTTCCTTGAGATGATGGAGATCAGGCAGGCAATCTCATCTTTCTCCATTGCCTTGTACAAGGCATAGCATGAGTCCTTGCCACCTGAGAAAAGCACTGCTAGTTCCATGGGATTTGGTTATCGCTGGTTATTTAAAAATGTTGCCCAGCTTCCAAGACTCGAAAGAAGATGGAAAACCATGCGTGGCAAGGCACAGGACAAAGTATTTTATAACCCCTGTCGAGTAAGGAAAACATCTGGGTTTATATACCACTTCTTGTTTCTTCCAGCGCCATGGACAGCTATAACCGCGCCAAAAACGCCAATCACAATCTCGGGACCACAATACTCCTGACCAGGCCAGGTCACAACGGCACCTACCGGACAAACAATATGATTGAAGCAAAAGAACCTGTCTTCAAGTCCACACCGCTATCAATCACCTTGGAAGAAGGAATCTGCATCATCCTAACTGGCCTTGGAAAAGATATAACCTATGACCCGCTTAAAGATGACGACAAGGCCAGCATATGGAACGTGAACGACAGTCCTTTTTGGTCGCTGAAGCGATTCATGAAGAAAAAGAAATCTCTGCCGAATGTGAGCATAGGAGGAATTGCCTACATACCCCCAGATAGCGCAGTAAATAAGGTGATCATCTTCGGCTCCAACAATTTCACCATTGATGAGATGGTGCGAAGGCTCAAGGCAAAAGGAGAAGAGCATGATATGAAAGACACTAATTACAGAATGCTTGCCATTGTCGACCCAGTCTATTTCCAGATAAGAAAAAACATTGTTAATCTTATCAGGCAAGATAAGATGCTCAGAGAATTAGTTGGAGAGATGGACGACAAAAAGGCTATCGAAATAGCTAAGAATAACCCTTCAATCATGGCATTAGAGAGAACGCGCAAGGCCCTGAAGGCTCACGGAATAACTGAATATTCTGAGATGGCATATCCTTCTCCGATGAAAATCCGAGTGCTTGTCGAACCAGCCGCCAAGATGCGGGTGCAGATCGAGACTTCTGATTCGCCGCAAAAAATTTATATACCAATCCTTCCTTCCCAACGGTAATGAAATCACTCATAGTTTTCTACTCAAGGACTGGTGTGACCAGGAGAGCAGCCAATTCTATCGCCCAGGCTCTCAGCTGCGATGTCGAGGAGATCGTCGATGCAAAGGACCGCATGGGCGTGCTAGGCTATCTCAGGGCAGGCCGCGATGCCATGAGAAAGCGCCACACAATAATCAACAACCCAAGGAAGAATCCTGATGATTATGACTGCGTCGTGATAGGGACTCCTGTCTGGGCCGCCAGGATGGCACCTGCCATCAGGACATTCATCTCTCGCCAGAAGGGAAAGCTGAAGCGCGTAGCGTTCTTCTGCACCTATGGCGGCTCTGGCGGAGAAAGGACTTTCATCGACCTTGAGCAGGCCTGCGAAAAGAAGCCTGTCGCATTGCTGGGGCTCAGCTCAGCAGAGATCAATAGGAGCGAGCATCATGATAAGGTTAATGTATTCGCCAACAAGCTCTGGCGCGTTGAAAAGAAAATCAAGAATAGCCCTGTGAAAGCCAAGAAGAAAACGCATAAAAAGAACTGATTGCCTATTTTGATTCTATTATCTTATTTTTTTGTGTTCTGATCTTTTCTTCTTCTGTTTCTTGAAGAACAAGAATATCAATGGGAAGAACAGGAACAGCAGCAGCAGCAGTATCATTATTATTATCAGCAGCAGCCAGAGAAGGAATCCTGATGAGAGCCCTGAGCATCCCCTGACATTGTTCCTGATGGCATCGCCGTAGGTGCATATCTGGCTTTGTTTTCCGCCGACACAGGCGCTCCATTCGCCGCAGTATTGCAGCTCAAGGGTGCAGAGCATGCTGCAGCCGTCTCCGCTGAAGATGTTTCCGTCGTCGCACTCCTCATTCCCTTCTCTCATGCCATTGCCGCAGGCAGAGGCAGAATCCCTGCAATAGGCGAGCATCAGAGCTGCTCCGTCAAGGTTCTCATAGGCTGCCTGGGCTCCTGAGCGCATGATCCTTATTCTCACAGAGATGTTGCTGAAATCGTATACTGTGCTCAGGGCGCAGCTGTTGATGGCATCCCATGAAGATGCGGGCACATCGCAGATGCTTGTCCAGCCAGTGCCGTTGTAATGCTCAATCTTGAGATAGGATGCCTCTTCCCTGTGCTCCAGCAGCACAGCTATCTGCTTGAGGCCGCTGATCTTCTTGACATCATGCCATTGGAGGTATATATAGCTTCCATCCATGGCGCAGGCAGCCTGTTTCGCGTATATGTTGTCGCTGGCATTGACCTCTTTCCTGATATCAAGGCTGTTGCCTCCACAGCCTGAATCAAGGCGTGCGTAATCAGGTGCCAATGTAAGGTTTGAGCAGAAAGATGTCTGATAAGGCTCCCAGGGCCTTGCTCTCCTGACGCAGGGAGATGCTTTCAGGACAACCTCACTGCAATCATTGCTGCAATACCTGCACTCAGAGCCGCAGGCTGGCTTGCACATGTTGCCGTTGCTGTCTCCGTTGTCGCATTCCTCTCCAAGGCCTGTTATCCCGTCGCCGCAGACGCTCGCCCTTGGCCTGTTATATCCTCCGTATCCGCCGTAGTAAGGCACTGGAAGGATGTATCCATTGTTGTAATAATAAGGTGTTGTGTTTCCTCCGCATGAAGCTCCGCTGACGAATCCTACTTTGCACTGCGTGGTGCAATAGATGCAGGTGTCTCCGCATCTTGGCGTGCACTGGCCTCCGTTGGCTAATCCGTCATCGCATTCCTCTCCGTATTCTGTCATTGAGTTTCCGCAGCCGCCGCTTGAGAGCGTTGTCAGACTGCAGTTGTAGTTGCAATAGCTGCAGGTGCTATTTGGCAAAGGGGCGCATGGAACTCCGTTTATTCTCACTCCATAATCACAGTCCTCGCCAAAATCCTTTGTGCCGTCTCCGCAGTAGGCTGATGCTTCGCATCTGCAGGAGATGCATCTCTCATCAGCATCACATTGGCTGTTGCTCTCGCATTCCTCTCCTGGCTCAACTATCATGTTGCCGCAGCCAGGCAATGTTTCGTGGGTGCATGAGCAACTGGAAGTGCATGTATCCCTTGTCAAAGGATCACTGTCACTGCAGTCAGCGTTTGAGCTGCAGGAAGCTCCGCATTCTCCCTTAACGCAGCTATAGGAATAATCATCCTGCAGGCATCCGCATGTTGAGCTGCAATAGCCATAGGTATCTCTCACTCCTTTCCTTGCTCCGCTGCAGGCGCTTGTGCTCTGCTGGCAGCCGACGTTGTTGTTGGAATTAGGAGGCTCGCAGCTCTCTCCTGGGCCTACCACTCCGTTGCCGCAATCAGATGATATGTCCTGACAGCTGTAGGTGAGCGTGAATTGTGAGCTGTCATCTGCTGAGAGATGGACATTTCCTGCTGAGCAGGTGAAGCTGAATGATTTTGTCGCACAGTCATTGTAGGGTATAGACGTCTTTGAGCAGCTGTTGCCTGTGATGGTGAGAGTGGCAGGATTGGTCCAGGCGCAGCCATCATTCCTTATGGTGCCTGTGAATGTGCACTGCTTTCCCTGGGGAACAACGTAGTCCTTGCTAGGAAGATTAGCAAGGCATGATTGGTGGCCTATGTTGCAGGCGATGTCAGCGCATTGCTTGTTGCCCTGCTTCTCGCACTCGGTCTTGTCCCCTCCATCTCCGTCACCGACGCAGACATTGACATGGTCCACTGCTCTTTCGCTGCAATGGAATCCTTCGCAGCAGGCATCATCATTGGCAGGGTTTCCGCAGGGATAGGAATGCCGTCCGCAGCATTTGCCACCCTCGCAGCCTACGATAGCTGTGCAGTCGCCGCCGCAATCAGCAACAGAGTTGCAGCTCGCCGCAGGCGGGAGGATTCTTGCAAGGCACATATTATAAAAGCAGTTAAGGCCTGAGCAGCACGCAGGGTCGCCTGTGCCGCTGCAACGGGCTCCTGGCCCTCCGCAGCTCCTGGCGCTGGCATCATATTGGCAGGGAAGCGCAGAATTGACGTCTTCTGCTCTCACAGAAGAGGATAGCATGAACAGGATCATCAATGACAACGCTGCCAGGCCAAGATACAAAAATCTCTTTTTTACACCCATTTCAATCCTAAACTCCACCCTTTCCAGAGCCTTTCTTTCAGAGTTTTATAAATCTTTTGTTAAAAAGCTTGGCCTTGTTAATTCCATAAAAAGGGTTTGTGGCAGTCATTGCTTTTGCTTTTTTTTTAGGCTTCCTCTTTATCCATCTCTTTTGGCAGAGCTATCTCCTGTGCTACCTCGGCGTAAACAGGATATCTTTGGTATAGAGCCTCTTTATGTCCATTCAGGAGTGTTTTTGCCGTCTTCCAGTCTGCTTTTTCGCAGGCGATGGCAAACTGCTCCTCGACCGCAGGCTTTATCAAATCATTGATCGATCTCAAGAAATATTTTGCCTCGCGATATTTTTTTTCCAGGATGAGGCCTCTGATGTATGACTGGACTGGCAGGGTTGTCTCTTTCGGGAACATGTTGGCAAGCCATCTGATCGTTTCATAATTCTCTCGGCCATTGATTAATTCTTTACTGAGCTTTTCCACCACGCCTTTTTTTTGTTGGTTCGGGCTGATGTCTGTTTCAAGATATAAGTCCATAGCTCTATGCACAGCTCCTTTTGCCAGTATCGTGGAGTATGCCTCTTGTATCTCACCTGTGTCAAACGACGGGCTGATCCCTGTTTTTTGCTTCAGTTCCCTGATGATATAGGCGTCTCCTCTCATGAGAAGCGTATTATAAGCCGCTTTTGTGTGCTTTTCAGTAATTGGAATCCCTGTCAGCCTCTCGACTTTCTTTATCTCGTCAAAGGAGTGCAATTCCTTGCGGCTTGACCCTATCCTTGTCAGAGCGTACGGATAATAATCATCTAATTCCTCTTTTCTGGGTTTTTTTTCTGTGAAAGCCAAGCATGCTTCAATACGTTCGGAAATCGGCCCATAATTTCTCTCGTTCTTTTCTCCTTCAAAAAGATCTGCATAATAAGCATGAACATCTTCCTCTTTTGGAGCTGCCTTGACAGTCTCTTTCAGATAGTTGAATAATTCTTTATGGATTATTCCCATTCTCAGGAAACTAGCATATGCTTTTTCTGCCAGTGTCATGTCCCATCCAGGATTGCCGCCTATTACGCTGATGATCTTATGGAATTGTTTTGGTTCAATACCATCCATCCATCTTGTTTTGTGCCCTTTTTTCGCTTGTTCAGTATCCCTTGTCCAATATCTGAGCCAATCATTGCCGATCCTGTCGCGCTCTCCTTCCTTGAGAACAGGCTTTCCGAATCTTTTGACAATGTGTTCGAGATCATCCACCTGCCAATCCCTGCTGTAATTCCACCCGTCGCTAAAGATTCTTTTCCACATCTCACCTATTATTGGCTTTGAAGGCGATACGCCGGCTGACTCGGATATCCTTATTATCTCAGAAGGCCTGCCTTTCTTTATGATTGTATCATAAATCCTGTCTGCCTCTTCCTGTTTGAGCATGAGATTGTTGTTTTTTCTGAATGATTCCAGGAAAGTCATCATATCCCGCATACCCCTACCGTCTTGGATAAGGTATTCCTCGATGCATTCCTTTGTCTCTTTCCAATTATCTGTGAGAAAAGATATCTGTGATCCTGAAAGATTCATCAATCGGTCGCTTTTTACATTGTGTCCTATCTCTGCGTTAAAATAAAGCCTTGCAACCGCTTTTATCGCTTCGCTATTCATCTTTTTTCCCCATTAACTTTTCTGCTTCTTCTCCTGGACAAGGGATTACGCCATATGCTGACAATACATCTAATACGCGCCGGTCGCCTGCATAATCCGATGATAATGAATAAGGTTTGTAGACCGTATAACTCCTCCCATCCTTGTCTGTTCTTATTATCTTCTCGAGTCCTATTGTGTATGGCGGATGGTAAGGGCTCCACGTGAATGAGTACTTGACTTCAAAATGATTCAGGACCCTTATCACAAGGCTTTTGTCCTCTCGTGGCTTCTCACCCTCATAACTGAGATAGACCATCCATCTTTTTGGGTCGTAGTCGAACATAGGCTTGTGTTTTACCATATATTTAAATATGATTCTGCACTTCTCACACCATAAAAGTGTGAATGATGGATGAATTGAAAGCAGTTGGATTGAAGACGTATGAATGCCGAGTTATAGAGGCCCTTCTTATGAGAAGGCATACCTTGAAAGAGTTAAGCAAGGTTGCAAAGGTCCCTCCTGGCAAGGTCTATTCTGTGGCAAAGCAGCTCGAGGAGCGAGGCCTCTTGAAGTCCACGGCTTCACGCCCAAAAATGCTCTACATCGATAACGCATCTGGACTCGTCTCAAAGCTCACAAAGGATTATGATCTGCGCCATCAGCTGACTATCGCAAGCCTCAATGAGCTTGCTACAAGGGTCGACAAGGCCAACAAGAGAGAGACTCCTTTTTTTGAGGTGGGGACTTCTGTCGATGACAACAAAAGGATACAGAGCAGGGTGTTTATTGAAGCTGAAAAAGAGGTATTGCAGGTGCTAAATATTCACCATAAGCCAAAATCAAACCGGCAGAGCAAATCCCTCTGGGAAGGGCAGGTAAGGCAGGCTGTTGATAGAGGGGTTGTCTTTAAGGTGATATACCCGCTCAAGGCAGATATCCCGCGCATTATAAGAGAAATCGCAAAAAAGAACCCTTCAAGATTCCATATAAGGAGGCTTGATTCAAATTTTGTAAGATGTGACATAGTGGATGAGAAAAAAATCCTGGTCAAGCTTGTGCATGAAGATCCTCTCCAGTTTGGAGGGGTGATATTTCTTGAGGATGGGGCTTTTGCAAAAAACCTGAAATCGCTTTTTTCCAGGCTTTGGAGCGAAGCCAGGCCTGATAGATGATTTGTTTTATGGGAAAGCACACACAAATTTTATAAATACCTGAGGTCTCACATGATAAGAATGGTGGGTGAGTTCAAGTTCAAGGATACTTCTGAGATTAAGACATCAAAGAAGATTGTGGACCAGGTCATAGGCCAGGAAGAGGCCGTTGACATAGTCAAGAAGGCCAGCAAGCAGCGAAGGCATGTCTTACTGATTGGAGAGCCTGGCACTGGAAAGAGCATGCTGGGCCTTGCGTTGGCAGAGCTTCTGCCGAAGGAAAAGGTCGTCGACATCCTTGCATTTGCCAATCCCAATGATGAGAACACTCCGCTGATCAGGACTGCTCCTGCAGGCAAAGGAAGAGAGGTTGTCGCCAGGGCAAAGATAGAGCAGTCAGGAGCCTTCAAGGGCCAGAACATCTTTATGTTTATACTTCTTATAATATCTCTCATCGTACCCTGGTGGGCTTTCAATTATTATTCTGATATGTACGGCAGGACTGTCGGCGCCATAATATTCGTCAGCATGTTCCTCGGAGGAATGTTCTTCCTTGTGGCTTTCGTATTCTTCATGAACTTCGGCTCAAAGCTTAACAAGCAAGGGCATGTCAGCGCCCCTAAAGTGGTGGTTGATAATTATAAGCGTGAGCACGCGCCATTCTTCGATGCGACAGGAGCCCATGCAGGCGCACTGCTGGGAGATGTTCTCCACGATCCATTCCAGAGCGGAGGATTAGGGACTCCTGCCCATGAGAGGATTGTGGCAGGCATGATCCACAAGGCCAACATGGGGGTGCTCTTCATAGATGAGGTAGCAACGCTGCAGCCTCACACCCAGCAGGAGCTGCTGACTGCATTGCAGGAAGGTAAGTACTCCATCACAGGCCAGAGCGAGAGGAGCGCAGGAGCCATGGTAAGGACAGAGCCTGTGCCATGCACATTCGTACTGGTGGCTGCAGGCAACATAGAGACTGTGAGCAGCATGCACCCTGCTCTCAGGAGCAGGATAAGAGGATACGGCTACGAGGTCTACATGAAAGAGACCATGCCTGACACGCCAGAGAACAGGATGAAGATTGCTGTGTTCGTCGCCCAGGAAGTCATCAAGGACAAGAAGATCCCCCACTTCACGCGAGAGGCAGTTGAATATATCGTCGAGGAGGCGAAGAGGAGAGCCAACAGGAAAGGCCATCTCAGCCTGCGCTTCAGGGAGCTCGGCGGAATAATCAGGGCTGCAGGAGACGTCGCTGTCGAGGATAATGCCAAGCTCGTGTCAAAGGAGCACATCATCAAGGCAAAGCAGAAAGCAAGAAGCCTTGAGGAGCAGATCGCTGACAAGTACATCGAGCGAAAGAAAGAATACGAGGTCATAATCACCACCGGCAAGAAGATTGGTCGTGTCAATGGATTGGCCGTCATTGGCGGCGGAAGCACCTACTCAGGGATAATCCTGCCCATCGAGTCAGAGGTGACTCTTGGCGGAAAAGAGAAGAGCATAATCGCGACCGGAAAGCTCGGCGATATCGCAAAGGAGGCGATTACCAACGTGAGCGCCATCATCAAGCGCTACTTCGGAGAGGACATCCAGGGCAAGCACGACATCTATGTCCAGTTCCTACAGACATATGACGGAGTAGAGGGAGACAGCGCAAGCATCGCAGTCGCCACGAGCATAATCTCTGCGCTGAAGAAGATCCCTGTGAAACAGAACCTTGCCATGACCGGCAGCCTATCTGTCAGGGGAGATGTCCTGCCAGTAGGTGGAGTCAGCTCAAAGGTAGAGGCTGCCATCGACGCAGGAATAACAAAGGTCATAGTCCCTAAGAGCAATCTCAATGACATCGTCATCGACAAGAAGCGCCTTGAGAAGATCAAGATAGTGCCTGTCGAGACCATCAGTGAGGTGCTCAAGGAAGCTCTTGACTGGACCGGAAAAGAGAAGATTCTCAGGACGATAATGCGCAGCAACGGCAACCAGAAGTAAAAGAAAACATCATCATAAACAATAAGCGGCTAAACAAATATCTTGCCCAGCTCACCTAATTTCTTGACATCGAAATCTCCTATTATCTTCGCCGGCATAACCCAACCGACAGAAACTGTCTTTATGCCTAGCTTTCTGCAGGAGATGATGTCCTTGTCGCCAGCTCCGATATAATATTCTGGCTTTCCATGCTCCTTCACGAAACAATCCAGCAGAGCCTTCTTGTCAGGCTGTTTCTCAGAGGGGCTTTTCAGCACCATATCGAACAGCTCCGAGCAACCAATCTTCTTCAGGATGGGCTCGACAGCCAGCTCTGGCGCAGATGTCACAAGCGCGAGGCTATATTCTTTCTTGAGCTTTCCAAGATAATCAGCGAACTCCACAACAAGATCTTCCCTCCTCATTTCTGCGATCAGGATCATTGAATATGTCTGCCTTACGAAAAGCGTCAGGATGCGCTCGTCGACTTCGCCAAGGTAGAGCCTCATCAGTTCGTTCGCTTTCGGAAAATAATCTGCCAGCTGATAATATCCCTTGACAGATTCGTCCCGCAGGAGGACAGCCATCAGCTCAAACCATTTCCTATGCGCCTCTTCGAACGGCCTCTTCTGCAGCAACGCCCCATTAAAATCCACTACGATTATTTTTTTGGTGCTGCCGCCAGATTTCTTGATTGCGCGAACCATCACCCGCAGTGATTCCATGCGATTGATAAATTTTTCCGAAAAGTATTATAACCGATTCTCAATAGCATTGCTTGATGATATCATTGAGCAAGGATAAGACAGGCAAGGATTTTGACATCATACTGTTCACAGCAGAATACTATGATGACCATCCTCTATCTCCTGCTGGCATGATTGCAAGGGTGCTTGACGCCAAGGGTTTCAATGTAGGGATCATCGAGAAGCCGAAAAGCAAGGAAGATTTTCTTAAGCTTGGCGCTCCTAGGCTCTGCTTCTGCGTCACCTCTGGATCGATCGACAGCATGCTTAATAACTACACTCCATTGAAGAAGAAAAGAGGAGAGGACGAGCATTCCTCTGTGAATGAGATGCCTGACAGGGCTGTCATCTTCTACTGCAACAAGATAAGGGAATATTTCAAGGAGCACTATCGGCAAGCTGGCGGCAGCGCAAAGATAGCCATCGGAGGCATAGAGGCCTCTCTCAGACGATTCGCGCACTATGATTACTGGGATAATTGGGTGCGAAGGAGCATACTTCTTGATTCAAGGGCAGACATCCTTGTATTTGGCAATGGCGAGAAGCAGATAATCGAGATTGCAGAGAGGCTTTCAAGCGGAAATGATTTGCGAGGCATAAAAGGGACATGCATCCTGAGCAGGGAGCTTGATGAAGGCTTTGAGCTACTGCCATCATCCAAGGAAGCCATGGATGACAAGAAGAAATTCTGCAAAATGCAGATTATGTTCTCCAACTCAAAGCGATTGGCCCAGGCCTATGACAATAACTTTGTGCTCCAGTATGAATACCCTGAATACACCACAGAATATCTTGACTGGATATATTCATTGCCTTTCACCAGGAAGCTCCATCCTGAATCTCTGCTCAAGATGGCTAGGTTTTCCATCGTGACGCACAGGGGATGTGTGGGCAACTGCAATTTCTGCTCGATCTCATTGCACCAGGGCGATAAGATAATCTCCCGCTCAGAAGAGAACATACTCAATGAGATTAGGAGGCTGACGAAGCATCCTGATTTCAAGGGATTGATAGACGATCTCGGAGGGCCGAGCGCTAATATGTATGGCATGGACTGCAGCAGCAAGGCAGAATGCAGGAAGCAATGCCTGAGATGCGGAACTCTTGACAAGAGCCACAGCAAGTTATTGTCGCTCATGCGAAAGGCAAGGAGCATCCCTGGCGTCAAGAAAATATTCGTGCGAAGCGGCATACGCTATGATCTTGCATTGGAGAGCAAGGAATACATCAGGGAATTGTCAGAGCATCATATCTCCGGCTGCCTCAAGATAGCTCCAGAGCATCTGTCCCCTGACGTGCTGAAGCTGATGAACAAGGACAACTCACGGTTCAATGAGTTCATAGCATTGTTCTCAGGGATGAACAAGAAGAGCAACCAAAGCCTCCGCTATTACATCATGATAGGCCATCCAGGGGATGACGAGAAGGAAGTTATGCTGCTGAAGGAGAGGATGAAAGACCTCGATAATCTTGAGCAGTTCCAGCTCTTCACTCCGACGCCGATGACAGTCTCGACCTGCATGTATCACACAGGGATGAACCCTTTCACCCTCGAGAAAGTGAAAGTGGTCTATGATTATAACACAAAAAAGAAGATGAAGCGCATACTTTTAGGAGAGCCGACGCAGCGCAGCATCCATGGCCGCGATGGCGATAGAGGGCATGGTATCCAGAGAAAAACTGGAAAGCCTAGATTCTCAAGACGCGCCTAAGCACCTCGATGTTCTGCCCTGAATTAGAGAACCCTGGCGCAAGCGCTGATGCCTTCTCGTATTCTGCCAGTGCTTCATAGAGATCATCGAGCTTCTTGTCATCAGTGTTCCTGAATTTGTCTACGAGGTTGACTGCGAGATCGTAATGATAGCCAGGATTGCTTGGCTCTGCCGCGATTAACAATCTCAGATGGCCTATCGCTTCAGGATATCTTGCTTCGCGGTAATAGATGACCGCAAGGTTGTTTCTCACTTCAAGGTCTTCTGCCAATGCAAGGCTCTGCTCATAGGCGACCGCTGCCTTATCAATCTCTCCTCTCTTTGCCAGCTCATTGCCCAGCGCCTTGTAGAACAGAGGATCATCCCTGAATTCAGGATTGCTGGTCTTGACTATGAATCCTGTGGCCAGGACTACGCCTGACAGCAAGAGCACTGTTATGACACTGATGAAAATAATGCTTGTCTTCCGCAATTGAACCACCCCTCAAAATACTGTAAAACATTCCTATGCCGCGATTTATAAAATTTCCCATCAGACAACAACAAGGCTGCCGAGCAGCACACTCAGCAGCTCTACGAATATGAAGTAGAGCACCACTGAGCTAACAAGGAAAAGCGGGATGTACTTCAATCCTCCTCTTATGTCCCCTTTCTCTATGGTGCTGATTATCATCGAGGTGAAGACTGATATTATCGAGATTGCGGCCACCGAGAACATCTTGAACTGGTCGACATCGACATTGGCTGCCGAGAACTTGAACATCGATGAGACTGTCGTCGCCTGGAATGATGCGCTGAGCTTTTCGCCCATCCTTAGTATTATGACCAGTATCTGCTCTGAGAGGGCGAACAGTGCAGGAGTGATCACTATGACTATGGCTGCCATGAATATCATATACGTCAGGGTCGTGGCGACCATCTCTTCCTTAAGCTGCTTTGTCCTCTTGAGGTTCTCGACTATGCTGTCGATCACCTGGGAGATGCTTCCTCCGCTGACGATCTCTCCCTTCAGCAGGTCAACGCTTCTCCTCAGCAGGGGCGAGTGATATTTCTCAGAGAATTCCTCCAATGCCTCGGTCACGTCATTGCCGGTCGCGACCTTCTTGCTGACAACGCCTATCTCGTTTGAGAGTATGCCGAACTCTGGCTTGATGGCTGTCCAGAGGGCCTTCTCAAGGTTCATCCCTCCCTTCAGGTTTGTGGAGACTAGCGCAAGGTAGTCAGGAAGAAGATCCTCAAGCACCTTAGTCCTCTGAAAGATTCTTATGTTGAGGTAGAATGAAATGGCAAGCATTATGAGCATAATCAGCGTTATCTGTATCACGAACCAGCTGATGAATGTGGCGGCAAAAAAGAATATTATGCTCTTCTGCCTCAGGGCAGGATAAACCCCTGGTATGTATATGAAATACGTTATCAGCGCCGTGAGCCAGAAGAGAGCTCCGAAGAACCTGTATGGGACTTCGTCTATGCCTGCCTTCGCCAGGTATCTGCTGAGCTTGGGGCGTATCTTCTTTGGCACGAATGCCTTGCCGAATTCCTCAAAGTATAAAAGATTCATAAAACCCATATCATATCCTCTGCATCCTTATCATCATCGTTGCAATCATAAACTATCACCCTATGCCACCAGCAGCTCATATGTTGACGCTGGGCCTTATGGACTTGAAAAATGTCATGAACATCAGCTCTATCAGCAAAAGGAAAAATGCGAATGTGAAGAATGTCGAGACCGATATGGTCAGGGAGACCATGCTGGCGACGACTATGAACATCGTCAGTCCTAGGCTTGGCATCACCACTGCCAGCAGCATGTAGAACATGACCAGGCTGCTGAGCTTCTTTCCGTAGCGCTGGATCTCTATCAGCTGCTCGTGCGAGATCTCGCTGATGACAGCCTCAAGGTTCTGGGTGACATCCACTCCTATCTTCTGGGCTATGTTCATCTGGAAAAGGATCCGCTTCATCTTCTTGGACGGGCAGTTGTCCATGGCCGATTCTATGGCTGTCTCAAGGGGAGTGCCTAGCTCTATGTTCCTGACAAGCTCCTTGAAATAATGGCTCGCCACTCCATAGCTCTGGCTCGCATCTATGAGCGAGTTTATCAGCGGCTTCCCTGAGTTGAGCTTTATCAGCAGGAATCTTCCTGCGAAGAGCACATCCTTGTCTATCTCCTTTGCCTTCTTGCTTATCTTGGTATCAATTGATTTCAGGAAAGTGCTGTAGGCCATCACAAAGAAAACTCCTCCCACCATAATCGAGAGCACTGGGCTGAGGCCTCTCTTTGAGAAAAGGAAGAAACTGAACACTGCCATCACAACAGCCACCAGGGCTGAGTTCTTCAGGGTCTGGCTCATGAACTCTTTCGGGCTCTTGTCTATGCCAGCAATCCTGAGCTTCCTCTTGAGCGAGGCATTCCCTTCTGATTTCTTTCCTAGTGTCAAAGCTAAAAACCCCCTGATAATAACCTATGAACCTCAGAGCAGGTTCAATCCATCTTTAGAGTGCCAAGATAATATTTTGATACCACAAGCCCTATCTGGTTGACATCGTAAACCTCTTTTTTGACAAGCCACTTGAGTATCCTGACCTTCTCCTTGATGTCCATGTCGATGTCCTCATCGCTCATGCCTGTGTACAGCTTTATCCTTTCTATGACTGTCTTTGATCTAGCCACTTCCTCGATGGCATCCTTGTTGACATTAAGTTTCATGAGCACAGAGGTATCTCCTGTCGGAGTGATCTCTGCCAGCTGCATAGTCCTCCTCTTGCCAGTCCTCCTGTTCCTATTTTGGATCACAACCATTCCCAGCGACGATATCATCGGCTTGGGGATCTCTATGGGAGGATTGGTGAGCCTTGTGACGACTTCCTCTGCGTTGTTGGCGTGGAGCGTGGCATAGACAGAATGTCCTGTATGCATCGACTCCAAAAGAACCTGTGCCTCTTCTTTTCTCCTAATCTCTCCTACTATTATCCTGTCAGGCCTCATCCTCAGGCTGTTGACAAGAAGATCAAGCATTGTGACTCCTCCTTTCCCTTCAGGGTTGGGCAGCCTTGTCTCGAGCGGGACCCAGTGGAGGCTGTCAGGCAATGTGAGCTCCCTTGTGTCCTCGATGCTTATTATCCTCTGGTTAGGAGGGAAGAAGTTGCAGATGACGTTGAGCATGCTGGTCTTTCCGCTGCCGGTGCCTCCGCTGATTATCACGCTAAGCTCGTTCTGCACCGCAAGCCAGATGAAGGCGGATGCCTCGAAGCTGATGACGCCCTCCTTGATGAACTTGGTTATCGTCCACGGATCCTGGGAGAACTTCCTTATGGTGATGGTGTTGCCCTTTGAGCTTATGGGCGATAGCGTTGCGTTGACTCTGTCGCCTGTCATCAGGTGAGCGTCCATCAGAGGATTGAGATTGGTTATCTCTTTTCCTACGTCTCGGCCGATCATCGTGGCAAAGTGCCTTATCCTTGACTCTGAGACGATCTTGATGTTGGTTATCAGCCAACCGTGCTTCCTGTGGTAGACCCAGACAGGATCCTTGTGGTTGTTGATGACTATCTCCTCAAGAGCAGGGTCTTGGAGCAGGATCTCGACCTTGCCGAGGCCAAGGTTCTCCTCTATCAGATAGTTTATGAGCATGTTGGCTGTCTTCTCGTCAGCCTTGGGAAAGTACTTGTTGATGAGCTTCCTTATCTCGTCCTTGAACCTCTGCCTTATGTTGAGCAGCTCATTCTGCTCAAGGGTCTCAATCTCATCAAGGCTCATCTTTGAGATGAACTCCTGCCTTATCTTCTCAAGGATTATCTTTGTTGCATCGCTGATGTTGGTGATGGAAGCAACATACTCAGGCACAGGCTTGTCTTCCTCAGAATAGATGCTTATGTCCACCATGATATTATTTATCGTGATGGTGTACTTGTCTATCAGCTCCTTCTTGGCTGATTCAGTGTGCTTATGGATAGCAGCCGGTCTGTAGTCAGGGATCATTTTTCATCATCTGAAATTATTTTGTCTATCATCAATCATTGCGTCTGGACAACATTACCTTGTGAGTCCATGCGCTGCATGTTCTTTGAGAACAGCAGCTTGTGCTCCAATGCCTCGAGCTCCTTCAGTAATCGGTATTTCTCGTCGAATTCCTCTCTCGGGAGCAATTGTATCCTGTGCTTCGCCTCAAGCAGCAGCTGGGTGGCTGGGTCGCTCTGATGCTTATCGAGCATGGCCTTTGCCCCTGACAATGAGCCTTCGATCTCCTTTATCTTGGCTGCTCTTTCCTCGCCATTATCATCAATGGATGATTTTCGCTTCAGGTCATTCTCAAGCAGAACGATATCCTTGTGGGCTCCGACGATCTCATCATAGAGGCGCTTCTTCTCGTCGACAGAATCCTCGGGGTACTGCTTGAACATCTCCTTCAGCGAGCGGTATTCCTTGATGGCGCCAGAGGCGTCCTTGCTGTTCAGCAGCTCCTTGACATGGCTTAGCCTGTCCCTTATCGAGGCCTGCATCTCCATGCGCTCAAGGTTCTCATCCTTGGCAGCAGCAGCCTCTTCTTTCTTTGTTTCGCTCGGCGCATTCATCATTTCCTTCAGGATCCTTATGTTAGAGTATGTTGTGACCGCATCTGCCACCAGGTCTTCCTTGTCTTCATCGAACTCAGCAGGCATGTCATCGCACAGCTTCTTGAGCTTCCGATATAGGACCACCGCTTCCTTGATGTTCTTCTTCTGGAGATTTTCTGTTATCAGGATTGTTAGACCATCGGCCTCTGCCTTTATCTTGTCTCTCTGCTTCTCTTTCACAGCCAGCTCTGCGCTCTTCTTCTCATCCTGCTCTTTTTTTTCTTGGTTCTCTTTCTCGAGCTGCTTCACTTCCATGGCCAGCTCCTGCTCCTTTGAGCTACTGGCTGCAGCCACATCGGCTGTAGTCACATCTGCAGTCCAGTTCAATGGCTTGCCCGCCTTTGGTTCTGGTTTTGATTCAGGTTCAGGTTTTTCGGCCTGGCTGATTGCGCCGTGCTTTTCAGAGAGCTCTTGCTTGAGCTTATTTATCTTGTCGTAAAGTGATAATGCATCTGCCCTGAGGGCTGTCTTCTCATCATTAAGCTCTGAAGGGAATTCATCGCAGAGCTTCCTCATCTGCTTGTAGCCAGAAAGGCTTGACTTCAGGTCTTTGCTGTTGATGCTTGTTATGATCTTATCATGGAGCATGACAATATCTGATTTTAAATGCCTTATGCCTGCAAGCCTGTCCTCGACAGGGCGAACATCTTCTGGCTTAGGATTATCCTGGGCTGTTGATGGCTGAGCTGCCGGCTTGCCTGATGATACTCCGACGGCTCTCGTGGGTTGCGCTGGCAGGCTCTTCTTCATGCTCTGCTCCTTCAGCTTCTTGATGGCGTAATAATGCCCGACAATCTTCGCAGCGATGGCTGATTTCTCCTTGCCATAGGGCTCTGGGATCTTGGCGATAAGAGCCTTCAGCTCATGGTAGATGCGGATGGCCTCCCTTAGCTCATTGGAATTCAGGGAATCCCTTGATGTAATCCTTTCAAGCGCCTTCTCCTTGACAGGGATGCTGCTGAGGATGATGCTGAGCTTCTCCTCTTCTTTCTTCTCGAAAAGCTCTGGCCTGGTGAACAGGCCCTCGGCTTCATAATCCTTTATCGACTCAAAAAGGTCTTTCTTGCCCTTGTCCCTGCTCTCGAAGTCCTTTATCTTCTCATATATCTCTTCCATGATTATGTAGAGCCTCTTCTTGCTCATGGAGTTGTCAGGGGCCTGCATGTACTTGTTTTTCACGTTCTCGAAAACATGCTGGGCCTTTCGCAGGTCATTTTCTTTGAGGGCGCTGTTTATCTCCTTTGAATAGTCCTGTGTTATCTCGAACATGTCGAACTCTTCCTCTCGGACAGCGGCTGCCTTGTCAGCCAGCTTTGCAGCAGCCTCGCTGAGAAAATCAACCATGTCCTTCTCAAGGAACTTATCAAACTCCATATCTAAAAACCTCTCATGATGATAAAAGCTTGCCCAGGTATTCGTCCCACAGGCTGTCGATGTTGACAAGGCTCCTCTTCCTTGCCTCCCTGAAGAAGAACTCCTTCTTTGCGTTGACTGCGTCCTTCACATGGTTGCGCCAGAAGAACTCTACCTTGTCGACGGGGATGTTTCTCTGGGCCGCCCTGTTCTTGAAATCCTCCTTGTGGACCTCGATGGTGAGCGACTGGTCCTCCTTGACACTCACTTCACTCTCCTTGGGCATCTTGTTGAGATAGATGATAGGCTTGGTGAACTTGTACTCGACTCCGATGATCTCCTCTTCAACGAGGAAATCGACCCATGATTGGAGAAGGCCAACACTCAGGCCAAGCACCTGGGCTGCATCTGCCAACGGGATCTTGTTCACATTCTTGAGAAGCTCAAGCAGGGTATCGACGCCTGTTGTTATGACTTCATCTGCCAAAAATCACCCACCTCTTTTGATTTTGCTGATTAATATAGCTGAACGATTATATGCTTTTTCAAGCCCTTTTCCTCTTCTTTTCTCATATGCAAGTATATAAACTTATTCATCCAGCAGCGTCCAGCTGGGCCTGAAACACATGGCTCTAGGCCTGCCTGCTGTCAGAAGCGGTCAGCAGCTCCTGGAGTAAAGCGAATTATTGGTTATGTTGAAGTTCACCCTGTAGGCATCGTTGAGCTGGAACCTGTGAGGAAGCAATGTGCTGCTAAGGTTGAAGACATTTGAGCAGTTGAAGCTGATTTTACGCCAGAACTGATGGTCTACAGTAGAGTCATTGATCCTGTAGGGATAGGCTATGACGCTGGGAGCGGTGTTGTTGATGAAGCTCTCTATGCCGATGCCAGTGGCTGAGAAATTGGCTTCCATGCGGCCAAGGAAACTGGGCGCTAGCGGATAGTTCCTGTATTCATGCCTGCTGTAGAGCTGGCGCAGGTCTGTTATGTTCCAGCCGCTGAGCTTGGTGATGTTGGTCTTCTTTATTGTCTGGTTATAGGTTCCGTTGATGCTGTAGAGCGCATCGGGCAGACCTTCTATTGTGACAGGCACTGTGAGGATCCTTGTGTCAGATATATTGGCGAACTCATCGCTGAGCTTCAGAGTCAGGTTCACTATGACATCCACCGTGAAAGGCTGGCTCTGGGTTATGCTTATGTTGTTGATGGTGAAGTTGGCCTTCATCTTGAAATAATCAACTGCCATCGCCGAGAGGTTCTGCAGGAACACAGTCAAGGTCATGTTCTTCGCAGGAGTGCTCATCCCAGGGCATAGCTTGGTCGTGGTCAAGTTGCCAGTCCTCATGCAATAGGAAAACTGGTATTCCAATGAAAGAGGGTTTGAGGGCGAAAGTGATGCGTCAAAGTATGTGTGGGTTTGCCCTTGGTCAATGAGCATCCCCCTGAGCGACAGGTAGCCGCTGACGCTGGCAGAGGCCTCTGCATAGCTGAAGAATGATTCCATGAAACTGTTCATTATCAATACCCTGCTCTGCACAAGGTCATTCTTCTGGTCCAGCGGCGCGTTAAGGTCTGTGGCGAAAATTATGGTGAAGAACACTGCCATGAGCAATGCTATGAGCGAGAGTACAACACCCTTCCTGTTATTGCTCAGACCCAAAGCTTCACCTCCACTATCAATGGGCCAAAGACAAAGGTCTCATTCATCCTCTTGAAGACCACTCTCTTGGTGGTGAGCATAAGATCAGAGCTTGAGGAAGGGCTGAGGCTCCTGTTGTATATCAGCGTGCTGTTGAGGTAGATGATGATGCTCCTCTGCTGGGAAGAGGCGCTCCTTGTGGTGGCGTCTATCAGCTGGCTTATCCTTGTGACATTGCTTGAGTTATAATAATAAAATATGACTGCCTGCTCCAGGATGGTGTTGTCAAGGCTTGTTATGTTGCTGCTGTTGCTGAGGTTCATCACATAGCTTCCCTGAACCTCGTTGAGCTTTGAGCTCTGGAGATAGTTGGCGAAATCCTCGATCATGGAAAGGGCAGGGCCTGACTCAGGCCTCACGTTCCTTGTGGTGAATATCGCCATCAGAGCGATTATTATTATGCTTGAGGCTATGAAAGCATCTATCACGAAGAAGTACGCACCTCTTTTGTCCATGACATGATTATTGGAGGAGGATTATTTAAACTTTATCCTTGGGCGAGCCAGAAAGCCAACATAATTCTCGAAAATCCTTCAGAGAATCCGGAAAAGATTTATATATCTGGAGGTCTGGAGAAGAAAGTATGCTATTCGATAAGAAAGATTTACCAAAGGACATCCTCCAGAGAGAGAAGGAGCTGAGAAGGGAGATAAAGAGAGAGAACTCAATCCTGAGAAAGATGGAGTACGCAATCAAAGGAACTAACCGTACACATCAGAAAATCCTTCGCATAGGCGCAGTAATAGCAGTAGCCGGGTTCAAGCTCACCCAGCTAAACAAGCTAGTTGATTTTGGGACAACCTTCATCGACCTAGTAAGATTGAGGAAAAAGATAGACCGGAAGCATAGCTTCCCCGGATGCATCTATGACCCTGAAGTTGAGAAAGAGGTGATAGAATTTAAAGATGAGGCTGACAAAAGGCTGAAGGAAGTCAAACATCACCAACAGATAATAGCTAAGACCAGGGCCATAATCAATGATAAGCTGCCCAGGCTAAGAAAAGAGGAATTGAGCACAGAATCGGCAATAAACAATATAACGATGAAAGAGATAAATGACCTTGTGCGGGAATCGATTGATGTAATAAAACTGATTGAAGATATAAAGAACAAACAGGAGAATCCCTGGGAATCACATGAGATCAACTCACTGGTCACTCTCGAATCATGCATGGGATTGGAGATAAAGAGAGACGAGAAATTCATCGCAGAGCTTGACAAGGCGATCGGGGAGCTGAAAAGGCTGCAGAATTCTTCATTTACTGATTTGGGGGCTTATATGAGGCATGGCAAATCAATCGACAACATCAGGGCATTGCAGGCCACCATCTCAGGCTCGCAAGAGCAGCAACAGCTCAACAAGACCACGAAAGATGAGCTCGAAGAGCTCAATATACTAAGGAACGTCTTTGACACTCACAGGAGGAATGTCAACTCCGTGCTTGAGCAGGTGTTCAAATTAGCCAAAAGAGAGTTAACTCTTGAGAAAGTAACTCAAAACACAAGCATAATAAAAAGATTGGCTGAGCTCTTTGAGGTGCAGGAAAAAATCTTCATAGAATCACTTAGACAAATTTATAGTAGGGCGATAAGATGAGCTTTCTTGGCGGCGTTGGAGCATTCAGCGAAAGGATAAAAGGGTTCGTGTTCCAAAAAAAGGAATCGGCATATAACAACGAGATGGGCTTAGTCTCAAAAAAAATAGACGCCAAGATCAACGAGCACATAATAAAAGACTCAAAAGAGATAGAGTTCCTGCTCCTGGCCTCAAAGAAGATAGCAAAACTAGGGATTGGATTCATACCCGGAGCCGACCTTTATAACTCTTTCAACGACGCAAAGGAGATAATCCAAAGAGCCAAACAGGTCAAGGACATCGCGCAGGAGCACGACGCCAGGGTTAGAGCTGCAATCCTCAACCCCAACTACGAATTGGAAGAAGTAGAACTGCTGAGCAAAAAGGCAGAGGAGGATGTCGAGAGATGTACAGAGAACAGGAGATTACTTGATAAGATACAGGAAAATGACCTCCTCCCCACCCTAAAGGATGGGGTATCCGGTTTAAGCTAGGCTGTGATGCTGTGCTTGATTGATAATGTAATTATCTAATGTCTCAACATCATTGTAACCAACAGATACAGCACAGCCTCCAGCACTCCACAA
>JAZDMG010000035.1:0-11161 GCA_043801165.1 archaeon
CAACCATATAAGACCACACCAGAGCCTAAACATGAAGACACCAGCAGAAGTCTACTTTGATTTACAGAGCAGATTAAAAGAATCAACCAAGAAAAAAGCACAAAAATGGTAGGGGGGTGACAAATCGAGTGACCCAGGACAATTTATATTTGATAGGATGCGGGGTACAGTTATAAAAATGCCATGACGTCTGAGAATCTCACTGCGTCCCTGGCTGCTGCTTTTTCTTCTTAGGTATGAGCGCGATTATCAGGACTATCAACAGTAATGCCAGCGCTCCTCCGAGCCCCATCAGCAATGTCCTGGTGCTAAAGATTCCGCCGCCGGCATTGCTTTTCTTGGCTTTAGGGACTGGTGGCTCTTTTATTATGCTGAGAGGCTTCTCATACTCCTTGAGGTTGTTCTCGTAGGTGATGTTGATCTTCACAGTATAATTTCCAAGCTGCAGGAGTGAGGTGTCGAGGAATCCCTTCAATGTGTCAGTCCCCCAGGGGGGTATGTCCCTTGAAATGGTCTCGACCACTGTTATCGGCTGGTCTTTACTGAGAGAATAGTTGAATACGGCTGCTGTTGCCTTGACATTCTTGACTGTCTCACTCCAGGTGCTGTCCACCACCATGCTGAACTCCTTGATGCCTCCTATGATGACTTCGTCAGAGTAATCTAGGAGATTGACATCAAGGCCTCCCAGCTTGAATGTGGTAGTCGCGTTGTTGGTGAGATCATCGTATACCAGCTTCAGATCAGCCCTGTAGTTCCCTTCCCTGTTAGGGCTTGAGTTCCAGAATGCAGTCAGCTCTCTTCTGTCTTCATTCCCTATGTTTTTTAATGTCTTTGTGGTCGTTGTGCCGATGAGGTTGTTTTCCTTGTCATAGATGCTGATCACGCCATGGGCTGATTCGGCAGTCTCGATACCTTTGCCTATGATCACAATATTGAAAGGCACCAGGTTGCCTGCGTTAGAATTCTGTGCAGTGAAGGCAACGATCTCGATGTATTTTCCAGGATAAGGGACCCTGATGTATATCTGGTGCTGGATCTTCACCACCGCAAATATGCTTCCGCTGACCTCATCAGGGGCTTCTACCGCGTTTATTGCCTGGATGTGCAATCCTGGCTTGTCGAAGGAAGCAGGCATCGTCATCGTGTAATCGATGCAGCCATGCACTTCCGGAGCCATGAGATTTGATATATCATTATTCTCGTCAAGCCCCTCTATCTTTATGCTCTCGTTTATATCGCCCTGGACTTCAAACCTGAGGCGCTCGATGCCGCTTAAGGTGTAGCAGGCTTGTCCTTTATACACGTAATTAGGGAGAAATGACATCTCAACCCTTCCAGGCGAGACGCCGAGCCCGAACACATCAGGACTGCTGATAGCCAATGCGAACAGGAGCATAACCGCGAGAAGTATCTTTTTTGTCATTTCCACACGGTCCACATAAGACTGCCTTTTGATCTCATCCTACCTGGGTGCAGGTTATTGTTATTGTTGCTGTTTTTGCTCCTGCAGGCGTGTCTACGTCTACTGTTACGTTGTATTCTATTGTCAGTAGGTCGTTTGCGTCTTCCCACGTCAGGTTGGTGCATATGTGCATTGGTCTTACTGTTTCGTTTACGTAGAACCATGATTCGTTAAGTCCTCTGCATCCTGGTCTTATTGTTGAGTATCCTGCTGCTGTTCCGTTAACTGCCAATCCTTGGAAGTCGTCTACTGTTGCTTGTGGCCCTCCTAGCAGTGTTGATGCGTTGTAGTTTGTCAGTAGTGTTACGTTTATGTTTGTGTTTCCTGTGTTGTTTATCTGCATTCCTTGGCATACCGCGTTTGCTAGGCAGTCGTTGAATGATCCGTATCCTGAGTTGGTTGCGTTTGTTGATAGCATCCATGTTCCTCCTGGTTTTCCGCTTGAGCCGAATGATACGTTTGTGTCTATGTTGCATGATGTGTTGCTGGTTATTGTCAGGTTCACTTGTCCTGCTGCCAGGCCTGTGACCTGCTTTGTCGGGACTATGATCCTTTTCAACGATGAGATCTCCTGCAGCTTGTTAAGGCTGAGAATGGTGCCTCCAAGGCTGACCACCACTGCAGCTATGATGAATAAAGCCAATGTCTTATTTGATACCATTCTCCTTTCGCCTCCATGTCTTAGTTTATTTATTATTATGTTGGATTAAGCCTACACAGGAATCTTATCCTACTTGGGTGCAGGTTATTGTTATTGTTGCTGTTTTTCCTCCTACTGGCGTGTCTACGTCTACTGTTACGTTGTATTCTATTGTCAGTAGGTCGTTTGCGTCTTGCCATGTCAGGTTTAGGCATATTGGTATTGCTCTTGCGGCTACTGATTCGTTTACGTAGAACCATGTGCTGTTTAGTGCTCCGTTTATGCATCCTGGGTGTACTGCTCCTCCGTTTGCTGCTGATCCGTTTACTGCTTTTGCTTGGAAGTCGTCTTGGGTTGCCTGCGGTCCTCCTAGCATTGATGATGCGTTATAGTTTGATATTAGTGTTACGTTTATGTTTGTGTTTCCTGTGTTGTTTATCTGCATTCCTTGGCATGTTGCGCTTGCTATGCAGTCGTTGAATGCTCCGTATCCTGCGTTGGTTGCGTTTGTTGATAGCATCCATGTTCCTCCTGGTTTTCCGCTTGTTCCGAAGGTTACGTTTGTGTCTATGTTGCATGATGTGTTGCTGGTTATTGTCAGGTTCACTTCTCCTGCTGCCAGGCCTGTTGCTCCTTGGTTAAGCTTGTTTAGGCTGATTAATGTTCCTCCTAGGCTGACTACTATTGCTGCTACGAGTAGTAATGATAAGCTTTTGTTTGTTAACTCCATTTTCATCCCTCCTGTTTCGACCTATATCTCTATTTGATTGGCAGTATTTCTAGTGTTACTTGTCCTGTGCCTGCTATCTTAGCCGGTTCTGGCAGTATTTCTAGGTGGACTTTTCCTTGTCCTCCGCTGCTTCCGCTTCCGGCTGTTCTTACAGATTCTATTTTCATGTTTGATACTTCTGTCAGGACTACCATTGTGCTCAGCACAGAGATGATGACTGTTAATACTACAAGAACAACTATTGTTTTATTAGATATATCAACTTCCATTGCACCCTTCCCTCCTGTGACTTATTACTATGAATAGTTTGAATGATTAGTATATGCTGTCGTTATTTCTGTTTTCTTTACTTTAGAGTATATAAATATTTCGTTCAATTAATCGCTCAGCGTCGATGCCTGGAATAGCGAAAGCCAGCCCTATTCGATTAGCACCTTCTGCTCAGGCCCTTTCCTGATGTCAAGGACCTTAGAATTGATGGTGCTTATTATGTCATGCTTCAGGCTCTTGAGAGCGCCTGCAGGAAGTTTTTCCAGCTCCAGGGCTGTCTCGATTTCAACACTCTCTATCTCCTGCTTCATAGAGATGCTCTTGGCTGCCTTGTGCTTCCTGACCTCTGATATTATGCTGATGGCCAATTCACCGGCTTCAAGCGCAAGGTCGTCCTTGAGCTTGTCATCATGTTCAGGCCAGTCAGATATGTGAATGCTCTTGGCAGCGTGCTTGTCCTTTCCAGAGTAATGGCTGTGATACAGCTCCTCTGTGATGTATGGCATTATCGGAGCGAAGAGCTTTAGCACACCCAGGAATACATGGTATATCGTGTGCTGGGCGCTCAGCCTTTCCTTCTGCCTGTTCTCCTTGTCATAGAGCCTGTTCTTCACAATCTCAAGGTAGTTGTCGCAGAAGTCATGCCAGAAGAACTGCTCCGCCGCCTTCCTTGCCTCGCTGAAATTATAATCATCAAAGTAATCTGTTGCTATCTTTACTGTTTCGTTGAACTTCAATAGGAGCCACCTGTCGATGACTTCAAGCTCTCCGAATTTCAGGGCCTTGGAAGGGTCGTAATCCTCCAGGTGCTGGTAGCAGAGCTTTGCTGCGTTCCACAGCTTGGTGATGGTCTTCTTGCCTGTGACCAGGTCCTTTTCCTGGTAAGGCAGGTCTTCGCCGAGCTTTGAACTCGCAGCCCAGAACCTTAATGAGTCGGCGCTGAATTTTTTTATCACGTCATTCGCGATGATAAAATTGCCTTTGCTCTTGGACATCTTTTTTCCGTGCTGATCCTGGCCGTGCCCGCTCATCATGATGTTCTGCCAGGGAATTTTTCCTTCGAGATAATATGCCTTGACGATAGTATAGAATGTCCAGGTCCTTATGATGTCATGCGCCTGCGGCCTGAGGCTCATGGGCACAAAGCCCTTCCTTTCGTCTTTCATCTTCCAGCGGGCATTTATGTAAGGGGTCATGGAGCTGGTCATCCAGGTATCCATGACATCCATCTCAGGAGTGAAGCTTGTGCTTCCGCATCCGCATGGAGCCTTTGGCTGCTCTTCCCGGGGGTCTACAGGCAGTTCTTCTATCTTTGCGAGCCTGATCTCTCTGCATTTCGCGCAGTACCACACTGGGAACGGGACCCCGTAATATCTCTGCCTGCTTATACCCCAATCCCACTGGAGGTTCTTCACCCAATGCTCGTATCTCACTTTCATATGCTTGGGATACCAATTGATCTTGTCAGCGATGGCTATAAGCTCGTCTTTCTTGTCAAGAACTCTTATGCTCCACTGCTTCTTTTTCAGGAACTCAACCTCAGTCCCGCATCTTTCGTGGACATTGACTGCGTGCGTTATGGATTGCTGTTTTATCAAGAACCCCTCTCCTTTCAGGTCCTCGATTATTTTTGCCCTTGCATCTTTGATCTTCAGCCCGCTATAGGCCAGCACAGTATCATTCATCCTTCCATTCTCTGTGAATACTATCCTCAACGGGAGCTTGTGCTTGTACCATTTCTCGACATCTTCTTTGTCTCCGAATGTGCAGCACATCATCAGGCCAGTCCCTTTTTCCTTGTCGACTGTTTCGTCGAATAGGATTGGGACTTCGTAATTGAATAACGGGACTCTTGCAGATTTTCCCTTTAGCCTGTTATATCTTTCATCTTCAGGATTGGCGAATAGTGCTACGCAGGCAGGGATCAGTTCGGGCCTGGTGGTCGCTATTATGAGGTCTTTTGGTCCGCATTTGAACGCTATATCATGTAACTGGCTCTGTAGCTCTATATTGTCAAAGTCAGCCTGTGCGATTGTCGTCTGGCAGTTCATGCACCAGGTCGTAGGAAGGTCGTTATGCTCCAGGAACCCCTTCTTATACAGCTCTATGAACCCAGCCTGGCTGACAAACCTGCTCCTGTCGTCTATAGTATGATAGAGAAGGCTCCAATCCAGCGAGAATCCCAAGCTGTTGAACAGGTCATGATAGACCTGGCCGCATCTTTTTGTCTCTTCAAGACAGAGCTTTATGAAATTCGCTCTGGTGACGGTGCTCTTGTTGACATTGTGCTTCTTCTCCACGAATCTCTCGGTGGGCAGGCCATTGTCGTCGTATCCCATCGGGAAGAATACGTTGAAGCCTCTCATCTTTTTATATCGGGCGACGAACTCAAACTGCGAATAATGCATGGCATGGCCCACATGAAGGTGATCTGCGCTGGCATAGGGCGGGGGAGTGTCGATGCTGTAAATAGGCTTCTTGCTCTCAGGATCGAACCTGTAGATATTGTCCCTAGCCCAGTGCTCCTGCCACTTCTTCTCCACTGCCTCTGCTTCGTAATTTCCCTCTAGCATTTCATCGAGGAAGAGAAGGAGATTATTATATAAAGTTTGTTGTTGCACTCTCGGCATCCTGCTATCTGAATAAGAAATCAGAAATCATCTCTGCTTGTGGATCACTTTCTCATCCACATGCTTAAGGTATTTCATTATAATCTTGTTCTGATAATCCACCTGGTTGAGCTTGTCATGCAGCTCATGCTTCAGCAGTTCCAGGTCGCCCTTGCTCACCTTTACCTTGTGCATCTGCCTGAGCTCATCCAGCTCTTTCATCATTGAATTGACGTCTTGCTGGTGCTCCTCGTGCTCTGCTTTCTCATCGTGCTGATTGAGCATAATCATCTCCTTGCTCGTTTTGCTTGATTCCCTGAGCTGGTGTATGTCGTTAAGGATATGCCTTATGAGCTTTGATTGCTCGAAGAGCAGCTCATCATGCTTCTCCAGCTTTGTCAGCTCTTCCCTCAGGACCTGCATCTCTTTCTTCTCCACAAGCTCCTGTATCCTGCTCTCTATCTTGAATATGTCAGAGACCTTCTTGGTCAGGACAGTCTCATGGTAGGCAAGGCTCTGCTCGACCGCATCCAGCCGCTCAAGCCCTTTCTCAAGCTTGTCAATCCGACCTTTAAGAACATCAATATCCTTGCTGTGCTTGTTGCCCGCGACTATGTTTCTGAACAAAAATCCAACCCCTTTTTTCTAATGGAATGGGGTATATATTGCGTCCCTGCTTTAAATATTTTTCCCAGCAACAGGCAATGGAGCCTGGCGCAAAAAGCTACCTCGCATTTCAGTTCATTTCAGTTAATTATTTATATCACGGAGCATTATCCTTTGCTATGGGATTATGGACTTTGTTGATGAAGCTTTTCCCGCTCTCAAAAGCAGATAAGGAGAGGCTTGGGCTGGTCAAGGAACTCTTCTCAGAGAGCGAACTCAAGGAGATGAAGGAGCTTCTCAAGCTCCACAAGGCAAGATTCTCAGAAGATGATTTCTCCACCACTGCCAGCTTCTTCAAGGATTCTAAATATATGGTCTTCAGGTCAAACTCAGTCAGCTCCAAGATAAAGGAGCGCGTTGAACTCTTTGACAGGCGAGTCTCCCAGTTCGGAAGAGAGCTGTTGTTCAAGGCCTTCTCTGAGGCGGCAGAGGAGAGGATACTCTCCCTGATCGCTCCTAATATAATCGGCCTTGATGATGTCAAGAGAGCCGGCCTCTATCAGCTGTTCGCCAGCGATAAAGTGCATATACTCCTGTTGGGGGACCCTTCCACAGGCAAGACCGTTGTCCTGAGAAGCATCGCAGAGCTTGCGCCCATAAGCAGCTTTGGCCTAGGCAGCGGCTCCAGCAAGGCAGGGCTCACAGTCACTTTCTCAGGAAAAGAGATGATCAAAGGCCTCCTGCCGCTAGCAGACAACGGCATAGCCTGCATCGATGAGCTCAATCTCATGCAGAACCCTGACAGGGCAGGACTGCTCAATGCCATGGAGAAAGGCTTCATAACCTATGATAAAGGCAACAACCATATACAGATTGATGCCAGGGCTAAGGTATTCGCCAGCGCCAATCCTGATGGAGACAAGTTCATCGGCAGGACTATTGAAGTTCTGAAGAAGCAGATACCATTCGAGCCAGCGCTCCTCAGCAGATTCCACCTTGTGTTCCTGATAAGGAGGCCAAGCACCGACGAATTCCTGAAGATAACAGATAAGCTCATCAAGGAAGGAGAGACACACATCGACGAGCATAACAGGGGTTTTGTCAAGGCTTACATTGAATACGCCCTATCAAAAGAGGTCTCATTCGACAAGAGCTTAAGTTCGCTGATACAGGGATTTGTCGCAGATGTCAAAGGCGACGAGGACAAGTTCATCATCGAGGTGACTCCCAGGATGGTCATGGGCATAATGAACATGGCCAAAGCGAGGGCCAGGCTGCACCTCAGGGAGAAAGTTGAGAAAGAGGATATCGTGGCAGTCCTGAAGGTATTTAATTCTGCATTGTATATCAGGAAAGATGAGCTCGCCAAGCAATAGTGGCGGTGAGGGAGCGTCATGAACAGCAGGAGATATGGCCGGTATGGCCCAGCATATGGGCTAAATGGCGGATTGAGGCTGATGACAACATCATTGGTCCTGCTGATGCTGCTTTCGCTCATGCTTTTGACCTCCTGCAAGCTTTTCCCAGAGAAGAAGTCTGTGGTGTTTGAGCGCTCTGGAAAGGACGTGATTGTCAATATCGAAGGCGATGACCAGGGCAAGGCAGTCTCACTGAACCAGACGATCGTCCTGGGCGGGCCGGGGCAAGACAGCAGGGTAATCGCTCCTGAATGATGCAATCCTGGCGTTGTCTGGATGCCATCTGCCCTGATGCCAGTGTGAATGGCAAAAAATATTTAAACAAGCATTTTCTCTTCCAACACAATGTTCTGGGCAAATGTGCTGTGGGGCAATACCTACCATCAGTACCTGATGCTCATCATCTATATCGTATTAGGGGTGGGAGTCGGGAAGATTTTCTACTTTGTAAGCTCAAAGATAGTCAAGGTGCTGGCCGCAAAGACCAAGTCCCAGTTGGATGACATCCTGTCGCACCTCCTTGAGAAGCCGATAATACTGATGATAATATTGGCAGGCATCTACATCGGAGCGCATCAGCTCACGCTTTCTGACAAGGCAGGTTCTGTCTTTGACAGGGCCATGATAGTCCTTTTCACCCTGAACATAAGCTGGATCATAATAAATTTCATCGACGCGATAATAATAAACTACGTCCAGCCAATGGCTGAGAAGACCAGGTCAGACCTTGATGACCACCTCCTGCCGATAATCAGGAAGCTGGTCAAGATAGTGCTTTGGGTGCTTGCGATCATAATGATCATCAAGGATTTCGGCTTTGATGTCTCTGCGCTGATCACAGGCGTCGGCATCGGTGGGCTTGCGTTCGCCCTTGCTGCCCAGGAGCTGCTGAGCAACCTTTTCGGAGGCATAGCCATCTTGAGCGACAAGCCCTTCAAGCTCGGAGACAGGATCCGCATCGACCAGAATGAAGGATGGGTGCGTGAGATCGGCATGAGGACCACCCGCATAGAGACGCTTGACGGTACGCAGCTGATAATCCCGAACGCGCAGATAGCCAAATCAATACTTGAGAATGTCTCCAGGGAGAAGGCCAGGAAGGTGAAATTGACCGTAGGCGTCACCTATGACACTCCAACCAAGAAAGTCATCCAGGCCCAGAAGATAATCCACGATGTGGTAGAAGACCATAAGCTGACTGAGAATGAGTCCATCGCAGCCCTCTCTGAATTCGGGGACTCTTCGCTGGTGATAATGATTATCTACTGGATACGCGAGAAGAATATCGATAAGTTCATGGACATAAGGAATGAGATAAACCTTGAGATAAAAGAGAAGTTCGAGAGGGCAGGCATCGAGATGGCTTTCCCGACAAGGACCGTGCACATAGTGCATGACAAGAAGAAAAGGAAATGAGAAAGCAGACCAGCACAGCCAGCATAGGCAAGAATAATTCTCTTATATTCGTCGTGCAGAAGCATTCGGCGACCCATCTCCACTATGATTTCCGCCTTGAGATGGATGGAGTCCTTAAGAGCTGGGCTGTGCCTAAGGAACCTCCTATTATTCCAGACCAGAAAAGGCTCGCCATACGGGTGGAAGACCATGACCTGGGCTATGCTGATTTCGAGGGAGAGATTGCCGAGGGCAGCTACGGCGCAGGAAAGGTCGAGATATGGGACCGAGGCAGCTATGAGCTTGAGAGCAGGAAAGCCGAGGCAGGAGAGGATAAGAAATTTGTCTTTGTTCTTCACGGCAAGAAGCTCAAAGGCAGATATACCCTTCTGAAGTTCGAGAAGGCAGGCCCGAAGGAGTGGCTGCTGTTTAAGACGAAAGAAGAAAACAGTTAGTTCGATATGGCTCAGATTTTTTCCTGCTTCATGAAGAATTTCTTTATCTCTGCGTGATTCTCGAATATCCTGTCTGATTCCACAAGATCTTTTTTAGGAAGATACGTTGGTATCGCAAAAACAGTTATACCTAACCTCTTTCCGGCAGCAACACCTGCCGCAGAATCCTCGATTATGACCACTTCTTCTTTAGGCAATCTTAATCTTTTCAAGGCAATCATATAGCATTCAGGGTCTGGTTTGGAAGATTTAAAGCTCTCTCCGGTCACTAGCAGGTCAAAATAATCCATCAGCCCGTTTGTTTCGAGAACAGTTTTTACTAAATCTTTTTTAGTCCCAGTGACTAATGCGAGCGTATACTTTTTTGATTTCAGGTGATGAAGCAGATTTTTTATCCCTGGAAGCAGCTTGTTCCCCTTGATATTTCTCATGTTCATCTTTCTGCGCTCATCAACCATACTGGAGATAGTATCTGCTGGTAAGCTCGGAAATATTTCTTTGATGAATGCTTCGGTTTTTTTCCCTATCAGTCTATGAAAAGTCCCTTGCTGCAGGGAAATGTTTTTTTTGGCGAGAATTTGCCTTAGGTCGCGGAATCTTTTCTTCTCAGTATCTACGATTACCCCATCAAAATCAAAGATCACTCCTTTAATCATAGTATCCGTATGAAAGACTTTCTTTATAAATTTATTTAAGTTTTTCTAAGATATGAATCGGACGCATTATGTAATCGATTCCTACTTGAAAGATCACCGAAGCGGATTCTTTTGTCGGCTCTATGAACCGCAAATAGTCTGGTTGGACTGTTTTGAACAGTATCAGTGCTTGTTCGCGAGTATATCCTCTTGTCTTGACGTCTCTTTCTATCCTGCTCTGTATCTGTGTTTCCTCAAGGGCATCGAGAAAGAAAGAAATATCGCTCAGATCCCTCAGTTCGGGATATAAGGTGGTGACGCCTTCTATCACAATTATGCTTTTAGGGGTTATTTGCTCATCACTCAGGACCTTTCCTGTAGAATGATCATATCTCGGCTTGGATATTGTTTTTCCAGTTACCAAATATTCTATGTTCTCTTTAGCTAGGAAAAGCTTATTTGCCTGGGGATTGTAGCCTGTAACCTCAAGCTTTCCTCTTTCCTCTCTTGAGAGGAGGTAGTCATCCAAGTCTATTGATACGCAATTATCTCTCCCATAATAAAGAGATATGTTGTTGCCGAATGTTGTTTTTCCAGCCCCGCCAGCTCCAGTTATTCCTATGACGAAAGGCCTGTTTTGTCTTAGCCTACTTACAGCTGTTCTGACTATCTCAAATGCTCTCGCATTTTTCGGGTCAGGAATCTCGATTATCGGCTCCATGTCGCTGGTTAACCGAGCTCTCCTTATATTATTTTCGGTTAATAATCACTATCGAGTGACTAATTCGTATTTTGGTTCTAGTTAGCGACAAAAGTAAACTATAAATACTAGTTATGTTATTGTACTTTGTATGCTAAACTTAACCCAACGTGAATTGATTGTTAAATTGTCAGGGCAACGAAAGAAACAGCAAGAAATTGCTGATATTATTGGCTGC
>JAZDMG010000043.1:0-17147 GCA_043801165.1 archaeon
CTCGCACGTATTGACGGTTAGCTGGAATTAGAAAGCTCGCATTAAAATGTGGGGTTTTAGACCCCGCGAGCTTTCTCATAACTAAAACCGTAATCTTTTTATATTCGTTTTTTTTCCGGAATCCAAAGAAGAAAAAAAAGAGCAGGTGGGGGAGGAAAGGGAAAAAATGAATAAGATAACAGCATTTTTGAGCGCTATGCTGGTGATCATGAGCATATCAAGCCTCACGGTCATGGCAAAAGTAGGATCAATAGACAACGAATGCCGCGATTATTTCGGCAATGATTTCTTCGGGATAGCTAAGTTCGAGGCATCAGGCAGCGGATTCTCACTCGATGAGGCAATGACCAATTACGCATTGCTCGGCTACAACATAGAGATCACAGGAAACCTGAGCGAAGCAGACTGGAGCTCAGACATACCTGTTGACGGAGTGCTTGTGAAGGCATCAACCAACACAACCATCTACAATGGCGGTACTAGCGGCGACATAACAGGCTTTGGCAAGCATGACATAAGCCATGTGACCTTCTGCGGAAAGCCAGGAAGCAACCCTCCATGCACAGGACCTGACTGCGGCTCAAACGGAGTCCCAGAGTTCCCAGTGTTCGGAGTGGTCCTTGTGGTGCTAATAGGCGGATTAGGATTGGCCTACATGAGAAGGAAGTAGAACCATAACATTTTTTTCTTTTATTTTTATCTCATCTTACGAGGAGAACTGGCTGTTTTCAAAATACAAACATTTAAAAACCAGACGACAATCACTACCCCTAAGGAACAGGCAACATGGAAGACGAGATTGATTTCAAGGAATACTATGTGATGCTCAAGAAGAACTGGGCTCTAGCGCTGATAATATTCGCATTGATATTCGCAGCAGTATTGGCTTATACGCTGACAACTCCAAAAGTCTATGAGGCAAGAAGCCTTGCGATGATCACAGGACAGGACCAGACAGCCATGATCCTGCAATCAACAGCGACAAGAATCGATTTAGGAACCCAAAAAGAGATAATTCTAAGCTACAGCGTCCTGAGCTCATTATACCCTGATTTCTCAAACCAGGACTTCAAGATAGGCGTTGAAGCGATCAAAGACTCAAACATAATAGAGATAAGAGCAGAGTCAACCAGCCCACAGATAGCCATGGGAGTGGCGAACAGGGTGGCGATATCATACGTCAACTACACAAGGGAGTCAAAGAAGCAGGAGGCAGGAGAGGTCTCTAATTTCATCTCAGAACAGCTCACATCCTACAAGCAGGAGCTTGACTTCATGAACAGGCTCATCGCTCAGTACAATGTGTCAGCCAACATGAGCATCGACGACAAGAACAGATACCAGACCCTCCAGAGGGAGATGGCTGCCAAGAACAAATTATATGATTACCTATTATCAAAGAGAGAGGAGACCAACATAGCTGTAAAGGAGAAAAGCAGCAATGTCAGGATCATAGAATATGCAGGCCTGCCAATAAAGCCTATCAAGCCAAATGTCCCGCTTAACCTGGCGCTGGGAGCCATATTGGCCATAATAATAAGCATGGGAGCAGTATTCTTCAAGGAGCAGCTAAAGGCAACATTCAAGAGCCAGACAGACCTTGAGTCAGAGATGGGCTCAGTGATCCTGGGAGCAATCCCAAAGCTCAGCAGGAATGACTTCAGCAGGATAGGGCAGGAAAAAGGAATATTCCCCGAGAGCATACTCGCTCTCAGGACAAACCTCATGCTTTACCTAAGAGGCAAGGATACCAAGGTAATATCAATAACCTCGCCGCAGAAAGAGGAAGGCAAGAGCATAATATCAGCCAATCTCGCGCTCAGCATGGCCCATGCAGGAAAGAAAGTCCTCCTGGTGGACGCCAACCTGAGAAATCCTTCGCTCAACAGCATGTTCGATGTAAAGAAAGATGAGGAAGGGCTCACCAACGCAATACCCAATCCTGGAAAGATAGGAGATTACATAAGAAAGACCAAATATAAGAACCTGTTCTTCCTGCCTTCAGGAGAGAGGCAGAACTCGCCCATAGAAGCGCTGCTGTCTGACAATATGAAATCAGTGATGGCAAAGCTCCAGGCAAGCATGTTCGACGTCGTGATGATTGACACAGCAGCTCTTGAATACTCTGAGAGCCTCATGACCTGCGCCAACAGCGAAGGAGTGATACTCATAGTCGCCCATGACAGGACAGAGAAGGCAAGCATAAAGAAGTCAAAGGAGATGCTCAGAAAAGCCAAGGCAAGCATAATAGGAGTAGTAATCAATTTCTCAAGATAAGAACAGACAAACAGTCAGGATCAAGTTCTTCAGGATTCAGATGAGACCCAGTTTCTGGTCTATATCCTTAGCGACGTCCTTGAGCTTGTTCCAGGCAGAGTCTGCATCGCCCTTCATATAATCAACCATGCCTGCCAAGGTGTCCATGCGCATCGAATACCTGTTCTTCTCAGAGACAACGATCCCTGCGCTCATGAGATGGTCAAGATGATGTATCACAGTGCCGCGTGTGAGCTTGGTCCTGAGAGCTATCTCATCGCTGCTAAGGCGCTCATTCGCCTTCATGGCCTTAAGAAGAGTTATGAAAACCCTGAAACAGCTCTTGTCCTTATCCCTGAGACCGAACAATCCAAGGCTGCCGCCAAACCACTGGAGCTCCTGGTTGATGTCTGTCTTCTCAGGCCTAGAACTCATGATAATGGTTATCTTGGTGAAGCGCATAAGGCTGCTACAGCACTGATATTAATAAATCTTGCCCTTATGATTCTACCCTCGGAAGAGCTCATTGTTTATCACAATATTTATAAACATCTTCCATAACTCATAGCAACATGGCAAAGACCATCCCGAGGCACATAGCGATAATACCAGACGGCAACAGGAGGCATGCGAAGAAGAAAGGCAAGGCTGCTTTTGAAGGCCACAGGCTAGGCTCTGACAAGTTCAGGGAAGCCCTCAAATGGTGCAAGGAAGCAGGAATAAAAGAAGTCACCTTCTGGGCAGCAAGCTCAGACAACCTCAAAAGGGACAGGAAAGAGGTCGATTTCCTCATCACGCTGTTTCATCAGGTCTGCGACGAGTTCTTGAAAGAGTACACCGATAAGAAAGACAAGGTGATGATAAGATTCATAGGAGACCTCTCATCGCTGCCAAAACAGCTCCATGACAAGATGGACCGGATCATGGGATTGACAAAGGATTACACCGACTACAAGCTTAACCTGCTCGTGGCCTACGGAGGAGAATGGGAACTTGCACTCGCAGCAAAGAAGATAGCTGATAAAGTCAAGCAAGGCTTGTTGAAACCCGAGGAGATAACTCCCGAAGTGTTCGAGAAGCACCTGGAGCTGCAAAGCAAGCCAGACCTTGTCATCAGGACAAGCCAGCAGCGCACAAGCGGGCTGCTGCCGTTCCAGATCGCCTACAGCGAGATAATATTCCTAGAGAAAATACTCTGGCCAGATTTCAGCAAGAAAGACTTTGACTGGTGCCTGAAGGAATACTCGACAAGGATAAGGACGTACGGGCGCTGATGCGAGGAACTCAACTCAGGATTATGTTTTATCTTCGATAATCTTCCTGAGTTCAGCCATATCCTTGAACTTCATGCCTTTCTGCTTCTCAACTTCATCCAATTTATCTATGTATTCAGGCCGTAACATAATATCGCCTTAAATCATATTAATATATAAATATTTAGATTAAAACCGAACTATCAGCTTACCAGAATGAAAAGAACATGCGTGCACTAACCATCCTTCACAATCTTATTCTTAGCCCTTATCCCTCTTAAATCCAACCCAGACTCAGCAGCGTAAGCCTTCAGAAGCCGCTTGATGGACGAATAACTTATGCCCATGCCGCTGGTTTTTTTGCTGAAGCTCCCGGCCATCTCATGGTAAGATTTTCCTGAGAGATAATCATCTATCAGCTCATGATTGGCTCCGAGCTTCTCAGCAACCCGCTTGTTGTAATTGCTTCGCTCATACCTGCCTCCGAGGCTGATGCTGACAGCAACCATCTGCGTAATATCATCATAGCCTTTGATCAAGTATCCTTGGCTCTTCATCTCTCTTCTGATATCTTTTGTGTTCTTTCCTGAATTGTAGAGCTGAGCAACAAGCTTTGAGCTGCTCAGATAATTCTTGTCTGCGCCTTCGATTATTGAATCAATCGATCCATAGGATTTGTCAGCCTTTTTGCCTGAGCTCATATCTTTCTTCTTAGGCCACAGATAACTCCTGACAACATCGTCAGGCTCATGAAAGTTCACCCGAACATCAAGGAAAGGACTGAACTCCTTTAGCCTGCTGCCGAACTCCTGGATGATCTTCTCAACGCCATCATAGCATGTCTGCTGGCTTTTCTTAGCAGAAGGCCCCTGCTCAACAATAGGCTTCTTCATAACAGGCTTAGCTTCAATAATATTTTCTGCTGGCGCTCTCTGCTGCGAAGTAGGCCTGGACCTGAAATCGCTCTTTAATTCAGAAAATATCCCTTTGATGTGGTTCTCCAATCCAGAGAAGTAATTGTTCAATGAAGAAGAAACTGCTTGGCTGATCTTGCCGACTATTTTTCCCTTGTTCTCAACAACATAATCAGCAACGCTCCTGCCAAAAGAATAAACCTTCCTGAAGTCATTGATGAAACACTCTGTCTTTCTATCAAGCTCTTCAAGCTCAGGAAACACCCTGTAAAAAGCATTCACCAACACTCCCATCATAGCCCCTCCGTTCATGCTAATATGATTTGATCAGCCTGTCAACCAAGCCCTCAAGGCATGAAAAAACTGCCTTCGCAACGATCCCTCTGACCAATCCGGCTTTGTTCTTCTCCATCATCTTCAGTTGTCGCCCATTAACAGCGTGAATGTCATGGTTCTGAGCATAGCCAAGCGCAGAGCTAGTGAAATCAGTGTCGCTGACAATGGCCTTTCCGACAGGCCTGCCGTTATAGTTGCTCAGCTTATTGACGAACTCCTTCACCTCGCTAAGGCCGACAAATGCATCAGCTGAATAATGCGCCTTGCACTCGATGATGTAAAACCTCTTGTCAGCAAGGTTGAACATCACCAGGTCATACTCGCGCTTTGAAGCGCTGTCAAGTTCAGGCGCATAATTCTTCTTCCACTGATTCTTCTGCAGGAACAAAAAGCTGTTCTTCTCAAAAGCATCTCGCACCCTTCTCTCGAAGCTATGCCCGAGCTCTGCAGGAGCCAAAGACTTATTGGTCATCCGATCACCCTTCAAGCAAATGGATAAAAAAATATCATAACAAAAACAAAAAATTATTTTCTAAAGCTCAAAGCCAATCATTGCTGCTGAGTCCCTGGCTTGTTCTTATCGACATAGCCCTTTATCTGGTCCTTCAGATACCCTGCTGCGCCGTGGGAAATCGCATAGTAAGCTAATCCGCCGCCAGCAAAGGCGCCTGCAATGGTGCCGAATATTTTCTTCTTATCATCCTCTGATATGGTCTTGTCCTTTCTGATGATCTCCTCAAGTTTAGGGCCAAGGTAAAGACCTAACAAAGCCCCAAGCGTCCCATTTCTTATGTTGTCATTGGACAAAACCTTCTGCTTGGTTATCCCGTGATACAGGACAACTGCAGAGCCGATATAAGCGGCTCCTTCAACCACACCAACCATTTTCATCCTCCTCCAAAAACAGAGCTCAAACCAATGCGAGCTCCCATCATATCTTTTACCTATCTCTCACGCCTTCTGGGACACTGACGTTCCATCCTCTGCATGAGCAAAATAAACTGGTTGTTTCTTGGCAGCAATATGGCCGCCAATAGCATATCCTATCAGCAAACCGCCAGCAACGCCAAAAGCTGTGCTGGCGAGCTTCTTCTTTGAATCATAACCATTGCCGTTGCACACCTGCTCCCCAAGGAAATAGCCGAGCGCGCCGCCTCCGACAGCTCCGATGGCAGCACCTACTGCCTTGTCCTTCTTATCATCGGGAAGATTGCTGTTCAGCACATAGCTTTCCAATGGCCTGTGAGCGATTGATGCGAACAATCCGCCTATCATCGCATGCTTGACCCATTCAAAAAACACCATATGATCATCACCATATCAATCCCATATCAGTTACATCTAATCAACCCTTCATCTTGGCCTTATAGGCCGCGCTTATGATGCCGTCTGCTTTCATGTAAAGTATGACTGAAATGCCTTCCCTCGCCAATGAGCTTAAGGTGTTGCTCTCATCAAAAAATAATCCGGTGAGCTTCCTAGCGACCTGATATACGGAATCAGACGGATTCTTAACAGCCGCTTCCCTGAGGGCATCAACGCTCTGGCCGAGCAAGTACTTGAAGGAATCAGCCAGGCTAAGCTTGAGGTTGCCGTTGCCTTTTAACAAGCTTTCAAGAGCTGCCAAATCAGCCTGTCCAGCCTGTCCTGGTGCGTGCTGTTGCTCCGGAGAGGGAAAAATCTTTCTCTCTGGAGGGCTGCCTTTTGTCTGTTCACTGAACCATTCCATGAGCTTCTTATCCGCCATTATCATCAATCCTCTTCTCAAGATTATTTGAAGCAGATTTTGAAAGTGGCCGGTTTCTCTCAACCATGAATTTCTTATCCTCAACAGGCAACATCATTTTAAGAGAAAAAGGCTTAGCCATTTCTAAGCCTGGGTCATCATTCATGTATCTGGGCAAAGCCCCCTTATCCGAAATTATTATCACATAGTCGCCTATGCCAAGACTCCCTTTCTCCACGTACCGCTTGATCACGGCAGAATCAAGCCTTACGCAGCCTTCACTGGCAGGAGTCCCCAGCATCTCAGGCTCATTAGTGCCGTGAACTCCTATCTGGGAGCGACCCGACCTAAAATAACGCCCCTGCCCATCCCACGACCCGCAATCCAGCCTCAGGAAATAATCTCCATATGCAAGCGCTCCATTATGCATCCAATCAGAGCTCTTCTCAGCAGAGAGTATCTTGAACTTTCCAGAGGGAGTCCTGTTATCCCCCAGCATCATCTTCTCTCCATGGTTCTTTCCTGTGCTCACAATGCTCTTATCAATCAATTCATAGCTAACCCTGTAAAGTCTTGAAAGCTGATCCTTCTTATCAACAACCAAGATAGAATATCGGCCTGAATAAGCAGCATCTGCATCAAACGAATATGATAATATTTCTCTCTGCAAGGCATCAACTTTCTTTTTCAGATCTTTCCCAGGCAGTTTTTTCTTCTCAACAGGAATGATCCGTGCCGGGCTAAGAACACCCCGCTCGGCTGAAGGGCTTTCTGGATAGGAAGCAGTGTATGAGCTGGGGTTCTCATGAACTTCAGAGTACATCATCATCCTCTGATATAATGCGCCACCCAGGAAAAGAGCTGTTCCAATCAATGAAGCACCAAATGCTCGCAGCATCAAAGGTTTTTTCCCTAAGCTCTGATCCGGCACAGGCTTCACTCTCTTCTCGGGCTTGTCCTTTGGAGCATCATCAAGCCATATCTCTATCACCTTTGATGGCTGTTCATGATCTTTTCCAATAATTTGACCTGTCGAGTCCATTGTCTGAAATCCTTGTTGATGAAGTTCAAAATCATCCATCCCGTTCACCTCCGACTTATCGGTTTATGTTGAAAGGCCTTGTTGAGTTCTCAATCACTACCATTGTCTTGTGCAGGTCAGAAATGCTGTTATATAAGCCAAGGAAATCCCCATTAATGAGCGAAACACCCATATTAGTCGAGTTCCCTCCATTCATGATGGCCTGCATCCTATCAGAAATATCTGTGCCACAGATCAGCATGCCGCTTCCAGTCCTGCCTTCGCGTCTGTCATCAGCATTAGGATAATCCAATCCAAGATAGCCTACGCCAAACAAAGGGCCGTTGGGAGAAAGGTTCACCCGATTGATGAAATAAATCCCCTCAGGAGTCGCCTTGTCTCCTTCCCTCTCTTTAGGTTCAGGGTTGGTTCCTGTGGTACAGCGATAGCGATGCTCAAGCTCAAAGCCATCGCCGGATGCTTTGTAAAGAGACAGAGAGTTATTCTGCTTGTCAACATAGATTATGTTGCTGTACTCACCAGCATCCAGCAATCCTTCAAGCCTGGCAATTGTCGCTGGCTTGTTGGAAGGGCCAGGATTGGTGATTTTTGCCTTTTTTACAAAAGATGGCTGTTCTTGGCTGACATTCTGAGAATATGAAGCAGTGGAGCTGACATCATTCTTCACAACAGGACCGTCATTGGCTCTTCCTTGGTTGATTCTCTGCTCCAATCCCTTATATTTGTCCAATGCATTCTTAAGCTCATCATCCTTTTTCCTAAAAGCATCATCTTTCCAGAGTATCAAACCATCCTTCTGCTTAAGATAGCTCTGGAGCTGCTCAAATTTCTTATTGCCATCATGAACTGTCTTCTCAAGAGAGTTCATCTTTGACGTTCCATCCACCCTCCGTACAATAGCATCTCTGACATGAGAATAGGCAGAAAAGGCATCCTTGCTGGCCTTGTCGCAGTTCTTTACGCAAACGACAGTGGTGAAAAGCATTCCGACAGCCAGATATCTTTTTAAGCTTGGAGGATAGAAATATTTCCATACCTTCTGCCCAGCGTAATAGGTTGCTCCTGCAACAACCCCTCCTGCTATCAAGAGCTTTGTGCCAAAGCTTGCCTTCTTTTTCTTCTGATCATTGGTAGCAACGGCAGCGATCCCCCGCAATTCCTCTTTTATCTTGCTCACTACATCGTTAGTAATATCATTCTTAAGCTCGTTCTTTTGCACTTCATCCATGTTCCCACCCACCTTGATGAATCATTTTTTCTACAGCAACAAAACAATCGCTAACTGTTTAAAATAACCTCTGACGATAAAATCGGAGAAAAAACACCAAAGACGAATAAATCACGACACATAATTCTCTAATCAATATATACCATTTCGATCTCTACGTCACAAAAAAAAACGTGAAGCATCATTCACGAGAAGAATTCCTCATATTTCAGCTGCTCAATGACATCGTGCACTTCGACCTCTGAGACGCCGATGCTCTTCAGCGCATCGGTGAAATCATAGAATTCCCTTATGCCAGGGAACACACAGTCCACCAGGTAATCATAGCCGCTAATCCTGAAGACAGAGTTGACATTCATCTGGCTGTCCAGGAAATCTGCGATCTCATCGCGATCCTTTGCCTTCAGCAGCAGGAAGCTCCTGAAATTGAATCCTAACTTCTTAAAATCAATCATCGGAGAATGCCTGAGTATGATTCTCCCATCAACCAGCTTGTTGTAGTTGTCGAATATCGTCGTGACAGGTATGCCTGTATCCCGGCTCATGTCCGACAGGCTCTTCCGCGCGTCATTGCGCAATTCCCTAATCAGCAGCAGGCGTTTCTTGTTCAGTCTCATCAGCACAGCATATGCCTAACTGGTTAATAAAATCTCCTGGCTGAAAAACAAGATAAATCCGCTTGATCAAACACTGCGCAAATGAAAAAATATTAAAACCGAAATATAACAACCAGCCGCATGCCCGAGGCAAAGAAGAAAAAGGAGGGTGGTGAGAAGACAGACAGCAGGTCTGTCCTGAAGAAGAAGATAACCTATCTCGAGGAAGAGCTTATCCGGAAGGACAAGATGATTGAGAAGCTCAAGGAGGAGAACGTCCTCCTGCTCAGGACCGCCCTGAAAAATTCTGAGAAGAGGCTTGAATACAAGCAATAAAAAAAAGATTACAGCAGCGGAATCTTTCTTCTATCGAACTCATCTTTCACAGGATCAGGCCATACGCTGGACTGCACTTCGCCTATGTGCGCCTTTTGCAGGAGCAGCATGCAGAGCCTTGATTGGCCAATGCCACCTCCAATGGTCAAAGGCATCTCCTGGCTTATCACCTTGCGATGGAACTCGAGCGTTTTCCTATCATGGAGACCCATCATCCCAAGCTGGAACAGCATCGAGTCCTTGTCAACGCGGATACCCATCGAAGACAGCTCCAAAGACCTCTTCCGGACATGATCCCAGACAATGATATCGCCGTTCAATCCTCTTGTCCTCTCACCTGTCACAGCAGACCAATCATCATAGTCGGCAGCCCTCAGATCATGGGGCAAGCCAGACCTCATCGGATGGCCTATCCCGATTATGAATATCGCTCCGTACTTTTCAGCAAAGAAACCCTCTCGTTCCCTAGGAGCCATTCCAGGACAGATCGCTTCCATCTCCTCTGCATGCAGGAAAGTTATCCTCCTAGGAAGCCATGGTTTCAGAGCATGGAAATCTCTCGAGACTGCTGCCTCTGTCTGGCGGATAGCAGAGTATATCTTCCTTACAACGCCTTTCAAGAATACCAAGCTCCTATCCTGTCTTGAGATTACCAGCTCCCAGTCCCATTGATCAACATATATGCTATGAGTCTCATCGACAGCCTCATCCTTTCGTATGGCATCCATGTCTGTGTAAAGCCCACAGCCTTCTTTGAAGCCGTATCTGCCTAGAGCATATCTTTTCCATTTGGCGAGGCTATGGACCACTTCAATTTCTCTCTTAGAGAATTTTGTCCTGAAACTGACAGGAATCTGAGTCCCTGCAAGGTCATCCTGCAAGCCTGATCCTGATTCCAGGAATCTCGGCGCTGATACCCTGATCAGACCAAGTTTTTTACTCAGCTTCCTCTCAAAAGTGTCCTTCACAAGCTTTATCGCCTTCTGGGTCTCAAAAAAATCCAGCACAGGGACATATCCCTCAGGCATCCCTGCTTTTATAACGTCTGTTGCCGCTTCTTGTATCATCTTAATACCTCCAATCTACAATCTATTAAGATGCTAACCATAAAGCTTTATAATATTATTCCAGATTTAATGGAAAATATTGCAATAAATAGAAACATTTAAATAATAAATGGAACATTTGTACCACAATGATAGACATTATTGACGGAAAAGACCAGAAGATTATCGAACTGCTGACTGAGCACGGAGACTATACCACCCGAGAGATAGCCAAGAAGACGCTCCTGCCGGTCACGACAGTGCACAACCGTATCAGGAAGCTCAAGAGATCAGGAGCCATAAAAAGATTCACCATCGAGCCGGATTATGGGAGGATAGGACGAAGCTTCATGGTCTACGTCCTCATATCAGCCAACATAAACGCGCTGAAAGAGAAAAAGAAAACCCAGTACGACATCATACATGACCTTAAAAAGCTGGCATTCATAGAGCGGGCAGATGTGGTCTCAGGAGGGACTGACATAGTCGCCATCGTCAGGGTCAAGGATGTCGCTGAGTTCGATAAAGTGCTCCTTGGGAAGATACAGCTCATTGATGGCATTGAGAAGACCCAATCATTGATAGTTATACATAGCTATTGATGCTCTTGGACAGGTTTTAGGCGAAAAATATAAAAATCAGTGGCTTAAGGAAGGTTTGTAACATGTTTGAAGAAGAAGAGCAAGAGGATTCGCAGGGAGTGTATGGAGACGAGGGCCGAGAGAGCCTTATAAAGGACGATGAGATTAGTCCTGAGGAAGAAGGCTTCATGGCAGGTTATGATAAGGAAGAGGAGAAGAAAGAAGAGCCTGACGACATCTATGATAAGGCGTTTGATAGCATCGAAGAGGAAGAGAAGGCAAAGCAGAAGCATGCTAAGAAGCTCCTCGCAGCCAAGAAGAAGCCAAAGGCAGCAAAGCAAAATAAGAAGGCTGCCAAGAAGGCAAAGCCCAAGGCAAAGAAGAAGGCCGCCAAGAAGGTGAAAAAGGCTGTTAAGAAAGCTGCCAAGAAGGCAAAGCCAAAGAAAGCTGCTAAGAAAGCCAAGAAAAAGGCAGCCAAGCCAAAGAAGAAGCGACGCTAAGCCTTTCAGCTCCATACCGAGGCAGTAATACCATCTTCCATCTTAAAATCAATCTTATTCTAGAAACAAGTCAAATAAAGACATGACAGAAAACAATCCTTAACTTATCCTTTTCTCGCCGGCCTCAGCAAGCAGCTCCATTATGAAAGAATCAACCTCTTTAGAGCCCCTAATCTCGCCGTTCCTAGTCCTGACATTGACACTGCCTTCCTGCTCCTCACGGTCTCCGACAACAAGGATGTAGTTGACCTTCTGCATCTGGGCATCCCTGACCTTCTTGCTGGTGGTCTCTGAACGCTCATCAATCTCAACCCTAAGGCCGCGTTCCCTCATCTTGTCCGCGACTTTATTAGCGTATTCAAAGTGCCTCTCAGCGATAGGAAGTATCTTTGCCTGGACAGGGCTAATCCAGAGCGGAAGCTTGCCAGCGAAGTGCTCGAGCAGGATGCCCATGAATCTCTCTACGCTGCCAAGTATTGTCCTGTGGAGCATGACAGGCCTATGCCTCAGCCCATCCTTGCCTTCATAGGTGAGATCAAACTTCTCAGGCATCTGGAAGTCAAGCTGGATGGTTCCGCACTGCCAAGTCCTGCCAAGAGCATCCTTAAGGTGAAAGTCAATCTTAGGCCCATAGAATGCGCCATCTCCCTCATTGGTCTTGTATTCTTTTCCTGTGCTGTCAAGCACCTTCCTGAGCTTGCTCTCGGCAAGATCCCAAAGCTTGGGGTCACCCATCGCAGGTTCAGGCCTGGTTGAAAGCTCCATATGATACTCAAAGCCAAAAGTGCTGTACATCTCTGCCATGAAATCAATCAGCTCTCGGGTCTGCTCCTCGACCTGCTCCTCTGTGCAGAAAACGTGAGCATCATCCTGGGTAAAACAGCGCACCCTCAGCAATCCGCTTAGGACTCCTGATAGCTCATGCCTATGGACAAGGCCGAACTCGCCTGCTTTCATGGGAAGCTCCCTATAGGAGTGAAGAGTAGTCTTGTAAATAAGGATATTTCCAGGGCAGTTCATAGGCTTGACCGCGAAGTCATTGCCATCAATCTTTGTGAAGTACATGTTGTCTTTGTAATGGTCCCAATGGCCTGATTGCAGCCAGAGACTCTTGTTGAGGATCATCGGCGTCTTGTTGATCTGATAGTTCCTCTTGAGCATTAGTTCTGTCGTATAATTGACCAGGGTATTCCAGATGAAAGAACCTTTGTTGTGGAAGAATGGCATGCCTGGGGCCTCGTCGTGGAAGCTGAAGAGATCCATCTGCTGGCCTATCTTCCTATGGTCCCTTTTCTTGGCCTCCTCAAGCCTTGTCAGGTAATCGGTGAGCAGCTTCTTATCAGGGAAGCTTATGCCATAGATCCTTGTCAGCATCTTGTTCTTGCTGTCTCCTTTCCAGTAGGCGCCTGCCAGCTTCATGAGCTTTATGGCACCGATGGCCTTTGAGCTGGGGATGTGCGGCCCTCTGCAAAGATCCTCGAACTCACCAAGCTTATAGGTGGTTATCTTCTCGCCAGCAGGCAGCTCGTTTATCAGCTCAAGCTTGTAGGGCTCATCATGGAAGAACTTCAGGGCCTCTGCCTTTGAGACCTCTCGCCTGGCAAACGGAAGCTTCTCATGGATGATATTATCCATCTCATCCTCTATCTTCTTGAAATCATCTTCGCTAATCTTGAGATTGTCAAAATCATAGTAGAATCCGTCCTCGATGCTTGGGCCGATGGTCACCTTGACGCCAGGATACAATCTTTTTATGGCCAGGGCCATCAGGTGGCTGCTTGAATGCCTGAGAATATCAAGGCCTTCAGGAGTATCATTGATTATCACTTCAAAGCTGCCGCCATGCTCAATGGCTGCTGACAGGTCAATGGCCTTGTCATCAAGCTTCGCAGCTATGGCTTTCTGGGCCTCTTTCTTGAAGTGCTCCTTAATCACTTCCTCTGCCTTGGTCCCCTTGGTAAATTCCTTTTCTCCGTCCTTGAACCTCAGCCTGATTGTGTCCTTCATTTTCATCAGCGAAACATATTTTCATTTAAAAGCTTTTGGAATAAACCCTAAGAAAATTAAGGGCTTATCTCTTGCCCACTGTGTACTGGTAAGTGTTGCGCTTCCCAGTGTTTCGGTACTTGATAAGGTTGGTCTTTCGAAGCTTCTTGAGGGACATGGTCACAGAGCCGATACTGACCTTCAGCTTATCAGATATCTCTCTGGAAGTGAACCATCTTCCCTTATTCTTGCACAGAAAATCATAAACTTCTTGTTGTCCCATAAAATTCACCCTGGTGATTTTGTGGGATTCAAAAAAGCAAAGCTTTTTGGTTTTCCCATATTTTCACCCACCTAGCTCCCTGATTGGAGCCGATAGTATATAAGCTTTTCCTTTTTTATGCTCTCACCAAATGACGATGGAAATTATCATCAGGACGAATCCGACGCCTTCTCCAGCCCAGGCATAGAGCTCGTACTGGGTGAGGCTTGAGAAGTATGCCTTTACATTTGCGATGAAATTGATTATCTGAGCCTTAGGATCCTTGAAGAAAGCGACGACAGCATTAACTGCCTTCAAAAAGAAACTCTTAACAGCCTCTATGAAATTGCTTATGTGCGTCTTAGGATCCTTGAAGAAAGCGACGACAGCACTGGCTGCTTTCAGGAAGAAACCCTTTACAACCTCTATTATGATCGCCATTTCAAAGACCATGCCTTATCCTCAAATTCCTGAGTTTATAAACCTTTTGTAGCGATTCAAGAGTCAAGAATTATTTTGTGATCATTTACTCTTCCATGAGCTATGAAGCTTCAGGCAATGACCCTCATCCTCGTAGAGCCTTAGCCTGAGCGCTTCTTCAAGAGAGAACAAGCCCATCTCATGATGCTCCTTCCTATTGAGCCTGAGAATCTTCAGAGGGTCATCCTTGAAATCATAGGCGAAGATGCTATACTCAACAATCTTTCCGTCGTAGTCATGATAAAGCTTTGCCATGAACTTCGGCTCGACATCAAGAAGGCCGATCTCTTCTTTCAGCTCACGGATGATAGCCTGCAGCGGGGTCTCATCATCCTCTACTTTTCCTGTCACGCTGTTCCAAAGATCATCCTTCACCCTTCGCATAAGAAAATATTTTCCTTTGTATGTGCAGATGCATCCGACAGCAATCCTATCTATGCGCTTTGATTTCTTGACCAGCATATGAAAAGGAGAGATAGGACTCTTTAAAAAATATCTGAATCAGGCATCATTTGAGCCGGTCAAGATGTTCAGCTAAAAGCCCTCTGATCCTGCTGCCATCCCTGGCATCTTCATCCCTGAGCGGAAGGGCGCAGATCACAAGAGTGTATTCTGGCGGAGCCTTGTCCTTGTACCATTGCATCGAGATGCCGAACAGATTCTTTGCCAGCTTATCGCAGTCAACTCCCAGTGCCTCAAGGCTGTAGCGCATCTTGTCAGGATGGCTGCAGGCCAATCCTTTCTTTTTCTTGCATGGCTTGCACAATCGGCAGGCGCCGGTCCCAAGGAACTTCGTTCCGGTATGAGCTTCCATTGCGCGCATGATCTTCTCGATCCTTGGCTTCAGGATGGCATTGGCAATCCTTAGGCGGAAATGAGGCTTATACGCAGAGAACTGGCCTAATCTTGCCTTCATCAGCAGCACCAGAAGTTTCTCTGCCTTGACATAGGCCTCAAAATCAGGGGAGAAAGGAGGGCAGGAGTACTTGTTTTTGTAGTTCCTGCACTTCTTGCACATCTCTGCGAAGAGCTCTTTCTTGACAGAAAGCTCTCCCTTGCCGATTATCTTAAAATGACAATCAACAGACAGGCTATTCTTAGGAGTCTTCAATAACACGTTCTTAGTCGACTGCTCACCCATGCAGCAGGTGCATGGCTGCTTTTATAAATATCTTATGCAAACGATTAAGCCAGCAGTCAACAACCTTTTTAAACTGGCGCATGGTTCCAGAGAATAGACTGAGAGGGATAACATGAGCGACAAGATAATTCCAAAGAAAATCAATGATCACCTGTTCGAGATACCGATGACAGGAAATATGAAAGTGCCTGTCTGGATATTCACCAATGAGCACATGCTGAAGCAGATGCAGGAAGACGACTGCCTGAGGCAGGGAGTGAATGTAGCCTCGTTACCCGGGATATACAAGGCCAGCATAATGATGCCTGACGCACACCAGGGCTATGGCTTCAGCATAGGAGGAGTCGCAGCCATCGATTACGAGAATGGATGCATAAGCCCAGGAGGCATAGGCTTTGACATAAACTGCGGAGTCAGGCTACTGACAACACCCCTGAAAAGAGATGATGTTGAGCCTAAGATCAAGCAGCTCATAGAATCATTGTTCAAGAATGTGCCCAGCGGGGTAGGCTCAGAGAATTTCATAAAGCTCAGCGACCAGCAGCTCAACGACGTCCTGACAAGAGGAGCAGAATGGGCTGTTGAGCAGGGATACGGCTTCAAGGACGACCTTGACCGCTGCGAGGAAGGAGGCAGGATGAAAGAGGCTGATGCCAGCAAGGTGAGCAGCAGGGCAAAGGCAAGGGGAAGAGAACAGCTGGGAACCCTTGGATCAGGAAACCATTTCCTTGAGATACAAGTTGTCGATCATATCTATGACAAGAAAATCGCAGAGGCATTCGGAATAACAGAGGAAGGCCAGATCACAATAATGATACACTGCGGCTCAAGGGGATTGGGCCATCAGGTATGCTCGGATTATCTCAGGATGATGGAAGAGTCAGATCCTGAGCTTGCCAAGAGCCTTCCTGAAAAGGATCTCATCTACGCAAAGTCAGGGACGAAGATGGCAAAGGATTATTTTGGAGCGATGGCTGCCAGCGCAAACTTTGCCTGGGCCAACAGGCACATAATAGCTCATCAGGTGAGAAAATCAGTCAAGGAAGTGCTGGGCATAGAGCCGGAGCAGGTAAAGACAGTCTATGACGTAGCCCACAACATCGCAAAGATAGAGGAGCATATCATCGATGGTGTGAAAAGGAAAGTCTATGTGCACAGGAAAGGAGCCACCAGAAGCCTGCCGCCGTTCGACCCAAGCATACCCGAAGTCTACAGAGAGATAGGACAGCCAGTGATAATACCTGGAAGCATGGGAACAGCGAGCTATCTCCTTGTCGGGACAAAGAAAGCATTGGAGACAAGCTTTGGCAGCACTGCCCACGGAGCAGGAAGGGTCATGAGCAGGACCTCAGCCATCAACCAGTTCAGGGGCGAGGATATCAAGAAGCAGCTCGAGGATAAGAAAATATTCATCAAGGCAGCTAGCTGGAAAGGCATCTGCGAAGAAGCGCCTGCTGTCTACAA
>JAZDMG010000044.1:0-32219 GCA_043801165.1 archaeon
GTCGCACAGGTTTCTAAAGACATCGGAGCCATAGTCATCGGAACAGTCACAATGCCTTTCAAGATAGAGAGAGCAAGAGTGGACAAGGCCGAATTCGGACTCCAGCAGCTCAGGAAATCATCAGACACAGTGATCGTCATCGACAACAACAGGCTGGTGCAGATCGCAGGCAACCTGCCAGTGCAGCAAGCATTCGCAGTAGCCAATGAGCTTGTGGCCACCATGATAAAAGGAATCGTCGAGACCATCGCAGTGCCAAGCCTAGTCAACCTGGACTACGCAGACGTCAAGGCAATAATGACTGAGGGCGGAGTAGCGAGCATAGGAGTAGGAGCATCTGACACCAACAACAGGGTGGAAGAGGCAGTCCAAGGAGCGCTCAGCAACCCACTGCTCGACATCAGCTACGAAGGAGCCACAGGAGCCATACTGCACGTGACAGGCGGCCCAGACATGACACTTGACGAGATCAACAGGATGGGAGAGCTTGTAACCCAGCAGATGGACAACGACGCGAACGTCATCTGGGGAGCAAGAGTCGCAGACGACATGAAAGGCAAGATAACTGTTATGACCATCATAACAGGAGTCAAGAGCCCCTGGATACTCGGAAAAGTGAACTCCAAGCAGAAAGCAGCTGCCAAGCAGCAGCTGTCTGACGAGCTCGGGATCGAGATATTCAACTAAGGAAGCGAAAGAGTTTCCTTAATCAAAATTTTTTATCTTTTATTTTTGATATCAATCCACAGTTCATAGGCTATCACTCTCAGCATGTACTGAGTTCTAGCCTTCACCTTTTTCACCCCCCAAAACCGATTTTGGTGAAGGCTTTTTTTTATTTTTTATGTCAAGCGGTCTATTGGAAAACTATATAAATATGCGGATCAAAAGATTATACCATAAGAGGTGATTTAATGGTTAAGTTCTACAACAGCCTGCAGGTGAGGCTCACTGCGAGTTTTGTCATCTTGATATTGCTCATAACGACCCTTACCTATGTATATACCTATAGCGAGGCAAAGAAAGCTCTCACGGAGACTGTGAGGGAGGAGCTCACTGAAGTGGCGGCGATGGCTTCGACACAGATCCAGGGAGAGCTGCTGCAAAAGGTCATGGCCCTGAGACCAGGAGATGAAGGGACTCCTGGCTATGCTGATGCTGTGAACTTCCTTGTCAACCTGAGAAAGCACAGCTCTGAACTATCAAACTTCTACATCCTGGCGAAGGATGGTGAGAAGATAAACTTTATTGTGGATGACATCTACTTCGAGACTCCTGATGACTATGCGAAGATAGGCGAGGAGTACGTAGACTATGATGATGCGCTCTTGCCTGGCTTTGAGAATCCGACCTCTTCCAGCGAATTCTACACCGACAAATGGGGGACATTCCTCAGCGGCTATGCACCCATCAAGGATGCGGATGGCAACACAGTGGCCTTACTCGGGATCGATATGGATGTGAAAAAGGTGGTCACGAAGCAGGAATTCATCGGCTCACTCATCTACATCGTCGTCGGAGCAGCTATACTCTTGGCAGGATTGCTCATACTATTCTTCTCAACGACCATAATCAAGGACATTAAGAACCTCACAAAGGTAGCTAACCAGATCTCCCTGGGAAACCTGGATGTGCAGCTTCCTGAGATAAAATCAAAGAATGAGATATACGAGCTTAATGAGGGCCTAAAGAGCGTTGTGGCTGCGGTCGAGTTCCTGAAAGAGAACTCAGAGGACCCCAAGCAAAAGATTCCAGCGACAACAAGCCAGAAGACCAAACCAAGGAGATGATGAAGATGGGTGAAATACTTGCTAATTACTTTCAGAGAGCGGCCGCTAGAGGAGGATTGAACGCCCAGGTCAAGTTCGCCATGCTGACAAAGATGTCTGGCAAGAAAGCCAGAGAGGCTCCTGATTCTCCTGAAAACATCAAGATGTTCGATGAGGCCATAGCAAAGCTCTGATTTGGCAAAGAATTTAAACTAGTCCTGGTTACATCGGCGAATGGTGTTCAGGAAGCACAGGCTAAAGCCCAGCAAGGAGCGGACCATCGCCCTTGAGAGAATCGATAAGCTCTTTGAGCAGGCAGAGTCTTCTTTCAATGATGACCCCAAGCTTAGCGACCGCTATGTTGAGCTGGCCCGCAAGATAGCCATGAAGTTCAAGGTGCGCATCAGGAGCGAGCTCAAGAGAAGGTTCTGCAAGCACTGCTATTCATATCTCAAGCAGGGAGTGAACTGCAGGGTCAGGCTGCATGATAAGAAGCTGGTGTATTACTGCTTTGGCTGCAAGAACTACATGCGCCTGCCGTATAAGAAAAGATTTAATAGGTAAAGGCTCAACAGGATAGTAAATAATTGGTTCAGAGGCATCAAATGGCTACAGACGCCGAATTCAGCTTAGGAAAGAGAAGCATTGATGGCAGGGTCTATATTTGGACTGTTAACTATACAGGACCGTGGTCTCAGGGTGACAGATCGCTCACATTATCTCTTCTAAAGCCCGGATCACTCGAGAGATACCTGAGCATGAAGAAAGTTGCGCAGTATCGGGTCGATATAGCCAACAGAGGGCTAAAACATATCAATCCATCAGTATACCAGACCATAGACTCATTTTTCGAGGATGCGTTCTGCAAAGGCCTAGAGGATATCAACAGAGAGGCCAGAACCCATCCAGACAAGGCCGCGGTTCTCACGATAGCCCTTGGATGCCGACCACGTCTAGCGTACGGCCAATTGAGAGCTTAGGCATTCTCATCCTTCTTATTTAAATCATTATTCAGCAATGCTCAATCTATGAAAACACACAATGGTATTACTCAACAGTGGTGACAAAAGCGAAAGATTTATAAATAAGTTCTCTGCAATACCTTTTGATATTTCAAAATCAAGAGGTAACCAATATGAACAATCAAAATGAACCACTGGAGCAACCAGCGAAGATGAACAAAGCCGGAGCAGCCGTAGTCATAGCGACCATGGCTGGCTTAGTTGCAATAGGCGTTTATCAAAAACTAGAAGAAAAAAGAATAAAAGCGGAATACGCCTGGGCTCACCGAACCGAAATCAACAACTTCATCTACGATGGAAAAGATCTCACAAAGCTTCCAGTCTATAGGTTCAAGGCATGGAAAGGATTCACCCCTTCGCATGTCGTTTTCGGCGAGAATGTCGGATCAGTGCCGGCTCAAGCGATAAAAAATGCTAGTGATCATGGCGATCAGGTAATGCCAGACATGAGACTATACAAAATCATGAACGGAAAAGACCACCTGCCTGTGGCAGGCGTAAGCGACATATATGCTGTCGACTTTAATGGTGACGGGAAGATTGCAGGCATGAAAATCAGTGATCTCGAAAAGACCACCATTGACGAATGCATAAAGCAGAGGGCGATTCGAGACCAGGAATTCAGGGAGTTCGTCGAGAAACGAAGCTACCAACGCAGCCACAACAGAAGGTGAAATGATGATGGATAATGATTTTGATGACGAGATCCTGGAGGAGCTTCGTGTGGAGAAGGCGAGCTTCAGGAGCGTAATAAATAAGAAGAGAGTCACCAAGTGGGAGATGGACGACGCCTTTGCCGGCGAGCTCTAAGACACACATATTCTTTATTTATATATTCTTTATTTTTCTATATTTCAACTGATCTTTCTTATTTTACCGTTCTGTTCCCCGAAAAGGGCAAACCATAAAAACAGAGCCTTCATCTCCACGCATATGAGAGAGATCGCACGGGGCGCAGAGGCAGTTATATTTGAGGACAAAGAGACTGTTATCAAGCAGCGCTTCAAGAAGGGCTACCGCATAGCAGAGTTGGATGATGAGCTGCGGAGCCAAAGGACCAAGCGAGAGTCAAATCTCCTGAGAAAAATCAAGATAGCTCATCCGAAGCTGATAGACCACGATGACAAAGAGAATATTGTCATGGAGAAAATCCATGGAGAAAAGCTCAGGGATGTGCTTGACAAGAGGCCTGAGCTGGCAAGGCGCGCAGGAGAGATGGTGGCCGAGCTTCACAACCAGCACATAATCCACGGAGATCTCACAACCAGCAACATGATTCTAGATGAAGAGGACAATCTTGTCTTCATTGACTTCGGCCTGAGCTTCCAGTCCCAAAAGGTCGAGGACAAGGCAGTGGACATACATCTTTTCAAGCAGGCGCTGAACAGCAAGCATCACACAGTATACGAGAGGGCGCTGCGCGAGTTCTTCACCGGATACAAAAAAGCAGAGCAGCATGACCAGATAATTGAGAGGCTCAAGGCTGTTGAACTGAGAGGGAGGTATAAACATTGATAAGAAAATCACATCTTCTCCTGCTCTTCCTGCTGCTAAGCTGTACATTAGTCAGCGCAAAGAGCTATCATATCACTCTGCTCACTGTCGGAGAGACAGGGACTGAGGTTGTCGGAGGGACTGCAGACGCATATCTTGAGATCAAGCCAGGCTCAGGCAGGATATTCCTTGACTCATTCCCTCTCACCAAGATAGACACCCAGATAAGCACACGGTATGCCAACAAGATAGCCTGCGACTTCCTTGACATGGACTGCTTGAACAATGATTTCTTCTACACCATCAGGGCAGATTCTACCATTGTCGGAGGACCAAGCGCGAGCGCATCAATGACAGTTCTCACCATCGCTGCCCTGAAAGGCATAACACTCAGGAACGATACTGTGATGACCGGAACAATCAACTCAGGAGGGAGCATCGGCCCTGTCGGCGGCATAGTGAAAAAGGCAGAGGCTGCAGAGAAAGCAGGTTTCAAGATGATGCTGGTGCCTCGTTTCTCCATCGACCTCGAAGAGGGCGCAGAGGTTTCTAACAAGAGCCTCAATCTGACCATAATAGGAATCAATGTGACGCGCAGCTGGACCAACAGAAGCACGAATGAGACCAAGGAAGACGAGGTCGGGATAAGAATCAATGGCACAGGGAAATTCTCTTCTAATATCAGTGTGATCAAGATTAGCAATCTCGAGGACGCGCTTTCATATTTTACAGACGAAGCCCTGAAACAGGAGACGAGCCAGATAAATGTTCCATCAGGGTACACCGAGACCATGAGAGGGATTGCAGATGCTCTTTGCAGAAGAGCTGTCTACATGAAGGCGAGAACCAGCCTCAATAACAGCGAAATCAACAGGACGAATGAGCTCATGGCAAAGATAAACAAGAGCCTTGCAGAGGAGAACTATTACTCCGAGGCAAGCTACTGCTTCAACCTAGGGGTCCTGTTGAGGAAGGCTAGCTTCAGGGAGATAGAGATGGCTCAGCCGTCAAGGCTCACAATGATAAAGGGTCTCACCATGCGGGCGGTTGATGATTTCAGCCGCAACCTAGAGGGCCGAGAGCTCAACACGCTCTCTGAGCTCGAGGCGTATGTCATAGTCAAGGAGCGCCTCCTGGAGTCAGAGGCTTTGCTGTCAGACCTTGATACAAATTTTTCTGCTGATGATTTGGCCTATGCGGTGGAACGGTATTATAGCGCAGTTTTCTGGTCTGATTTTTTCAGCTCAAGAAGCAGGCCTGTGGAGCTTGATCAGAAATACCTTGAGGACGCCTGCTACAAGAAACTGTCAGAGGCTGAGGAAAGGATAAACTATGCTGAGCTATATGCGCCTTTCTTCCTTGACAACTCAAGGGAGAGCCTTGAAGAGGCGTACTCCCAATCAAAGAGGAAGAACTACAAGATGTGCCTGTTCAAGGCCAGCTATGCCAAGGCAGAATCAAACCTGATACTATCGAGCATCTCTGTCGACGCAGAACAGATTAACGAGCTCGCATACGAGAAGCTTGATGCGGCAAGGAAGCTGCTGGCAAAGGAGCAGAGCAGAGGATGGTTCCCGATCATGGGCTACAGCTATTATGAGTATGCCAACTCCCTTAACAAGCACAACGACTCAATCTCAGGATTGATCTTCTCAGAGTATGCCCTGGAGCTGGGCAACATCGAGATGTATTTTCCGAGGAAGAAGCCTTGGTTCCAGTTCCCGAGCATAAACCGCGATGCGCTGCTGCTGGCGGTCTCTGCTTTCTCATTAGGGGCCACGACTGGATTGTTAGCATTCACTTTTGTGATCAGGCGCTGTCGGCAAAGGAATGAACAATCAAAGAGATCACGGCGGCAGAATAAGCGCTAGTATATCATTTTTCTATTTCTCAAGAAATTGCCGGATAGGGCTCAAACAGGCATGGTGTAAACCCAAAGAAGACCTCAGATTGAGGTCTTCCCGGGAAAAAGAGGTGAGTATTAACTTAAATTGAAGTCGTGAACCCTCTTTTGAAAATCACTTCTTTTTGTCTTCACTCCAGAATAGAAAACTTATATTTAAATCTTTCGCTAAGATAACCATTACGGAATGGTGACAAAAATAGCGAAGGGCTGTTTTCAGGGCTAGTTTTATCGCTAATGCTCCGAAAATAAAACAGGACAATTTATTAACAACAATGACCGAAGCCCATCAATGGCCAAAAGAACCAATCACAAAACAGGATTGATCGTGCTATTGGTGCTAATAACTATAATAGCCATTCTCATCCTGCTTCTCTATCTGACCTGGCGTCAGAACAAGAGCATGGATCCTGAGCAGATCGGATCAATCCCTTCAGAGAACGGAACCATCGAACTCTGCTTCTCCAAGATAGGCAACTGCTCTATTAGGCTCATCACCATATTGAAAGATGCGCAAGCCATAAAGACTGCCCTATATGACCTTGATGACAAAGAACTGATCGCAATCCTGAAGAGCAAGAACGCAGATGTTCTTGTCGATGAGGACAACTACTTTGGCCTTGGAAAAAATATCAGCGGGGCAGGGCTGATGCACAACAAGTTCTGGATAATATACAACTCCAGCGGCAGAGATTATCTTGTGACCGGCTCGATGAATCCGACCTACAACGACATCAGCAAGAACGACAACAATCTGCTGATAATAGAATCAGAATATCTCATGAGAAACTATGAAGAGGAGTTCTCCGAGCTCAAGAAGAGCTCGCCTGACAAACCCACCCGATTCCAAAAGATAATGTTCAACGGAAACACGCTGGAGAACTATTTCTGCCCGGAAGATGATTGCGAAGGAAAAGTGCTGTCTGTGCTGCGGAGCGCGAAGCATAGCGTGTATTTCATGACCTTCAGCTTCACATCAGATCCCATAGGAGACTTCCTAATCAGCAAGAAAAGCCTGCTTGAGATAAGAGGAGTGTTCGACGAGAGCCAGGTGAAGAGCAATAAGGAATTCAGCGAATACAACAAGATGGTTGCCGCAGGGATGGATGTCAGGATTGACGGTAATCCTGCCAAGCTGCACCACAAGGTCTTCATCATCGACAACAGCACAGTCGTGACCGGCAGCTATAATCCTACGGGCGCAGGCACAGGCAAGAATGACGAGAATATCCTTATCCTGCATGATAAAGAGATAGCGAATAGGTTCGTTGATGAGTTCGAGAGAGTCTGGAGCATGGCAGGCTAGAAATTAAATAATGATCTGATCACCACTTCTTGAGCTCGCTCTCCACCTTGATGACCCAGTTGTTCACTATGCCCATTATAACTGAGCGAACATCTTCCTTTGCCTTAGCACGGTAGATGTAGATGTATCCTCCGTTATCAAGGTTGTTCTGGTTTCTATCAACAAGACCGCTACCATGGAGCTTCTTCACAGCCCTCTGGACAGTCGAGAGATTAAGCTTGAGCTTCTTCGCCAGCTGTTCTGTGGTGAACCATTCCTTGCTGCTGCCTGACAGCATGACCAATACCTTGAAATCTGCCTTTGTCAGCATCAGGCTGCACTTGATTATCTCCTCGATCTTGAATTGCTTGCATGCGAAGTCTATCATGATATCATTCCTTGACGTTGTTTTTCTATCTCGACTGGCAGGCTGGCATCATAACGTGCGTATCCATCTCGTCATGATTATCCTTATCTCTTCCACTTCACTCTTATCCTTGAACGTGTGGGATGCGCCTTTTATCGTATGTATATCCTTCTTTCCCGGCAAGGCATCAAAAAGTATTTTCTGGTGTTTCAAAGGAGTCGTCTCGTCATGTTCTCCCACCATAAGGAGGACTGGCATCGTGAGCTTGCCCACTCCTAGGAGCAGGTCATACCTCAGCCGGTCTTCCATATGCGACCATTTCAGCTTCTTGATGACTCCTGGTTTTGAAGCGCTGGGCCTTATCTGCCATCCTGTCTTCTTCCAGTCCTCAAGCTCCTCCTTGTCATGGGCTTCAATGCTGAGCTTTCCAGACACCACAGTAGATATCGGAGCCAGGGCTTTCACCTCTTCAGGGTGCTTCTCTGCGTAGAGAGCGGCGCACAAGCCTCCAAGGCTGTGGCCTATCAAGCAGAATGGCTCGATGAACCACGTCTGGTCCCTTGCCCATCTGATGACTGTCTCGAGGTCAGAATAGTAACTCGTAACAGTGGCATCTTCATATTTGCCTGCGCTCTCTCCTAGCGAGTTTATACTATCGAATCGCAATGCGATATATCCTTCCTCTAGAAACGCTTTCGCAAAAGCGGTTATGTGAGGCTGTTCCTTGAATCCTCCAAGCCCGTGCATTATTATCGCCAGCCCGATGGGATCATTATCATCCAGCTTCGGCTTCTCAACCACTACTGCGATCCTTTGGCCTATGCTGTTGCTTATGAATTGTGTTTTCATTCAGATCCTTCCTCTGTCTTTCTCTGCCTGGATTATGCGCTTTATCGACCTTATGTAAGCTGCTGTCCTGAAGCTCAACTTGTAGGGCTTGACATAGCTGTCGAGCAATGTCTTGAATGCCTCTATCATCTTCTTGTCAAGCTTTTCAAGAACGGTCTTCTCATCCCAGTGATCTCCGCTAAGGTTCTGCATCCATTCAAAATAGGATACAGTCACTCCGCCGGCGTTCGCAAGAATGTCAGGCAGCACAACAACGCCCTTCTTGAAGAGGTATTCGTCTGCCTCGGTGGATATCGGGCCGTTGGCGACCTCTAGCACTATCTTTGCCTTGATGTCCTTGACGTTCTCGATCGTGATTATGTCTGCTAGAGAAGCTGGCGCCAGTATCTCTACGTCTAGTTTCAGGAGCTCATCATTGGTTATGTCCTTTGCTCCAGGAAATTTCTGGACTGCTCCTGTCTTCTCCTTGTGCTCCATGAGCTTGTGGATGTCAAGACCTTTCTCATCCAGGACAGCCCCTCTGCTGTCGCATACAGCAACAACCTTGGCGCCTTTCTCGAACAAGACTTTTGCTATCTCGATGCCTGCGTTGCCGAAGCCATGCACCGCAGCCCTTGATTTCTTTGGGTCAAGCTTGTATTCTTTCATGGCTTCTCTCAGCACATAGTATGCTCCAAGCCCTGTTGAGAAGCTCCTGCCTTCGCTGCCTCCTATTGAGAGAGGCTTTCCTGTGATCACACCAGGCAGATGCTCTCCTTTTATCTTCTCGTATTCATCCAGCATCCATCCCATTATCTCAGGATTTGTGTAGACGTCAGGCGCAGGGACGTCGATTGTCGGGCCTATGAACTTATGCAATTGGCGTATATACTCCCGGCTTATGGCCTCAAGCTCTTGCTTTGAGAAATCCTTCGGGTTTATTGTCACTCCCCCTTTCCCGCCTCCGTAGGGCAGGCCTAGGAGCGAGTTCTTCAGCGCCATCCAGAGCGCCAATGCCTTCACTTCATCAAGATCAACCTCATGATGGAACCTAATCCCTCCTTTGTTCGGGCCAAGGGCATCATTGTATTGAACTCTATAGGCATTTATCATTCGCATGCCTTTGGCTGTCTTCAGAGGAAAATTTATCAGTATGGCTCTTTTCTCGTGCCTTAGGATCTCGAGCTCTTCATTGGTTATTCCCCATAGTTCGGCAGGAAGCTTTTTTGCCTCTGCAAAGACCTGGTCCAATCTCTTCATTGTGTCCTCAAAAGGATTTATATGGTTTTTTTCTGACATGTGATTCACCCCGCGATTAGCCGCACTAAAAATAATGGTCCATGGTAAGCAGTCTCCCTTTTTAAGGATATCCATGAAAATTAATCCATACAGGATCTCCGGCAATGATCGGGGGGAAGGGTGCCAAAGCCCGGATCTCCTATATGGCCTTCATCATGAAAAAAATATCAGGCCAGCATCGAGTCAAGCTCTTCTTTCAGCTCATCTTTCTGCCTGAATCCTACAAGCCTGTTTATCTCCCGTCCTTTCTTGACAAGCACCAATGTAGGGATGCCTCTGATGTCGAATTTCTCTGCCAGCTCAGGATGCTCTTCTGTGTTGAGCTTGGCGAATTTCAGCTTGCCTGTGTATTCTGAGCTCAGCTCTTCGAACACAGGGCCCATCATCCTGCACGGTCCGCACCAGGGAGCCCAAAAGTCTATCACCATCATGGCCTTGCTGTCGTTAATCTCTTTCTCAAAGTTCGTTTGGTTCAAATGTATCAAGTTCATCTTAGCACCTCTGCATCGACTCAACGATGCGACTTAATCATGACAGTACTGCCGTAATATAGAAGTCCTATTTAAATGCTTTTGAGTACTGAAAAAAACGCGAGAGAAAAAGCAATCCTGCCTTGCTAATCAAGAGTATAATCCTGCTTGCCAAGCTTCAGCTTCTCAGACTCAACAACAGAAAGATATGGATCATGATGGTTCATCTCCTTGAAAGCATCCCTGCCTTCCTGCATCTCAATCAGGTCAAGGCTCGCCTTGTCGACGGCAACAAGGTCATCGCTGAGCAGGACACCGACATCCCTGACAACAGGCTTGCCAGGATCCTTGAAACAGTCGCAGACCTTGGTCATGTGCCTTGCGTCATTGACGTAATAGACCGGCTTTCCCTTGATAGCATGCGAAGCAGCAAATGCTGCCTCAGCCAAGAGGGTATCGAATGAGACATTTATCTCAATTGCGCTGTTAGGACAGTTGTAATAACAATTGTCACAGCCCCAGCATTCCACCTCTGAGACAACTGCCCGTTCATCTACCTTGATAGCTTTGAAAGGGCAGACGGTCGCGCAAATTCCGCAGGCGATGCAATTATCATTCACTCTTGGCATGCCGAGCTTGTGCTGGTCCTTCTTTGATTTCTTTGAGACACAGCCCATCGCAAGATTCTTTATCGCTCCTCCAAAGCCAGAACAGGGATGGCCTTTGACATGCGTGAGGATCAACATGGCGTCTGACTCCGCCATCTCCTTTGAGACTTCGGCAACCATGTGGGCTGTCTTGACAGCCACGTAATCATCAGATATCACCACAGGACAGCCTATCTTCTCATCGCTAAAACCATGCTCAGCAGCCAAAGCCTTATAAGATTCTTTCTGGTGCCTGGGCCCAGGATAAAGAGCTGGCGTATCAAACAAAAATGGCTCGCAGCCAAGCTTCTTCAGCACCACTACTGAACGCATAGCCAGATCCGGGGAGAACATCCCTTTGCCCTCGCCCATATGCAGTTTGACAGCGACCTTCATGCCGCTCTTGAACTTACTTTTCAGCCCTGCCTCGAGTGCCTGCTCAAAGCTGCCGAGCTCCTGCTCTTTCAGAAGAGTGACCTTTGCCATGGCCAAGAAGAAGAAGCACTTGTTTATAAAAATTGCTAGGGAAACAATAACAAGCAAAAACAGGTTTGCTGTTCCTGAAAGCTACGCTTTCAGAAACTAGTAAACATCACGATGTTTACTGTTCCTAAAAACAAAAACTTGTTTTTAGAAACGAGCAGAAACAGGTCTGCTGTTCCTAAAGGACTTTGTCCTTTAGAAACTAGCAAACGACAAGCGTTTGCTGTTCCTGAAAGCTACGCTTTCAGAAACCTTTAAAAACAGCCCCGTGTTCTTAGGGAACATCATCGTCAGAAAATGATGCGAGGTGCAAACAATGAGCGTAATCGGATTCAGTTTCACAAAGATGCTTGTGGAGAAGACCAACCCTGTCAAAGGAAAGGTCAACATAAGCAACAACGTCGGCATAAAGACGGTCGAAGAGACCAAATTGGACATAAACACCACTAAGACTGCGCTAAAATTCGGCTTCGAGTTCACATCGACCTATGAGCCAAACATCGGGAACATACTGCTTGAGGGCGAAGTGATCTTCCTGGCGGACAAGGCAAAGGCTGAGGACGCCCTGAAGAACTGGAAGAAGAGCAAGAAGATTGACAAGGAGATGATGACCCAGGTGCTGAACAATGTGCTTGTGAAATGCAATGTCAAGGCATTGATGCTCAGCGACTTCATGAACCTTCCGCCTCCAATGCCTCTTCCAAAGGTAGGCGCAAAAGACGAATAAATTTTTTATATTCCTTTTTCTCTTTTTTTTTCTATTGCTCAGCTAAGATTCCAGCACGCCACAATTAAACATTGAATCACTGCTTAATGAAAGAAGACTTGATTGTCTAGCAAATCCAGCAGAATACTTTTCAACGGCATCATTCTTCTTCGTTGGCTTCCTCATCAAAGACGTCATCATCCTGCTTGTGAGGATGGCATCTTCTCTCAAAGCCACCGAAAAAAACATCTGGCTCTATCAATTTCACTCTTTTAAAGCACATCTAGTATTAAAAAATATCGGAAATTTTACGGATTCAAGCTCAGCAGAAAAATAAAGGCGAATCCTCTGTCTTTTGGGAAGATATAAAAAGGGAGCCGCAAACACATTCCTCGAGAGAGAGCATGGAAAAAAAGGGTGAGAAGCAGGCAGAGAAGATAGATATAAAGTACAACCTAAGCCTCTATTGGAGCCTTGTGAGAAGATACGGCTTTGTGGTCGCAGGGATGCTCCTCATAATAATATACCTTGAGCTCAGCCATGTGCTTGAGAAATATCTTTTCAAACAGGTGATTGACAAGGGCGCTGCCTTCTTCACAGATAGCATCACAAAGGCTGCTTACGCAGAGATGCTTCTCCTGGTATTCTGCATCTTTGTAGGCTTGGCATTACTCACTGTAATAGCCAGATGGCTTTACATCCACCTGACCAACTTACTGGACGGAAAACTGATGCTTGATGTGAAGAGAAAGTTCCTAAACCATCTCATAATCCTGTCGCACAATTTCCACAGTTCCCACAAGACCGGCGCTCTTATCAGCAAGATAATAAGGAGCAGCAGCGCCGTCGAGAGAATGACTGATACCATCATGTTCAACTTCACCCCGTTGCTCATCCAGGTGGTGATAGCTACAGGTATCTTGATGTATTTTGACAAGCTTTCTGCCATCATAATAATCATCACAGTCATAATCTTCGTCGCCTATAGCCTGCTGATAAACCTGAAGCAGCAGGCGGCGAACATGGCCGCCAATGACGCAGAAGACTTTGAAAAGGCTGTAATCAGCGACATATTCACCAACATAGATTCAATAAAATACTTCGGCAAGGAGGAGAGCATAAAAGCGAAATACTCTGCGATAGGGGAGAAGACAAGGCAGGCTGTGATGAGGCACTGGGATTATTTCAGGTGGCTGAGCGCAGGGCAGAACCTCATACTGGGCACAGGCACCGTATTTGTTATCTACTTCCCGCTGATGGCGGTGCTAAACAAAGACATGAGCATAGGGACATTGGTGTTCATATACACCGTATTCACGGGCCTGATGGGAAACCTGTTCAGCTTCGACCAAGGGATAAGGAACTTCTATAGGTCAATGGCTGATTTCGAGTCATTGTTCAAATACTACAAGGTGGAGAATGACATAAATGATGCCCCTGATGCCAAGAAGCTTGAGGTCAAGAGAGGAGAGATTCTATTCAAGGATGTGTCTTTCAGCTATAGAAAGAGGAAGATATTCCAGGGCCTGACCCTCAAGATCCCAAAGAACAGGAAAGTGGCGATCATAGGACCGTCAGGCTCAGGCAAAACAACGCTTGTCAGGCTCATGTACAGGCTGTATGATGTCGAGTGCGGAGAGATTCTGATTGACGGAAAGAACGTCAAGGAGTTCAAGCAGGAATCATTACGATCAGAGCTGAGCATAGTGCCGCAGGAATGCGTATTATTTGACGATACAGTGTACAACAACATCGCGTTCTCAAATCCAAACGCATCGCGAGAACAGGTCTTTGAGGCCATGAGATTCGCCCAGCTGGACAAGGTAGTCGAGAACTTTCCTAACAGGGAGGAGACCCTTGTCGGAGAGAGGGGCGTCAAGCTCTCTGGAGGAGAGAAACAGAGAGTATCAATAGCGAGGGCGATACTTGCTGACAAAAAGGTGCTGGTGCTAGATGAAGCCACATCATCCCTTGACTCAGAGACAGAGCATGAGATTCAGAAGGATCTGGCCAGGCTCATGAAAGGAAGGACTTCAATCATAATAGCCCACAGGCTTTCAACGATAATGAGCGCAGACACAATCGTTGTCCTGGACAAGGGCAGGATTGTGCAGTCAGGAAAGCACAGCCAGCTCATAAAGCAGGAAGGGCTCTACAAGAAGCTATGGAATCTACAAAAAGGAGGCTATATTGATTGATAGAATACTCCTTTTTGAGGTTCAAAACGCAAAGCGTTTTGTAACCTACAGAAGGGCGGATATATAGACTAAGATAGTATCTAAATTATACGAACCTCTTCTAATTCAAAAAGTATATAAAGATGCCTTGGTTTTCTCAGAGTATGCCTAAAGAAGAGATAAAACTGAAGGTGGCTGAAGCCATACAGGAAGACATCAACAAAGGCATAGTCAGGATTGGTACTGATTTCTTGAAACAGATAGATGTACGCCCAGGCAGCATAGTAGAGGTTGTCGGCGAAAGGACAACCGTGGCAATCGCTGACAGGGCTCTTCCAGGTGACATGGGCCTGAACATCATAAGGACAGACCCTCTCATAAGGCGAAACGCCAAGACCAGCATAGGAGAAGTCGTGATCATCAGGAAGGCTGATGTCAAAGAGGCCAAAACAGTGACCATCGCTCCTGCGCGAGAAGGCATAATGATTAAGGCCAACACAGACCTATTCAAGAACGGCCTACTTGGGCGGCCAATTGTCAAAGGAGACATAGTCTCTCTTGGTGGGACCCAGAGAAGGCGAAACACTCTAGCAGGCCATCCTTTCTTCGATGAGATGTTCAGCATGCTCAATGAGACAGCCATGGGCTTCGGCCTCGGAGACCTTAAGTTCGTCGTGGTCAACTGCGAGCCAAAACAGGCAGTGCTTGTCACTGAGAACACAAAGGTAAGCTTCATCTCAAAGGCAGTCGATGTGAGCGAAGAGAAAGCGATTGATGTAAGCTATGAGGACATAGGAGGCCTTGACGAGGAGCTCAAGAAAGTCAGGGAGATGATAGAGCTGCCATTGAAGCATCCTGAGATCTTCGAGAGGCTTGGCATCGAGGCGCCCAAGGGCGTATTGCTGCATGGCCCGCCAGGAACAGGAAAGACATTGCTGGCAAAGGCAGTGGCCAACGAAACCAATGCTAACTTCATACTAATCAACGGCCCAGAGATAATGAGCAAGTTCTACGGCCAATCAGAGGAGAACCTGAGGAACACTTTCAAGGAGGCAGAGGAGAAAGCCCCAAGCATAATATTCATCGACGAAATAGATGCCATAGCAAGCAAGAGGGAGGAGAGCAAGGGCGAGGTCGAGAAGAGAGTCGTTGCACAGCTGCTCGCATTGATGGACGGCCTGAAGACAAGAGGAAAGGTCGTTGTGATAGCAGCAACCAACATCCCGAATGTCCTTGATCCTGCGCTCAGAAGGCCAGGAAGGTTCGACAGGGAGCTTGAGATAGGAGTCCCAAACGAAAAAGGAAGGCTCGCTGTCATGAAGATCCACACAAGGAACATGCCTATATTAGGCTCTTTGTATGGAGATATCGTTCAGAAAAATCTTATTGAATTGATTGATCAGAGAGAAATCGAACTAGATAGTAAAATTAAATCTACTCAAGAAGAGCTTAATGCAAGAAAAAAAGAAAAAGTTGAGCTTGAAAATGAACTGAAGGAAAAGCAAGAAGAAAGAGAAGCTAAAAAGAAAAGAGCCGAAGAATCTAGCTTTGCAAGAATACTCAATGAAATCGATTCGAGAATTAGCCACATCAAATCAAGGTTCGTATCACTTGAAAAAGAAATAAATTCAAAAACTCTTGAAATAGAATCATCAACTATAAATCAAAAAGAATTGAAGGATATAAAAACAAAGCTTCACAAAGATAAAAATGAAATCATAAATATCACTAACGAGATAATAAATTGTGACGAACAACTGCTATACTTACCTAGAAATGACCCTAGAATCGCAATAATAGAGCGAAATCAAAGCGAACTATACAAAAAACTAAAAAAACAGAACCTTACTGCTGGCGTTATTAAAAAATCAAGAACCGAGGGGGTGCCCAGAGACCTTGAAGCTATCGCTTCAATAACATATGGATTTGTCGGAGCTGATTTATCATCATTAGCAAGAGAAGCCGCAATGATTGTCCTACGAAGAGAAATAGGAGATGCAACATTATCAAAAAGCAAAGGGTCTGAAGAGGAGACTATTCCTGAAGAAGTACTTGAAAGATTAATATTAAGAAAGACAGATTTTCAGGAAGCTCTCAAGGTTGTCAGACCTAGCGCCCTCAGAGAAGTTCTTATCGAGATACCCAATGTCCGATGGGGCGATATCGGAGGACTTGACAATGTCAAGCAGGAGCTAATCGAAGCAGTCGAATGGCCACTGAAAAATAAGGATGATTTCGTGCGAATGGGAGTGAAGCCGCCAAAAGGAGTGCTCATCTACGGGGCGCCAGGGACAGGAAAGACACTGCTGGCAAAGGCAGTAGCCAATGAATCAAAGGCAAACTTCATACTTGTAAAAGGTCCTGAGCTGCTGAGCAAATGGGTTGGAGAGAGCGAGAAGGCAGTCAGGAAAGTGTTTGAGAAAGCAAGGCAGACCAGCCCGACAATCATATTCTTCGATGAGATAGACTCGCTTGCGCCAAGGAGAGGCGGAGGAGGAGGCGATGACTCACACGTCACAGAGCGCGTCGTAAACCAGCTTCTCACAGAGATGGATGGTCTCCAGGAGCTCAACGACATAATAATCATAGGAGCCACCAACAGACCAGACATAATAGACACAGCGCTTCTAAGGCCTGGAAGGTTTGACAGGATAATACTTGCTCCTGTCCCTGACAAAAGGACAAGGAAAGAGATTTTTGCAGTCCATACAAAAGGAATGCCTCTTGACAAGGATGTCGAGATGAGCAATCTCATAGACCAGACAGAATCATACGTCGGAGCAGACATCGAGAGCGTCTGCAGGGAAGCAGCCATCTTCGCATTGCGAGAGGATATGAAGGCAAAGACCATCAAGGCCAAGCACTTCGAGCTGGCTTTGGCAAAGGTCAGGCCTTCAGCTACAAAAGACGTAGAGGAAGCATACGCTGATCTGGAGAAGACCTTCAGGGCTGCCCGCGGCAAAGAGATGAAAGACCAGAAGCCGAGCTATTACGGATGAGACAGGAAATCTTTATCACTAAACAAGAACTTTCTACCCTTCTTAAAGCCAGATTAGACCAGCTTCCGGACTATCGAGAAAGCTTAGAGCTGGTAAAAGCGAACTCAGAAGGCAGGATATGGCTGATAGGCGGAATTGTAAGCAGGATCCTGATAAGCGAGATATACCACGCAGGCCAGCCAGAGCATGACTATGATTTTCTTGTTGAGAAGCTAAGACCAAACCTCAAGATACCTGACGGATGGAGTGTAGAGAACAAGAAACATGGAAACCCAACATTCCTGAGAGGAAACTTAGAAGTTGATATCTTCCCGATCACAACATCTGATCATATCAAGCAGAATAGATTAAGCCCAACAATAGATAATTTCTTCAAGGGAGCCCCATTTACAATACAAGCACTTGCCTATGACATAGCCTCAAGCCAGCTAATCGGAGAAGTCGGCATAGATGCTTTGAAAAAAAGAGAGTACAAGGTGAACAATCTTGAGGAAGCGAGAAGGATGGCTGAATCAAAGGGCATCACTGTGAATGACAGGATAAAGAAAAAAGCCAAAAGCCTAGGATTAACCCCGATACTACAATAAGAATCAAAAATTACCGTCTTATCAATCCTACCCGTAGAATACGACACCGATCACCACAAGGATGTTGGTGACAAGCCAGAATGAGTAGGACAGCACTATGGGTTTCTCCTTGTGGACTATGCCGTAGATAAGCCAGGGGATGTCAAAGAGCGTGAAGCATGCATAGGACAACAGCGAGATTCCTGATGCATTATGCCCGATGAAGATTTTAGCCACCTGGGGGATGTTCATCAGCGGGGCTATCACTGCAATCACTATCAGCAGCTTGTCAAGGAGGTTCACCCACTTGTCAGGGTGAGGATATTCCTGAAACCGGGTATGGATCCTTTTCCTGATGTGCTGGTGATGCGCTGCCGGCGAGTATCTTGACATAATCAGTCAATTGCAACAGGGATTTAAATAATTATCCCTTGAAGCAAGAGCATGGCAATATAATAAAGTTTATATAATCATGAGCCAAATGATAGGCTAAAGCATTATTGAGGTGACCTAATGGTTAGCAAAAAAACAAGTGTGATTGTAGGAGTGGCAGCCGCAGCAGCAGCCATCGCAGGAGCAATATACGCGGCTAAGAAGATGCATGAGAAGGGTTATGACAAGAAAGCAGTGAAGATGCTCCAGGGCTGGTCTGCAAGGCTGAAGAAGGAAGCTGTCAGTCTAAAGAAGAAGGTCAAGAAGCCTAAGAAGAAAAAGAAGAAGTGAACCTAAGAGGACAAAATAGATATGTTCAAGCAAGGAGAGCCAGTTGAAATAGAGAGTGGACACACAGCCTACAGGGGAGTGTTCATAAAAGAGGAGAAGGACTTCATAGTCATAAAGTTGAGCAACGGCTATAATATTGGCATCGCGAAGAGACATGTCAAGGCTAGCAGGAGCATCGGCAAGGCAAAAGAAGCTCATGAGAGCCATGAGCAGGAGAAGCATGATCACAAACTCCCAACCATAGCATTATTGCACACCGGTGGGACAATCGCAAGCAAGGTTGATTATGAGACTGGAGCGGTGGTGGCAAAATTCACTCCTCAAGATATAATGGGATTCTTCCCTGAGCTGAGAAAGATCGCAAATATTGACAGCAAGCTGATAGCCAACCTCATGTCAGAGAACATCAGGTTCCACGAATACAACCTGATCGCTAAAGCCATTGAAGAAGAAATAGCAAAAGGAGTGAAAGGAGTCATCGTGACCCACGGGACTGATACATTGCATTACACCGCAGCAGCCCTCTCATTCATGCTGGAAAACCTCGGCATTCCTGTGGTGCTTGTTGGCAGCCAACGGAGCAGCGACAGGCCGAGCAGCGACTCAGCAGTCAACCTCATCAGCGCAGCGCTCTTCATAACCAACGCGAAGATGCCCGGCGTCTTTGTCTGCATGCATGAGGGCATGGACGATGAGAAGTGCGTGATAATTGAGGGTGTCAACGCAAGGAAGATGCACACCAGCAGGAGAGATGCCTTCAAGGCAGTGAACAAGGGGCTTGTCGCACGAGTCGATTACAATCACAAGAAAATTGATATCATCAATGCTGAAAAGGGAGCTGAAGAAACGCTGAAGCTGACGCTCTTCGATGAGAAGATAAAGGTCGGAATGATGAAGTCTCACCCGAACATGCATCCTGAAGAGCTGAAATGCTATGAGCATTTCGACGGCCTGGTGATAGAAGGCACCGGCCTCGGGCACGTGGGGATAATTGATTCTGAAGACGGCAAGAAAGAGAACCACAAGGTCAGGGAAGAACTTGAGAGGCTAGCAAAAAAGATGCCTGTTGCCATGGCAAGCCAGACGATCTACGGAAGGGTGAACATGAACGTCTACAGCACAGGGAGGGATGAGCTTGAGATGGGAATCATCGGCAACTACTGCGACATGACCCCTGAGACTGCGTTCATAAAGCTGGCATGGCTCCTATCTAACCATCACAAGGAAGGAATCAGTAAGATAAAGGAACTCTTCGAGAAGGACCTCCGCGGAGAGATCAGCGAGAGGAGCGAGAAAGAGAATTTCTGAACTGAGAATAGGGTTTAAAACCGAACCAATAATTCGTTTCTAGACCGAAAACCATATAAATCAGTGATACTTTATTGTCTCATCATGGAAGTTGAAGTCAGGAAATGGGGCAATTCGAAAGCCATCATAATCCCCAGAGATGAGGTCAATCGTTCTGGCCTGAATGTCGGGGACAGGATAGATATATTCATAACAAAAAAAGACGAGCTCTCAGGGTTTGGCTTCCTCAAAGGGAAAAAGTACCATCCTTTCCAGAGAGAGCACGCTGACCTTGACAGGGAAGTCGGGTGAGGCAGATGATCATCGACAGCTACGCCTGGATAGAATATTTCTACGGCACAAATAAAGGCATCGCAGTCAGGAATCAGATTGAGAAGAGCGGATGCTACACCCTAGAGTGCAACCTCGCAGAGATCTATGAGTGGGCATTAAGGCAGGGTGAGGATTTCTCATTCATACACAAGCTGATCGCTTCCAAGTCTCAGATAATCCCTATCAACAGGAAAGATTGGCTGAGGGCAGTGGAACTCAAGATCAAGATGCGAAAGAAAAAAAGCAGGTTCGGGCTAAGCGACGCCATAATGCTCGCAAAACAGGAAGAGCTAAGATGCAAGATAATCACTGGCGATGAGCATTTCAAGGGAGAAAAAGATATTGTTTTTCTGGGTTAAGCAGATTTCTAAACAGAGCGAGAAGAAGGAATTCTAGAATAAGAAAGAATAAAAATAATTTATCTAACCTGTGAGTCTATTTTCACATCAGAAGGGAGGCTCTTGAAATAGCATAGAGTGCAGCCTTCATAGCAGAATTTCTGCAGACCTTCTGGTTGTATGCAACTAATATGGCTTACCAAAACTCCCTCTGGGTGCAACACTCTGGCAGCTTCTTTTTCAACGCGAGTAACGTATTCTTCATGGGTGACTGATCCTTTTTCCTGTAAAACGATGTCGTCAATCCCTGATACGAGCAAAACGACCGAATCTGAAGGAAGCCTCATTAAAAAATGAAGCATATCCTCACGGACGTAAAAGCCAGGGATAGCTCTTATCCTATCTCCAAACTCTTGAAAGTCCTCGAAACGATATGATAAAGCATCTTTTAGGGGTTTTCCTTCGATTCTAAATTGTATATGTCTTTCTATTTGCATCTTGTTCAAATCCGACACCAGCCCAATTGCTTTACCACGATCAAGGGGATCGAGTCCCGAATAAGGGAAAGTGTTGTAAGGATCCACTCCGATATACGCCTTCGCACCTGCGAGGTAAGCAATCTCATAACCTGCACCGGAACGACCGCAGCCTATATCAACCACAACCTTGCCCTTCATCATTGCAAGGAAAGGGTCTGGAGTGGCGGCCTGCAGTATTCTCTCCTTGACAAATCTACCAATATTCCGTGTCATGTGAGGTTTATCATCCCATTTCAACAGACAGGATGTGTCTTCCTGAGATGGAATAGTCAAGCACCTTATCCTATCCGGAGAAAGGCAGATGGCTTTTTTATAAATTAATTCAAGGAAATCCCATCCAACACCCCAACCAGATTCATCTCCAGTGATGCCTTTACCACAGATGGTTCCCTTCTCACAAAGCTCTGAAAGATCAATACCAGGAACCAGCTTCAGTAGTTGCTTCTCAATCTCTAACCTTCTTGTCTTCTTATCATCGCCAATCAATTGGCTGATAGTGTCAGCAGCATCTTTGGAGCCTTTGCTTGAGAATTCATCCTTCCTAGCCTTTAACAGAGTGCGCATCTCAGCTGCACGAGAATCCTTCTTTTTATCAAGAATCTCAAGGGCTTTTTTAGTCTCGTCAAAAACGCAGCCTTTACCATGCCAAAGCCATCCTTTATCGCACTCGCTAAGAACCATGTTTTTCAAATTCTCAAAATCAGCCTGACTAAGGCCGGTCAAACCTAGCATAAGGACAATCATGGGAGCCAGACTTTTTAAGGCTTTCTTTTTCTAACAGCGTCCCGCAAAGGATTCCTATTGATAAGCCCGGCAGTAGCTTCTTTATGCAGCTCTCGCCGGAGCTTGCAGGTGTTCGTATGCACCGCATAAGCAGACCATCCTTGATATAAGCATCATTTAGATTCTGCCATGAAAAAAGTTGCTTGTAGAGATGCGAATAGGTCTTCATATTGTTGCTACACTCAAGGCAAGTTTTTATATTGGTCGAAAGAAATTCGATGATTTCCGCAATAAATCACAGGTCACACTGGACAAACCGTCGTAGATTATATAAAAAAGATGACGCATCATAATTCTTTTGCTGCAATGCGTTCAAATAAAATCTCCAAAACTTTATTGTTCACCACGATCTCCTTCTTTAAATTGGAAATTGGTTTTATATCAAATAATCTCTCTGTGACAGCCACTATTTCCTTAGGAGTTTCATTATACGATTCCATATATTTTCTCGAATATCTTATTCCATTTCTCTTTAATCTTACAAATTGCGAAATTTTTTCAATATCTTGTGTGAAGCATAAAGGCAAACGTATATTTTTTAATGTCCCTTTGCCAGCCTTCCAGCGGCATTTCTTAAGAAGTTTCAGGATTTCTTCTTTCTTCAATCCTTTCTTAATCAATCGTTCTTCTACTTCAGATAGTTTAACATTCTTTCTTTGCCTTTTTAGACCGAGTAATCCTGCACAGCCCACAACAAATATTTCTTTGTTTCTGAAGATTTCCAGATAATCAATTAAGTTATCTTTCAATAAAAAACCATCAAAACAAAATTTGTTTTGCAAGTAAAAATTACCTTTAAGGTGCTCTTGCATCCACAGCCTCTTTCTTGGGTGAAAAAACATGATTAATTCTGAAAAGGATTTAAAATGCGCGCTCTTTATGAACACCTGATAAACAAGAGAACTGTTTAACAGCCTCTCTTTATATAAAAAATGAACCCTGTTCCTGCTCAGGAATTCTTTAAAATCATCTATCAAATACTTGCTCATACTTTCCAAAGATATTTTCCTAGAATCTCTAGCAACCATCCCATCTCCATCCATGACTCCCCGCCAGAAATCTGCTTCAAAACAGGTATTCTTATAGAAAGAAGGGATTGTAATAGATTTTGTCTTATTTCCCGGAACAAATCCAATATCAAGAAATATTTGCTCAAGATTTTTATTCCTGAAATAAAGTTTAAATTGATTACCTCTCTTTCTCAGAACCGGAAGTTCAACATCCAGAATATCCTCAAACATCTTCTTAATTCTAGATAAAAACTCCTCCGAATAGTGAAGCTCAACAGCAACACTGGTGCCATCAGAAAATTCAAACCTTGTGTTTCTGCCATCATTATAGAAGCTACCATCTGCTGCGAAATAGCCTAACAAGTAAGCAAAGCGATTAGAGAAAACAGTTTTTTCAAAATTTTCAATTTTCATTTTAAATCGGCCTTTTACTTAACGAAACTGCTCATATTATTTCAGTTTCCTAAACGAAATAATAATGAATGCAGTTGAGTTTCGTTTAGATTTAAAATGCAAGAAAAAACTGGTTAATAAGCTTTACGCACACTTGTCCAGTGCTATTACCGTAACATTTAAATTAAAAACCCTCTTTTATGAAGCATGATGACTGGCTTAGATTATGAAGAATTGAGCTTCAAGTGCGGGATAGAAATCCATCAGCAGCTAGAAGGCCGTAAGTTATTCTGTAATTGCCCCACCGAAATCAGAAAAGGCAATCCTGATTTTAGAATTAAGCGATACCTAAGAGCTTCTGCAGGGGAGAGTGGTAGTGTTGACCGAGCAGCTCTTTATGAGGCTGGAAAGAAAAAATATTTCATTTATGAAGGTTATGAAGATATAACTTGCCTAGTAGAATCGGATTGCGAGCCTCCCCATCCATTGAACCAGGACGCGCTCAGGACAGCGCTGCAGGTTGCAAAGATGCTCAACTGCAGGATCGTCGACGAGATACAAGTTATGAGGAAGACTGTGATTGACGGCTCAAACACATCAGGGTTCCAGAGGACCATGCTCATAGGCATGGATGGCTCATTGGAAGTCAACGGCAGGACCATCGGCATCGACACAGTGTGCCTCGAGGAGGAAGCCTGCCAGGTCATTGAGAGAAAGAAGGACCATGACATCTACAATCTCTCTCGTCTAGGAATCCCTCTCATCGAGATAGCTACCGGCCCTCACATGAAGAATCCTGAAGAGGTGAAAGAGGTGGCTGCCAAGATCGGGATGATCCTGAGAAGCACAGAGAACTGCAAGCGAGGGATAGGCACCATAAGGCAGGATGTCAACCTCAGCATAGGCGGCGGATCAAGGGTGGAGATAAAAGGTTTCCAGGATCTCAGGAGCATTGTCAAGGTCATCAACAACGAGATCGAGAGGCAGCTGAAGCTCAAGAACGAAGGAAAGGCATTTGATCCGGAGGTCAGGAATGTCGAGGATGACCTGAACACAAGCTATCTTAGGCCGATGCCAGGCCAGGACAGGATGTACCCCGAGACAGACATATCACCGATCGTCCCTGATATCGATGACATAAAGACAGTCAAGACAATCGACGAGAAGATAAGAGAGACCTCTGACAGGTTCAAGCTCAGCAATGACCTAGCCACTCTCGCTGTGAAGAGAAATATCAACATTGAGCATTACGCTGCCAAATATCAGAACCTCGAGCCTAAATTCATGGCAGAGACTCTCCTCAACAGCGCAAAGGAGATAAAGGCAAGGTATGGAAAGGAGCTGAATGTATCAGAACATGCCGATGAACTTTTTGAAAAGGCGAATGCAGGAAAGATGCCTAAGAGCGCTGTGTTCGAGATACTGGCTGAGATCGCAGAGGGAAAGAAGCCAGACTTCTCAAAGTACAAGGGCGTGAGCGAGGAAGAGCTTGAAGCAGAGATCACGAGCATAATCGGGGCCAACAAGGATGCGACGCCAGGAGCATTGATGGGTCTGGTGATGGCCAAGTTCAGGGGAAAGATCGACGGCAAGAAAGCCATGGAGCTCCTGAACAAGCTGAAGAGATGATATCAAGAGAACGCGAGATTGATAATATATGATGGACAAGATGAGACTTCTCGGATTCAAGGGCATCGGACAGAAAGTCCTGATGCAGAAGCCGGCGATAGATGAGCTGAGGAAAGATTACTCCTTCTTAGACATGCATGTTCATACTAAGTATTCTCACGATTCAAAAACATCAATCTCACTCCTGATGAGAAAAGCTCATCTATTGGGGATTGGCTTCTCTGCGATAGACCATCAAAGGGCAGAGGGATCGCTTGAAGTATACAAGCAAAAGGACATACTCACAATACCAGGGATTGAGGTGGCAAGCAGGGAAGGGAAAGAAGTGCTCATATATTTCTACTCTGCAAAAGACCTTGCGGAGTATTATGAGAAGTTCATAAAGAGCACCGGCTTGAAGGGAAGAAGGCCAAAAAACCCTCTCTCCAGAAGCATTAAACTAGTCAAATCAAATCTGGGCATGGCTGATATCGTTGAGAAAGCAGACAGATACGCCTGCCTGAAATCAGTGCCGCACCCATACGCCTACGGCAACAAGAGCGGCTACCTGTTCTTCTCAAAAAAGAAGATGCGAAGCACAATGCACAGGATAGAGGCTGTTGAAGTGATGAACTCAGCGGTGCGTCCCTATATGAACCGGAATGCGAAGGACTGGGCCATCAGGCACAACAAAGCCTTTACAGGGGGAAGCGATGCCCATAGATTAGAGGAATTCGGAAATGTTTTCGTGGCCTGCAAAGCAAACACAGTCGAGGGCGTCCTTGATGAGATAAGGAAGAAAAGGAACTTGGTGATTGGAAAGGAGATGAGAATGACACCTGCTTTTAAGGCAGTTTTCGAGATTGGACGCAACAAGAGAAGCGCCGACTGGGAAGAAATTATCTAGTTCATGATAAGAGCTTTCTTAGAGAGAGATAATTAGCTGCCCAGAGCATGCTCTCATCGGTGTAATACGCAATTGTCTTGAATGGCTTTCCGCTTCGGTCATAGACCTCAAGGAAGTTCTTGTGCCGCAGCATCTGCCTCTCATATTCTGCGAGGTATCCCTTCGCAAGAGCCTTATCGGCCTCAGCAACCACTTTTATGTACATCAGCCCTGCATGAGCCCATACCGCGTCACGCTCATAATTCCCAGCTAGGAACTCAGTGGCTATCATCTTCTGCTCCTTGAAACGCCCGCTTGTGTACTTAAGAGGGAATGGCCTGTCAAGCCCCTCTTTCTGAACCGCCTTCATAACCTTAAGGAGGATTTTCTTGTCACGAATCACTCCAGTCCAGAAAGGCATTGTGTTGGCGTCGCCGCAGATGGTCTTTGCACCGGATAGGTCGTCAAGGAAATATTTTCCAGTCCAGAAATGCCTGATCAAGAGCAGGGTATAATCATACTTCTTAAAAGGATTCACCAGGCCAGAGGCTGATAGAGCAGAGATATCATTGGCAAGCATTCCTATCAAGGAATTATCATAGCATGAGCTCTGCCGCAGGGCGTAGTCCTTCATAGAGCTGATGTGGACATCTCTCCTCACCAGGCCTGTGCCGCCGTCGATAACTCCGTCAAAATAGCGCATGATCTCCCTGTTCAGAAAATTCCTATGCTTCTTTATGAGATTGCCTGCGTGTGTGAGCCTCAATGAATGGACAAGAAAAGGAAGCGCATCAGAGAACTGTGCGTCTGGGAACGTGAAAGGCTTTCCTGATGGATTTATGGTCTGCTCGATTCGACCATGCTTCTCGAATATAGCGAGCGCATAGGAGAGGGTATTAATGACGCGATCCCTCTCTCCCAGGGAGAGCAATGACTCCACGCACCAGCCGAAGTCACGCGCATAGAACTCGCAGTAATTGCCAGGGCTCACCATGAAATACTTTTTTTCGCGATTATAGCAGTCATCTATTACCTGCCTGCCGATGGCGAGAGCATCACCTTCATAATGCCTTATCCCGGAGAAAACAATCTTGATTCTTCTTAGAAGCATCCTTAAATATTCTGAGAGATAGATGATCCTCATCTCAGATTTCTCCTTGGAAGCGCCCCCTTCTTGATGGACGCTGCCTTTGGATCCGCAGACCCGAACCCTCCAGACTTTTTAGTGCCTGGTTTAGATCTGCCAGAAAGCTGGTTTGCCTGATTGTGGCCTGATCCTGGCATCTTAAAGAAATCATATCTGTATTTCAGCTTCTGGATGGCAATGAAACTGGCCTTGTTCCAATCAGCTCGGTGGATAGGGATTGATATATGCTTTTCCTCTCCATCCCTGAAGACAGTCGCTTTCATGATAGGATTGCTGTTCTTGCTGTTGAATGCTTCCTTCACCAGGCTCCTAAATGAACCAAGATACAGCGAGAGGACCACTGCAACCAGGACCCAGAGAAGGTCTCTTGCCCTGGTTATCACCGCAAGGCCGATCCCTGACGCTGACCCGATGCCAAGGACTGAGAAGAGCGCTGCCTGGAATGCCTCCAAGCTTCCAAGGCCCATGGGAACAGGAACAAGGAACGCTATCCCTACCACCGACAGGACCATGAAGATGACGCTCAGCGGAGCATCAATCCCGAGCATCAGGAGGACTAGCTTGTACTCCACCAGAGACAGGCACAGGCTAAGTACGCTCAAGCCGAGAGCTATGAAGAAAGCTTTTCTCTCCTTGGTGTAGAACTTTATTATCGGCTTTTCGAAGTCTACTATTGCCTGCTGGTATTTTGCCATGAACTTGACCTTGTCAAGGCGCAGGAACTTGTAGAGCGCGACAAAGACAGTCTTTCCGCGGAGGATCCTGGAATAGAATTTCCATATCAGGAACAACAGGGCCATAGAAAGCAGGATCAATATCACATTGAGCCCTACTGGCAAAGCATAGCCGAGAGCGAGCGTAAGGATGCCGAAGATGAAAAAGAGAAGAGAGACCGAAAGCTCTATGGTCTTATCAGCAAAAACAGTCGACAGGCCTTCCTTGAAACCGATCCCCCTCTTCATCAGCAGAGCAGCCCTGACAGGCTCACCGCCTGCTTTTCCCGACGGGGTGATATAGCTTATTCCGTACTCAATCACTCGGAATCCGAAAACATCAAGGAACGGCACATTATAACCAAGGGTCTTCAGAACATAACGCCATCTGATGGCAAAAAGAAGCATGATAGAGAAAGAAACGCAGAGATAAGCTATGAGAAGCGTAGGAGTGACATTGCTGAAAGTCAAAGCCACGTCCTTGAATGGATACTTTAGAAGCACGATTATAAGGAGCGCCACCCCTAGCACGATAGAACCTACAATGCTAAAGACTCTCTTGTTGATCTTGATAGCCATCAGTTATCACACTATAAACCTATTAATAATGATGATGAGCGGACCTGGGGGGATTCGAACCCCCGACCTACAGCTCTCGCCATGAAGCGAGCACATGTGCGCCCTGCTTCCGCATAGGAGGCTGTCGCCCTATCCTGTCTAGGCTACAAGTCCATCTCAGGGCTGGAAGGGTTTCATTTGGTTTATTAATCTTTAGATTTTTAAAGAATGAACGAGAAAATCAGAATAATTACGGTTTGTGATTACTTTAGAGTCGTTAACTAGAGAATATTTATAAATTTGGCGACATTACCACAAGAAAATGGACCTTGATAAGAATGAAGCGCTTGTAAGGCGCATAAAAGGGGCAGTAGCCGTGCGAGACCATGTGCTGGCAGGAAGAATAGAGAACATCCTGTCAAGCTATACAGGAGATGTGAAAATACTTGAAAAATTCCTCGACTATTTCAAGAGCGACGACCCGTGGAAGGCTGCAGAGAACGCCAGGCTCAAACAGGCAATATTCAGGACCAAAAAAGAGGTTAAAGAGCAGATGGAATCCGGGATCATACCAATCCATGGAATATCGATAAGCGGCCATAAACTAACAGATCAACTTTTCGTGATGGTGCATAAATATGATCCTACTGTCGTCATGACATCCGGCGCTCAGACCATAACCAAGCTGATGGAGACCTTCGGAACAACAGAGCAATACGATGCATTTACGCCTTCTGGAAAACAGAAGATTGCTGCAGAGAAAAAAAGACAAACCTATGCCACGATGGATGAGCTACCTGAAACCATCGAAGAAATACTCAAGGATCCAAGCAAGATAAAAGACATCCGAAGCAGAGACGTGAGAACTCAGCTCCATTCGGTGCTGCAAATCGATAAAACACTTGCTGGCAAAAGCCTCAAAGAACGGCTCGTCATGGTTTACAAGGTAATATGCGGCAACACAATCTTCTTTGACAGGACCCTGAAAAATACCTATCTGCTGGCAACAGAATCCGGAGGGCCGCTCAGCTTCATAGGGAAAAATCTTCAGCAAGTGCCTGCTGAGATCAGGGATATTTATACTTCGCTGAGAAGCCCGCACATAATAATACCCGAAGAAGAGAGAAGAGAAAAGTTCGGCGCACTGCTAGCATATATCGCCAAAACTGTACACATAAACACAGACTCAGCCGTAGGAAGCTACAAAAAAGATCTGGAATTCATCCTAAAACTGCCTGAGCATGATGAGATAATAAAGAAGCACGGCAAGCCAAGGCTTGAGCTTGTGCTTGATATATTCGCAAAACCAGAGATAACGCTCATAGAAGCGACAAGAGTGTTTGACCTATATGACTTCGACCAGGTGAGAATCGAAATAAACAAGACATATTTCTCGAAATTCAAGACTGAAGCCGAAAATGTTCTTGAGAAGCTAAAATCTTTATTCGTAAAAGACGGCAAATGGAGGGATGACTGCTACGGAGCAAGCATACCATCAGACCGACTCAAGAAAACCATTTACTCCGCAGCATTGACAGATGAAGATTTCCGCAACACAAGGGACATCCTGAGGCTAAAAACATTAAGCGCTTCATACCAGGATGGATTCTTCAGATCAGTCTCTGTCGTCGAATTCAAGGAGAGGATAGACCGCATGATAAATTCAGGCAGAAAACTGAACGCGCTCAAGGGATATCTCGACCAGAACAAGATAATCATCACCAATAACGAAGATTGCGAAAAAGAGGTTTCTGAGATCACAGCCAGGAGAGATTTCGCAAAGAAAGTGCCTCGCGGAGCAGGATATGAGCTTATCGAGAACTTCGAGATAAAGCACGGAATAAGCCTGGCAGAGCTGAGAAAGAGGCTCGATTCAAGATACTCCCGCTCAGACGTTTGGACCAACGCCAAGTACAAACTATTCAACTCACCAGAGTATTTCTCAGGGCTATACTTATCCAAGACCGAGAGCAAGATACTGAACTTCATCAGCAGAGCCAAGGAGCTGGTGCCATTCGAGACGCTAAGAGCAGAGTTCGAAGCAGCAAAAGGATTCCTTGATTCCAATTTCATAAGAAAAGATGAGCCCTTACTCCAATACGACAAGCACACATACCTTACCACAAAGGAAGTTAAGAACATAACCAGCCTCCTTGAAATAAAAAAGGATATAGAAAAAGACAGAAAACAAAAAGAGGTAACTCTCGGAATCAAATCATTCCCAGAAACATACATGAAAGCATCGGATCTCGGGGCCGGCTGGCTTGAGAAAGCAAACTTTGTGATGAAACACCAGGACGTCCCTGGCGTAATGAGGTACATCAGGTCATTGATATTCCCGACCAAACCATTAAAGGATTGCTACGTCCAGAAATTAGAATCAGACATTATCTCAAGGAATTTCGAAGAGATACGGCAATCTCTGCTGACAGCAAAAGAGCTTGCGGCAAGGTTTAATAATTCAGATATCCCAGGAATAATACCGATTGATCTTAAGACAAAATCATACAAAGTGATGATAAGCAACACAGATTTCGACCAAAGAGAATCATACAAACAATCATTCAAAGAAGTGCCTAGATGGAAGAACAATTGCTGGGAATCTACTAGGTCACTTAGCGGCATGAATGTGCTGGACCTAATAGCCAGGGTCCAGAAATACAACTCATCAAATGAAGCCAATCTCAGGATCATCCTCTTCGAGCATAGGCAAGCCTAGGCGGCAGAACAACAAGATTTAATTAGCCGCACACATTCTTCAACAACATGCCACAGCCATACAGCATAAAGCAGCAGCCAGAGGACTTCCTAGTGAGGGAAAACCCTTTACGCGATCTGAAAGAGCAGGGAGAATACTCCATCTTCACGATGAGCAAGAGGAGTTACAACACCGAGAGCGCTGTCCAGAGGATCGCTGATGCTCTCAGGATACCGAGAAAGAATATCGGCTATGCTGGGAGCAAGGATAACAGGGCTGTGAGCGAGCAGTCAATATCGATTAAAGGCGTTAGAAAAGAGCGCGCAGAGGGCCTTAGCCTGAAAGACATCAGCCTGAAATTCCTCGGATTCTCAGACGAACCGATCAATCTGGGAGACCACAAGGGAAACTGGTTCGAGATAACAGTACGAAACATAGAGCAGAAGCCAAAGCCAGTCGACCGGATAGTGAACTATTTCGGGGAGCAGAGGTTCAGCACCAACAACGCAGAGATCGGCAAGGCCATGCTGAAAAAAGATTTCAAGAGAGCAGCAGAGCTGATGATGGAGCATAGCGGCAAAGAGGAAGAGAAAGCGCAGGAATACCTTGAGAAGCACAGGGCAGACTATGTCGGAGCGCTCAGGACCATACCATGGAAGAACCTGACCATGTACATCCACGCCTACCAGAGCATGCTCTGGAATGAGACCGCAAAAAGATACCTATCGACGCCGCGAGCCGAAGCCGCTACAAAAATACCTATCGTGGGATTCGCGACAGAGATAGATGATCCGACAATAAAAGATTCTATTGATACTATCCTGAAAGAAGAAGGCATCACACTGCAGGACTTTGTAATAAGAGCGATACCAGACCTCACTTCCGCTGGCAGCGAACGAGAGCTATACGCCGAAGTCAAGGACCTCAGCATAGGAGAGCTGGAGGATGACGAGCTCAACCCGGGCAAAAGGAAGGTGCTGCTGAAGTTCAGCCTGGGCAGGGGGAGCTATGCCACGGAGATCATCAAGGCAATGTTCGCCTGAAAACCTGTGTTATCCCAAAAGTATTTCCCTACGGTAGGTTTGTTGAGTGTATGAAATTCACTCAAAAAACATTATTAGAGACTGTCAGATGCAAGAATAATGGCTGGACGACCTATCAGGCGAGAAAAATAGCTCATGTTGGTGT
>JAZDMG010000048.1:0-19402 GCA_043801165.1 archaeon
CAACCATATAAGACCACACCAGAGCCTAAACATGAAGACACCAGCAGAAGTCTACTTTGATTTACAGAGCAGATTAAAAGAATCAACCAAGAAAAAAGCACAAAAATGGTAGGGGGGTGACAAATCGAGTGACCCAGGACATGATTTATTCTCCTGCCCAGAATAGAAAGCTTTAAAAAGGATTGATAATTCCGGAGGAATAACCTTTTTTATTCAAATGGAAAAGGAAAGTAATACGTAGTTCAAAACAAGTTATACTATCCAGAAAGGAGGGTGAACGAAAATGGCAAAAGGAAAACCACACTTAAACCTCGTGTTCATAGGACACGTAGACCACGGAAAGAGCACAACAGTCGGAAGATTACTTTTCGACACAGGTAATGTTGAAGAGCAGGCAATGAAGAAGCTGAAGGAGAAAGCCCAGGAGCTTGGAAAAGCAGGCTTCGAATTCGCATTCGTCATGGACAACCTGAAGGAAGAGCGAGAGAGAGGAGTAACCATCGACCTTGCCCACAAGAAGTTCGAGAGCGAGAAGTACTACTTCACAATAATCGACGCTCCGGGCCACAAGGATTTCATCAAGAACATGATAACAGGAACATCCCAGGCAGACGCAGCTGTGCTTGTCGTGGCAGCCAATGACGGAGTCATGGCCCAGACAAAGGAGCACGTATTCCTGGCAAGAACCCTTGGAGTCCAGCAGATAATCATTGCCATCAACAAGATGGACATGAAGAACTATGCTGAGGCAACCTACAACGAGGTCAAGGATCAGGTATCAGCCCTGCTCAAGACCGTCGGCTACAAGCCAGACACAATTAAGTTCATACCATTAGCAAGCTTCCCAGGCGACAACGTTGCCAAGAAGACTGAGCACATGCCTTGGTACAAGGGAATGACTCTGCTCGAGGCAATCAACGACCTTAAGGAGCCAGAAAAGCCAACCGAGCTTCCTCTCAGGCTGCCTATCCAGGATGTATACAACATCACAGGAATAGGAGTGGTCCCAGTAGGAAGAGTCGAGACAGGCAAGATTAAGGTCGGCGACAAGATCATAGCCACTCCCGGAAGAGAAGGTAAAGGAGTTCCTGGAGAGGTCAAGACCATCGAAATGCATCACGAGCAGATGCAGGAAGCTCTTCCAGGCGACAACGTCGGGATGAACATCAGGGGCTTTGGAAAGAAGGACATCGCAAGAGGCGACGTCATCGGCCACGAAAGCAACCCGCCAACGGTCGCGACTGAGTTCTCAGCACAGATAATCGTACTCAACCACCCTAGTGTGATAACTGTAGGATACACTCCAGTGTTCCACATCCACACAGCACAGATAGCATGCCAGGTGATTGAGATAACCAAGAAGATTAACCCGGTAACTGGTGAGGTCATCGCTGAAAAGCCTGACTTCATAAAGAACGGTGACGCAGCTATCGTCAAGTTCAAGCCAGTCCAGCCGCTGGTCATCGAGACTCAGAAGACAATACCTCAGCTCGCGAGATTCGCGATCAGGGACTCAGGCCAGACAGTCGCTGCAGGAATGTGCATCGATATAGTGAAGAAGGTATAAAACAAACTTTTTAATTGTTTTATTTTTATCCTTTTCATTAAGCATGGTGAACCTGAGTTTTATCATGGGGTAAGAATTGTATGTGGTAATGAAGATGCAAAAAGCAAGAATCAAGATAACAAGCACGGACATCGACAAGATTAATCAGACATGCGAATACATTAAAGGCATTGCTGAGAAGACCGGTGTCGTGATGCGAGGACCCATACCTTTGCCCACCAAGAAGCTCAAGTTGGCCACCAGGAAGAGCCCCTGCGGAAACGGCACAGCCACCTGGGATCATTTTGAGATGCGCATCCACAAAAGGCTCATCGATCTCGGCCTTGATGAGAGAGCCCTAAGGTTGGTCATGCGTGTCCCAATCCCAGAGGATCTCAACATCGAGATTGAGATGATCGATTCCTAATTCTTCCCAAACAGCTTTTCTCAAACAACCCCAAAAAACCGGCTTGCGGGAGCTATAAGAACAATTTTAAAGCAAAGCCGATTTCTTTATATCATGCCATTGGAATTCGAGATCAAGCTTGAAGTTGATGTCAACATCGCACAACTCGAAGAGCCTCCTAAAGAGCTGCTCTCAACAGAAGATGGGCTTGAGTGCAACAATGACTACACTGATTTCCGCTGGCTTGGCTGGGCTGAGTGGAAGAAGTCGTTTCCGATTGAGAAAAGATACCTTCTGCAGGCAGAGAGCAAATCAAGGACTCTCAAAGCATTTGAGGACAAATTGGTCAATAGGGAGGAGTGGCTGCTGCAGAAGTCAGGGATTGATCACGCAATTTTCTGTGAGCTGGGCATATCATCGATGGTGTCTGCCCTCTACGCCATAGGATGCTATCCGATAATAAGCTGCAGGGGAAACCCTGAATGCGAACCAAATATCAACACTGTGCCAAGTGTCGCCTTCTTCTCAAATAAAAAGACAGCAAAGCAGCTTGTGCAGCTGGCTACGCCGACAATCGGGCTCTTCAACGCAGATATCGAAGGATTCGAAGGGCTGGCGATATACGCCAGGAGAGCTATGCACCTGCTGGAATTCTCAAAGGTATTGTATGATAACAGGAAATTGTTTGAGAGAAAGTAAACAATCAACAATTTTATAAACTAATCTTTTTTCTTTAGAAGCAAGTATGCCACGGTCGCATAGCTCGGTATTGCGCAAGCCTGGAAACCTGCTGGTAAGCAAATACTTAACAGCAAGTGAAGCAAGCTTGTTCCGTAAGGAAGCCTCGGTTCAAATCCGAGCCGTGGCGTCGAACGGTAGTGAGACGACATGGCTGGGCCAAAAACATAGTGTTTTTGAGTCCGAGCCGTGGCGTATTATTTTTGTGAGGTATGTCTATGAATAAGATAGTACTTGTTGGCGGCGTGGTTCATAATGATGGCAAAATCCTTATTCTTCGGAGATTAACTACAAAACGGTTCTTCCCAGGCTCATGGGAAATCCCGGGAGGAAAGATTGATGATGGAGAAAGCCCTGAGGAAGCAGTTCTGCGAGAGGTAAAGGAGGAAACTGGTCTTGATGCCATGATAGATAAAGTATTTCACACCTGGAGCGACATAATAGAGCGCAACAACAGAAAAGAGCACATGATAGTAATCAATTTCATTCTAAGACTGGTGAAAGCACAGCCAGTCGTTCTATCAGAAAAAGAGCATTCTGAGTTCAGATGGATAGAGAGAGATGACGCCATTGACAAGGTTACGTCTCAGATGAGCAAGACAATTAAGCTTGCTTTTGAAGAGATCACACAGTCTTAAGCCACTTGATATAAGAATACGCTATCAGCGCCCAGTTGACCATGCGCAGGTTAATCTCATAGGCGGCATCTACCCCTTTCTTAATCTCCCTGACCTTTGAGTGGAGGTTCTCAACCCTTCTCAGCTTCTCATCAGGGACCCTGCTCTTTATCTCGTTGAAGCTCAACTTCTTGAGCTCCTCTTCTAGATAGATGTGGAAGAAGAACCCTTTGTCCATGCTCTCGCTCAGGTCACTCATCCTGGATGTGTGAGCCTCGTTCACCATGTCCTTATAATTGAAAGCAAGGTTGTCGTTCCTGAGCAGCTTCTCGAATATCTTGTTGAGATGCTGGTTGCACATGACTTTCTCCTCTTCGCTCCTCAGCTTCGGGATGGTGTTGAACAGGGTGGCGAACTGCTCGACAAAGAACTGCTGCCACTCGGCGATCCCCTGGGCGTACTTCAGGTTGGTCATCAATGGAGTTGGAATCTCGCTCAGCATGCTGAGGGCTCTCTGGAGATTGATCGGCTCATAGACCGCGTCCTTTAACATCATGAGCTCCTTTATCTCTGTCATCAAAGGCTCTATCTGCTCGACGGCGTCGGTCATCGCGTTCTTTTCACTCTCTGAGATATAGAACAATGAGAAATAGTTCAGAATCTGGCCATCATCAAGAGGATAAGGGGTCTTCTTCTTGATATCCCTTATTATGAAGACGCTCTCGATCTCGGCTGACTTCGGAGTAAGGTCCTTTAATTGGTGGATGTATAGCATTTTCAATCACCCTGATATCGAACTAGGCTCAAACGCCCTGGATAGGAGTCCCGCAATAGGGGCATCTCGACGCTTTCTTTGCGATATTGATCACGAACTCGTACTTGCACTTAGGACAGGTGTATTTTATCGTTTCGCTGTCGATTCGCTCAATCTTTGAGCGCTGGGACTGCTTGGCAGCGTATGATCGCTCTATCTCTGCTTCGCTAGGGTCCCATCCTGCCGGCCTTTCCCTCTTCTGCTGGGCTTCCATCTCTACCTTCTTTGTCTCCTGCTTCGCCCTGTTGGAAGCAGCCAGCTCATTCATCCTTCTTTCCTTAACACAGTCCCTGCAGACCATCATCTTGTAGACAGGGTCGAGGACGAATTCGTCAGATTTTACGTCTTTGCCACACTTCTTGCATTTGGCTTTTATAGGTCCAATCATAGATGGTTTTAATGGATTAGGTTATATTTAAAGCTATGTTTTTTTGAAGAGGGTGAAAATTGGGCTGATTGGGATAGAAACATATTTAAATCATATATAAATCTTCAGAGGAGAAACGGGTTCATAGCTCAGTCCGGTAGAGCACTCGACTCTTAACACAGCATCGCCTCGGCGAAGCGTGACAGTAATCGAGTGGTCAGGGGTTCAAATCCCCTTGGACTCATCGAAGATGAGGCCGAAGGCCCAGAAATGCCGCGCATTTCTGACTGCCCTTGGACTCATTCAGATAGCTACGCCCCTGTAGTGTAGCCCGGTCAATCACTCCGCCCTCTCAAGGCGGTAACTCGGGTCCGAATCCCGACGGGGGCATTTGCGAAGCGGGATAGAGGTATGACCCTCGTTTTTTACACCTTTATAAATGACTTTGACGACCATACTAGGGGTAGACTTGGAAACTAAATATTTATATATTGGTTATCTTAGAAGTAATATAGTGGCAGAAAAAAAGAGACCTAGTGCTGTGTGGACATTTACAATACTTAATACGTTAGGTATTTTATATGCTTTAGGGATTACTTTATTTGAAAGCTATCTTGTTGCATCAAAAATTAATGTTCCGCAATCATTATTAAATGCGATTGTATTATTATTGATTTCTCCACTAATAGTAACAAACATAATTTTTATTTATAAATTTTTTATGATGGAAAAGAAGTCTCTTTTATGGATGTATATTTCTTTTGGGGTTTCCGTATTTTATAGTTTGATTACGATTAATATTTTCTTAATAATCGTAACTTTGTTTTGGGGATGGGTGGTACGAGATTATATTAAAAATAAAAAAATCAATGGAACTCCTCTCTTCAAATAATCAATTTACCCCTTATTTCTTTAAGACTCAACATTTTTGTAATAGGAGTTTATATGTGGACAATGTATATCCTAATTAGATATGCTGGCGTACTACATTTTCACCCCATCTTTGTTATTATGTTTTTTGTATTCTTATTTGTCTTTTTGATTGATTTTGTGGTAAACCTGCCAGGAAGAATGAAGAATATTTGAGATTAAGTTGTAATCATTTTATTTTTGCCGCAGCATATGGCCTTCGTTTCTCTCGTTCTCTTCGCATTTCAACGTCTTTTTCCGTTCACTTTTTAAACCTCAACGTCTTCTTCTGCTGTAATGGTCAAGTACAAGCAGAGATGCATGCGTTGCAAGAAGAACTATGTGGCCGTCACTGGCTGGGGCAGCAGGGGCAGGCCTGTCATCTGCTATGAGTGCGAGAAGAAGGATCTCCAGGGCGAGGTCACAGACCCGGTCATGAAGAAGCTCTTCAAGATCCCAGAGGATTTCTACAAGCGAAGCGCCTTCCTGAGAAGCATCAAGATCAACTATCTCCGCTACGGGGCCTTGACAGAGTCCCAGATCACCACCTTCAAGAAGGCGGTCGCAGAGATGAAAGCGACCAAGGATGAATGATTCTAATCGAAACCTTTAAAAAGGTCCCGACGTTTTCTATTGTTAATTAGTTTCTTTAGCTTTCAACCAGGATTTTCAGGAGGTAGTTGAGAGTAGGAAAAGAAGCATAAAATCGTAAGTGTTAAAAAAAGCAGCTTCAAATAAAGAATACATAATCATTTTTGAGGTGAATTAAATGATCAAGAAAGGAGATTTCGTCGAGCTGGATTACACTGGCAAGATCAAGGATGACAAGATAATATTCGACACCACAGTGGAAGAGGTCGCCAGGACCTGCGAGAACTACAACCCAAAGTTCACCTACAAGCCGGCGATAATCTGCGTCGGAGAGCACCAGCTCATCAAGGGCTTGGATGATGCCCTGATAGGGAAAAACCCTAGCAAGTTCACAATCGAGGTAAAGCCAGAGGATGGCTTTGGGAAGAAAACTCCCTCTCTTTTGAAGCTTCTTCCTTTGAAGCTTTTCATGAAGGACAAGATCCAGCCTTTCCCAGGCCTTGAGGTGAATGTCGACGACCAGATGGGCGTCGTTAGAAGCGCCAGCGGAGGCCGAGTCATAGTTGATTTCAACCACCCGTTGGCCAGCAAAGATCTTATCTATGACGTTGACATAATAAGGATTGTCACTGACCCTGTTGATCAGGTGAGGTCTATGCTTGAGATGATTCAGCTGCCTTTCGTCGCCATCGACATAGAGGAAGAGAAAGCAGTCATAGTGCTCAAAGCAAAGCTGCCTGATGAGATGCTCAATGAGATGGCAGAGCACATCAAGAAGCTCACCAAGCTCAAGTCAGTGGCTTTCAGCACAGCTGAACCAAAGGAAACGAAGCACGAAACGAAAGATGCTGAACCCAAGGAAGAGCCCAATCCCGAGCAGGATTAAGCCAAGAGGAAAAATTTATAAACCAGTTTCATAATAGACGATGTGAGGGAAAAGTCCTTAATAACACTTGTTCATGCCCACGGAGGTGCATCCATTTGCCAACCACGATTAATCCAGCCCAGATAAAACCAGCCAACCCAAAGCTCATGAAGACAGAGCCCAGCAGGAGGAACGCCCTTGATGCAGAGCTAGAGGAGCTTTTGGCCAAGCAGCGAGCGACAATAAAGGTTGTTGGGGCAGGCGGCGGCGGGAACAACACCATCAACAGGATGACCGAGGTTGGCATCGTCGGTGCTGAGACCATAGCAGTGAACACAGACGCCCAGGACTTGCTCTATACCAGCGCCGATAAGAAGATCCTTCTTGGCAAGGAGATAACAAGAGGTCTTGGCGCAGGCAGCATCCCAAAGATAGGAGAGGACGCCGCAAGGGAGTCAGAGCATGAGATCAAGCAGGCTCTTCAGGGAGCAGACATGGTCTTCATCACCTGCGGCCTTGGAGGAGGCACTGGAACAGGTTCAGCTCCTGTCATTGCTGAAATCGCAAAGAAGATGGGCGCCTTGACAGTCGCTGTCGTCACCATCCCATTTGCCATGGAAGGCCACAGGCGTTATGAGAACGCCATGATCGGGCTTGAGAAGCTCGAGAAGAACGTTGATACTCTCATAGTCATCCCTAACGATAAGCTTTTGCAGCTTGTGCCTGACCTACCGTTGCATACGGCGTTCAAGGTAGCAGACGAGATTTTAACTAACAGCGTCAAGGGAATCGCCGAGCTTGTCACAAAGGCCGGCCTTGTCAACCTTGACTTCGCTGACATCAGGGCAGTCATGGGCAACGGAGGAGTCGCTTTGATTGGTGTCGGAGAGAGCGATTCAGAGAACAGGGCCATCGAGAGCGTCGAGAAAGCGATCCAGAATCCCCTGCTTGATGTTGAGATCAGCGGCGCCAATGGCGCTTTGATCAATGTCGCAGGAGGGCCTGACATGACATTGGACGAGGCAAGGAAAGTCGTCGAGACAGTCAGCGTCAAGCTTGATGAGGACGCAAGGATGATCTGGGGAGCCCAGATCTCAGAGGATCTCGAAGGGACCATCAGGACGCTCATCATCATAACAGGAGTCAAGAGCAGCCAGATCATGGGCAAGAGGAACAGGCCTGAGACTGGTGAGAAGAAGAAGGATATCGAGTCAGAGCTCGGGATTGAGTTCGTCGATTGATGATCAAATGGTGAATTGATATGGATACATGGTGGATCAAGCTAAAGGATTTTTGGACAGAGAGCGTACGAGTGATGAGAATCACCAAGAGGCCAAACAAGGAAGAGTTCATGACGATCGTCAAGGTCTCTGGGCTGGGCATATTGATGATAGGATTCATCGGCTTTGTGCTTCACATACTCAACCAGTTGCTTGTGAAATGATCAGATGCGCGGACGGGGGATACGCCGCAATAGCTTAATTATCTCGTATGAGAAAGGAGTTGGATTGAAATGAGCGATGAAGAAATCATTAAGGTAGAGGAGAAAGAAGAGATAGAGGGCATTGAGCCTGTCGAGATAGCCCCAGAGGAGACTGAGGCGAGTGATGATGATTCTGATGAGAATGCTGAGCCGGTCGAGCCTGTTCCTGCGCCAAAGAAGGTTGTTGGTGACGGAGAGGAAGATGAATATCTTGCTCTGCTGAGAGAGGATGAGAAGAAGAAGGCAGAGAAGGACAAAGCAAAGGAAGAAGCTGGTGAGATGCCTCCTGCTGAGGATGAGGACGGCTACATCAGCATAATGAAGGACTCCAAGAAGCCTAAGAAGAAGGAGAAGAAAAAGGAAGAGGAGACCCAGCAGACAGAGGAGTCAAGCGAGCCAAAGATCTATGCCCTAAGGACCACCGCGAACAGGGAAGACCAAGTCATGAGCTTTGTCTCCAGCAATGCTGCGAGAAAGAAGCTTGGGGTCTTCAGCGTCATAAGGCCGCACGGCATGAGAGGATACATATTCCTAGAGGCCATCACAAGGACTGATGCTGAGCAGGCCGCTTTCGGCGTGCCATATGCAAGAGGATTGTTGCCCAGCATAATCCAGTACAAGGAAATCGAGCACATGTTGGAGCAGGTCAAGAAAGAGGCCAACATCCAGAAGAATGACATCGCAGAGATCATAAGCGGTCCTTTCAAGAGGGAGAAATGCAAGATCACAAGGATCGACAAGGCCAAGGAAGAGGTTGTTGTCGAGCTCTTGGAAGCGGCAGTGCCAATCCCATTGACCCTCAAGATTGACGCGGTCAAGGTCATCAGAAGGGATGGCGAAACATCTTCAGAAGACTGAACAAATTTTTTATTCTTTTTATTAAAATTTTATTTTATATTCTAAAAATCAGCTCAGAATATATAAAGCCCCTAGCGACAAACAAAAATCTACGATTTTTGAGTCGCCAGTGCCTTTCTCGATAAATCTCGAAAGCCCCTAGCGAGAATCGAACTCGCGACCTCGTCCTTACCAAGGACGCACTATACCACTAAGCTATAGGGGCGTATGGCGTGGATGATTAATGGATGGTTTAAATAGTTTTTTAAAATTAAGCTGATTCTCATGCTCTATGAAGGATGATTGTCTCAGGGAATTGGGAAAACTGACAGGAAAAAAGCACATCCTACTGACAAGGCGGGGCAATGTCTCCATAAGGCTTACTCTCAAGCTGGCAAAGCATCTCGGCTTCAGCAAAGTCCTGCTGCAGGATCAGGGCGGATGGCTCACCTACAGGCAGTTCTGCGCAAAGGAGAAGCTTGAAGCCATAGAGATAAGCACAGACCACGGCATCCTAGATCCTAAAGCCCTCGAAGGATATAATGATTGCGTGCTCCTAATCAACTCAATGCCTGCCTACTCTTTTCTTCAGGAGATGAAGAAAATCGACGAGATATGCAAGAAGAATAGCATCTTCCTGATAAATGATGCCAGCGGAAGCATTGGCACAGAAGAGGCAAATTACGGCGACATAATATTAGGCAGCTTTGGCGAGGACAAGCCGATCAACCTCGGCTCAGGCGGTTTCATCACCGCAGAAAGCCAGGAGCACTACGATTTCCTGGCAAAGAACAATCCTTCTGTTGAGCTAGATCACAAAATATTATTTGAGAAGATCTCAAATATCAAAGGCCGTCTTGGCGAATTAAAAAAGCTCAGGTCAGAAATCATCAAAGAGCTGGAAGAGGCGAACCTGGCTGTTAATATCATCGACAAGAATGCAGAAGGGTTGAACATAATAATCAAGTACAGTTCTGAATTTGAAAAGGAAAGATTAATAAACTACTGCGCCAAGAAAGGGATTGAATACACGCTCTGCCCCCGGGAGATAAGGGTGAAGGAAAGGGCTGTGTGCTTTGAGATTAAGAGGAAATAGCTAATGCTTGAGGAATACATCAGCTACATAATCGAGAAATCAACTCCTGCTATTGCACAGCTATTTGGCAATGACACATTCATCGCAGAGGCAATCCTCTCAAGCCCGATAATCCTTCCCATACTGCTTTTCGTGCCTGCTCTTGCGCTCCTTGCGATCTCGCTTTTTGTTGATTTCATCAAGGATTCATGGAAGATGCCGTTCGCCATCGCTCTTGAATTGCTGGCGCTATACTTCTACCTGAACAACTCAAATTGGGTGATAATCTTCGCAATAATATCCGCATCGTTATTCTTTGTGCTGGGATTCCAGCAGCATGTCCTGCGCTGGGTCTACGCAAGCGTCGGTTTCCTGAAATTCCTTTTCCTAGCGCCATTCTTCCCATTGCCGGAGGGCCTCAAGGCGCTCATTGCGTTCCTGCCTATTCTGACTGTCGCGATGTTCCTGCTCTGCATAACAGACTAGGCAGCCGCAGCATAATGATGCATTTTATCATATATTTCCCATAACCGACAATATTATAAAACAGACAAACAATAGCATAGACATAGCATGAGGTGAATGATATGAGCTTAAGGATGCCTGAGAGCGTGGATGAATGCATCTATTTCACAAGGAGAGCTTTCGAAAATAACGGAAAGGCGATCGCCTGGGTCTACAGGAAGAAGTGCCCAAAATGCGGCAAGGCCGTGATGGGAAAGCCGCTGGATCCGAAGACCAAGAGGCCGAAGATAAGAGCGGAGACATATGAGTGCCCCAGCTGCAAATTCTCAGAGTCAAAGCAGCAGCATGAGGAAAGCCTGATGGTAGAGATCATGTACACCTGCCCCTATTGTGGCAACAAGGGCGAAGCGACTACGCAGTACAAGCGGAAGCTCCTGGACGGAGTCCAGGCCTATGTCTTTGAGTGCGACAAGTGCAAGAAGAAGCTCGGCCTCACCAAGAAGATGAAGAGCAAGAAGAAGGATAAGAAAGAAGATCCTGGCGATGCAGATGCAGAGTAAGTAAATCATCTTCATCATCAGATTATTCCCCTACGACTATTTCTCGCCAGAAAATATTTAAATAGCCAGATAATCATAAGGGCCAATATGAAAAAAGTCCTAATAACCAGCGCGCTGCCTTATGCGAATAATGTGCCTCACCTGGGCAACATCATCGGCTGCGTGCTCTCAGCAGACGTATTCGCAAGGTTCGGCCGCAGCAGAGGGTGGAATGTCCGCTATGTCTGCGGCACAGATGAGCACGGCACAACCACAGAGGCAAAGGCCCTCGAGGAAGGCCTGACGCCGAAAGAGATCTGCGAGAAGTATTACAAGATCCATAAGGATATCTATGACTGGTTCGGCATAAGCTTTGACGTGTTCGGCAGGACCGGCACAGAGACCCATAAGAAGATAACCCAGGAGATTTTCCTGAAGCTCCATGCCAACGGCTTCATCATCGAGGATTTCCTTGAGGAGCTCTACTGCGAGAGCTGCAAGAAGAGCCTGGCAGACCGTTTTGTCGAGGGGACTTGCCCCCATTGCGGCTTTGACGGGGCAAGAGGGGACCAGTGTGACAGGTGCAGTAACCTCCTCAATGCCATCGAGCTGAAGAATCCCAAGTGCAAGATCTGCGGCGCAGCTCCTGTTAAGAAGAACACCAAGCACCTATTCCTTGACCTTGAGAAGCTCCAGCCAGAGCTGGAGAAGTGGATAGATGCAACAAGCAAGGAAGGTTTCTGGACAGAGAACTCTATAATGTACACCAAGACCTGGCTCAATGAAGGCTTGAAGAAGAGATGCATCTCCCGCCAGCTTAAATGGGGCATACCAATCCCTCTGAAAGGCTTTGAGGAGATGGTCTTCTATGTCTGGTTCGATGCGCCCATAGGATATATCAGCATCACCTCCCACAAGTTCAATGATTGGAAGGATTGGTGGAAGAACCCTGAGCATGTGGATCTTTACCAGTTCATGGGAAAGGACAATGTTCCGTTCCATACCTTACTCTTCCCGGCTACATTGCTCGCCACAAGAGACAAATACACCATGCTCCATCATATCAATACCACTGAATATCTTAACTATGAGAACAGCAAGTTCAGCAAAAGCAGGAACACCGGAGTGTTCGGAGACGATGCTGCAAAACTGGGGATATCGCCAGACGTCTTCAGGTATTATCTGCTGATTAACAGGCCTGAGAGGGCTGACACTGTTTTCAGCTGGGATGATTTCCAGGACAAGCTGAACCATGAGCTGCTGAACAATCTTGGAAACCTTGTCAACAGGACTCTTGTCTTCCTGAATAAGTATTATGATTCAACAATCCCTCAGCATGAGCTTGGTGACTTAGATAAGAAGTTCCTTGATGCTGTGCGCGACCAGGAGAACAAGATAACGAACCTGCTTGAGAAGGTCAAGCTCAAGGAATCATTGCGCGAGATAATGGCTCTTTCCATCATGGGCAACAAGTTCTTCCAGGAGTCTGAGCCATGGAAAAACATAAACGAAGACAAGCAGAAGGCCGCCAATGCTCTTTATCTCCTGGCGAACCTTGTGAAGGACATTGCGATACTTTCAGAGCCTTTTATCCCTTTCACCAGCAAGAGTATATTCAAGCAGCTGAATATAGAGCCAAAGCAGTGGGATAATCTTGGAGTCCTTAGCGTTGAGAACGACCACAAAGTCTCCCAGGCAGAGGTTCTTTTCACAAAGCTCCTTGATTCTGAGAAGGATTCTTTCAAGGAAAGATTCAGCGGCGCAAGGAAAGATGAGAAAGAGAAGGCGCCTGCCAAGAGCGGCGCTGCCCTCCTGGATCTTAGGGTTGCAAGGATCAAAGAGGTAAAAGAGCATCCGAAGGCAGACAAGCTCGTCATCATGAAGCTTGACCTTGGAACAGAGGAGCGCCAGATCGTCGCAGGCATAAGAGCATATTATATTGTTGAGGAGCTTATAGGCAAGAATATAATAATAGTATATAATCTCAAGCCAGCCAATCTCCGCGGCGAGGAATCAAGAGGGATGCTGCTTGCCTGCAGTGATGGAGAGAAACTTGGCCTTCTGACGGTGAAGCATGCAGAGCCAGGCAGCCAGGTGACTGTCAACGGAGCAGCGCCTAACAATGATGAGATCACAATCGATGAATTCGCGGCAGTGAAGCTTGAGGGAAAGAAAGGCAAGGCCTGGATTAACGGCAAGAATCTCAAGGCTGGCGCAGAGGATGTCGTCCTTGACAAGGATGTTGAAGGCTCAATAAGATAGATGGACGCCAACAAAATATCTTGAATCTCCTAAAAAAAACGTAAGGTTTATATATTCTTGCCGCAAAGGGATGTTTCAAGGGTGAGGTTTTAAAGGTGGATATTAATAAATTTTTGTCTCTCTTGATGATATACCTTATTCTATCTCTGACATTTGTGACTTCCCTTGCTTTTGCAGAGATATACTCTGTCGATGTCTACGGCAGGGACAATATTCCCGGGACTGTGAGGTCAGGAGATTCCCTGACAGTGAAATCAACAAGCATAATGCCGGCTTCGGTGCAGATTCCTGGCAATGACTCATTCATAGCGATGACCTGCGGCACAGGCATACCGATAACATGCTCATTCACGAAAGCAGTCCCTAACATGACAGGAAAGATTGATGTGAAGGTGAAAGAGTCAGGCTCTGACATCACCAATCAAGCATCAGCCTATGTTGATAATCTTGCGCCATCGATCAGCTCTTTCACGACATCAAGCCTTGGCTGGGGAGTGATTGCTAATTATAATCTTAAAGACCAGGCAAATGAGTTCTATACTGAGAACTGCTCAGGAATAAAGAAAGTTGAATTGTTGCTTGATGGCAAGATTGTCAACACAACCTCGTATCCTATGGGAAAATGCGATATTCTTGGATCATTGACCGGGACAATAGCTAATTTTGAAGGGACTGTCAACACAAGCATCAATGTATATGATTATCTTGACCAGAAGACCAACAGGACAGGGACCATGGTGGCGTTTGAGTCCATACCGCCGAGAATCGCGACTACAGCCAAGGTCTACAAAGCAGGGACTGATGTCCAGATTACAAAATATTCTAATGCATCAGCTAAGGTGATAAAGGTTGATGTCAAGGTGACCATAACTGATTCTGCGATGCTGGCAGGCAATGTCGTGGCCAACCTTACAGAGCTTGACAGGACAACGCCGTTGACTATCTTGACTGCTTCCAGCTGCGATGAGGATCCTATCACTGCAGGGAATTTCATATGCGTATTCTCTGATGTGAACTTCAAGCCGGCAAAATCCAATCCTAAGATAAGGGTGACTGCGAAGGATTCATCAGGCAATGTGGCAAGCCAGGACATAACATTCAGCTTCACAATGGTGAGCTCAGCAGGCACTGTGAAAAGCATAGGTCCTTCATCTGAGAGATGCTTTGAGAACAAATGCTATCTCAAGAGAGGAGAGAACGATCTCATCGCTCAGATTGATACTAGCAGCAGCTTCAATTCCAGCGATGTATTAATAGGAGGCGTCCAGGCGATCTGCTTACCAGAGGCTGGCTGGAGCTGCAATGCAAAGGTCATGGTCACCACCAGCGCCATAAAGCTTGAAGGCTATGATGACATAGGAAACCCGATCCAGGGGATTGCCTCAGGGATAATCATTGATTCCACTGTTCCAGAGAAGGTGACTGAGTTCAATGTGACTCCTCCCTGCCCGATAAGCTCAGAGAGCCTCAGGATATCTGTTGACGTCATCGACAACAGCCCTGCTCTCAAGATAAAGGCAGCCACAGGAGCGATAAGCTCATCCAACATGACAGAGGCTCCCTGCACCAAGAACGAATTCGACCAGTGGAGCTGCGTCCTCAGCATCGGAGGATTGAAGAACCAGCAGATCAACACCCCGCTCAGGATGATAGTAGAGGATCTGGCAGGCAACCAATTGGTCCAGAATGTCCCTGTCAGCATCTGCGTCTCATCAGCAGCAGCGCCAAGGCTGATCAAAGAGATAAAGGTGATTGGGACCCTGCCTAGGATTGATAAGAAAGTCGCTAGCAAGATCAATATCAAGGCTCCAATCTCGCTTGAGATTGTCCCAGCTGGCAGCATATATATACTGGAGCGAAGCACAATCGATTGCAGCGGGACTCCTGGCGCCAACGAGCCCTACATGATAAACGATGACGGCTTGAAGCCGATTCTTATAATCCCACTATCCTATGACGAAGATTGGGACACCGATAACAAGGTGCATGTGAACTGCACCCAGGAATTCATGCTCAGGAGCGGCAACGTAATATATACTACATCTGAGGTTGAGAATATATCATTTGATCTCACTGCCTTCAACCAAGGCCTAGGCACCCTTGACGCTAGCTATGCCAAGAAGCTGAAGACCTTGAAAACAAGGACCAGGGCTCTTGATGATGAGATAGAGAAATACCAGAAGACCTGGAGCTGGCTAGGCACCGGATGCAAGTTCGCAGAAGGAGCAAGCAAGGCCAACAGCATAGTGCAGGCATGGAGATCAGCCCTGTGGGGAGTCTCTGTCGCGCTCTACTCATCAGGCATAGGGACTTCTGCTGCAGAGGCAGTATGGAAACTAGCGAATGTTGCTGGCAACAAGGTGCATGGCACAGTAGAGAAATATCTCTGGCCAGCAGGATGGCTCCCATCCAACGGGAACTTCATCGGATTAGCAGTGAAATGGACCTGCTCGATTTACACATGCAAGCTGTACGACTTCAACACAGTATTCTCGATGGCGATGACAGTCGTTGATCAAGCGGTCGGGCCGCCACAAGACCTCAGCAAGTACAGAACGCCTGATGCTGCTGCTGGCACTCATGAAGGAATTAAATGGGGAATGACCCCGGGTGAATATAATGGCTGGCGGGCTGATAAGAATGGTGATTACAAAACATTTAAAGAATGGCAGAAGAAGAACTCTGGAAAAGGGTATTGGGATTATTATGCTGAGAAACAAACCTCAACTGCTATAGATGATACATTACCTGAAAACAAAGTAATCTCTGACGATGTAATGCCAAGTAAGAGTGTTGAATCAGAGCCTTACGAAGAAACCAAGCCCGCTGAGACAGGAAAACCAGCGGATAATAATGTAGACCCAAACGATAATACGAATAAAGATAACAAACCGCCTGTAAACACAGCAAAAGGAGAAGAAAAAAATAAAGTGGATCTAACAAAGCCAGAAAGCTCTACTACTGCTCTTGGAAGAAGAGAAGCTGAATTTGATAAACAAGGCTTAACATTGAACAAGGATTATACAATAACAACTCATAAAGTCGACGGAACCGTAACAGTTAAATTGGTTACACCAGAAGCAACCAAAGTTTGGTTATACGGCTCGACAGGAGCCCTAACACGCGTTCAATATGTTTCGAACACATTCCGCATTACTGAGTTCTCTAGAACAGGATATACTTTTACCAAAGTCATCTACTCCGACTCAATAACAGGCCAGGCAACTGGAACTCCTACAGGCGCTAACACCGGCTCCGGAATCCCGTCTGGAATCATCTCTTCATGGACCTTGAACAAGGCCATCCAGGGCTTCATGGGCGACGAAGGAAGCTGGACCTACAATCCTTACAAGAGCGTGCACTACGATGATTGGTGCCCTCCAGCCATAATGTTCAACGACAGGAAAGAGCGCCAGCTGAACTGCAAGAGAATCGGCTGCTATGAATCCATGAAGGAGATCGGCGGCCCATTGGAAGCCTGTGATTTCGATTACAGCAGGGATATGTGTATGTATGTAGAAAGCGCAAGATACAAGATCTCTGGCGACAAGGCCACTTTCGGCAATGTCATGGGAAGCATGGGAAAGCAGCTGATGAACAACATTGTCGGCATCGGAGCCTCGATAGCCTATGCTTATTTCCCGCTCGGCTGCAGGAATTATCAGATGCCGAATGATTGGACCTATGATACTGTGCCTGTGCCGCAGGGATTCAAGACTGTCGCCTGCGGATTGGTCGGCAGTGCCATGGCAGTCAGCGAGATAATATCATTTCTCAGTAACCCTTGGAATGCCCTGAGCGGCGCAGGGACAACTCCTGTTGATATTCCGGCGGACAGTGTTGATTATTGCAGCGGGGTGAACTATGAAAGCAGCAGGTGATAAGATTATCGTATTCGCCATCTTTGTCTTGCTCAGCTGCAGCCTTGCCTCCGCAGGCTCATATGATAAGTTCAAGCCTAAGTTCTATGAGGATTATGAGTCAAGGGGCGGTCTCCTGGATGACTTCGGCCATTCATTGAATCCTTTTGATACATCGAAATACATCCCTGAAGGAGGGGACAACGCTGACATCTATGGCTGGTACAACGGCACTTTCTTTGGCCTGGCAGCATGGGAGCTCGAGGCCTGCCTTGTCGATCTCTCTCCTGAGACAGAAAACATAAAGTCTGATGCCTCATTGTCAGAGGATTCTGATGCTTTCTATGTCACGACAATCTCTCTCGCATCCAAGAAGATGATCTCCTACGATGAAAAATTCTATTTTGAGGTTTCATGGTACATAATGCCCTATGGCACAGATATCCTTTACAAGGTGTATCTCAAGAAAGGAAGCTCTAAATTGTATATCGTTGGAGAACAGGGAAGCGGCGATGACAGCTATGTCGAGGTCAGCAAGTATGTCGGAGACGCAGGCTACGAGCTCAAGGAAGACATAACAGTAGAATATAATGAGGCAGTGCTGGAGTATATTGATCTTGACAGCGGGACAACTCATGATGAGTTCATTGTCCCTGTGACATGATTGTGGGTTAATATGGCTAAGAACAAGGTTAAGGAACTGAAGAAAGAGAAGAAGGTTGGATTCTGGCGAAGCCAAAGATATTCTTTCCTTGATAGCTTCAGGCATATCGCTTCAAAGAAGTTCGTAGTCTCAGCAATCCTTGACCTTCTCGCATTGATAATCTGCGCTTTCATGCTCTCGACAGGCTGGATGATGATCAACCTTGTCTCATCACAGGCAGTCCCTGAGCTTATGAAGATGCATGAGCTAAGGATCACCAACCAGACAGAGGCCTTGAACCAGGCAAGCTTTGATTACGGAATCACCTACAAGAACATAATGATTCATAGCATGATAATCGGTGTATGCACCTTTGTGCTGTTCTGCATGATGGTGTCGATATTCTACGGAGGGGCCTGGCTTATCTCAAGAGACAGGAAGTTCAGCAGCCTTTTCCTGAAAAAATACTTCGCGTTCAACATCCTCTGGTTCATGCTCTGGTTCATAATCATAGCAGGCAGCGCAGCCTTATTCATTATAAGCGCGGCTAAATTGATAATATTCCTTGAGATGATAATATTCTTCTTCACAGACTTCGCTGTCAGGAGCGCATTTGACGAGAAAAAGAAGATAAGCGCCAGCTTCGGCTATTTCCTGAAAACAATTGCTAAGGCCTGGTTCTTCATCATATTCATAATATCATCGCTGCTTGTCTGGGTCATACTGCTGTCAATAAACGGCCTTTTCAAGAGCAATGATCTCGTGTTCATGATCGTGTTCGTGCTCTTCACTACGTTTTTCATGGGTTGGGCAAGGAACTATGTCAATTCGCTTGTCGACAATATCGACAGGAAAATTTAGATTCAAAACAGTAACAGTTAAGGTGATATGATGTCAAAAAAAAGAGGAGAGAAAAAAGGCCAGCTGACAATCTTTGTGATAGTCGGATTGGTGGCTCTGGTCATAATAGGTATTTTCTTCATATACATAGGAAAGAATAACGCGTCTGATGATCTTACGCCAGACTCTGTGCCTGATGAGTTCAAGCCGGTGAGCAACTATGTGCAGTCATGCATACACCAGCTAGGGACTGAGGCTGTCAAGAAGATGGGCGCCCACGGAGGATATATCGATCCTCTTGACAAGGAGATTACTCCGGTCAACCTTAAGTATGATAGCGCTGACCAGACAAGGTCTGAGCTGGTATCATTGACAGGAGACAGCGGAAGCGTAGTGCCGTATTACCTTCATGTCCCTGGAAAGGCAGGGCCTAACCAGTTCTCTTTCTCATCATCTGCTCCGACAATCGAGAACATGCAGTACCAGATCAGCGCATATATCATCCGTGAGCTTCCTGGCTGTGTGGCCGGCTTTGAATCATTGGA
>JAZDMG010000010.1:0-6666 GCA_043801165.1 archaeon
AACAATAAACACAGCTAGCAGGAGCTCATAGGAATGCAGGAAAAGATAAAGGTGTCCTGCCTTCTTTGGGTACAGGCTGAAAAACTCCCCTGTGAAAGAGATCCTCCTCCTGTACAGCCAGTACTCAAGGATATGATCCAGGTCAATCAAAAACCCGCCTACAAAACAAGCCACAGCAGCAGGTATGCTGGCTGTGAACAAATAGACCACAGCTGCCAATACAGCCGACACGAACAGATGAATCTCAGGCTCCATCTTAGATATGCACGTTCTCGCAGATGTCTTTTAGGATCCGGTCAGAATCATACCTGAAATCCCAGCCAGGATAATGCCTCTTGAACTTGCCCACATCCGAGATATACCACATATGGTCCCCTATCCTGTTAGTCTCATTATACTCAGTAACTGCCTTTTTCCCGGTCAGCTCCTCAATCTGCTCAATCGCCTCAAGCATGGAGATATTAGAATGCCTGGCTCCGCCGATATTATACACCTCCCCGAACCTGGGCTTCCTGAACACATGATAGAACGCATTTATCAGGTCGGCTGAATGGATATTGTCCCTCACCTGCTTTCCCTTATAGCCGAATATCGTGTATTTCTTGCCAGTCTTGATGCACTTTGCCAGATATGCCAAGAAACCATGCAGCTGGGTGCTTGAATGCATCGGCCCTGTCAGGCAGCCCCCCCTGAAAATCGCTGTCCTGAGATGGAAATACCTCCCGTACTCCTGCACCAGCAGATCAGCAGCTGCCTTTGACACCCCGAAAAGGCTGTGCGTGGAATCATCAAGGCTCATGCTCTCATCAAGGCCCTTGTAATACCTGTGCTCTTTTGGAAGCTCATACCTCTTCTCCAATTCTATCAGCGGCAATCTGTTTGGGATGTCACCATAAACCTTGTTTGTCGAGGTAAAAATAAAAACACCATCTGGTGTATGCTGCCTGAAACTCTCCAGCAGATTCAAAGTTCCATTCGCATTTATCGTGAAATCCGTCTTGGGCTCCTTTGCAGCCCAGTCATGCGAGGGCTGGGCAGCGCAGTGGATGATAAGCTCAAACCTGCTCTTCGCGAAAAGTTTTGGCACCTCTTTCTCATCCCTTATATCCATATTGATATGCTTGTAATCAGGAAACTCCTTTTGCAATAGCCCCACATTCCAGCTTGTAGAGGCCTCTTCCCCGAAGAACTTAGCCCTCATGTCATTGTCAATCCCCACAACCTCAAAATTGTTCTTGCAGAAAAACCTCACAGCCTCTGAGCCTATAAGCCCCCCTGAACCCGTAATCAATACTCTTTTCATTGTATCCCCTCACTAGATTGAATATGATAATCTATTGCCAGAATGAGCTGGGGGTTTATAAAATTAACCCAAAAAACAAGATGAGGAGAATCTACTCTTCGAGATATGCTGCAGATGAGAATCAGTCATTAATACACCTTCCTGCAAGATACATATAAAAACAACTCTGCATTACCACACTCCTAAAATGAGAGATGCGATATTGTCAATAGATGAGCTCTTGCCTTATGATGATGTATTATGTGGGGAGTGGCTCCAATACCTCAGGGAGAACTTTGACGAAAACAAGGTGCAGCCCATCCTTGTTGTGCCCTACCAAGGCAAATACCTAATAGCAGACGGCCACGTCTTCTGCTATTACCTCTACCACTACAAGGGGATTGAGCAGTTCAGGGCAATCATAATCGAGACAGACGCTGACCTGGCCAGCTATGGTAGAGGCGCCCTGGACCAGAGCACCCCATATCGGTACAACCTTTTATGGTTCATATATGACTATGAAAAAACCTACAAAAGAAATTGTGAGGCGAGCGGGATAGGCAGCATCCGGGACTACAGGAAGAGGCACATCTCTCGCGCAAGGTGATTTGCAGGGTGTAGCACAGTTTTTTTGGATAGCAATGACTAGTACAGGCAAACTTTTATATAAGCCCGCCTCTTTTTTCCTTTTATGACAGAACTCGTCGCGTGCCTATCAACAGGCAAGGGCACCTGGCTTCCAGTCATCAAGCTGATAAACTCAGAGGCCTGGAGCAGGATATTTCTCATCTCCACAGCATTTGCCAGAGAGAAATTCCAGACAGACAAGAAAGTCGAGTTCGTTGTCTTCGACCCGGAAAAGCCTCCTAAGGAATTGATGGACTGCATCTGCAAAGGCCTTGACAAGAAATTATTCGGCCCGGAGATTGCCCTGAACCTCTCAAGCGGGACAGGGAAAGAGCACATGGCGATACTCTCAGCAGTGCTGAAGCAGGGAGTGGGCATAAGGTTTGTCAGTTTCAATGGTAATTTAGTGGAAGAAATCTGATTATTTCTCTACATGCACTATCCAATCCCAGATCCTGTCATAAACCTTCTCATCCAGGAACCTTTTTGGGTTCGGGTCAAACTCAACACTCTCCCAGGGATACTCTACCTTTCCCAGCCTTATCTTCTTGAATCCCGCAAGCCTGAGGCGATAGATGAGCTCGAACCCATAGAAATGCTTCTGCTTGCCTCCGGAACAGAAAAACCCATAGCAGAAATCCTGCTGCTTTTGAGATATCAGCCTGTTGGTGGCCCTCTTCGCCTTCTTCCTGCTGTGCCTCTTCTCAAACTCCTTGTCATAGGTGATAAGCGCGTGATACACAGTGGCATCAAACGAAGGGAATATCCCGATGAAAGTCCCGCCCCTCTTCAGCACCCGGTAGATCTTCTTTAAGACCTTGTTCACCTTGACAATATTGGGCATGATGATTGAATTCACAGCCACGATGACATCAAACTTCTCCTGCAGCCTGGTGATGTTGAGCATATCCATCACCTTGAACTCAACATTCTCAAGTGTGCTGTTCTTCTCCTGCGCGATCTCAACCATCTTCTTTGAGATGTCGACAGCAATCACCCTCTTGAAATTCCTTGAGAGAAACGGCACCAGCGCACCTGTGCCGCAGCCAACCTCGAGCACAACACCATTCTCTGGGTCTGCCACCTTCCTGATCATCCTGAAAATAGAGTTCTTCACACCCTTAGAAAAAGGGCTGTCTATATGCTTGTAGTATTCCGGGGCGATCTTGTCCCAGTCTGTTGACCTCATGAGGAATTCGCTGTTATCTAAGTTTATAAAGCTTTTGACAAATTTTTTTTTGTCGACGAGAAAAATCCTAAATGATTATGATAGATTTTATTGTTCCTTCTGCTGCTCTTCCTTCTTCTCTATTAGCTCTTCATCCTCTTCTTTCGCAGCCGTGCCCTGGAACACAAGAAGATCCTTTGTGGTGAGCTTCTCTCTTCTCCTTATCTTCTCCTGCACCTTTGTGCCCTTCTCCTTGAGCTCCTTCTCTATCTCATCCCTCTTCTTCTTCCTGCTCTCTGTCTTCTCTGTGTTGATTTTCTCCCTTAGGGTGCTCATCTGCGGCAGCTTCTCCTTGAGCTTATTGTTCATCTCTGAGAACTCATCCTTGAATTTCTGGAACCTCTCCTTGTGCTCATTCTCCTTGGCCATCAGCTCGTCGACCTGCTTTGAGAGCGCGAGCATCTCCTCGTGCTTGGCCTGGCTCTGGGATGCGAAATTTTTCACATTCGCGTTGCATACATCAAGCTCATTCTTGATATCCTTTATCTCTTTTGACAGCTTCCTCGCTTCAGAATACACGGCATCTATCTCCTTCGCCTCATCAAGCTGCTTCCTGATCTCCTTGATCTGCTTCATCAGCTTCTGCTCCTTGTCAAATGACATGCCCTCTGTCTCAATCCTCATCTCCATCTTGGCGATTGTGGCTCTGATCATATCAGGCGGCGTCTTGATGCTGCTCTTTTTCAGCAAGCTGGTCTTGTCTTCGCTGGCCTTCTTGAACAGCGTGATCTTCTCCCTCAGCGTAATCCTCAGGCTATCTCTCTTCTGCTTGTTTTCCTTGACCTGGGCGGTGAATGAGTCTCTCTCCCGCTTGAGGCCTTTTATATTCCTAATAAGCTCAGAAATCTGCTTGCCGACCTCTTCTCGCTTCTGGAACTCCGCCTCCTTCTGCTCGTTCAAGAGGTTCAGCTGCGTCTTTAGCTCGGAAATCTCTTTCTGATTATCCTGCAATTCCCCAATTAGATTGTCCTTCTCATCTGTTGTCGACATGTGAACCAACTATGCAAATGCAACAAAATAAAAATGTTTTAGCCGAACAGTGCGCCAAGCCCAGCTGCTGCCTCTTCTTCAGAGACCTTCTCCTCTTCCTTAGGCTTCTCTTTCTTCTCTGCTGCTGGAGCCGCTGCTGCCGGTGCCGCCACTGGCGCTGCGTCCTTTATGGCCTTGTCAATATCAACACCGCTCAATGCCGCAATCACAGTCTTTACCTTGGCCTCATCCACCGCAACCCCTGCTGCCTCAAGCACCTTCTTCAGGCTGGCCGCATCTATGGTCTTTCCCGCTTTGTGCAAAAGCATAGCCGCATATATGTATTTCATCTTGTATCCCTCCATTCAAACATTAGTCTTTGATCCGGCGGCCTCTGCCACCTCTCCCTTATCTCCTGCCTCGGCTGCGTCCACTGCTGCCTGCACAGCCTCTGCATTGTAATAAGACTTACCCAGCATGAGCTTTATCGTCTCCTCATTCACATAGCCTATCTCTATAGCCAGTATCAATGACTCTGACTGGGCCAGCGCCATCTTTGCTATGTATTCGCTCTCGTCCACGAAGAGCACCTCTTTCCCGATGATCTCTCCGTTCTCATAGACAGCAACCAGGTCAAGCCCGATCTCGATAGGCTCCACACCCAACCTTATCAGGACATCAGCGATCTTCTTGCTCACAACCTTGCCCTTCTCCACAACAAGGCTGTCCTTCATGATCTTCACTTTGCCAGCCTCGATGCCGGCCTTTATCCCTATCGCCCCAAGCTCTCCGATGACCGGGCCCGGTGAGAATGGTGTCGCTCCTTCCTTCACCCAGATATCAATAGGAGCAATCTGGCCCTCCTTGATAGGCCCGCTTGACTTGTTCGCCTTCAGGATCTTGGCCAAAGCAAAAGGATTGTCCTTTGTGAAAAGCAGGGCAGGCATTCCACCCAAATAATTCTCCAGGCTCTCGATGCCCTTCCTCTCAGCCCTCACCCTCTCGATTGCTAATTTTATCAGCCTTCTCTTGGTCATTATCAGCTCAACCCTGCCTCTCAGCGTTGCCCTCATCTTCTGCAGCTGCTTGGCCGGAAGAGACTCCATGTTGACAACACCTATGATTGGGTATTCTTTCAGCAGCCTTGCCATCTGGCTGACTGCCTTTTTCTTGGCTTCTGGTATCTGGCTTGCTTTGTGTACCATCTTACCTCACCCTCACAGGCTTGCCCATCGTGAGCTTCAGGAACACAGACTTGATGCTGTGCTCACCATTTGGAGTCAGCCCTATTACTGAAGTGTAAATCATCATCGCGTTATCTGCAAGCTCCTCATCAGGCATATCCTCTTTTCCTACCAGCGCCTGCACTGTTGGGGCAGTCTTGGCCCTTATCCTGATTGTCTTCTGGAGCTTCTCACACAGCTGCTTGAGATTTGCGTTTGGAGGCACGATCAGCCCGGCCTTCGGGTTTGGCATCTTGCCCCTTGAGCCCAGCACCCTGCCAAAAGCAGTGGCTATCTTCGGCATGATGTTTGCCTGCCCTATGAAATAATCATACTCAGAAGCGAGCTTTTTTGTTAGCTTCTTGTCCTTTGCGTAATTGTCAAACTCATCAGCCAGGACAGCCTTATCAACGCCTGACTCAGCCTGCTCTTTCATCTCAGGCCCGACCAATGCGCACACCCTCATCTTCTTTCCAGGCGAATAATGCAGCTGGACGAAGTTATCTATCTGGTGCTCTGATTTCTTGAGGTCTACCCCTGTCAGATTGATGACCAAGTCAACGCTCTGCTTGAATTTACGCTTAGGAGATTCAGCTTTTGCCTTATTCAAGGCCTCTATTATCTCAGATTTTTGCATCTTTTACCCTCCTACCGAAGTAGTCAATCGGGAACATGCTGTTCCATGTAAGCATATATTATTAGTATAGTGGGGTTATCAGGAGATTTATAAAGATTTCGGAATTTGAGGCTTTGCACATTAACTAGGAATTTGCACAATAACTACCCCTGATTATGAACGGCTGGTAGCCCTTGGACTGATTAGCATGAGAAAAGCTATCAAAAAATAAGAAATTCAAAAGAAAACAAAAACAAATCCATCTCAGTCTTCCTCCTCCTCTGAGTCATTGGTTCCTGAGCCATCCCATGAGTGATAGCGCCCATCAGGGCCATACCTGTGCTCGCTCCCGTATTCGTATCCCGCTTTGTAGGAATCCCACTCTTCCTGATTTCCTGGTATAATATCACCTAGGCCAGTGCCCATTATCAGGTCATCCAGGAACCCTCCTCTCTGCCCGTCGTGGACTCCATCCTCATGCGCCTTATCATTAGGTCCGTCTGCCATCTTATCGCCTCCTTGTTCATTAAAACCAATTTGCATCCGCCATAGTTTCTTCTGGCGGACACATTTGACATATAACACTAAACACATCAGTTTAGAAGAAGCTTTCTGAGAAAAAATCGGAATCTTTCCGAAAATGCTCCTGTGAATCTTGAACAGGCATTCAGCTAAACCCAACCTCTTTCGCGATTGACTGGATCGCCTTTATGGAGATTCC
>JAZDMG010000008.1:0-2159 GCA_043801165.1 archaeon
GAGCCTACCCGCTCCATTGATTGGACCGAGATTTATCAGCGCCTTGAGAAAATCAGGGGTGCTTTTGAGCAAGGTTTTCAACCGACCATGGAGGAAAAAAAGAAAATTCTTAACGCCAGGGCAAAAACACTTGCACGTGAGGCTAAGGAGAAAAGGGCTGCTGAAGAGTCGATCAAGGTTCTTGAGTTTCAACTGGCTGATGAAAAATATGCCATAGAGTCGGTTTATATTCGTGAAGTATTACCTCTCAAGGAGCTCGCTCCTCTACCCTGCACTCCACCGTTTGTTCTCGGCATCATCAATGTGCGCGGAAAGATTCTCTCTGTTATTGACATAAAGAGATTCTTTGAACTTCCTGAAAAAGGATTTACTCAACTCAACAGGGTTATCTTTCTCCACTCTGAAGGAATGGAGTTTGGAATTCTGGCAGATGAGATCCTTGGTGTGCAGGATATTCTGTTAGGTGATCTCCAGCCATCGCTCCCGACATTGACAGGGATAAGGGAAGAGTATCTCAAAGGTATTACCAGGGAGCATGTGGTGTTATTGGATGCAGATAAATTGTTGTCCGACAAAAATATCATGGTTCATGAAGAGGTAACTCTGTAAGCTAAACATAAAGGAAGAGGGTTGAGTAAAAAAGAACTAATTGTATTTCTTTTTAATTTTAAGCAAAGGAGGAATGTGAGATGTTTAAAAACATGAAAATTGGGTGGCGTATGGGATTGGGCTTCAGCCTTGTGCTTGTTTTTATGATTGTCATAATCTTGGTAAGTTTAAATGAGATGGAGGACAGTCGTGATAAGCTTGACCGTATCGTGAAAGTTAACAATGCCCGCATTCAACTGGCCAATGATATGATCGATCATGCGAGAGAAACAGCCATAGACATCAGGAATGTCATGTTGGCAAAATACAAAAAGGAGTCAAGCGAGAGCATACAAAAGATTAGAGGCGATCTTGCCGAACACAGGAGAACATACAATGAGGGGGTTGCTAAGGTCAAAGAACTAATTCCGAAGGATGATACGAAGGGATTTGACCTGCTCAGCAAGGTGGTGGCTCTTGGAGATGCCGCACGACAGCTACAAGACCAGGTGATTGAACTGGCCGTGGCAGGCAAGCACGGGGATGGACACGATCTTATGGTTAGGGAAGCCTACCCCACCGTGAATCGATGGATAAAAGAGACAGACGATTTTATACGTTATAATGAAGAGCGCAATAAAATGCGCTACGATCAGATAAAAAAGGAACAAGTCAATGCACGTACAACCATGTTCATACTTGGAGCAGTGGCCATAGCACTGGCTGTGGCGATAGCTATCTTCCTGACCCTAAGTATCACCAGACCTTTAAAATTAGGCGTTCATGCAGCCGACAGGATTGCTTCCGGAGATCTAACCATAGATCTTTCTGCTGATAAGAGACGAGATGAAGTAGGTCTCCTGATACAGTCCCTCAGTAAGATGGTTGATAACCTCCGGGAACAGATACGGAGGATTCTGGATGCAGTGAATGTCCTTGCAAGCTCTGTCAGTGAAATATCGACCACGGTTACCCAGCTCGCCTCCAGTGCCCAAGAGACGGCGGTATCAGTGTCTGAGGCAACTACGACCATGGAAGAACTGAGACAGACAGCCAGGGTCTCAACCGAAAAGGCAAATTATGTTTCGGAGAGTTCACAAAAGGCAGTAAAGATATCGGATGAAGGCAGGAAATCCACGGAAGAGACTATCGGAGGGATGAAGCTCATTAAGGAACAGATGGAGTTAATAGCGGAAAGCATCATAAGGTTAAGCGAACAAAGTCAGGATATTGGCGATATTATTACCTCGGTGAATGATATTGCAGACCAGTCAAACCTTCTATCAGTGAATGCTTCTATAGAAGCGACAAAAGCCGGAGAACAAGGAAAGGGGTTTACTGTAGTCGCACAGGAGATCAAGGCCCTTGCGGAACAATCGAAGCAGGCGACTGCTCAGGTGAGAACTATCCTGAATGATATTCAAAAAGCCACAAGCGGAGCAGTAATGTCAACAGAACAGGGGAGCAAGGCAGTCGATTCCGGAGTTTCTCAATCTGACCGGACAGGAGAGTCGATCCTGGCACTCTCAAACAGTGTTCGAGAAGCGGCCCAGGCTGCGATGCAGATTGCG
>JAZDMG010000003.1:0-17909 GCA_043801165.1 archaeon
GGTCTTTGACTTGTGCTCATAGGCCTCGATCAGGTCATCCTTTGTCAAGGTCGAGAACTTCATCCTCTGGGCGTCCTTCTGGCCGCAGGCAAGCCTTATGCAGTTCAGGCCTATGACCTCTCCCTCGACATCATAGTCGCAGGCCACTGTGAAGCTCTTGGCTTTCTTCGCCAATTTCTTTATGAGATCAAGATATTTCTTTGAGAATGCAGCCTCCTTGCTGACATCAGATGTCGGAGTCCACTGGAGGTCAAAGCTGGGATAGGTGAATGACTTCTTCTTCTCAGCAACAGTGTAGAGATGGCCGACGGCGCAGGCGACGATGATATCCTTTTTGTTGTGCGTCAGCTCGTAATAAGGTATCTTGTTGTCGTTCTTTTTTATCGGCTTGCTGTCTGCCAAGGCTGCAGCTATCCTCTCTGCCGCATTCGGCTTCTCGCTTATGATGAGTTCGTAAGTCATTTTCCGACGACAAAACCTCTCTTTTTGAATTTATCCTGGATCAGATCCATCATGAGAGTCTGTGTGATGATATAAAAAGCTATGTTTTTTGGTTTTTTCTTTAAAAATCAAGAACCCGATCATATCGTCGGCAAATCACGCCCATTCGCTGTGCCCGAATTGTATCAACAAGTCAACACCGAGCTTTTCAGCTTCCAGCGGTGTGTCGCAGGCTCCGAAGCAGCTTCCTGACCAGAATATGAGCCTGACCTTCTTCCCTGTCTTGCCGTCGATGAATGCCTTTATCTCCTTAGCCCTCGGCTTCAGCCCATCGGGCAGCTGTATGAGCACTGTCTTGGCCTTCGCCTTCCTTATATCAGAGACAGCCCTGTCAAGCTCAAGATCGTAATCATCCATTTTAATATCCGTAGAATAAGTTATTATAAAAAAGTTGTCTTATTTTCCGTCAGTGGTCGCCTTGTAGTCGACCTCTGCCTCGAACTCCTCATCAGAGTTCTGCCCATTGCTCGCTTCTGGCTTGCTCTCCTTCTCATTCTCTGGCTCGAACTCCTCTGCGAGCTCTGCCTCTTCAGGGGTCGTCTGGATGTCCTTAGGGGTTATTGGCTTGACGCCTTCCTTCTCCACAAGCGCGAATGACCTTATCTCGCAGGTCTTGATAGGGGTCACCTTGCAGGCAAGCCCTCCGACGTGCTTCTGGAGCTTGAATGTGAATATCTCCTCTATCAGATGGTCATAGGTGATCCTGACTGCGTATCTTGCCAAGGCATTCCTGACGACGCGCCTTATGTTGCTGACAGCAGAGTTCTTGGCCAGGCTGTTGGTTATGAGCAGAGGCTTTATCCTGACAAGCTTCCTGTCGCTGGTCTGTATGATAAAAGAATCATCGATCTTGCTCTTACCCCTTCTGACAAACCTCTTCACGCTGGTAGGCAGCATCTCAAATCCCAGGAGCTGGGTGTATCCTTTGCCCTCTTTTACTTCCTGGATCCTCAGCTTTACGCTGATGTGCTGGTTCTTAGGGTTGCCGGTAAGGTTCATCATGTTTACGGTGACATAACGGCCCTTCATCTCCTCTGACTCGTAGAGCGGGATCTCCCCGACAACTGTCTCTCTGAACATGGGAGGAGCGATTATGCTGAACCATTTCTTCTTCTTTACCTTCAATGCTTGAGCAGTTTCTTTTGCCATTGTTGTTCCTCTGGAAACCTAAATGCTTTATAAATCTTGCGGGTCCTGAGAAGGAGACTCTTTCGCCATATCCTCTTCTAGATGTCGATGTTATTAGCCTCTTTCGCATGGTCTTCTATGAACTTTCTCCTGGGCTCGACATCATCTCCCATGAGCATGGAGAAGGTCTCATCTGCGATGACTGCGTCCTCGATGGTCACTCTTTTCAGGATCCTTTCGCCTGGGTCCATGGTGGTCTCCCATAGCTGCTCAGGATTCATCTCTCCCAGGCCTTTGTATCTCTGCACAACAGCGCCTTCGCCCAGCTTCTTCAGCAGCTCGTTCTTCTCTGCATCGCTCTGCACATAGTACTTCTCCTTGCCTTTCTTCACAAGGTAGAGCGGCGGCTGGGCTATGAATATGTGGCCCTGCTCTATGAGCGGCTTCATGTACCTGAAGAAGAAGGTCATCAGCAGAGTGGCGATGTGGTTTCCATCGGTGTCTGCATCGGTCATTATAACGATCTTATGGTACCTGAGCTTCTTGATGTCGAACTCTTCTGCTATGCCTGCGCCGAGCGCTGTGATTATTATGACGATCTCCTGCGAGTTCATCACCCTGTTGATGTTGGCCTTCTCGACATTGAGGATCTTTCCTCTCAGGGGCAGGATTGCCTGGAATTCCTTGTTACGGGCCTGTTTTGCAGAATTGTGGACAAAAACCCCGCTTGCTAGCGCAAAATTATGCGTTCCTTCAACTTCTAAGTCATAAACATTAATTCTCTCATCTATGAAAATCATTCCCTTTATCTTGTGGTTGTAATTTACCACTGCTTCAATCATGGCTTTCTCGTCGTTTTCAAAGAATCTATTCATCAGAGTTTCTTTTTTGACTAGGTTTTTGTTGTTTTCTTTTCGTCTTGCTGCTTCATAATTCTCTAAGCTTCCTTCTTTTTCAAGAAGCCTCTTCATAAGCGCCATGCTGTTCTCAAAGTAAGTCTTGTTATACGCTATTTTTCTTTTGATCCTGAATTCTCCAGTCCATTGCTCTCGAGTCTTGTTTTTTCTCCATTCTTTAAGTTCTAGATTATCCCATTGTTTTTTTGAAAGTTCCTTTAATCTCTGTTTCGCTTCAGGGTGCTTGGCATAGTATTGTTTTGTCTTCGCTGACTGCCTCTTTTTATTATCTTCTTCAGCCCAATACTCCTGCTGCGCTTTGTTCAGGATATCCTGACTTTTTTTCCGATAATTTTCGTTGCTATTGTAGAATTCCATGAATTTATTGACAAGGTTTCTTGTGTACTCTTCAGATTCTCGCTGTTTTTTTGCCCTCTCCGAAAGCATCTTTCGCATTTCAGGAGAACTCATCTTTTCTCTTATCCTTTCCCTAAATCCGGCTGTTTTATGTATTTCTCTTACTTTTTGCTTCACATCCTCTCGATGTATGGTTTTTTCAGCCATGGACGCATGAAGTTTGATGTGATCTTCTTTTTCCATCCGGAGTACATTTTCTGGATTATTGTTTAATTTGTTGAAATCAGCGTGATGCTTGTGGCTTCCTGAGAAGGCAGGATACTTATCATTTTTTAGGTTATAACCATCAGAAAGCAAGTGTGTGAAAATCCATCTATTTTTTTGAGGGTCAAAAATCATTTCATAGCCGTTTAAGGTTATTCTCCCTTTTTTTTCTGAAAGCTTTCTATTGAGCGGCATCAGGTTTGTTTCATCAGTTATTATCTTTTCGGCAGGCAGGTATTCTTCGTTTCTCTGCATGAATTTATGGTCTGGCGTGCATATTATCTCTTCAGCATTATCGAGTATTATCTTTACAACTCTAGCGTTTTCTTTGGTTTTTCTCGGGTTTTTTATCAGCCCTATCCCGATGCTTCCGTCTTTTAGTATTGTGTAGCAATAATTCTTTTTCCCTTCTTTATCTTCTTTGATTAATTCTAGAAAGTTGAGGTTTCTCCCGTCAACCAGAGCTACTTTCGTATCCCCGCTAAAACAGCCTCCTGCGCTGTCTCCTTCGACAAGGAAGAGCTCTGATTTAGCAGGGTCTCGCTCTGAGCAGTCAGCCAGTTTTCCTGGCAGTGAGGTGCTGCCAAGGACGCTCTTCCTCCTTGTCAGGTCCCTTGCTTTCCTGGCGGCCTCTCTTGCCTTTGCGGCAAGTATGGCTTTCTCAAGTATCGCCCTGGCGACCTTTGGGTTCTCGCTGAGGAATGTGTTGAGCTCATTGCTGACCATCGAGTCAACCACTCCTTTTATATCAAGGTTTCCGAGCTTGGTCTTGGTCTGGCCCTCGAACTGGGGAGCAGGTATCTTCAGGGATATGATAGATGTCAGGCCCTCTCTCACGTCATCGCTTGTCAGCTTGATGTTATCGTTCTTCAGGTTCTTCTCAGCATAATTGTTCAGGGTCCTTGTGAGTGCTGTCTTGAATCCGGTGAGATGGGTGCCGCCCTCGACAGTGTTTATGTTGTTGACGAATGAGAACACACTCTCGTTGTAGGAGTCATTGTACTGCAATGAGACCTCGAGCTCAAGGTCTTCCTTTGAGCCTTTCATTGATATGATTGGATGGAGGGCGTTCTTCTTCTTGTTGAGATATTCTACAAAATCGGTGAGCCCTCCTTCGTAGAAGAAGTCCTCTTTCCTGTCGTTCCTCTCGTCGATGAATATTATCCTCAGGCCCTTGTTAAGAAATGCGAGCTCCCTGAACCTGTTCTCGAGGATCTCAGAGGTATACACTATGCCTTCCTCGAATATCTCATTGTCGGCCATGAACTTGACCTTGGTGCCTCTCTTGTCTGGCTCCTTCCCGATCATCTTGACAGGCTCTGCAGGCACTCCTCGGATATATTTCTGATAGAAGACATCGCCTTCTCCGTAGACCCACACCTCGAGGACTTCTGAGAGGGCATTGACTACGCTGACTCCTACGCCGTGCAGACCTCCCGAGACCTTGTAGGATTTCTTGTCGAACTTCCCTCCTGCGTGCAGCTTGGTCATCACCAGCTCAAGGGCGCTTACGTTGTGCTTAGGATGTATGCCCGTCGGGATCCCTCGTCCGTTGTCCTCTACGCTGACAGAATTGTCCTTGTGCACAGTAACTATGATCTGGCTGCAGAAGCCAGCCATGGCCTCATCTATGGAGTTATCAACTACCTCGTAAACAAGATGATGGAGCCCTCGGCTGCTGGTGCTGCCTATGTACATGCTGGGCCTTTTCCTGACACCGTCAAGGCCGCCAAGGACAGTTATCTTTGATGCGTCATATGAGTCCATTTATAAACCCTCAAAACTGGTTTTTCAGCTGTTTTCTCGTCGAGAAAACCCATGTCTTTGGATGTCTTCCTGGCTTATAAATGTTTTGATTTGCCTATGGACGGAAAATGGCCGCTGGCCGCGCTGTTTCTGTGGTTTTTATTAAAAAAAATGTTCTATTTAAAATTCTCAAATTATTAATTTTCCTTTCACTCACGATTTTTCTAGAATATAATCTATCACGTTCTTTGCAGAATAGTCCATGCCGTGTTTTGCAACTAGATCTTTTACTGCGGTGAGGTTTGCACCTGATGTTATCAAAGGTTTCTCACCAGGCATACCTAAACCGATTGTGGAAGTGAGGCAATTGCATAAGCATTTCCTGCCTTCAGCATCTTCGAGATCGCCACCTTTTTGCACATACGTGTTCACAGGTCCGGCAGGACAGCGTGTCATGAGTTTAGCAGCAAGATCTTCATAGATTTCTACTAGGTAGCCTAAATCACACACTCTAATCCTCTCTTCGTAGACATCTCTTAATGCCACTGTTCTCGGCACAGGCAATTCTTTGAATGGAAATCCGGTTGGTGATGCTCTCGCGCTTGTATACACTTTTGCACCGTCCAATATATGGATGAGTGCTTGGCGTTTCAATTCAGGAGTTATCATAGATTCTTTACAGAATGCGAATGGTGTGCCTACTTGCACGCCTGATGCGCCGCAAGAAAGTGCCTCGGCAAGTCTCGTGGCGTAGTTCCCTGCCAGCCAGTATGGTTGATTCCCACCATTCAGTCTCAATTGTGTTGCGAGTAATTCAAAATTCATATCATCCTTTAGCCCATACAATGGTTCACCAATATCGTTTAATGCCTTACTTCGCTGGGGAGTATTATGTCCTCCGGCAAGCGGCCCTTCAAAGATGTATCCGTCTGTGCGAGGCAATCCTCTGGCGCCAAGATGATTGCCAACAATACCTAAGAACACAGGTCTTGAAAGTCCAGTTTTCAAGAATCGTTTGGAATCAAATGTGATATCATACTTTTTATCACCTATGGGAATTGACATTTTACCAACGCTTCCTGACACAAAAGCCGTAATTATTTCAGGGATGTCTGTGGGGAATCCTGCGCCTATAAGTACCACGTCAATTCCTGCAAGCATTGCGCCGTATAAAGTCGGGAGTTGAGCCAATCCGATCTTATTAAGAAAATTTGCACCCACAGGATTAGTGTGCCCTTTTTTTGCCAAGTATACTTCAACAAATGCGCCTGCAACAAAAGAGTCTTCCAGATCTTTATCTTTTAAAATGAATTCAGTGTCGCTTGTTTTTTAAAAAGCAGGGAATGGATTAAGGATGTATCTTTCATCAGGGTCTTTTCCCCCCTCGATGAAAAATTTATGCAAGATTCTCCTGGCAATATCCTGATTTGGAAATTCTTTTAGCGCTTCACGCAGTTCACCATCACTATCGCCGTGTTGTAATCCTCGAATTAACAGGATGTCCGGTCCTGTCGCGGAAACAACCCCTAGCTGGCCATGACAGGAAACCTCTCGTGCCAATTTATGTCCAGAAACTCCGACACCCATCCCGCCTTGGATAATCTTCTTATTCAAAATATTATCGAGGTTATGCATATCTTTTGGAATGCTTAATGAAATATAAATATATCTTTTTTCATAATAGGATTATCTGCTGATGATTTTAGAAAGTAAGATTCTTAAATAAAAAAATATGTTTTATTAGTAAAATATTTAAATCAATATAAGGTGTTTGTCCATTAGCATAATCAGCGGGGTTTTAAACATGATTCGCAAGATGCTTTTGTCTGCCTATAGGAAAGTGGTATATGTCGTTAGATATTCTCCCTTGAGAAACTTGAAATTCCTGAAGAGAATTCAGGATTCAATCATTCCTCTCTTTGTCCCAAGATCAGTTGTCATCGACGGCCTGACTGTTTTCTTGGATAAGCGAGATTATCTGCACCTGGCCAATAGGTCTTTTGAGCCGTTCGAATCAAAGACCATAATGGACAATGTCAAGGAAGGCGATGTCGTCATCGACATCGGAGCGAATCTTGGCTTCTACACATTGCTCCTAGCCAGGAAAGTCGGCCCGAAAGGTAAGGTGTATGCCTTTGAGCCTGACACTGAGATGTTTGCCCTGCTGAAAAAGAACGTCAAGGCCAACGGCTTCAGGAACGTGAAGCTCTTCCCGATGGCTGTCTATGACAGGAGCAAGACTCTCTCATTCAGCGGCTACAGCTCTGATGTGGATTCTGGTTTTGTATCAAAAGAAGGCGCCCGCAAGGTCAAGGCTGTGAGCATCGATTCGCTCTTCGCCAACAAGAGGGTGGATTTCATCAAGATGGATATCGAGGGATCTGAGGGCATGGCATTCAAGGGGATGGTCAAGACCGCCAGGAAGAATCCGAAGATCAGGATTGTCACAGAATTCTTCCCTCATCTTTTGAAGAATCATTCTGTCAATAATGACAGGTTCTATGACCTGCTGAAGAAAGAGGGCTTCAAGCTTTGGGATATGGACGAGGAGCGCAGGAAGCTGGTGCCTCTGCTCAAGAGATCAGAAGTCGTCGATAGGCCGCTCCAAAAAGGAGAGATCGGCTTTTATGCGATAAACATGCTCTGCAAGAGATGAGAGAGTCAAGATCAGGCCTTTCTTAGGACGGCCTCGATCTCTTCATCGTACTCATGGAATATGTGGGCTGAATGTGATATGGTTGTCATGCTGCCGCTCTCGATGCCTAGCCTCTCTGCGACATATTTCTGCAGGAGGCAGAGCTGGTAGATGTTGGCAGGCCAGCCTATGAAGATGTCGTTGCTCCTCAGCAGCGCAGAGACCGACAGCCTGCTGTCGATTATCCTGAAGAATATGCTAATCAAACAAGGATTCTCCTTCACACCGAGCTTTGAGTCGACGACAGGCTGATAGAGAACGACGATGGCCCGCCTGCTGTTGGGCTGCTTGCTCAGCAGAGGGATGATGTATTCCTCTATCTGGTCCTTTGAGTTGGTGTAGTTGAATATCCTGGCGCCGTAGGTGTAATAATATGAGCTGGATGCCTCTTTCTTGAAGAAGACGTCTTCGAGCTCATCCTGCTCAGGATAGCTCCAGCTCTTGAATCCCCGCATGACCTCTATCGGCTTGGTCACATCATCCTGAGGCGACCTTATGGTAATCGACAGGTTCAGCAGCTCCGTGGAGCTCCTGCCTTCGGTATCCACTGCGCTCTCGCCATGCTCTCTTATCTCATTGAGAGCGGCCTTCCAGGCCTCCATTGTCGTGTTGCGGGCTATCTCCATATCATCATCTCTTATTCAGTAAAGCTTGGCATGAAATTTGTCAGCTTAATCTCGCCCTTTACCTCCCTGAAATCATAGGTTATCATCGGGAGCTCAAAGCTGTTCATCAGGAATATCATCTCTCGCATTATCGCGCCGCTCGACTCCGTGTCTTTCCTTGAGAACCTGCAGCGGTCTCCTCCCTCGAATATCGCCGCCAGGCGCTCCTTGGCTGATATGAACTCAGCCATCTCCTGGTTATGATAGTCCTTGAAATCCTTTATTATGGTCTTCACATATTCCCGCTTGGAAAGGCTGTTGTTGAACCTTGTGAATACGCTTGAGAACACTATGTCAAAATTCATCGGTATTCCGCAGGAGTTGTATATTGTCCGCTCTGTTGCGCAGAATCTCTTTATCTCTTCCCTGCTGCTCTCGAACAGCTCCAATAGGTTCTCCTGGCGCGGATCCTTGAGGTTGAAGTTCCAGAACCGTATGTAATCTTTTGCATGGGCAAAGAATTTCTTTGTGTAGGGCTTGTTGAGCTCGTTCAGGCGCTTGAAGTACTCGTTTGATTTCTTCCTCTGGTTGGCGCTCACCTTCAAGAGGGTCTTTGCGGTGCGCATCAGCACCTCCCTGAACTCTTTGCTGCTTTTGTTCTCCTGGGCAAGGCGGTGCATGTCTATGGCGATGCTGGTGCTCGCCACTGCCAATCCGACTGTCTTGCCCCTGATGTTCTCTTCATAGTCCTTCCATTCCTCCTCTGAGAGAGTGTAGGGGCCTGCTTTTCCTAATATTATTGGCGCCTCATGCACTTTCCTGTTGTGGAAGTTGAGCCTTATCTCCTCCTTGAGGAACTCCTCACTTATCATCCTGAAAAGCTTATCATGGCTCTTGAGGTCCTTGCTCTCTGCCTTGAACACCAGAGGCATGTTCTTCGGGTTTATCTTCACAAATTCCCTTATGAACCTGATTATCTTCTCCTCATCATTTATGTTCCTGACATTGATGATAAGGCTCACAAACCTGTCATGGTCCCTTGTGTCGATGTCCATGCGCCTGAGGTTCTCAGCCATGTTCTCCGGAGTGTTGCCCTGGATCATGTGCTCGAAATCATTCAGCCCCAGGCAGTCATTGACCTCTGAGAAGCAGTTGTAGACAAGGTCATAGAACTTGTTTATGCCGCCATGGTTAGTGCTCTCCAGCAGGATGCAGTTCAGTTTGCCCACCCAGTTCTCCGGGTCATATTTGTGCACCATGCCTTTTGCCTCGTATTCCTCGATCATGTTGGTGGAGATGGACGGCTTGGTGATGACTATCTGCCTATGATGTTTCTCGACAACAAGCTCTCCTTCGTCCATGGTGAGCGCAAAATATTTCTCTCCCTTCCCTTTTGTCGAGCTCACTTTCAGGACTCCGTCGCTCACCAGGCTGTTGAGATGGTATAGGACTTTCCTGTGCAGCTGGCCTTTCTTCCTCTTGGCTTGGTTCGCTGTCCGCCTGTCCTTCTGCTCGTTGTCGATGGAAAGCAAAATCCTAGAATAATCTTCAGGGTGCACTTCTCTCACTATCTCTGTCGTGCTGATCTCCCTGAGCGGCTCTTTCTTGAATTTGTTCAGGATTCTCTGCTCGATAAGATGCATGCTATCCCCCGCAACGCTCTATATCTAACATATCACCGTCATAAGCTTATTGACGATGGGGAATGCATTCGGATATTTAAATATGTCTGTTTCAGGGATGTTTCAGCAGAAGCATGTTTTTTCTGTTAATTCTGTTGTTTGTTTCAGGAAAAACAAGATATTCGCAATCTCAACCACGAATTTTGTTCAGGATTTAATCAATCTTTCTGTCTGTTTCAGGATTTTTTTGAAACGTTCAGGTTTTATTGTCAAAAAAAGTTTATATCATTCACCGCATTCCTCTTTTTAATCAAACATTTCAGACCGCGAGGGGGTGAAAAGATGAAGAAAGCAGATCTGTTGTTCCTGACATTCCTTAGGCAGGATGCCAGGCAGACATTGACCAACATCAGCCGCAAGACACACATACCGATAAGCACATTATATGATAAGCTGAAGCAGCAGGAGCACACATGGATCCTTAAGCACACAACTCTGATTGATTTTGCCAAGCTCGGCTATAACTGCAGGGCCAAGATCATACTCTCGGTGATAAAAGAGGATAAGGAGCGGCTGAGGAATTTCCTCAAGGAGCACACGAGCGTGAACAGCCTGTATAAGATAAACAACGGCTATGACTTCCTGGCAGAGGGAATATTCGAGAATGTGAAGATCCTGGAGGATTTTCTTGAGCAGCTGGATGCCAGTTTCGGCATAACAGAGAAGAAGATATTCTACGTGATTGAAGATGTGAAAAGGGAATGCTTCCTCTCAAGGCCAGAGCACATTCAGATAATCATGCCGAAATAAGAATATTATCCCTGGAGCTCATGCTCGAGCATCGTCGTTATAATCGGCTTCTCCTGCACTATGACTGTGTGCTCTGCCTGGCTTATCAGGCCATGGGCCTTGTCAGGCAATGGAGGGAACTCCTTGAGGATGCCAATGTTCCTGAGCTCACGTAATGCGAAGCTGGTCTTTCCTGGGCCGTGCTTCTTCACCAGCCATCGCTGGCAGAACGGCAGGCCGTGGTACTCTTCTATCGTCTTGAGAACTTCCCTTGTCATAGGGCTCCTGACAGCCTTAGGGTATTCCAGGGCAAAGATGGTTGCGTTGCTGCTCTCATAGATAGCTCCTGCTCCTGTGCTGGCGAAAGGCTCTATGGCAATCACCTGGCCTTTCTCAAGCTTTTCCTTGGAGTTTATCTCTATGTTAGGTATGCTTGGAGAGTCATGTATCGTGAACTGGTCAAGGCCATGGCCTGAGAGATTTATCACAGGGATGAATCCCCTGCTGGTTATGGCGTGCTGTATCGCCTTGCCGATCTCCCTTATCTCGACACCTGGCTTTATGAGCTTGAGAGCGTCGTTCAGGGCAGCCCTGCTTGCCTCTGCCAGCAGCTTCAGCTTAGGGTCATCGCTCAGGACGACTGTTGTCGCTGTGTCTCCTACAAAACCGTCTATGTGCACTCCGACATCGAGCTTGACAACATCTCCTTCCTTGAATATGGTCTTATCGTCATGGGAGGCGCAGTAGTGCGCAGCCACATCGTTGATGCTTATCTGAGGAGGGAATGCGAACTCTCCTCCGAGAGAGATTATCTTCTGCTCAACCTTCTCAGTCACTTCCAGCAGGCTTGCTCCGATCTTTATCAGACCTTTGCCGTACTCGCGCGCCTCTGCGGCGATCCTGCCTGCTTTCACATAGGCATCAAATGTTTTCTTGTCCATGGGAACCTAAGAAGTCGTCGTGATATAAAAAGCTATGGGATTATCTTTTGAAATCTTCCGCCACATTAACCTGATATCCTCTTCCCGTCAGGAGCTTATAGGCTCGGTATACTAGGGTGTGGCTCAGGTTCTCCTTCCTGTTGTGGCCTGCGTCTAATTTATAGTCTTTTTCTCTTTCGAATGGTTTCGCCACTATATTCTCATTCGGCACTCTTAGTGACAAATCAGTCTGCTTATCATTATATTCAAATATGCTGTCAGAATCTCCCTTCTTTTTGGCTGTTATCACCATGCTCTGCTGGAAGACCATTTTGTATGCTTCTATTTCTTTTTCTATTCCTAATTTCCTGATATCGGCCAAGAGTTCAGCCCCATTTTTATGAGGCATATTATAATCAGTGATTATGAGGTCATATTTCTTTTCAGTCGCCAATATGTGTTCTAGTGCTAATTTTGACTCTCTGAAATAGATGACCTTGACATTTGTCAGGTTTGACAAGAAATCGAGTGCCAAATCTCCTACGCATTCCTCATCATCTACCAGAAGGATTTCGATTGTTTTTTGCGGTTCTATCAAGTCAGCCATTTCAATCCACATCTCAATAGATTATTGCCACAACCACTCTTTTTATCTGTGAGAAACGCACCCTGCCAGGGTCGTTCGTTGGATTGTTATCGCCCTTCATGACAAAGTATGTGCCATCCTCGTCCTTGCCCTTGTAGACTATGCGGTGGATTATGCTCCCCTCTGCGTACTCTGATTCATAGGCCACTATGTCCCCGACTTGGAGCTCTTCCTCTGACTGCGGGATGACCTCAATGGCGTATGAGCCTGAGTCGATGACGGGGTCCATGGAGTTGGTGTCTGTGAACGAGGCCCATTCTGCTCCCTTGATGTTCAGCAGCACTCGCTCATTGCTAACCTGGATGAGGTCCTCTGTGATCCTCTCCTTTGGAGAAGGCCTCTCTGAGCTCTTCTCATCAAATACAGAAAGCACTCTTCCTACAGCATTGTCTGCTGCGAACTCATAGCCGCCGTCGTTGTCAGGCAGCTGGAGCTCTCCCTGCGCAGAAGCGTAGTATGCGTATATGTTCGAAGCTATGACTCCTAGCATGAATACGCAAATGAGTAGCATTATCTTTCTTATCATCATATCCCCCGAAGATAGGCATGTGCTCTGTCTTTTATAAATGTTTCGGTTTTTTAACTACTTGATAGTGGTGTCTTTTCTAGACTTCATGGCAGAACCGAACGTTTACAATGTTCCTCCGGCATCAATGAGAATCCTAGCGCACAAGCGACTCAAAATATTCCTTCGCAGCCTCGATAAAAAGCTCTTCCTTCTCGCTTCCTATGGTTGCGCCGGCAGCAGACCTATGGCCGCCTGCCTCTCCTCCGACATCTTTCACAAGGTCAGAGATGATAAGTTTCAGGTCGATGTTCTCAGGGCTGCCGCTCACCCTTAGCGAGATCTTCGTGGTCTTGTCAAGGTTGCGGGCCATGCTAAGCACGAATATGCTGTGCTCAAGCTCCCTGTTCTTGGATATCATGCTTGCCAGCGTCCCTATCATGGTCGCCATGATATCATCCCGCGCATTGATTATGATGTAATTATGGCCTTTGATGACTCGGTCAGATTTTTTCTGGGCATGCTTCCTGTACCAATCCATCGATGTCACAATCTTCCGCTTGTAGTCGGCCAGGCTCTTCAAGGCTGCCTTCCGCTGCTTCTCATCTCTGAGGCAGGCGCCTATCCCCAGGGCTGCATTGTCAAGCCTTCCGCAGGAATTCAGGAGAGTAGAGAACTCTTTCGCATCCCTGAAATGGCCTTTATCCTCTCCTTCTATTATGTAGATATTAGTAAAGACAGCTTCTGGCGTCGCTATGCCTGCTGCGCTCCTCCGGGCTATTATTCCGCCTGTGAGCCTTTTTATCTCCGGAGCCGATAGCTCATAGTAGGTCCTCCATTTGCCGTGCTTGTCGCTGAGAGGGACATTGATCTCTTCAAGGAATCTCCTTGTCCCGTATTCATCATCAGTCACTCCTGGTATGAGGATGTCAAAGCTGTACCTGAGAAGATTGTTCAGAGGCCTTGTCTCAAGGCCGAAGAGCCTGAGCCCTTTCTCAACTCTTATGAGCCCTTTCTTCATCGCTATCTCGAGGATCCTGTTGTTGAGGTCAGCGAATCCTCCTTTCTCCTGCACATCGCCTATGGCTCCGATTATGGCGAGATGCGCAAGATCCTCATTCTTCTTGTCAAGGGCTCTTGCGAACAGGAAGCAGACCCCTGCTGCGCTTATCTCTGATGATCCGTCGAATCCGAAATCATGCGGATTCACATGGATGATATTCTTCTCTGGTTTTCCCTGCACTTCATGATGGTCAAGTATGAAGACTTTCTTTCCTTTGAAGTGCTTGTTCAATGAGCCAAGCTGTCCTGAGCCCAGGTCGCAGAATATGAAGCAGTCGAAGTCCTCCTCAGAAATCGCTCTAGAATTCTCATCGCTGAGCTGGTGGAGTATCATCAAAGAATATTTGAATCCTTCCCGCTCCAATGCCCGGATGACTATGCTGGCAGAGGTGATGCCGTCAGCGTCTAAGTTGCTGACCAGCTTCACAGCAGCCTGCCTGTCAAGCTTCTTGAGCTCCTCGGCAGCCCTTTGCAGGGCTGCGTCGAAATCCTTGAGGTTCTTCTTGCCTGCCCTTGCCATGGATTTACTCCACGACTAGCTTGATCCTCTCAGGGTCGTATTTCCAGCTCATTGGCAGCTTGCCATGGCTCTTGTAGTACTTGATCAGCCTTTTGATCTTTGACTCCGTAAGGATAAGGCCACGCTTGGCGGTCATATCCCCTTTGTTGTCGCCCATGTGCTTCCTTACGAGGACTGCTTTCCTGATGAGAGCCATGAGATCCTCAGGAATCTCCTTTGAGAGGTTCTTCTCCTTGAGAATTTGGTTGATCTTCTTGCCTGTTGTTACCTGGACGTCAGGTATTCCATAGGCGTCCCTAAGATGAAGGCCTATCTGCGAAGGATTGATCCCTTCCTTAGCCATCTTGACGATGAGCATCTCGATCTCCTTTGGCTTGTACTGAAGCCATGAAGGCACCATCTTCTTGCTGGGCTTGGTGCTCCTGCTCTTGCCCCTTGCTCCTGAATATTTCCTTGCCATAACGATTCCTCCAAAATAAACTCATCTTGGTCTTTTTGCTATCGTGCGATTCGAAAACATAAGAAGTCCTTACGTTCCCAGCATGAACGAGCAAGTGATTGTTAGTCACCACCAATTCATCTATCGACATAGTCCAGGGATTGGAAACTGTTTATAAAGTTTTTGCCCCATGGTACATATCATAAACATCTCTCACGAGCGTTTTGCTTTCTCCGATGAATTGAAGCGGATCTGTCATCTTCCTTAATGTCGGTTCATCTATTCTGCTGGTTAGCTCCAGGTTTCTCAGCAGCACATCAGCGAACTGCGTCTTGCTGTTGAAGGCTTCTGTAGCTAACTGCCCCAAAAGATCGTGCGCTTCACTTCGTCCCATGGGATGTTCTACCATTCGCGAATCGGTCAGAACTGTCAGAACTTGTTCTGAGGTCACCACTCCGTAACTTCTCAAGACCCTTTCCTTGCATCTTGCTTGGTCTACATCAAGGTAGAATACGACTTCTGCCATGCTTCTAATCCCATGGTCAAGGAATTTGAACACATCTTCAAGTATTATCCTCATATCGGCTGAGGCAGAAAGGTTCCTTGCATAGGGCATCTCGCAATTCATCAGTGCAGAGCTCATCTGTCCAGCAACAAAGTTTCTCACTGACATGAATTGCTCTTCAGAGATGGGGTTTCCTCCCTTTATGTCTTTGTGGGGCATGCCTGATGATCCCTTGCCTTTTTTAGGATTCTTATAGACGAATACGTTGACGTCATCGCTCCTGCCCCAGGAAATATATTTCGCCAGGTTGTTTATGGTCTCTGATATCCTTGCCATGGAATAGATGATGTCTGCTTCAAATTCCAACCCAGGGATCTGCGCAGGGGCGGTCATGAATCCAATCCCAAGGTCTTTGCAGTACTCTCTCTGGAGCCTTGGTCCATCCACTCCCGCGGTTACCGCAGAATGATGGTTTCCGGTCACATCAGCCCATTTTCCTATTATTGAATTATTGTAAAAGTATTTTATCACTTGAAGCCCCGTCTGCAGCATCTCTGCGTAGAAGGCCAATGGACGGCCTGCGACCGTAGGAACAGCATCGTAGAGATGGGTGCAGTCCATATGAGGCACATCAACCCAATTCAATGCTTTCTCAAGAACTATGTCACGCAGGTTTTCAACGCTCTCAGCAATCACCTGAAGAGATGCTTTCAGCTGAAGTGCTCTGGCTGGCTGCGTTGTATCTGCGCTGGTCTTGAACTTATTGACATGAGGCCTTGATCCTTCGCTAATCTTCTCTTCCAACGAGGTATTGATTGCGATGACGTCATGCTTCTTCTTCGCCTCAATCTCTCTTATGCGGTCGGGATTAATGTGAGCAAGTGATGCCATCTCTGCGATTTCTCGTGCATTTTCTGGCGGCACGACATCAGGGTAAAGTCTGGAAAGAGTTAGTGCGGCTTGGCCTTGGGCTTGCAAGCTCTTCTCAAACGTATTGTCAGGACCCCATATCTGCACAGTCTCAAGAGTTCCATATCTTCCTGCAGTCAGATCTTCAGTCCTTGGCTTGTATCCTTCAGGAAATCTCGGCCTTGGCAGAGTTATTTCAGCAGACATTTTTCTCACCTAGCCAAATCAATTATCCTCTTCGCTGCTAGGGCTGCGTTTCCTGGGTCGACAATTGTCATCAACGGCATGCCGCTTGGCATCCTCAGGCTGGAGTGTATGTCAACCATGTAGGCAGCTGTGTCGCTGAAGACAGGGTTGGCAATCACAGGATTCTGTGTGACGCCACAGACTATCGGACCATGGCCGTTGCTTCTTCCTGCGAATGATATGTAAACTATCGGTTCAATCGATTGGTCCATCATCCTGACGAAGGAAATGACTTCCTCTGGGTTCTTGTGTGCTGACTTGTAGAATGGCTGCGTGTAAGGGACTTTTGCTTCTTTGAGAGCTTTCTCCAATTTTTCCCAGTGAGGTCCGTCCTTTTCGCTCGCTCCCATTGGCACAACGCATCCACCATATGCCAATCCTGCCTTGACAAGGTTCATCATAATCCTCTTCTTCGCAGGAATCTCTGCGATTGAGAAGTCGAACCGCTTGCCTGTGAGCCTCTCATATGACTCTATGTATCTCCAGGCTGTTTCGATGACCTGTTCAGGAGTGAGAGCTGGAATTGATTGCCCTTCCTTGTATCCTCCTGCGATGAGCACGTCCCTGACATACTGCTTTGATTCTTCCCTTATCTTAAGATCAGGCCTTCCCTTCAGTAAATCTGATACTGTTGTTCCTTCCCATCCTTTCATCGCTGCTGATATAGCCGAAAATTTGGTGGCATATTCTCCTGCATCGCAGAACCTTGATGAATCAGGAGTATTGGCTTCGTCGATGAGGAAAAGATTTCCTGCCTCGTCTGTCCCGAATTCATATTTAGTGTCTATGAACAGCATCTTGGCTCTTTCAGCCAGTTCAACTCCTCTGTTGAACAATGCGATGGACGCATCCCTTACTTTTACAGCAATCTCTTCTCCCAATTTTGATTTCAGGAATTCAAAGTCCACATCTTCATCATGGCCTTTCTCTGCTTTTGTTGTTGGAGTGAATATGGGTGCCTCAAGCTTTTGATATTGTAGCATTCCAGCCGGGAATCTGATCCCGCACTTGGTGCGTGTTCCTTTCTCGTAATCCCCTGCTAGGCTTCCCCACACGTATCCTCTGACTACGCATTCGATCCCTGTATTCTTTAGATTGCGTTGGATTATGACGTTCGGGTCAGGGCTTGGCAACGACGCGTTTGGGATTATGTCAGTGCTGTTTTTCATCGCCCATTGGTTGAATAGGTTGAGGATCATTCCCTTGAATGGTATGTATGTTGGGAGCACATGGTCAAAGGCGCTCACCCTGTCGGAAGCTACCATGATGAGATTGTCTCCTTTGAAGTGCACATCCCTGACCTTTCCGGCCTTGTGCTCTCCGAGCTCTGGGATGAAGCCTGATGCTAGTACATTCTCGAGATTATCTGCTATCACTTTTTTGTATACTTTCTCCTTGGTCATTATTATACCTCCAACTCATCATCAGTTATTTTCAAAAAACTAGAGAATTCAGATATACTTTTGTTCACTGTGATCCTGCCGATTAAACCCACCCTGACTTCGTTCTATTATATTAAAAGCAAAATAGTTTATTCTACCATCCAGACCATAC
>JAZDMG010000013.1:0-37555 GCA_043801165.1 archaeon
AACACATTCCACCATATTCTCCAGAGCTCAACCCTATTGAGACTTGTTGGAAAGTCACAAAAAACTCTGTGACCAAGTCACAGTATTTTCCAACAATAGATGGCATGCAGGAAGCACTGGAAAACTTCTGGACAGAACATATTTTTATGCAAGAATTTATGCGTTACTTATGTCGCTAACTAGTTTTCCATAACTTTTATAAATCTCCCAGGATACATGCCCTGGAGGTGATTCCCAATGAAAGTGATTATTCCGCTGGCAGGCGAGGGCACGAGGATGCGCCCTCATACGCACACAAAGCCAAAGCCGCTTCTTGAGTTCGCAGGCAAGTCCTGCCTCAGCCACATCCTTGATGAGTTCAAGCAGTTCAACGACAGGCAGAAGGCTCTCGAGGCAGCCGGTAAGAAAGCCAATGTCATCTCTGAGATAATCTTCATCACAGGCAAGATGAAGGAGAAGATAGAGGATTTCGTCGCAAAGAATTATGATTTTAAGGCCAGATTTGTCGAGCAGAAGATCAAGGACGGCACCGCAGGCGCAGTCAGGCTCGCAGAGCCCTATATCGACGAGCCGATCATCATAGTATACGTCGACACCATCTTCGAGGCTGATCTTGACCTGATAAATAATCTGAAGGATGATGAGGGCGGGATAATCTGGGCCAAGGAGGTCGAGGATTACCAGCGCTTCGGCGTCTGCGTGCTTGACAGCCACGGATACATAAAGAAGATTATTGAGAAGCCCAGCGAACCGATATCAAGGCTTGCGAACATCGGGCTTTATTACATAAAGGATTATGAGCTGATGTTCGAGGGCATAAAGCACATCTATGACCATAACATCAATCTCAAGGGAGAATTCTATGTTGTGGATGCATTCTCATACATGATGGACCATGGAGTGAAATTCCTATGCCCTCGCATCGAAGGATGGTATGACACCGGAAAGCCAGAGACCCTGATGGAATCCCACCGCGCCCTGCTCAAGAAGAACAGCAAGATCATCAAGACCGACAACAGCGTCATCATACCTCCTGTCCACATTGCTGACGGCGTCAAGATAAAGGACTCAGTCATAGGGCCCTATGTAAGCATATCAGCAGGATCAGAGATCACGAACTGCATAATCCGTGACAGCATAATAGGCAGGAGCTCAAAGCTGAAGGATGTCCAGCTTGACCAGTCCATCATCGGAGACCATGTTGAGATTAACGACAATCCTAAGCAGCTCAATCTTGGCGATCATTCTATCGTAAGCTTCGGTGAGAAGAAGAAGCAGGAATGATTAAAAAAAAGAGGGGATGTTTTTTTTGCACGTAATACATTCATTTAATAACGTTAAGGTAGATGAGCATACGAGCAAGGAGACTGCCTTCCTGATTACCAACAAGAAAGGCAACTACCTTTCCCTGGGCCAGAATAATTTCTCCAGCCTTCAAGGGCTGTTCTTCTTCGATCACAAAAGCTGGAGCTATCATAAGACCATCGAGGACATCAGGCTTGAGGGTTCCCTCGAGGGCTCTGATGAGATGGTCGCCATAAAGAATAATCTTTTCAATGTGGCAAGGAGCTACAAGAGCGGCGCAGAGGAGAGCTTCAGCCTGTTCAACAACTCGATGCTCTACTCTCTCTGGGATTATTCTGGCGAAGTGGTCATCGACCTGGATTTCAGGCCCATGTATGACCATGATGACCAAGGCAGGATATACAAGATCACAAGGGAAGACGACCTCATCGTGATAAGATATGATAAGTTCTCAGACAACTCATTGTCAAGGATCGACAGGACAAGCTTCCTGGCGATAAAAGGGGCTGATGATTTCAGGGATATCCTGCAATGGATAAAGAAGGACTACAGCTACGACGCACGCAGGGGATCAAGGGCTGAGTCCTATGTCTATCGTGCGCTGGCAATCAGGTGCAGCGGAAAGCTTGACCTGGCATTTTCGTTCTCAGACGATAAGGAGTCTGCCAAGACCCATGCGCGCCAGGTCTATGAGAACCGCGATTATCTAAAAAATTCGATGAAGAAATATGCTGCGCATACATTCACAAGCGAAGACATAGCCTTGAATGCTGCCATGAAGGCATTGGATGACCTGACCATGAGCGTTGAGCGCCAGGAGCGCAGTGTGGGCGTGTTCGCAGGCCTGCCATGGTTCTTCCAGTTCTGGGCCAGGGATGAGCTCATAAGCCTGAAGGCTCTCCTGCTCCAGGAGAAATATCCTCTTGTCAAGAGCATACTGTTCAAATATCTCGCATCGCTGTCAGAGGACGGCCTGATACCCAACCGCCTTCCTGATTCTGGAGTCAGGAGCATTGATGCCTCGGGCTGGCTTTTTCTCAGGCTAAGAGAGTTCATAAATGCGTTGGCGAACAAGAAGATGATTGATGATTACCTTGACGCGCAGGACCTGTTCACCATAAAGCAGGCATTGGATAAGGCGATCCTTGGCCTGATGCATCATCACACAGAGAAGACGGATGGTTTCATTGTCTGCAAGCTGCAGGAGAGCTGGATGGACACCAAGTCAGCCAATAGGGAAGGAGCATGCATAGAGGTGCAGGCGTTATTCCTCGCCATGCTGAAGCTGCACAATGAATTGGCGAAGGTCACCAAGTCAAAGCAGGTCTTCAAGGGGCTTGAGAAGGATCTCCGCGAGAGCGTGAGAAATGAATTCTTCAAGGATGGATATCTGCTCGACTGCATCAACGAGCCTGCGCACGAAGACGGTTCAAAGGCCAGAAGCATTGGAGTGATAAGGCCTAATATTTTCCTTGCGTATTACATATACCCTGAGCTTCTCTCCAAGGCAGAATGGAAGCAGGCATTTGATAATGCCCTCAAAGTATTGTGGCTTGACTGGGGCGGGTTGGCGACCATCAGCCACACAGATCCGAAGTTCTGTGCAGAATACACAGGAGAGAACGACATCAGCTATCACAATGGGGATTCGTGGTATTACATAAACAACTACGCAGCCATCGCCTTGCATCGCTTGGATAGCAATTATTACGAGAAGCAGATAGCGAGGATTGTCCATGCCAGCAGGGATGAGCTGCTGTTCTCAGGATTCATCGGCTGCGGCTCAGAGCTGAGCAGTGCTAAGCAGGAGCGGAGCGAGGGCTGCCTGAGCCAGGCCTGGAGCAATGCATCATTCATTGAGCTGATGAAAGAGCTTGGCACAAAATAATTTTCTTTCTGCAAAGATTTTAAAACAGGCTAGAGCTTCCTAAGAGCATGGACAATATCAAGGAAGCTTGTTTCGAGCGAGCGATATTCTTTTCCTGGGCCTGCAGGCTCGAGGACTGCTGCAAGTATTGCTACATGTCCACTCTCCCAAAAGAGAAGAGGACTGAAGACAAGGTGCGGTCGTTCGCATCACTTCTTGCAGAGACTATCATAACCAAGAAGCTTGGCTGGGATTATGGCTTCCTTTCCGGCGGAGTGGGGGTGTTTGATGATAATAAGATAGCTGATCTCCTTGAGAGGACCAACGAGATCATAGGAGAAAAGGTGTGGATCAACATAGGCATCCTGACAAGGAAGCAGATGCTGCGCTTCAAGCCATTCATCAAGGGAGTTGTCGGCACTGTCGAGGTGCTGGATCCTGGGCTTCACAGGAAGATTTGCCCTTCAAAGCCGATTAGGCCTGTGGAGGAGATGTTTGATGAGGCAAAGGAGCTCGGCCTCGAGCGAAGCATGACATTGATTGTCGGCCTTGGCGAGAGCATCGATGACTTCGTTCTTCTGAAGAAATTCATAGAGAAGCACGGCATATCTAAGGTCCACATATACGGCCTCAACCCTCAGAAAGGGACGATGTTCGAGAGTGCAGAGCCGCCCAGCATAGAATATCAGGCCGAATGGATTCGCAGGACAAGGGAGGCATTCCCGGGCATCAGCATCCAGGCAGGCATCTGGCTTGACCGCGCAGGATACGTCGGAGAGCTGCTCAGGGCAGGCGCCGACAGCATCAGCAAGTTTCCTGCTCTGAAGGCATTCGGAGGAAAGGAGGCGAAGGAGATCGAGCATCAGGCAGTGCTTGCAGGCAGGAGATTCAGGGGTACGCTCACAGAGCTCCCTGACATTGATTGGGATGCAGAGGTTGAGAGACTGGGCTTTGATGATAAATTTAAATCAGATGTCAAGAAAAAGCTTAAAGAATATTTGAAAGGCATGAGCTGACAATTACCAGAGATTTCTTGAGAAATCTATGCCAATTCCAAGACAACAATGGCGGTTATCCCTAGCATGATCCCCAGGATCTGCAATGCAGATAGTGTCTCTTTGAAGTATAGCCAGCTGACAATTGATAAGGTGGCTACGTTGACTATTACAAAGATGACGGAAGCCACGGCTATGTTCTTGGACTTAAAGCTTTGAGCCAGGAAATTTAATCCCACCAGGTAGATTGCCATTCCAATTAAATAAAAGATATAGCTGTTTGTGCTTACCCATTTCTTCATCGCGATATCGCCGGCAGTCAGGATCAGGCCGCCCGCCAGCAAAAGGATGATTGCGATATCCATGGGATTATTTGTGCAGCAGAAGTTAATAAATATTTGCTTATCTGCCGTGCCTGTTGCTCTTGCCAACACCGGTGTCCTTCATATAATCCTCGTGATAGAATGAGAACAATGCCATGAACAGCGCAGCAATCATCGGGCCAATCACTATTCCCGGGAATCCGAACAGCTTCAGTCCTCCGAACACTCCTATCATCGCTGTCAGCGGATGGATCGATGATCCTTTTGATATTATCGTAGGCCTGAGGAAATAATCTATCCCTCCTACCAGCAGCAATCCGAATATGATCAGGAACACCCCGTTCACCACCTGATGCTGGGATATCATTATCAGGGCAGCCGGCAGCCATATCAGGCCGCTGCTGACAAACGGCAGGAATGCCAGTATCGCCATGATGAAGCCCCAGAACACAGGATTGCCTATGCCTGCTATGAAGAATCCTAGGGCGCCCAATGTCCCTTGGACCAGCGCGATCAGCACCTCTCCGTAGATTACTGATTTGGTGACCTTCCTGATCTTGTCCATCAGTTTCTCCCTGCGGCTCTTGCTGAATGGCATCACCTCTGATATATTCTTCATGTAGTGCTCTCCATTGACAAAGCCGTGATACATGATTGAGAACATTATCAGCAGCCCGATGAGTATGTCTGCCACAGAGCCGGCGATCTGCAATGCCGAGGAGAGGAGGAATCCCTCTATGTTGACCAGTGCCTGTCCAAGCCTCTCTTTGAGATCGGCCCGAGGGCCGAGATGTGCCACCGCGTAATCATTGACCTGGTTGAAAGAATCAGAATCTATGCTGCTGAAGAAATTGGTGGTCTCCTTCACCAATGATCCTACTATGAAGAATGACGGTATGATCACCACAAGGAGCACCAATAGCACGGTAAAGAGGCTGCTCACCTTGTTGTTCTTGAAGACCTTGCATAGGAGAAGGTGCAATGGGCTGAGAGCCACCGTGAATATTATGCCGAGCAGCACATAGGTGAAGAATGGCTGCACCAGCCTGAAGAAAAGGTATGCGAGGATGAGGAGCAGTGCTATGAAGACATATTTGCTAGGCACTCTATCTTTCTCCTTAGTCACCATATCACCTCTTTTTTTGCGATGCTTTATCCCGCTTTCGTCTTTGCGTCTCTTCTGCCTTCTCATGGATAGTTCGTGGCCTGCTTTATTTAAAGTTTGTCAAATTTAGCTTGACCAGGATCAGCCCTCCAGATGATTTAAATATTAGTTCAGCATCCCCGGCTCCATGAGGAACAAGATTGCAGGGCTGGTGATTCTAGGCATAGACGTGCTCATAGGCTTCATAATATTCATCTTCAACAGGGCACTGACTACCATAGTGGAAACTTCATGCAGCCATGGGTCAAGCTGTCCTATGTGGGGCACCATCCGCGCCCAGACGACAGTCAGCATAGGCATAATGGCCTTTATCGCGCTCATAGGGCTTTACTTTGTCTTCTTTGGTGAGGAAGTCAGGATTATCACCAGGATCAAGAAGGTCAGGGAGCAGCTTGAGCCGAAGAAGTTCACAAAGGAGAACTATGAGAATATAATGAAGGCTCTTTCTCCTGACGAAAAGATGGTGCTAGAGAAGGTTATTGAGTCAGAAGGCACTGTGTTCCAGTCTGCGCTCATAGAGAAGACAGGCCTGACCAAGGTGAAGATCACCAGGATACTTGACAGGCTTGAGGGAAAGGACATTGTCGAACGCAAGCGCCGCGGCATGACCAATGTAATTATACTGAAGCATAAATGATCATTATTTTTCTGAAACTAGTTTCACCTGTTCTTATATAAGCTGTTTCAGTGTACTGTCTTTTGCGTCGGCAGGAAGAAAACGATCTGCCGGGGCGAAGGCAAAGGCAGCAAAACAATTAAATAACAAAAAGATTCAGCAAACAAAGGTGATTTTTATGGATAAGAATAAGATGATAAGAAGGATGGATTTCCATGTCAAGGGCATGCATTGCAAGAGTTGCGAGATGCTGATAAAAGAAAGCCTGGAGGAAACTCCGGGAGTTCTTGAGGCAGAGGCATCAAAGGATAAGGTAAGCGTTGTCTTTGACGGGCTTAAGATAACTGATGAGAAGATAAAGAATATTATTAAAGAGAATGGTTACGAGGCAGAATGATGAAACACACAAATAAGAATAAGCATATTGTCACAAAAGGGTTCATAGCAAGAGGAACCACGTGCACTTCCTGTGAGAAGATAATCGAGCGCCAGGCCTTGAAGGTCGATGGAGTCAAGAGCGTGAAGTTCGATTACACGACCGAGAAAGGCAGCGTGACTTTCGACAGCGCAAAGACTGACCTAGACACTATACTCTCCTCAATTGACGAGAAGGGCTATACTTGCTTCATCCTCAAGGAGAGTTCAGATGCCCCTGGAAAAAGCGCTGAGCCTTCATCTAATGGCAGGTCCATCTTCGGCTGGCTCTTTGCAGTGGCAGGATTCATCCTGGTGCTGTATTTCGCGATATTGATGTCGGATAGGATCGCTCTTCCAGATCTGTCTGCGAACATGAGCTACGGCTTATTGTTTCTTGTGGGGCTCTTGACTGGCTTCCATTGCATCGCGATGTGCGGCGGCTTTGTGATTTCGTACACTGCAAAGGCAGCTGCTGACGGTAAAAAAGCGCATTTCTCGCATATCGCATACGGCATTGGAAAGACTCTATCCTACATGATTATCGGTGCGCTCTTTGGTCTTCTCGGATCATTCATCGCTTTTACTCCTGCATTAAAAGCAGCAATCGGCATCCTTGCAGGGTTATTCCTTGTGCTTTTCGGCCTTAAGATGCTTAACATCTTTCCTTGGCTCAGGAAGCTCAGCTTTGGGACTCCGAAGTTCCTTGTGAAGATTGTCGGAAAGAAGCAGAGCGAGAACTCAAGCCCGTTCATCATCGGCCTATTGAACGGCCTGATGCTTGCCTGCGGGCCACTGCAGGCGATGTATGTTCTTGCGGCAGGCACAGGAAGCATGCTCGAGGGAGCGAAACTTCTCTTGATATTCGGTCTCGGAACCCTTCCGGTGATGGTTGGCTTTGGCTACGTCGCCTCAATGCTTTCAAGCAGGGCCACAAGGGTCATTCTTAAGGTTTCAGGAGTGCTTGTGATAATCCTAGGTCTCATAATGCTGAACAGAGGCCTTGCGCTTTCCGGCACAGGGTATGACCTCAAATCCATGGTCGCAAGATCACAGGTTAATTCTCTTCAGGGAAATTCCCCCTCCCTGAATGATATTAATCCTGCTCAAGGCGCCCAAATTTCAGGAAATGTTGCTGTGCTAAAAGACGGCTATCAGGAGATTCGGATGGATGTATTAAGTTCTGGCTGGAGCCCGGACACTTTCATCCTCAAGAAAGGAGTGCCTGTGCATTGGATAATAAACGGCAAAGAGATCACTGGCTGCAACAGGGCGATCCAGGTGCCAAAGTACGGCCTGAACTTCGACATCAAGCAGGGAGAGCAGACAATAACTTTCACACCCACAGAATCGGGCGTCATCTCCTGGAGCTGTTGGATGGGGATGATCCAGGGGACATTCATAGTGAAGGATGACATCTCCAACAGCGCAGAGGTGCAGAAGGATCTTCAGCTCGTGGCCTCGAAGCCAAAGGCAAGCGGTGGCGGCTGCGGCTGTGGAGGATGATTGTCAAGAACTGGCAGGGATTACCAGGGAATGCTTTATTAATCAAAGCGCATTCTTCCAATGCAAAGATTCACACGGGACATAGGTTCGCATATGACATAAAGACAGGGTGAGATACTTAATGAAGAAGACAACACTATCAATATCAGGGATGCATTGCGCCAGCTGCTCAGCAATAATCACCAAGGCATTGCAGGCTACCGAAGGCGTCAGCGAGGCGAATGTAAATCTCTCGACGTCAAAAGCATCGGTATCATTTGACGAAGGCAAGCTTTCGGAGAAGAACCTTATCGATGCCGTGAGATTAAAAGGATACGGTGCCGCCCTCATATCAGAGTCTGACTCCCGCAAGCAGGAGGCTCTCCAGAAGAAAGAGCTTCAGAAGATGAGGCATCTGTTCATCTTCAGCCTTATCTTTGCGGTGCCTGCATTCGTGATAGGCATGGTGCTGATGTGGCTCGGCATAGAGCTGCCGGGCAGCCATTTCATTCTGTGGATCCTCGCGACCCCTGTGCAGTTCATCGCAGGATGGACATTCTACAAGGGAGCCTGGGCTGCATTGAAGAACAGGAGCGCCAATATGGACACCCTTGTCGCAGTCGGCACAACCTCTGCCTATCTATTGAGCGTCTATCTTGTGCTTTTCCAGCCAGGAGGAGACCAATATTTCGAGGTATCGGCTATTCTTATCACTTTGGTTCTTCTCGGCAAGATGCTTGAGGCTGTCGCCAAGGGAAAGACCAGCGATGCCATCAAGAAGCTGATGAATCTCTCTCCCAAAACAGCCACGGTCATCAGGAATGGCAATGAGATGGAGATGAGCGTCGACCTGGTGGTTGTCGACGATATAGTCCTGGTCAGGCCAGGAGAGAGGATACCTGTCGATGGAGTGATAGTCGACGGAAGCTCTTCTGTGGATGAGAGCATGATAACAGGGGAGAGCATGCCTGTCGAGAAAGACAAGGAAGATGTTGTCATAGGCGGGACCATCAACAAGAACGGCAGCTTCAAGTTCAGGACGACAAAGATCGGCGCTGACACGACGCTTGCGCATATCATCAGGCTGATAGAGGACGCCCAGACAAAGAAAGCGCCCATACAACGGTTTGCTGATTCAGTCTCAGCATATTTTGTCCCTATAATAATTGCCATCGCATTGCTATCTGGCCTTGGCTGGTATTTCATTGGCCAGGAATCAGCATCATTCTCAATCCTTATAGCGGTGTCGGTGCTCGTCATAGCCTGTCCCTGCGCCCTTGGATTGGCCACTCCTACGGCGATAATGGTAGGCACAGGCCTCGGGGCAAAGAACGGCATCCTCATCAAGGGAGGGGATGCATTGGAGACTGCGCACAAGCTGAAGTTCATTGTGTTTGACAAGACAGGGACCATCACAAAAGGCGCTCCTGAAGTTACTGATGTACAGTCATTCAGCAGGCATAATGATGACCAAGTCCTAGAGATTGCCGCTGCCGTCGAGAAGCATTCTGAGCATCCGCTCGCAGAGGCCATTGTCAGGAAAGCAGAGAAACAAAATATCGCTGTCAAGGACTCGACTGATTTCCAGGCGATACCCGGCTACGGGGTCAAGGCGAAGATTGACGGAAAGAGATATTTCCTTGGCACTGCGAAGCTGATGAGCGCCAACACCATCAAGCTTTCCCAGGAGCTGCGCGATGAGAAGGAGCGGCTTGAGGAGCAGGGAAAGACAGTCATGATACTCGCAGACGAGCAGGCGCCGATAGGGATTGTTGCTGTCGCTGACGTGATAAAGGAGAGCTCGAAGGAGGCTGTCCAGCAGCTGAAGAAGATAGGGCTCGAAGTTTACATGATCACAGGAGATAATGTTTTGACCGCAAGAGCCATTGCAGCAGAGGCTGGCATCGAAAAAGTATTCTCAGAGGTGCTTCCAGAGCACAAGGCGATGTATGTGCGCTCTCTCCAGCAGAAAGGGAAGGTCGCCATGGTCGGCGATGGGATAAACGATTCTCCTGCTCTTGCCCAGGCAGACATAGGCATCGCCATGGGATCAGGCACAGATGTTGCCATGGAGACAGGCAATGTGGTGCTGATGAAGAATAACCTCCTCGATGTCCCGAGGGCGATAAGGCTCAGCAGGCTCACCATGGGCAAGATAAAGCAGAACATGTTCTGGGCATTGTTCTACAACGTCCTCGGAGTCCCTGTGGCAGCAGGAGTGCTATACCCTTTCACAGGATGGCTCCTGTCGCCAATAATCGCAGGCGCCGCAATGGCCATGAGCTCAGTCTCGGTTGTTTCTAACTCATTGCTGTTGCGTGGCAAGAAGCTCTAGAATATCTATTGCTGGATATGCCTCATCTAGGTCTCAATCCTCGAAGAATTTTATCCAGGGCGTTCCTTTGAACTGTTCCTTTAGCTCCCAATAGTTGCTGATTGCCTCTGAAAGCTTTTGGTTGTTCTGCTTTCGCATCGGTGTCGTGAGCTTTTGATGCTCTAGGCCTAGGAAATCAAGCACTCTCCTCGTTTCAGGATCAAGGTCATCGCAGATATTTTCATAGAACAATTCAAGCTTTGGATGGCTTTTGAAAAGCTCATCGTATTCCTTTTCCCATTTTGTTGTCTGGGTGAAGGCATGGAGGCATTCATCATAGCCCAGCTTCACAGCTGGCTGGCTTGTCGGCGGCTCGTCCTTTGCGCTATGCCATTTGTTGAGCATGAAAGCCCTCTTCAACGACAGGAATGTCTCGAGTATGTTTCTTCTCTTGAGATGGATGACCCGTAGCTCCTTGTCCTCCACAAGCCTTTTCCACACCTTTGAGAAATCCTTCTCGAATCCAGAGAGGCCTTTCCTGTGCTCCCGCAGATAATCATGCAAATCCATTATCTTGGCCCTGAGCTCAGGCGTCGTCTCTGAGATAGCCAGATGGTCAGGGCTGTTCGGATAGACTGCCTGCAGGGATGCCTGGTAATAGAAGATCTTGAAGCCGACTGCTTTTATATTTTCAGGATAATCGCAGTAAAGCCTGCGCTCAAGATATTTGGCTGGATCATCCACCGCCTCCATCATCTCCTCTCTTGGGATGCTGTCGAGGTTGAAGAGCTCATAGAACATCTGCGTGTCGCTGTGGCTTTTCAGGAGATCTATGAGCATCCTTGATCCTGTCCTGGCCCTCGTAAGGATTATGAACCTTACGGGTCTGTGTGCGTTATGTGCGGGCATATTATTTCCTTGCTCATCCCTCGAACATCCAGCCTTCTTCATCCTGGAAATATTCATCAGGGCTCTTGAAGTACTGGAGCGCATTGCTCAGCAGATGGTAGTGCGCATCTTCTTCTTTCACAAGGAACTCGAACAATGCCTTGACATTCGGATGCTTTGCTTCCTCTGCTGATTTCTTGTAGAAATTATATCCCTTTAGCTCCATCTCAAGCCCTAGCTCATAGACGCTAACCTCTTTTTTTGTGGCTTTAGCTTTCATAGCATATTCCTGTATGCTGATGGAGAAGAACTCCTTGCTTCTTTCGATAGCCTCGCTCTCAGTTCCAGAATCAATATCAGGCACATCTCCTTCATGGATTGATTTCATGAACTCGTTGATGGCGTCGATGTGCTTCAGCTCCTCGTCGGCTAGGAATATGAATGTCTTCTTGGCGAGTTCATCGCCCAGCTCCTTCGCATGCTCGAGATAGAAGTTCCTGACTCTGATCTCATTCTCAGTGGCGAGCTTTATCGCCTTCATCTCATTCTCAAGATAACCTTTCTCAACCATGGTATCACCCTCTTAAGAAATAGTATGCCTGTTTGTTTTATTAATCTTTTTATTGATGCGCTTTCTCCCTGTTATTTCACTCGTATCGTAAAGCATCCACCGGGTGCAGCTTTGATGCCCTTATGGCTGGCATCACTCCTGAGCCTGCTCCGACCAGGAATGCGAACATTATGCAGCCGACGATCAATTCCCAGGAGAAGGACGGCTTCAGCATAGCATAGCCTGCGCCTGTAGCGAAAGCCCCTCCTGTGCTCGCCATGAGATAGCCTAGCAGCACTCCCAGCACTCCACCAATCAGCCCTATGGCTCCTGATTCCAGTATGAATATGAATATTATGTCGCTGTTCCTTGCGCCTACAGCCTTCATCACTCCTATCTCATTGGTCCTCTCGAGCACTGCGGTGTACATGGTGTTCATTATGTTGACCGACGCTACGACCACTGATATGAGTGCGATGAGCACAAGTATGGCATTTATTATGTCGAGCACATTGGTGAACATCTGGATGGCGTCATCGAATGTCTGCACATAGAAGTCTTCCTTGCCTTCATCCTGGCCCTTGTGCTTCCTGAGTTTCTCCTTTATCTTATCAGCCACTGCTTTCGGAGAGATGTCAGGCTCTGACCTTACCATCACGAAGCTGTACTTGTCCTTCTTCTCAGGGTAGAATAGCTCGAACTGCTCCTTTGTGATGTAGATGTTGGCATCGTCGCTCGGGTTCCCGACAAGACTGTAGAATCCTATCACTTCCAGCTCATTCCCGTCGATGCTCACCTTGTCCCCTGTCTTCAATCCACGGGGGAATATCTTGTTGTCAATCTGATAATTATATCCAAGGACTGTCTTTCCTATATCGCCTTTCTTCAAGTCGCGGCCCTTGTAGATATTGACTGTCATCGCCTCGAGTATGAATTCCTTCTTTTCGATGTCAATGCCTGCGAGATAGTTGTATTTCCTCTTCTCGCGGGAGATTATCTCTGCCGGTTTCATGTACATCCCTGATATCTCCTTGACTCCGTTGATCTTGCTGACAAAGTCGATATCGCTCTGTGAGATATAGAAGGCGTCGTCGGTCCCAGGGGCCCCTATGCTTTTCGCCTGGATGAAGAGCTTGTCTGTTCCCGACTGCTTCGCTATGTCATCAACGTATTTCTGCAGCCCTGAGCCAAAGCTTATCAGGGCGAAGACAGCGGCTATGCCTATGAGTATCGACAGCGCCGAAAGTACGCTTCTCAGCTTCCTGTGCATCAGGTTCTGCAATGCGAAGTTGATCTCGTCAATCCCTACCATTATCCTATGCCATCCTCATCATTGTCATCATTATAATCATTCTGATCATCATTTCGCGCTCCTCAGCGAGTCTACTGGGTTGAGCTTCGATGCCCTCATCGCCGGGAACACTCCGCACACAGTCCCAAGTACGAATGAGAACATCAGCGCTCCAAGGATCAGCCACCAGCTGACATTGGCCCTTATCAGGTCTGAGCCGAGGGCAAGGCTTCCGATGAATGCCAGCCCATAGGCGAGGATGAGCCCCAGTATGATCCCTATGATGCCTCCCACAAGGCCGAGGAATCCTGATTCTATTGAGAACAATATGAATATGGTTGAGTTCCTGGCGCCTATGGATTTCATGATGCCGATCTCTTTCCTTCTTTCCAGCACTGCGGTGTACATGGTGTTCATTATGCCGATCCCCCCCACAAGGAGAGATATGCCTGCGATTATTGTGATGAACAGCTGGACAGCGAACAATGTGGAGTCAAGGCTCTCAAGCGCTTTCTGCGGGCTCTGCACAGTGAAATCCTCCTCTCCTTCCTTGACATCCCTCTCTTTTCTCAATAGCCGCTCTATGCTCTGCTGGGTCTCACCTATCTTATTGACATCCTTCACCTTGACAGCGATGATGTTGACCTCATCCTCATTGCTCACTATGCCGTTGTCTATCATGCTCTGCTCATTCATCCAGATGGCGTCGTCGTAGATGAAGCTGCCTTTCTTCTCGATTATGCCGGTCACCGTGAAAGGCTTGCTGTTTATCAGGATCTTATCTCCCGCATGCAAAGCCTTGCCGAACCCTCCGTTATAGGATTTGTCATTGTGATAGTTATCCCCGAGAAGTATGCCGTTCCTGTCAGAGTCGGTGAGAAGCCTGCCTTCCTGCACCTTAAGGCTGGTCATCCTCTCGAATGGCTTCCTCTTATCTCCGCCAGGTATTGAGAGCGCGAACTCCATCCTCTGCTTGTCATTGAATTCGATGGTGGTTGTTGTGAGATATCTTCCGAAGACAAGGTCGACATTGCTGATGCGGTCTATCTTGTCGATATAATCCCTCTTAAGAGGATTTGGGGCTCCTGCTCCTGGCGGGCCTGACATGCTCACAGTGGCTGCCTGGACCGAGAGCACATCTGTGCTGAGAAAGCCGAACTGGCCTGTGATGGCGTCCTTGAGGCCCTGGCCGAGGCCTATGAGGGAGACTACTGCAGCTATGCCTATGAATATGCCTATCATAGTCAGATAGGTTCTCATCCTTCTCTTTGCAAGGCTTCTTATGGCTATGCTCAGATAATCCCTCAGCATTGATCTGCCTCCGGTACAGGCAAAGGCCTATGGTCTTTGCTCATTTCTTCTTGTTCTTCCTAAGCTTCCTGAAGACGAAGAAACCTATGACTGCCAGAGCAATCAGTACGAAGATCATCCATGATGATGAGCTCTTGCCATTGGTCCTTTGCTTGAGCTCTGATCCTGTGTAGAGCTTGAGCTCTATCGGGACATCCTTCTTGAAGAGATGCCCATTCGCGTCCCTGTACTCAATGTACAATGGCAGTATGACAGAATCCTTTGCCTTGCTGCTGACCATCAAGGAGTAATCTGCGGTGTCATAATCATCTGAGTCAAGCTTTCCTATGTAGACTTCTGGGTTCGAGAGTATCTGATAGTTCTCGCTCTCACCGAGCTTGATGTCCAGGAATTTTATGTCGCTGAATCCTTTGTTGACCAGCTTTATCTGGACAGTCCCTTTTGCTCCTGCTGAATATATGTCAGTGGTCTCCATATTTATCCCCAGCTCAGGGTTGGAGTCAACAAGAAGGCCGACAATCCCTGTCATGGTGAAATTAGAGCCTGACGTGTCAGAATATGTCAAGGCATAGGGCACCTTGTAGACCTTCGATGTCGCATCAGCATCTGTGAAGATGTCGAACGTTATGTCCTTTGACTCTCCTGTGGCGAGATTTTTCAGGGTCTTCTCATTGCCAGAGCCCATCGGGGTGAAAGGCAGTTCCCTGTAGGTGACAGATGATGCTGTAGACACCTCGGTCAATATGCCCAGGGTGAGCTTGATGTCCCTCAATGAGTTGTCAGCCATGTTCTCGAGAACAAAGGCCACCTGGGTCCTGGTGCCTGGCATTATGCTGTCCTGGTCAACCTTTATCTGGTTGATGGCGAGCACCGCTTCCCTGCTCTGTATCGCGAGAGGATATTCTCCTGCCTTGGTCCATTCGCTTGCAGCCATCTTGTACCAGAACTCTATGGTGCCGCTGCCTGTCGCAGCATTTGTGTCCACGAAAAGCTTCCATTTCTCCCTTACACCAATCTCATCGGTCTGGTATCCTGCCACTGTGCCAATGTTCTTTATCTCCTGCTCCTGGCCATAGAGCGAGAACGGATAATTCAGGACCAGCTTGACCTGCATATCCTGGGCAGGATTAGACCCTAGGTTTTCTATCCTGAACCTCACATCAACTGTGTTTCCCGGAGAGACAGGGTCAGGCTCTTGGTTGATTATTGTGACCTCTATCTGCGGGAACTGCGATATCGCCTGCGCGACGCTGGCGAAAACCGTTACCATCATCATTGCCGCCAAAACTACGAACAAAATCTTTTTTTCTCTCATGTGTTTCACCTTCCATCTTTTAACTTTTTTTTCTGATTCTAATCTTCTAATATCTCCCTAGTGCTTCTTCTCGTTCTTGAGAGTCTTCACTATCTTGCCGTCTCTCAGGTATTCTATCCTGTCGGCATTCTTCGCGACATCCTCGTCGTGAGTGACCATGATTATAGTCTTGCCTTCATTCTCATGCAGCTTCCTCAGGAAGTCCATGACCGTGCCGCCTGTCTTTGAGTCAAGGTTGCCTGTCGGCTCATCAGCCAATATCACTTCCGGATCGTTGGCGAGCGATCTCGCGATTGCGACCCTCTGCTGCTGCCCTCCTGAAAGCTCGTTCGGCTTATGGTACATCCTGTCTCCGAGCCCCACCATCTCCAGCAGCCGCTTGGCCTTGATTATTCTGTCTGCCCTGGGGGTCTCTTGGAATATCATCGGCAGAGTCACATTCTCCAGCGCAGTGAGAGTTGAGATGAGGTTGAACTGCTGGAATATGAATCCAATCTTCTTTCCTCTGATCTGGGCGAGGTCTGATTCGCTCATCATGGAGATGTCCTTGCACTCAAGGAATATGTGCCCTTTTGATGGGACGTCAAGGCAGCCTATCATATTCATGGCTGTGCTTTTCCCTGAGCCAGAAGGCCCCATTATCGAGAGGAATTCTCCTTTCCTGACCGTGAGGTTCAGGCCGCTCAGGGCGCTCACCTCTGCATCTCCCATCTTATAGATCTTCCAGACTTCCTTGAGCTCCAGTATTGTGTCGCATTCCTTTTTTGCCATCGATATGCACCCTTATGCTTTTAGTTCCTTGCTCTGCAGCTCCTCGAGATGCTTCATCACTTCATTGATGATGAACTCCATCCTCAGCACCTGCTTGTAATAATCATCGAGTATCTTCAGCCTCTTCTTGTCTTCCTCGCTCTTTGCCTTGCCTCGATGCTTCTCCAGTATCGCAGGAAGCTTTTCCTTGACATGGGCTATGATCTTCAATGGCCTGGCTATCATGCTGTCCTTCAGGCTTGAGAGTATGTCCTTCTCCATACATAGGAGTATCTTCTTTGACCCTGGCTTGTGGCTCTTCTTTATGAACCCTGTCTGGTCCAGAAGGTTTATCCTCGTGCTTATGGTGGCAAGGCTGTAGCCTGTCTTCTCAGCCAGCTCTTCCATGGATATCTCCCCAGGCTCTAGGAAAAGGGTCGCTGTTATCCTGCTCAGGCTTTCATCAAGCCCTTTTATCCGCAGGTTCTGCGTGAAGAATTCCACCGATTCCTTTTCCAGTTCGCTCATCTAACACCCTTGCTCGTCATTTTCAGCATTTTTAATATGTTCAGTATTTATTGAAAATGATGAAACCCTTGCTTATAAAGATTTCGCTTTGCCACAGAAAGACGATTTCCATCTGCCCAAAGGGCTTTCCATAGCAAAATATTTAAATCACCGAGCCAAAGGGAAAGCTATCAAAAAGAGGTGAATATAGTGGTCGATGTAAAAAAAGTTTTAGGGGATGTCCCTGAGCCCAAGCTGGCTTTCTGGCTATCCAACGGCACAGTGGTCAAGAACATATACGAGCTTGTCAGTACCATTGAGAGCTGCGACAAGGGAGTCTTCCAGTATCATGTCAACAAGGAGAAGAACGACTTCTACAACTGGATACTGAATGTCCTTGCAGACAACGCATTGGCGAGCAAGATAAAGAAGGAATACGACCAGAAGAAATTCGCCCAGGTCATCAGGAAGCGCATAAAAGAGCTAGAGAAGAAATAAGCGCCAGAAGCATGGCTTAGTTTGTCTAGTTCATCTCGCAGTAGGATGAGCAATAATTGCATCCCTTGTTCTTTAAGGCATAGCAGCCCTGGTTTTCTCCTGCCTGGTCCTTGAATGAGCAGCATTTCACGAGATCATCGTTCTTTATCTCTATCTGGTCTTCGACGCTGTCCTGCCGGAGCACAGCGCCTTCCTGCTCCACCGCAAGATAGGAGCCTGTCGGCCCTTGCAGCGGCCTGCCTGGGTCAGCAGTGCTCGGTCTGGGCCCTAGGGCAGTGATAACTACCAGGATGAATATTATGCTCGCAAGCAGAATCATGCCCGGCAATATAAGCTTGTTATCCATGATCAGCCTCATCAATATATCAGCCCGACAAGCACTCCCTGCACATCATCGAATCTCACAATGTCTGCGTCAGGTGTGGGATTGGCATCGCCCTTAGTTATGGCATACCATCCCTGCTCATCCTGGCTGATGTTTATTATGCGGTGGACGACCGTGATATTAAATGTTTCTGATTTGTAGCCTATGATGTCGCCTACCTCGAGCGTCTCATGGCTCTCGGGCGTCACCTCAAGGGCGAATGCGTTCTTGCTTATCAGGGGATGCATGGAGCGCGAGTCAAAGAAGCGCACAGGGAAAGCATTCCTTATGTATATCACGATCCTGTCATCGTAGACCTGGACATCATTCTGGCTTATCCTGCTGGAAGCGCTTATCTCTATATCCTTGCTCATGTTGAGCTGGGACTTCAGCAGCCGTATTATTATATCCTTCTCTGCGGCAGAGCCTTCGAGCAGCAGGATGCTCTCGCGCAGGGCATTGTTCTGTCCGACAATATCCTCGATGAACTCGTCCTGGGTGAGGTTCCCATAGACCTCTGACTTGAAATCAGAACTGTCTTTTTTCGAGAGGGCTATCACGCCGAAGAGTATTATTATGAGAATAAGGATGATTATTGTGGAGGTCAATAGGTACAGAGCCTCGATGGCCTTATCGTTTGACATCCTTGTCAGCTCCTTCACCTGCTCCGCTGGCAGGAGCTGCGTCCGCACCGGTTGGTTGGTCTGGGGCGCCACGGCTCTCATGCTCTTTGCTTTCTTCTGGATGATGCTCTTTGTGCTCAGGATCATGGTTGTTGTTGCTGTGGTGATGGTGTGGATCATCCTTGGCTTCCTGCTTCAGCTCGCCGATCCAGTCAGTCTTTGGCTGTGGGCTTGAGCCATCCTGCCTGTTGTCATCGCTCGGATGATGCTGGTCCTCTCGGTATTCCCTTCGCTCGACCTTCAGTTCGCTATCTATGTCTTCGATAAGTATCCTGAGCTCGTTCAGCTTGTCAATCAGCTTCTTGTCAGAGGTCCTCTTTGACTCATGCTCTATGATCTCCTGCACCACTCGTATATCGTAGTATATGCTTGTCAGGGTGAGCTCGTTCCTCCATTCATAGCTGTGGTTCTTCAATGATTTCACCAGCTCATTCACCTTGTTCATAGACATCTTTATGCTGTTGAGCAGCAGCTCAAGCCTGAAGGCGTCTATCTTCTTGTAGAAATAGCTGTCATCATTCTTCTGCGGGATTATGAAGTTCTTGATGTTGGTGAGGGCAGTGTCAAGGCCTGAGAATATTATCCACATATCCCTCAGCTCCCTCTGCTTCAGGGTGTTGTTCTCTATCTTCTCCATCACCCTTGCCACATCAGCCCTGAACAGGTAAAGGCCGCTCCTGAGGCGGTCGATGACTTCCTCATAGCTGATGTTATACACCTCTTCGAGGATGGCTTCCTGCTTGACTCCCACAAGCTTCGAGATCAGCATCCCCTGGATTATCACTCCGAAGATAACCTCTATGACCGCAATCAGCTTGCTCAGCCCGTTGGGAGAGATGTCGCCGTAGCCTGTGGTGGTGGCTGTTATGAAAGAATAGTATATGCTGTTCAGCAGGCCGCCGAAATCCTTTGGCATCATAGCTCCCTTGTACTCCAATGCGTGGATCGAGGATAGCGATAGGGTGAAATAGCAGAACCCGAAGACGATGATCATGAATATCCATATGAGGAATATCTTCTTGAAGCTGAACTGGTCTATGATGCTGAGAAAGCTATAGCTGGCTCTCTTTACACCTCTTTTCTGCTGCTCACCCATTGCGATTGGATTGTCGCTATTTGTTTAAATAGTTTGCTGTTGGTTCGATAGCAAGATTTAAATAATCCTCCTGCAAGGGATTATCCTGTGAAGAAAATATTTGACTATTATAAAAGAGGTGAGAACGGGGCTTATGTCATTGAGATGAGAGTCTCAACTCTCGAGGAGCTCTTCAGCCCCTACGACCCTTCTCCGCTGCACGACAGGGACATACATCCGTCGCTGATGGGCCAGATCTTCAGGCAGATAGTGGTCTTTCCCAAGGAATCCAGGGTGGAACTGCACATCCACCTGCCAAAGAAGCTCAGGAAGCAGAAGCTTGAGCCCCTGCTTGAGCAGGCCATAAAGAGCCATTTCGAGTATGAGCTGCTCGACAGCGATCTCCATCTCCAGAGAAGGCTTAACAAAGGATGGAGGATATTCTCCTACGCCAGCATGCTCTTCGTGTGTTTGCTGCTGCTTTCTTATCTGATGAAGAGCCTGTTCCCTGACAATATACTGTTCAATGTCCTGTCAGACGGCTTTGCCATCGGAGCATGGGTCAGCCTCTGGCATCCGTTCCAGACGCTGTTCTTCGACTGGCTCCCATTATACGAGGAGAAGAAGAAATTCTCCAGGCTCAAGGACATGAAGATTGAGTTCAAGTATTTCTAGAAGCTTGGCATTTTGTCGTCAATCTCTCTCGTGGTTATACCATTCCCTGAACAGGTGGACGAAGACATTGATCATCTGCTCTGAGACATTATTTTTTCTTATATTCTGTATGGATTCTCTCACTAGATTGATGAATCCAGGCCGGTTTACGAATTCAAAATCCACGGCGTCATGAGGATTATAGCCTTTTGCAAGCAGGGTCATGTGATTCGTAACAATATCCTGAACCTGGTTATACACCGTAGATGCCCATTCACAGGTTATTCCTTCGGTAATCTCGTTGGAGAATACCTTGCTGAATCTCTTCTGCATTATTGCATGCATCCGTTTCTCCCTCGAGTCCATGGTCTTGATTATGTGCTCTCCCTTGATGAGCGCCAGGAACAGGTCATGGAATTTCTCCCCGGTCGCATTCTCGAAATTATTTATCTTCTCGACTACGTTAAGCTCCAGCTCGAGCTGCAATTTAAGATGGGAGAGCAGCTGGTCGGGCTTTTTTGCCCAGGGCTCCAGCTTCATGGCTATGTGCATCTGGGTTTTCAAGACTGAGTGAAGGTGGTGTAACAGCCCGTGGGCGTATTCGTATTTTGTCTCCACATATGCCAGGCAATCTTCCAGCCTCTTAACTCTTCTCATCCTCTTGGAATGCTCCATCGCTTCCAGGTCCGAGATCAGCTCTGATTCTTCCCTCTCTTCACCAGAGATATCGACCAGCTCCAGGTCTAATAGCTTTTTTAATTCATGCAGATTGCCTTGGAGATGGTCATCTATCTTCAATTACCCAATAAGCTCCTTCTTCCTGGGAACGGTGCTGAGATAATGGTTCCAGTGCCTGATGACAGATTCCTTGTCTGCCTGAGCTTCTTTTGCGATGGATTCTGTAGAGCCGAAGAGGCGGTTCAATGTTCCCATGCAATTGTTAAGAGGTTATATGTTAATAAATCTTTGTTTCTACGAGGGCAGATCAATCATTTGCAAATTGCAGGACGGGATTTGACTAAGAAATGAATAAGCCTCCGGGGACAAGCAAAACTTGCGAGTTTTGAGTCCTCCGTCGGCTTCTCGTTTCACTCGAAGCCTCCGGGGAGATTTGAACTCCCGACCTGCAGATTGCTTGATTTTGTTTTTACAAGTCTGCCGCACCACCACTATGCTACGGAGGCATATTCTTCCTAGGACAGGAAAATGTTTTAAAAATGTTTCTAAATTAGTCGTATATGAGCCTTCCGAGTTCCTCGTATTTGAACTCGTTGAGCACTCCGTAAATCTCGTAGTCCTTGATCAATTCAGGGAATTTCTGCCTTATGCCTTTCATTATCTGGTCGAAATGGCCTGGGTTCTCTGCCATGATGTCTATTATGTAGTCCCATTTGCCTGTCAGGCTAGCGATGTAGGTGATGTTCTTCTGATTTTTCATGTAGTTCAGGAACTCTTTCTCTTTCTCAGGGCTGGGGTTGTAGAGCGAGATGCAGACATAGTTCACTATGACGAATCCCATCTGTGATTGGTCATATATCGGCTTGAATGCCAGTATGACCTTGCTGTTAATCATCTTTTCTATCCTGTGCTTTATGGCATCCCTTGAGAGCCCCACTTTCTTCGCCATATCTGAGAATTGCTTCCTCGCGTTCTGATCCAATTCCTTGAGGATGAGCTTATCGTACTTGTCAAAATTGTATCTCTTACCATAGGTGATTCCTGGCACATATGCTGGTGTTTCAATCTTCTCTTTTCTCATATGCCAGCATAACGCGTGTTTAATATATAAATTTGTCGCATTATGCTATTTTTTCATCAGATAAATATATATCCTCGAATATAGATTAACTACTCATAGGTAAAAAATAAAGACGGTGATAAAATGGCATTTATTAATGAAAAAGTAAGCGAAGACCCAATATTGAATGACGTAACATTCAAGCAGAGCAACACACAGCCGCTGACTGTATTGGTTGACAAGTTCTATGAACCTCAGACTGGAAAACCAGTAAGGCAGATCGCCATCAGCAATTTCGAGTTAACAGCACCATATGTTATGGATGAGAAAGGAAACATCAGATTGATGAGTAAAATGAACATAACTAAGTTCGGGCTACGAATCGCAGCCTTCCATGCTTGGAAGCCAGAAGCGTTTACAGTATCTGAGGTTGAGAGGCTAGCAAATACTTATTTTGGGACTACTGGAGCTTATGCTGTGAAGATAGATTCTGTCCAGCCAGCGGTTTACAAACAGAATACGCCCGGATTGAAAGGCACCCATTATGAGGACACACCGTTGAATGCTTTCAAGGTGTCTGGCAGCTATGTCCATTCAATCCAGCAGGTCGACAGAATCAAATAAATTCTTTTCATTCTTTTTTTTAGAATCAAATCAGTATGTAAACGAGCACCGGCACCAGCACTCCGATGGTCGCTCCGACAAGCACCTCTGCTGGTGTGTGGCCGACCTTCTCCTCGAGCACCGAGAACTCCTTCTTCCCGGCAGCCAACCTGTTGATAGCCTTGCTCTGCTCGCCTGTGATCCACCTGACCTTGATGGCGTCGTTCATCACTATCAAAGCCAATACAGCAGTCACTACGAACAGAATAGATATTCCTTCCTCTAGGAATATGCCCATCACCAATGCCACCACCGCCGTAGTGTGCGCCGAGGGCATCCCTCCGTCGTGCAGCAGGAACTTCCAGTCAAATCTCTTCTCCTGCTTGACGTCCTGCAGCAGCTTCAGCAGCTTTGCGAAGCACCATGCGACCGCAATCCCGATTATCAGTTCGTATATCACTGTGTCAATGACCTTGTGCCTTGTTAATATATCTTTTGCTTTACGGTATCCTTCTGAACCTCGTGCTGATGAAGCCCCATTCCACAAAGAGCAGCAATAGCACCACCAGCATCAATCCATAGTTAAGCCTCACAGGTATCATCGCCGTGTCAGAGGCTTCGCTTATCTGGGTGATTATCGACGCCATGGCTTCCTTGTCCTCTGCCTTGAAGTATTTTCCGCCTGTCTGGTTGCTTATATCCAGCAGGGTGTTCTCATTATAGACCGCTGACACATTGTAGTATTCAGGCAGGTATCCTATGGGGCCTCGCTCTGAGCCTACGCCGATCGAATGTATCACCACATGGTTCCTTTTGGCGTAGTCAAGCGCATTCTTGACGCTGTCTGTTATGAATGCCCCGATGGTGTTGCTTCCGTCAGTCATTATTATGATGGTCTTGCCTTTTTGTGAGCTGAGCAGCATGTTGGTGCCTGTTATTATGGCGCCGGCTATGTCTGTCCCGCCTGTCTTCGAGATCTCTATGGCCTCTATTGTCTTGATCAATGTGTCCCTGTTGTCTATGGGTGCTATGTCGATGAAGGTCGTGCCTGCGAATGTGACGATGCCGATCTGCGACTTGGTCTTGAGGCTCTTCACCAGCTCTATGGCTGTGCTCTTCGCTGATTCAAGCCTTGTGGGCTCTAGGTCCTGGGCTGCCATGCTTGCGCTTGAGTCGATGGCTATCACAAAATCATTCTGGCTCACCTTCCCGTTATACCAGATGGTTGTGCCGCTCACCGCCATTATTATGCACGCTATTATGAACGTCCTTATGACCAGGACTGTGAGATTCTTTGTTATCAGCTTCTCTCCGCTCACCCTTTTCAGCGCATCGAAGTTCGCGAACTTCATGGCCTTGAGCTTGCTATGCCTCATGAGATAGAAATGGGTGTAGACAAGGAATGGTATGCTTATCAGGTACCAGAGATACATCGGGTTGTCGAATGTTATGTCAATCATTGTTTCATCTCATCGGACAAGGGTAATCCTCTTCCTGAAATAGTTGAGCATCGGCTCCTGGAATTCCTGGTCTGTCTTCAGGCTTATGAATCCTAGCTTTGATTTCTCAAAACAGTTCTTGATGAATTCCTCATCTTTCCTGTTCTGCGCCTTGTATATGTTCGCGTATTGCTTCGAATCAATGAACATCTTCTTGTCGCTGTAAGGATCCTCCACAAGGAATTGCCCTCCGAAGTCAGGCATCTCGTCATCCCTGGGGTCTCGGACCATTATGCCGATGATATCATATCTTCCTCCGATGATGTGAAGGTACTTGTTCCAGCCTTCTTTCATCCCTATGAAATCAGAGATTATTATTATCATGCTTCGGTCCTTCAAAAAGCTGCTGACATATAGCAGCACCTTCTCGATGTCGAAATTTCCGCCGTAGTTCTCCTTGTTCATCAATTCCCTGCTCATCCTGGAATAGACCTGCTTGCCAAGGGCAGGTGCGATCTTTGCCACAAGATGGTCAGAGAACATACCAAGGCCGATGGCATCTCCGCTCTGCATTATTGAATGGGCAAGGCTGAATGTCAATTCTGCGGCGTACTCTGCCTTCAGCTTTCCTGTCGACGAGAAGAGCATGCTGTTGCTCACGTCCATGAGGAAGAAGACATTGAAATTGTGGTATTCCTCCAGCTCTCGCACAAGGGTCTCGTGCGCCCGCAGGCTCGCGCCCCAGTCTATCTTGGTGGCGTCGTCGCTGAAGGTATATGCCCTGTAGCCGGCGAATTCCATGCCCTGGCCCTTGAAGATGGTGTTCCAATTTCCCTCAAGCGCCTTGTTAAGGATGTCCATCCTGGCCTTCAGCTTCACCTCTCTGAATAGGGGATTGAGGTTGAGCTGCAGTTCTTTTATAGTCAATCATCTCACCTGGAAAATATCTGTGTAGTGCTATCGGTCAGGAGCTGGCTTAGATTATCGGGACCTTATCAAGTATCTCCTTGATTATCGCGTCGGTCTTTACACCCTCTGCCTCTCCCTCGAAGTTGAGCAGAATCCTATGCCTTAGGCAGTTATGGGCGACTTCTTTCACGTCATTGGCCACCACATAGCTTCTTCCTTTGATCAAGGCATGGGCTTTTGATGAGATATAGAGCGCGATGCTGGCTCTTGGGCTTCCTCCGACGTCGATGTACTTGCCGAGCTTGATATCGTATTTCGCCGGCTTCCTTGTCGCCTCGACAACGTCTATGATATAGCTCTCGATCTTCTTGTCGATGTATATCTTCTTGACGAACTCCTGCGCCCTGAATATATCATCAGGGGTCAGGACTCTCCTAAGATCGTAGTCATCGAAGTTGTTAAGTGTCATGTTGGTCCTGAGGATCTTGATCTCATCTTCCGGTTCAGGATATACCATAACTACCTTGTAGAGGAACCTGTCCACCTGGGCTTCTGGCAGCTTATAGGTCCCCAGGTTCTCTATCGGGTTCTGTGTTGCCATGACAAAGAAAGGCATGGGCAGCTTGAAAGTCTCTTTGCCGATGGTGGCCTGCCGCTCCTGCATGCTCTCCAGGAGTGCAGACTGGACCTTTGGCGGGCTCCTGTTGATCTCGTCTGCCAGGACAAAGTTGGCGAATATAGGTCCTTTGACTGTGAAGAATCCTCTTCCTTCCTCATAGGTTGTTATTCCTACGATGTCGGTAGGCAGGAGGTCTGGTGTGAACTGGATCCTGCTGAAAGCGCATCCTGTTATCCTGGCCAGCGTCTTTACAAGAAGAGTCTTTCCTATGCCAGGGATTCCCTCGACAAGTGTGTGGCCGTTAGAGATCAGCGCTTCTATGAGCCCGTCAACCACCGCGTGCTGGCCGACCACTGCTTTTGCGACCTCTGCTCGAATCTCATCGAACTTATGCTGATATGCCTTGATCCTTGCTTCAAACTCAGGATCCCTCACCTCTTCATACTCCTCTTTTTCCATCCTCGTTTCCTGTTCAGTATCACTCATATAAAAACTTTTCTAAGGGTTGAAATCCAATTTTTTTTTGCTGTAATCAGCAATATTTGGAATGTCCCATAAAATTTATATACACTGGAGTCAGACAGCAATGTAAGTATGGTAGAGAAAAGAGGTGAAGTAGAGTCAAGTATAGAGAATAAGCTAGTTCTCAAGAAGGCTGTTGATACCAAGATAAAGCATGTGAATGCCAAGGCTTTCATATCCGAGAGAGAGGTCTATGACCTGGTCAGGGGTTTCTTCAAGAGATATCTTGACATCGACTATGAGTTCACATGCGACGAGCTGATCAAGGAGCTGAGGCGGGTATACCTCTCCGCAGACATCCAAGCGCGGGTCAAGATCCTCCTTGACAGGATATCTGAGATAGAGCATCTGAGCAGGGAATTCTCAAAGCAGGAGCTCCAGCAGATGCTTGCTGACTTCAAGGAATTGGTCGATATGATGATAGTATCCCATTATGAGAAGCACTCCTTCCTTAAGAGATTAGGCGACTGGCTTGCCAAGCCTTTTTCTCATCAGCACAAGGAAGTGTTCGATGACTCGGCTTTGCTCTCTGAGAATGAGCGCCTGGTGGTCAAGATGAATATGCTTCTGGATAATGCTAAGCGCATATCAGATCTAGACATATCCAAGGCCAAGGAGATATACAAGGAATTAATCCAGGTCTATGATTCGCTTGATCCTGACAGGAAACAGCGCTATTACAAGCCTGTGAATGAGTTGTATTCCCTGCTGAAGAATAAGAGCCTCTGATAAAGCTGACGAGATCTCTGGGCGGCCGTTGCGGCCTTTTAGCCTTCAAGGCCAGTAGGGCTTCACCTCATCTTCTTCCTTGTGTTTCTCTGCCTCAGCCTCTGCTTTCCTATGCTGCGCAGTCTTCTTTTTTCTTATGCTGAGCAGGGTGATGGTTATTATCCCTGCCAAGGCCAGGAAAGGCAGCAGGTATTTCATGTTCTCTTTCCTTATTATCTTGCTGACTATGGTCTCAGGCTTCTGCTCAGCTTTCTTTGATATGCTGACCAGGTATTTGCATCCTTCGATGACGCTGTCCACCATCAGGCCTGCCTCCTCTGCAGATCCTTTGGCGATTTCTTCCTTTGCCTTGGTGAGAAGCTCGTTGAGCTCGAGGCATTCAGGGTTCTCATTGAGCAGGTCTTGGGCGAATGTCACCTTGGTCTGCACATCCTTGCCAACCTTTGATTGCTGTATCGTGTTCAGCAGCACCAGCGCCGAGTCTGATGTGTATGGTTCGCTCACATTTGCGCTTATCCTTATGTTATAATCCTCTCCCATCCTGTAATTGTCAACCATCAAGGTCACATTCCTCTTTTCTCCCTTGGGCAGCTCTTCGAAATAGTCCTTGCTGAATGTGAACTTCACGTCTTTTGCTGTGGTGCTGGCTGAAAGATTTATCTTTTTGAGAGATGTGTTCCATGTGTTCTGGATCGTCACAGGTATGATTACTGTCTTATTCTCGTAGGAAGTGATTACCTCAGGGACTACCAGCTCAAGGGCTTTAGGCTTCAGCTCCTCCTTCTTTGTCGGGGTGATGACTGTGTTGCTCCTGCCGCCTCCTCCGCCTCCTGTGCTTGGCTGGGGCACAGGAACTTCCGAGGTCTCATTAGGGACTTCGGTTATGTCGAATATGACTGTGTTGCTGTCGACGGCCAGGCTTCCAGGGTCTGTTGCTGTGAAGTGGACTGCGCAGCTGCCTATTTCCAGCGGCCTTACTGTGAGGTCGTTTCCCTCAATGGTGAGAGTGGCGATGCTGCAATTAGTCCCAGAAATGTTGAGATATGATGTCTCGTTTCCATCAAACTCATTGTTGCTGTTGAGATCGTCATCAGGATCAATGAATCTTGTGTCACCATCCTCTATCTTGAAATAGCTTGTGTAGGTCCTGGTCAGGGTTATGTTGCTTTTGTTTGAGAGAGAGGTCACTAGGATTGGCGCCCTGTTCACATCGGTGACGGTCGCTGACCAGCTCCAGCTCGAGTTCTCGAACATATCGTCTGCGACAAAGACAGATATGTTGTAGCTGCCTGCAGAGAAATAATCATAGCTCCTGCTGAGCTGGCTCGCTGCTCCGGCAGTGATGCCGTTGATTGTCCAGTTGTAGCTGAGGGTCTCGCCAACCTCGTTGGTTATGTTGAGGTTATAGAGCAAACTCATCCCCTCGGGGAATGTTATAGTATTGTATCTGTTCGGCGAGAAGTTGCTGGTCGCCAGGAATCCTGTGGACAATGTTCCGTTGGCAAACATGTAGGGGGTGATCTGCGTTATGTTCGGAGGGTTGCTCTGCGGCAGCACAGTGAGGTTCTTGTCCCTGCAGTCATAGGCGCCGAATACGTCGGTGGCGCATATGCGCACAGTGAAATTCGCAGTTATCGCGTCAGCTGGCGTCGGGATGAATGATATCTCTCCGTAACTCTCATTTGTCAGGCTGTCTGTCACAGTGCCTATGGTGAACAGCGCCCTTCCGCTGATGTTGGTGCTGTTGAATGTCACGTTCTCATAGTCTAGGTTTGAAGCCAGGTCATAGTCGTCATCATCAGCGTATACCCGCTTGTATGCTGAATGCATCGCCACGATGGTCGGGAATGAGAAATCTGATAATGTCGGCGGATCGTTGGTGTTGTTTATCACAAAGATTATTGTCTTGTTATCCACCGCGCCCCTTGCATCCTGCACAGTGACATTGACGCTGTAATTCCTGACCATGCCCTGCGTAGGAGTATAGTTGACGTAGGCCGTGTGCCTGATGCTCTCGGAGTAATTATTGGTTGTGTTGAATATCGCTGTGTTGTTGCTTGAGAATGTCAGGTTGTCGTTCTCTGCATCTGTGGCGTTGAGCAGCACAAAGCAGTAGATATCCTCTGAGCAGTTGACTATGTCTGCCAGCCCACGCAGCTGCGGCCTTGAGTTGTTTGTTATTGAAAAGATCATTGCCCTGCTGGCGCTGCTGCCGTTGAGGTCTGTGGCTGTGATGTTTATGGAATAGTTGCCTACATCGCCCTGGCCAGGGGTGAACCTGATGATGCCTGTGCTCGAGTTTATGGTGAACAGCTCTGTGTTGTTGTTAGAGTAGGTCAGGCTGTCGTTGGCATAGGTCAGCATATCGATATCAGTCGCATTGACCTGGTATATGAATTCTGATTCGGCAAAGCCTGTCTGGTTAGAGATGTTTGGCCCTGCCGTATTAGGAATATAAGAGTTGAGGACTTCAACGATTGGGGGATCGTTTGTGTTAGAAATGTTCAAGAACACGTCTTTGGAGTCCTCAACTCCTAAGTCATCGATGACAATGATTCTGATATCCCTGCAGGCAACATGGCTGTTAGTCAGCACTGAGCCGTTGACCAGCGCTGTGCCGTTCCTGCTGTTGTTTGTGATGGTCACGTTCCAGGGATTCGCGAGCGAACAGCTTATGGGAGTGACATTGAAGCTCAGGTGATCTGCGGCGTCAGGATCGTCTGCATAGGCATAGAATGAGAATTCTGCGCCCTGGATGCTAGAATAGTTGGCTATCGCCCGGAACACTGGCGGCTGGTTTGTCTGCTCTATCTCAAGGTTGAAGGAGCTCATGTTTGATGCTCCTATGCTGTCTCTGATGGTGACATTGACCGTGTAGTTGCCTGCCTCGACAAAGAGCGCAGTCCTGTTGCCGGTGAACATTATGGTGCCTGTTGTGCTGCTTGTGTTGATCACCACCAGGTCAAGGGAAGGCGTCACGTTGACGGTGAAGTTGAATGGTGTGTTGCTCTCCTCATCTGCCCCTGTGATTGTGTAGTTCAGCCGCTCCCCTTCCTTCATGATTATATTTCCGAGGCTTGGAGTGATGTAGGGAGCATCATTGACATACTGCATGACGAACAGCACTTTCTTTGTCGTGATTCCAGGATGCTCCCCGTAGTTGTCTGTCGCATAGAATGTTATGTTGGTGTCGTTGTTCACGAACTCTTCCGGAGTCCAGGTGAATATGCCTGTCCCTGAATTCAGGCTTGCGCCCGCCGGAAGGCTGCCTATCTTGTCATAGGCGATCACGTCGCCATCAGGGTCTGTTGAGGTTATGTTGAACGAGTTGACCATGTCTTCTACGGCGGTCGTTGTGTTGCCGACGGCTATCCCTGTGCCATTCTTCATGGTGGGGGTTGTTGGCGGGGCATTGGCTATGGTGACATTGGTTGTCTGGGTTGTCGTATCTGTGCCGTTGCTGAGAGTGACCGAGCAGTTCCATATTTGCTCCCTCTTCGCGATGTTTGCTCCGACGGTAGATTGCGGAGTTGAGACGTTCTCTATCCTGTAGACCGTGCTCTCGTTATACCAGGTGACGTTCTGCTCTATGGTGTCTGCCGATGCGTTCCAGCTGCACACCAGGTTATAGGTCGTGTCAGGGTTCGCAGGGCTTATGGTCGGGTTGGTGGTGAATGAGACTGGATTGACTAGCATTACTGATGCGATGAGAGCTATTGCTAGCAAAAGCATTGTTCTTGTCAGTCGCATTAATCCGTTCATTCTCATCTCAGTGCCTTGTCTCGACGCTCATCTCTTCTCATCGACGCTTTTCTCCAGCGCCCTGATTATGACATCCTTCAGAGGGATACCTTCCATGGCTGATAGTATCTTGATGCGTTTATGCACCTCGTCCGGAAGTTCTATATTTATGTTCACCACAGTTCCACTCTCCGAATCCCCCTTATCCCCTGATTTTGTTCTCAATATTATGCCTTCAGCTCTTGTTAGATTCCTTTGCCTTCTTCAGCAAGCGTCTGCTCTCTGAACCAGCAAGCCCCTCATCCCCTTGTTTCTCAAGAACCTTGATTATGTAGTCTTTTAGTGTGGTATCCTGGACTATAGAAGCCAGCTTGATCTTCTTGTGAAGCTCCTCTGGAATTTCTATATTTATGTTCACCATGTTGAAAGACCAAGCCTTACTAAGTATGTTAACTTAGCAAACTTAGTTAATTAACATAAGTAAACTAAGTTACTTATAAAGGTTGCGGTTGGGTGTAAACTCCAAAGCCTGCTATAAAGGTCAGAAGGCTTAAAAGTGAAAAAATGGCTTTCCAAGCGGTGTCTAAAGAGAAATAAACTTTATTTGATTTCTAGAGGAGCGAAGGAAAGACGTAAATGAGTGTTATCCGATAGTCTAATAAGCTTGTACCTTTTATCTTCTTTTAAAGGATCTATTAATATTAATCCTTTTAATCTAAGTTGCTCTACAGGAGTTGTAAGATTAGTGCTACCAATACCCGTGACCTTTGATAACTCTTTTAATTGGAGTTTATCGTGAGCGAGTAATGCACTTATGATTTTTGATTGAGAAGCGGTTAGTGTTGAGAATATGTGTTTTTTTTCTTGCTCATGTATAACTTTTATTTCAGTCATTGTAAGTTTACACGGAGCGCTAGTTCCTGACAAAATCGTGGCGTCTTCTAGAACTTTGAAAGTGAATCTTATGTTGTTTAAGTGTTTGTATATTTCTTTTACTGTTTCTTTGTCATATGGAGGAATGTACTTCCCATTCTCCAATTTGAGAGATGCGCATCTTCTTTCAAGGATTTCAAGCACATTTTCTTCTGTTAAAGGTTCTAAGACTATTGGTTGACTGAATACAGAATGAACTTCTCCGTGTGTTTCTAACGCCGCAATAACGAATGGCGGACCTAAAAAAAGAGTATGTAGTCCTTCAATCTGCACATATTCTCTGATTGTTTTAAATAATCTGGCTAAATCAGTAGTAATATTCATATTTTCTAGATTGTTATATTGTAAAATAAGCTCTTTGTTGTGTTCTTTCATCTCTTTGCAAATGTTCGTTAGTAAACCTTCCAGAAGTTCAGGACTTAACTCTACAGGGTTGGTTTTCGTCACTCCATATCCTCCGCCAACACCAAGTAAGTTTGCTTGGATATTTTTTTCTTTGCTTATCACAATATACTCTTTTAGTTCGGATATTGCCTTCAACTTGATTCCTTTACCATTCCAGTCAAAAACAATAGAGGATGTATAGACCGCAGACAAAGTAGCAAACAAAAATTTTACAGCGTCCCAGTCGGGTTGTACTTTTATCTCAATACTTGTTGTAAGATATTTTGAATTGTCTTTTTTCATACACAAAAGCCAACGTACATAGTTAGCATATGTGGTTTTACCAATACCAAAATCTCCCACAATCAGAGTGCGAGTGGAATTAGAAGACAGAATTATTTTTAGAAGCTTTTCTATTTCTTCTCCTCTTCCGCAGAAAACGTCAAACGGTAATGTTCCTAATAACCTCATTGGAGACGTAGTGTATGGACTCTCTTTTAGACCATATTTGGACCATACTTCCAAGTCTTCTATATTCTCTGGCAACTCCACATAGATGGTAATCTATTGAAGTTTATATAATTATCGTTTTATCAATAATTATGTCATTAAATATAATTATATGTTGTTCTTCTTAAAACGATGTTTTAAATGAAGAGTTATGATCCAGTCCTGATTTAGTTATGCCTTATTCATGCAGTAGTTATAAATTAGTTATATATTAGTTATGATTTATATTATGATATTATTTATGATTTATATTATAACAGTATTATAATCTCTCATATTGCGTCATAAACACTAATATTTCTATATTTTTTAGAATAGTTATACGGTACTTATGTCCAATACATACCGTAAACTATGTTTTACACTTTGATTACTGTTCGAACTGAGGATTTGTTATGACGAACGCGATAATTATGCTTAATTGCATAATTATGACAACATTTATAAGTATGTGGTATGTCCCTTGACAAACAAATTGATTGATTCGGAAAGGCTTCGGAAGCTGGCAGAGAATGTTTATGGCAGAGTTGAGTCTCGTGTTCGTGAGACTCAGCTTGTTCTTAGTCAGTATTCTGATGACATTCCTGGAGCTGGATTAAAATGTACTGCAAATATTGTGGAATAAATTTAGATAATGCTTCCAATAAAACTAAGGAAAGAGTAAACAAACTAAGAGAACAAGTACTTTTGGGAATGTTACCTGACAAACCAGCTTCAGATTGGAAAAAAAGAAAGCGTTGTACTATGTGCAGGACTTCTACACTTGAAATACTTGTGGTCTATGCATTTGGAGATGTTGATCCAGAAGTCATTAAATAGCTAGTTTATAGTCAAAGTCCGATTGAAAAGTCTAGAACCCTACTTCATCAACCCTATCGCCTTGCTCGGGCAGAGCTCTTGGCAGCAGTAGCATCGTATGCATTTGCTGTAATCGTAGACTGGCGGCTCTTTCTTGTCCTTGAAGCTCAGCGCTTTTCCCTCGACTGGGCAGGCTTTCACGCACACTCCGCACCTGATGCATTTCTCTGCATCGATGAATGGTTTTTTGTAGAGCATGCTCCTCATGAATGAAGGCATGGCTGACTTGAATGGGTTGCCGCCAGCATGCTTCCTGAGCACATCAAACTTCTTGTTCACGAACCCATCAAGCGGGTCTCCGACATATTCTATCTCGTTACTCTTATACGTCCCTAGCCCTGTCTTGCTGCCGAATGTGTTGGTCGGCACATATTCAGGGTCCAGGTCAACCATCCTGCAGAATGTGCCGTCCACCGCCACAGGATCAGTGGATATTATTATGCAGTTCATCTGCACAGGAGTGCCTGCCCTCGGCCCGTTGCCTTCCATTGCTATTACCCCATCAAGGATGTACAGTTTTGGCTTCAGCAGGTTGTTTAGGTCCACGAGCATCTTCGAGAATTCTATTGGATTAGGATACCTGACATGGAAGCCTGCCTTGTGCAGCCCGTAGACGCAGCCGAATGTGTTCTTGACAGCCCCTGTTATCCTGGTCAGCATGTGGGTCTTCATCTTGCAGAGGCTTATGATGCCGTCTGACTCTACGCAGGCATTCGCTATCTCAAACTTCTTGCAGGCGATGCCCTGCGGGAATTCCATGGTTTTTCCGTCGTCAAAATCTCCCTGCCTGACGCCGTATCTCTCAGCCACCTCTGTGAATCCTGACGCGGCCAGCACATCCTTTGGCTTTCCGAACCCAGGCGAGTCTCCATAGGTCACGAGTATGTTCTTCTCCTGCATGATCCTTATCATCGCGTTGAGGATTGAAGGGTGCGTAGTCACCATCTCCTCTGGCTTCTCCCCTGCAAGATTATTGACCTTAAGCAATATCTTCTCATCGTCCTTGACGATAGAGCCGATGCCACCGATGAGGTCAAGCCCTCTCTTAACTGCATTGTAGATTGCCTCTTCATCGTAGCTCTCGCACCTAACTATAGAAACCTTTGATTTTGCCATAGATATTCTTCCCTCAATGTTAGCTCTCAATATTTATCTCTGCTCCTTTCTTGCCTTTTCACTGGCCAGGCCTTATCATCCAGGAGTTCACATAGCTTATGTTGTCGTAGAGGCGTGCGATGTCGCCGAACACCAGCTCCTGGTCGTGGAAGAGCAGCTTCTCGTAATCTGATGTCATCTCAAGGTATTTCTTCTTCGCCGCATCCACCTCAAGGAATTCCAAGGCTATGTAGATGTTGATGATAGTGATCCTGGTCTTCTCGGTCTCATCTGCCTTATCAGGCACAGCGAATTCCTTTATCTCCCTGGCGTAATCTGCAGGCTCGACAACCGATGTCTGGAGCGTGAGGTTCCTGAGCTCCTCCATCAGCAGCTTGATATTGGTCTTGGTGATGAGCGCTTCGTTCTTTATGATATCATCGAACCTCGAGAACATCGAGAGGAATATCTTCCTGAGCAGCTTGCAGATCCTTCGCTTCTTCTTCTCCAAGGCGGCTGCGAGGTCGGCCTTCTCGAATTCAGGGAGCAATGCTCCGTCGCAGACCTTCAAAAGATAGAATCTCAATAGCCCGGAGTATTTGTTGAGGGCCTCGAACAGCTCCATCTCATTGAACCGCTTCTCCAGGTTGTTGAGCTCTGCCAGCAGCTTCTTCTTGTCCTCTGGCTGCAGCAGTATCTGCTTCTTCTTGCGTCCGCTGAGCCACCAGCCAGCTCTTGCGAGGGCAGCATTCACCTCCTTGCGGAAATAGTGATAGAGCAGGATTGCCGTCAGCAGCAGCAATATTATGCCTGTGAGGATGTACATGCCTATCCCCTGCTCCTCTTTGAATGCATATGGCACCTCTATGTTCTTGCATGAAGAGCAGGGCCCTCCGCAGTCGATGCCTTCTTCGCAGCTTCCATTGTGGCAGTTCTTTATGCTGTCGCTGCAGCTCCCTATGTACTCGCATTTCTGGACAAGCAGGGGGATATTCTTCTTGGTGCCGCAGGTATTGTCATCTGTGCAGTTCCTGTACTGCGTGCCATTCACCGAGCATTGGTTCCATCCAGAGCAATTCCAGCTCTCATTGCAGAAAAGTTGGCGTTCATATTTGCATGGCACGGTCAAGAATACATCTTTTTCGCAGCCATGGGTGTCGACGCACCTTTGGATCTTGGTGCCGTTGGGCGTGCACATATGATAATCAAAGCATTCATACTCAGGTTTGCATAGGCGAGTGACACCGCCTCCTCCGCCTCCTCCGCTGCCCGCACCGCTTGATCCTGGCGCCTGGGTCGGGCTTGAGATGCATCTTATCGAGACTGCGTTGCTGGTGTTGGTGGCATTTGAGGGGTCCCTTGCCACGAATATAACGACATCAGAGATGTTGCACACAGAGTTGCTTATGATCACTTCGCTGGAGTTGGATATCGTTATGGTGAAGGCGCTCGACGATGCGATATAGCTGTATGTGAGCGGGTCAAGGTCAGGGTCTGCGAAATAGTCGTTCAGGTAGAATGATCTTGATTCTCCTGCATTGCTGAAGGTGATGCTGCTGATGTTCCTTGTGGGATAAGGAGCGTCATTGACGTTAAGGATGGTTAGGTTGAACAGGTCATCCATGGCATGGTTGGAGCAGCCCGAGTCATCCATGACTGAAAACATGATACTATAATTTCCGACCTCATTATTTGTGGGTGTGAAATTCACGTGGCCGTTTTCGCTGGCATTGAAGAAAGTGCCATTCATGCGGTTGAAGGACCTGTTCTGATAGACGAAATATGAGCCGAATATCAGGCTTGAATTTGCGGTCTCGGTGTCATTTCCGCCGAGCCAGCAGTCATAGTAGACGTCCTGGGTGGCGCTTGGGTTGCAGTCAGAGATGTTCAATGACGGGCGCTCGTTGATGCATAAGCCTACGATGCCTGATGCCTGCCCTGTTGGCTCGAAATGCTCCTTGTAATAATCGACAGTCCTGTAGGTGTTCAGCACAAGCATGAATGACTGGGCCAGGACCATAGTTAGAACTACAACGATTAGTGTTTTACCAAAGCTTTCCATCTGCTTAGAATCCTTCGTTTAAGGTTATTTAAACCTTTCTAAATGCCATTTATATTTGATAGGTGTCTAGGTTCACCTGATATGTCACCCCCTATTTAAAGCCCTTATTTTATCAAGGGTATGAAACTTGATAACCCTCTAATTTTGAAAGATTTGCGTAAGTTCTATCTTGAGCACAATTGGACACATAATGAAGTTCAGAAATACCTTTTTGATCATTATGGCTTAGATGTTAATGAACGTACATTAAAACGATGGAAGAAACACCTTTCTGATCCTTTATGGACAGGTCCTAAGAGACCTGTTCCGCCAGTGCAATCTCTCAAAGCAACCTCAGAACAGCTTCATCGTATTTGCCGCCTTCGCAAAAAGACTGGGTGGGGCTCTTTGCCGTTAAAGCATGTTTTCAAGTTTGACCTTTCCGAAAGCACCTACAAACGGATAATCAAACGCAGAGGATTATCACGTGGAAGCCTTATTGAGAATAAGCGGGTTCATTGGGTTAAATGGCAAAGAGAACATCCAGATAGCTTGTGGCAGCTTGACCCTTATCAGGACGAAAACAATGACTGGATACTGCCAGTCATTGATGACTGCAGTAGGTATGAATTTGGCGCAGTAAAATTGAATAATTCTACAACCGAAGAAGTAATAGCTTTTCTAGAAGAATTATTCCGGATTCATGGTACGCCAAGAGAATTATTGTCTGATAATGGGAAAGAATTTGGTGGAACAAGCAAAAATAGTGAATTTGATAATTGGTGCAAGAAATGGAGCATAAAACACATACGCTCAAGAATCCATAAGCCAACAACAGCTGGAAAAGTCGAAAGACATCACCAAACAATGCAGAACGAACTGCCGTTCTGCAACAACGATTTAGAGCTGTTCAGGTATAGATACAACCATATAAGACCACACCAGAGCCTAAACATGAAGACACCAGCAGAAGTCTACTTTGATTTACAGAGCAGATTAAAAGAATCAACCAAGAAAAAAGCACAAAAATGGTAGGGGGGTGACAAATCGAGTGACCCAGGACA
>JAZDMG010000014.1:0-21209 GCA_043801165.1 archaeon
AACACATTCCACCATATTCTCCAGAGCTCAACCCTATTGAGACTTGTTGGAAAGTCACAAAAAACTCTGTGACCAAGTCACAGTATTTTCCAACAATAGATGGCATGCAGGAAGCACTGGAAAACTTCTGGACAGAACATAATTTTATGCAAGAATTTATGCGTTACTTATGTCCGTAACTAATGTTTGGAAAGATTTATATAAGATTTCCCTATCCTTAGAACCATGGAATATGAGGAGATAGGAAAAGCGATTCCCAGTACGATGCCGAAAGGTGTCGGCGCCATAAAGCACGTCCGTCCTCAACACATCAAGGGAGGGCCTTGGAAGACAAGTTCAGGAGGAATGCTCAATGTGATGTTCTCTTTTCCACTGGGATTCGTCCAGCATTATCTCCTGGCGGGTCACTCTGATTTCTTCCAATACGACCGTGTCGAGATAGAACGGATAATGCCGCATGAGATCAGAGGGTTCAGATGCCATGAGGTCAGCGGCATCAATCAGGATTGCTCTGGAGGGGATGAGTTCCATCGCATCAGGAAAGAGATACTCCTCTGCCTTGAGGGAGCTGTCCAGATGGAGTTCTATGACGTGTTCGCCAAGAAGAGAGTGTTGCATCTACATCAGGGAGAAGGGTGTTACATGCTGCCGTTCATGCTTCATTCCTATCAAGGCACGGAACCGAGCAACAGGCTTGTGGTGCTGGCCAACACATTGTTCGATCCAGCCCAAAAGATCATGCACGATAGCTATTCTGCAGAAGACTTCCAGCACTTGGTGGACCATTTCAAGCAGCCGGCCAGAAGATAAGGTTTAATTTTGTCGCGTTCATCTCTTCTCATGCACCTTTGCGAGCACATCAGTCTTGGTTATGACCCCGCAGATCCTGCCCCTCTTGGAGACGAGAACCATAGGATAGTATCTCAGAAGATTTATTATCGCCGAGGATGATGCGTCTATGGAAACTATCGGCGGAGGGCTTTCCATCACATCCTCCACCAAGTCTCCCTTCTTCTTGAGCAGTGAGTTGAGTATGGCTGATTCTGTTATGGTGCCTAGCACAGCTTGGTTTTGTATGACTGGCAGCTGGGAATATCCATGCGACTGCATCTTTCTTATGGCGTCAGGAATCTTGTCCTTTGGGCTGATAATTATCACCTTCTCATTCATCAGGGCTCCTGCCTTGACCTCTTCCTTGATGCTCTGCTCATCAAGGGCCTTGAATATCTTCATCGTGTTGGTGTAGCCAGGCTCGATGTTGCCTGCCTCAATCTTGGCGATCATGCTCTGGCTCAGCCCTGCCTTCGCAGCCAGCTCCGCCTGGGTCAGCCCGAGGCGCTTCCTTATGCTCCTTATCTCCTCAATCTCATTCAGCATCTCAGGAATAAATGCCCGCCTGTTTTTATTACTTTCGGAATAACACAAATTTTTTCATCCTGTTTTTATTCCTATAGGAATATTGTTTTCAGTAATATTTTTAAACCCTTAGCCGTCCTCGGGAGAGTATTCGTTTACGTATAGAGATGGAGGAGATTTTATGGCAAAGATAACTTATTTCACATCAGAGTCAGTGACCGAAGGGCATCCTGACAAGATATGCGACCAGGTGTCAGACGGCATCCTGGATGAGCTCCTGAGGCAGGATCCTGAATCAAGGGTCGCGGTCGAATGCCTGACAACGACAGGGTCAATCCACGTTGCAGGAGAGGTCACCACCAAGGGCTTTGTCGATGTGCAGAAAGTAGCCAGGGAGACCTTGAAGAAGATAGGATACACAGACCCGCGGTTCGGCATCGATGGCGATGACGCAGGCGTGTGGGTGGCCATCCATTCACAGTCTCCAGACATCTCACAGGGAGTCACCGAAGACAAGAAGGACAACCACGAGCAGGGCGCAGGAGACCAGGGAATGATGTATGGTTTTGCCTGCGATGAGACGCCTGAGCTGATGCCATTCCCGATAGTGATGGCGCATAAGCTCACGAAGAAGCTTGCTGAAGTGAGGAAGAAAGGAGAGATAAAGCATCTCGGCCCTGATGGGAAGTCGCAAGTCAGCGTCAGGTATGTCGATGGCAAGCCAGATAAGATCACTGCAGTGGTAATAGCGCAGCAGCACACTGAAGAGAAGAAAGAGGAAGAGCTGCGGAAAGAGATCCTTGAGAAGGTCATAAAGCCTGTCTGCGGAAAATGGATCGACAAAGAGACAAAGATTCACATCAACGCCACAGGAAGGTTCGTCATAGGAGGCCCTGAAGGAGACACAGGAGTCACAGGAAGGAAGATCATAGTCGACACCTATGGAGGCATCGGCAGGCACGGCGGAGGAGCATTCTCAGGCAAAGACCCATCAAAGGTTGATAGGAGCGGAGCCTATGTCGCAAGATACGTGGCCAAGAATGTAGTGGCATCTGGCGTGGCAGAGAGATGTGAGGTGCAGATCAGCTATTGCATCGGAGTCGCAGAGCCGACATCAATCAACATAGACACCTTTGGCACAAACAAAGTCCCTGATGAGAAGATAGTCGAGGCAGTGAGAAAGAACTTTGACTTGCGACCGAGGGCAGTGATTGAGCACCTAAAGCTCAAGAGGCCAATCTACCAGAAGACAGCGGCCTATGGCCACTTCGGAAGGGATGACCCTGATTTCACGTGGGAAGCTACGGACAAAGCGGCAATCCTAAGAAAGGAATGCGGATTAAAATAATTGTTCCGAATACAAATTAAAATTTTTATTTTTTTTGTTTAGCTTTTTTCATTGTTTCGACGGTAACTTTTCTTATTCTCTATGATGTTTGCGGATACATTTGTGGCTACAAAGTATTTAACAAACATCGCCTAAATTCAAGATATTTTAAATGTATAAATCCAGTCCCGCTTATCTTTAGGAACTATCTTTTCAATTGTCTTTCCTAACTCTTTTTCATCAGCTCCGCTTGCAGCAATCACGTTATTTAATACTGCAAAACAGCCTTTAACATCTAGCTCTTTTAGCGATTTCTTGAAGCTCTTCGCAAAATCTCTACCTTCTTCCCGATAATAGACTGATTCCAATTCTTTTGATTTTTTCTTTAACTTATTTATCTCCAGTTCATATCGCATTTTGTTGTCAAATGATTTCATATAAAATCGTAACATTTTTTCATCATTTTGTTGTTTCTCTATTGCGGGTTGACTTAAAGAAGTGATAATCCCAAATTCAAGGATGGCTTCTTCGCTTTCAGCTTTGAGGCTTTTTCTCATGCCTGAACCGAACGAAATATTGTATGGTGCAAAAAGGCCATCATAAATAATATGATCCTTGAAGGGCAGCAGGGTTATATCAAGTAAGATAGGTGCATATCCTTGAAATTTTTCCTCAAACGAATCAGTAATTCCTTTGACTCCATACACTTTTTTCGACTCTGAATCAAAAAACAAGCTAAAATCTGAGACGTGCTTTATCATAAAGAATTTCCCGGATATCCACTTCTTCCATGAAGAAATAATATCTAATTCGTCTTGTAAAAAATTAAAAGGATTTTCTTTTACGAAAGTATCGACGAAATTGTATTTTTCTGAAAAAATCTTTTTTCTTAAAAGCATTGTTTTTTCAATATTATTTTGATGCAATTTGTTCATAGTATTGATATTTTTTATAATGCCAGTTTTCTGATTTACATAGAGCAGCAATGAATCCATTAATTTATGAAACAGCATTGCTTCTTCTTTTGATAATGTATTCATTGTTTATCCTCAAATCATATCTAATCAAACTTGTCAGGGTCAAAATCTGATTCTCTTTGCCATCTTTCCATTTGGGTCCATCCTACTGTTCTTTTCCTGAAATTAGGCTTTAGCAAGCAGATTTTGATATGATCATTATCCAATAAGTCTTTGAACTCTTTGTGCCTTATTTTCAGACTATTATTCGTTGAGGCAAACTCTTGAAGCTTATTCCAGCATTCAAAAAGCCTTTCTTCTTTATTGAAACATTTTCTTGTACAAAAATTGCCATAATACCAGTTTACGACATGCATGATTGGATAAGGCTTCTTTTCTTTCTTTGTCGAATCGCTAGACATTTTCACATCGTTTAGACATAATGCCTTTTTTTAAGTATTGTCTCAATATCCCTGACGAATTGTGTCGCATTCTTGATAGATTCTTCAGCAGGCAACCTGTTAGCTTTGGGCAATCTTTCATAGGTGAATTGCCCTCTTTTTTCTCTTTCATCCGATAACGAATTGAACAATTCCTCTGCCTTTGCTTCTGCATCCTCATACATGAGGAATAGCTCATCTTCCAGTTCCTTGTTTATGATAAAATATTTCGCTAGAGCGTATAATGTCGCCTCATGAGCTCTTATTTTACCAATCTTGATTTCCTTTGTTGCAAGCAATGCATGCGCAATATGGAACATGGCATAATATGCTGTGATTATCACCCAATCATAGAACGAGTCAGACTCATTTAATCCTAAAATCTCCTTAGTGTCATTACTATCTGAAATCTTTAACGCAATCTTGGCAAATTTTAAGTTATTGTTTGCCTTTTTGACCATTAGACTGATTAATACTGCCACTTTCTTATGATTGACGTTAATAGAACCAATATCACAAAGATCCTTTACTTTATTCTCAACTTCTTCTATTTTTTTAAGGTCAATTTTGCTCAATAGTTCCGACCTCTGCAATCAGGTTATAGAATATTTCTGCTCCTTTAATAATTCTTTTGTTTTTAATGATTTCCTTATAGATTAATGTGCCTTTTGCCTTTAATCCTTCTTTAAATTCTTCAATTGTAAAAACATTCCAATGAATCAGTTCCTGAATTGCTGGAAATTGATTAATAATATTCATATATTTTTTAGCATTATCTTTATGGCATATCAGAAAAAAATCTATGTCTGAGCCTTTCTTTTGTGTGTTTTCCGCATATGACCCAAATATGCCTAAGATGAAAAAAGGTGATATTTCACGTGCTTTTTTGATTATGTCATCTACTTGGGGAAGAATCTTAAAAATCTCATCAAAAGAGAATGCTTCTTCTGCGTAAGGCATGTATGTTGCTAAAAAGACATCCTTAATATTTAGGGAGATAATTCTTGCTCCAGCCAACTCATGGCTATTCAATAAATTTCTCTTGATAAGGCTTAAGACATTCACCCTAACTACCCTATAATGTTTCTTGAGCTTTTTTGCAATAGAATTAATAGATATCCCCAAATAGATGTTATTCACAAATAGTTCCAATATTTCTGTTTCTGTTGTTGTTAGATACATGGTACTTAAAGGTAATATATATAGTACTTCATAGTACTATATAAATCTTTCGGTCGAACTGAGCTAACCAACCTATCCAGTCTTTGCCCCCGACAAATATATAAGGGAGTTGCACTATCACACTTTAGAGGAGAAGAAAAGCAGTACAACCTGTCTTAACGTGGGAGAAGACAGACAAGGCAGCAGAGATAAAGAAGTCCTGCGGGCTGAAATAGGCTCTCGGAATCTAGGATAAACTCTTTTATTTTTTCTTAATCCTTGCTTTCTTCTTATTGAACAATCGCTCAGCAGGGCATCCAATATTCCTTTGCTTGCAATATTTGCAGGCCAATTGGCTCCTTATCATCCCGTTGCCGACAAAAGTGAGGATGAACAATACGAGGACGGATGACAGCAGGAGCCAACTGAAATCGGTTATCAGGAGCACGATCCCTATTATTATCGGTATCAAAGAGATCAAGAAATCTGGCATGATGTCTTTCCAAGTCATCTGCTTATCGCAGAACTTGTCTGCAGCTCCTCTCTTGAAAAACATGCTGCTTATCCTGCCCTTGCCGAATGCGCAGGTCTTTCCGTAGTAATAGCAGTCCGGGCAATGCCCTTTTATCAGCCTGAATTCCAGGATTCCGATGAAGATCAAATACAAGATTAGCCAGGTCAGGCCTATCTGATAAATTATGAATGCTCCTAGCAGATAAACTGCTATTGAAACAAGGTTCGAAATGAACACCATCCAAATAGGATAGTTCTCATAGCATAGCTCTTTTTTCATGCTCTGCATCCCTATTTTTATGGGAAATTTCGCAGGGTTTAAAACCCCGCACTTTAGTGCGAAATTTCTCATTCCAAAAACTCGCGATCAAGCGAGAGGCGTAAAACCTCGACCTTTAGGTCGAGGATAGCCTCGAGCAGCGAGTTTTTGTTATCTGATTACATGTTGAGGAATTTGAGCAGCTCAAAGACCAGGAACGCAGGCCAGACAAGGGCTTTTAGCAATCCCAGCACTCCCATCCAAAAGCCAGCGGCAGTTGAGATATAATAGATTGTTGCGCCGACAAAACCCAGGCCGTAGATCGCTCCGCCAGAGCCGCATCCGCAGACATGATGCGCCATGCACTTCTTATCATTCTTAACCATTTTCTTTGCCATGATATCACCCTTGATGATTTTAAGGATTGAGAATTTAAAACATTATCGAAATCTCAGCGTATACGCTAGAAAATGGGATGGGCCTGACCGGATTCGAACCGGTGATCCCCACCGTGTGAGGGTGGTATCATAGCCGCTAGACCACAGGCCCCTGGCTTGAAGAATTTTTCCTCATTTTATAAAGCTTTCAGTAGCATCTAAGCCGGGTGAGAAAGAGGGATATATTTTCCACCTTTCAATACTAAGGCATATTCTTCCTTCACTATCAATCTTACAAGCGGAGCCTTACTGTTGATGAGTGTGTTGATTTTAGGTTCTATAGGCTGATTTTTGTGACGGGCATGGACATAGTCAAAGCCGCCGGCACTGATGAAGTCCCTGAGGCCGTAGTAGATGGTATCTTCATTCTTTTTCGCCTCCCGCACGTTCACCCGCCAGACAGGCTTAGAATGGTCAAATTGGCCGTACAGGGTGTTGCCGGAGAAACAGGTGAGCACTGCTATGCGTTTGCCATCCAGTTCAACGATATTTTTCTGGGCGTAAAGTGGTTTGACCTTAATCATTTTTCAGAGCCCGCCTCTGCCACTGCATTGTTCACCTGCAGCTCACAGCTCTTGAGCTCTTCAGGATCCTCAAGGATGTTGTACTTGCAGACGGATTTGTCCTTCATAGCCACAGCAGTCCTTCTTATGCAGTCATACCACATGTATGACTTGAGCTCTATGCTCTTGCACTGGGTGACGTCCTTCCTGCTGACTGCGATGCTGGCAAAGCACTCATCATGCCTGCTCTTATCGACTATCTTTGCGCAGAGGAGGTTTCCGCCTGTCTTCAAGGCCACCTCAAAATAGCATCCATCCCTTGAGACCTGGCCAGAGATTTCCTTGCAGAGAGCATCGTTCTTGGTGCTCTGGGCAACATACCAGAGGCATGAATCCTTGAAACCTGCATCAGCTATGTCCTGGCGGCATATCGTGGCATCATTGGATGACTTGGCGAACTCCAGGAAGCATTTGTCTTTGGATTTCTCATCAGCTAGCTTTGTGCAGAGAGCCTTGTCTTTCTTGCTGATCGCCACTTTGGTGATGCAATCCTGGTTTGAGATGCTGTTAACCACTGATTCGCAGAGCTTTACATCATTCTTCTTGACAGCGATGCCTCCGTAGCACTTATCCCTGTAATAGGCGTCTTTGATCTCAAGGCATATATCTGAATTTTCTGTCTTTCCAGCCACAGCCTCATAGCACTTGTCTATCCTGGTAGGATTGTCAGTCGTATTGAGATCATCGCAGAGCTTGTAGTCGCCCTTCTTGACGATGGCGTCTATATCTGCATCTCCCTCGAAGAGCCAGCAGCCTGTCAGCAGTACGCAAAGCGATATAGAAAACAAGATGATGAATGTTTTTTTCATGATAATCCCCCTTCCTAGAGATAAGGGATGAATCCAGGTATATAAAGATTTTCAAGCAGCGTGGCTTTGCTTCATTAAGTTTATAATGGCGATTCTGCCCCCGATGTTCATGGACGTGAAAAAAGCCATCCTTGAGACGCGGAGCGTCAGGAAATACAAGCCTGGCAAGGTGAGCGAAGAGCTGCTGATGGAGCTGATCGATGCTGCCAGGCTTGCGCCTTCAGGCAATAATGCCCAGCCCTGGAAATTCAGGATCATGGCCAACGAAGCAGATAAGAAGCTGCTGAAGGACAACAAGATATTCAAGCAAGGTTTTGTCTATGATGCGCCGGCAGTGATACTCTGCTGCGCAGATCCCGGAGCGTACCCTGCCGAGAAGTTCGATGCAGGGACCGATGACCCAAATATCCTGCGAGCTGTGCGCGACCTGTCCTTCGCAGCCCAGAACCTTGTCCTTCGCGCCACAGAGCTCGGCCTGGGGACCTGTTACATAGGTTCGATGGACAAGCAGAAGATCAAGGAGCTTCTCGGCCTGCCAGAAAGGTACGTGGACCCTTATTTCATAGCAGTTGGCTATGCCGCTGACAAGCCTTCCAAGAAGAACAGGAAGATGATGGACGAGATTCTTGTACGTGCTTAACACCTCAAAAGATATTTAAAACAGCGCAGCTTACTCTAGGGCATGCATGATACTATGTGTTCCAATGGCCCAAGGATTAGCAACAGGGTTATCGCTGAGTTCGCGAAGCTCTTCTTCACGAAGGAGTTCGCTTCAAGGGACGATGAGAGCAAGGATCTCTCAAAGGCTTTCTCGCTGTCGCACATGTCTACCACCAACACCATATCAATCCTAGCCCTCAGGAGGGGCTTTGACAAGCACCAGGTGGAGCTGGCCCGCATCTGCGCCTGCGTGCATGATTTCTATACTGTGAAGACAGGATCGACAAAGGACCATGCTCTCAGGAGCGCAGAGCTGGCAGAGAAGTTCCTGAAGAAGTTCAAGGAATTGTCTGCAGAAGAGGCTGATCTCATAGTCCTGGCCGCGAAGAGCCACAGCGAGAAGGAGAAGGACTCAGGCAACTGGCTCGTTGAGCTGATGAAGGATGCCGATGTGCTTGACTCTTACCTCCATTGCAAGGAATTAATCGAGAAGGGAAATGTAAGATATGAAAGGCTCGAGAAAATCATGGCAGAGCTGGGTATAAAGAGATTTGAGATAGACTGAAGCAGCGTGAAACATATTGTCGGCTTCAACTGAAACATGATCAAGGCAATCATCTTCGATTTTGACGGGACATTGGTGGATGCCATCCCGATATTCACAAGGAACGCCAACATCCTGGCAAGGAAATACGGCTATCCTGAGCTAAATGATTTCTCTAAGCTGCGCGACCGGGAGCTCAAGGATATAATCGAGAATGAGATGAAGATCCCTCTGCTGCGATTGCCGAAATATGCGGTCGAGCTCAAGCAGATGGCGCTGGAAGAGTTCAAGAAAGCAAAGCCATTTCCAGGCATAGGTGAGCTTCTCAAGGCGCTCTCTGCCAAGTACAAGTTAGGGATACTGACTTCAAATTCTGAAGAGGCAGTCAGGGCTGTATTGAAGGATCAGCCTTTGGATTTTGTTTTCTCAGACAGCGCCCTTTTCGGAAAAGCAGAGGTGCTTAGGCGGCTGCTGAAGGAGCACAACCTGAAGAAAGATGAGATTGTCTATGTCGGTGACGAGACCAGGGACATCGAGGCCTGCAAGGCGCTAGGAGTCAAATGCGTGGTAGTCAGCTGGGGACTGAACTCAGAGAAAGTCTTGATGGCAGCAAGGCCATTTGCCATAGCAAAGGACACAAAAGAGCTGCTGAGCATACTGATGCGGTTTTGATGATGTCCTAGTTGGCTGTGTTCTTTAGCTATCCGCAAATAATATAAATGCCATTCAGTTCTTTATGCTCATGGAAGAGGTCAAGAAGATAGGCGTCGGATTCGGCGTTATGATTCTGTATAAAGGCAAGGTCTTGCTTGGCAAGAGACATGAGGATCCTGAGAAAGCCTCAAGCCTCCTGAAAGGGGCAGGAACATGGACGATGCCTGGCGGAAAGCTGCATTTCGGCGAGAGCTTTGAGGAAGGAGCCAAGAGAGAGGTATTGGAAGAGACAGGCATCAGGCTCCGCAAGGTGGATGTAATCTGCGTCAACAATGACAAGGTAGAAGGTGCTCATTTCGTCACGATGGGATTGTTCTCAGATGATTTCGAAGGCGAGCCTAAAGTGATGGAGCCTGATGAAATCACTGAATGGCGCTGGTTTGAGCTTGACAAGCTTCCGAGCCCGCTGTATTTCCCAAGCGCAAAGGTGCTTGAGAACTACAGGAAGAAGAAGTTCTATATCGCTTGATCAAGAGAGATTTTTGTCAAGAAATCTCTTCAAACTCACCAGATCCTTTTTATCTTTGTCATAAAAATGCGTTATTATACCAATTGACTCAGCACTTTTAATGGCGTCTTCATTATGCTCAAGATACACCGCGTCTTTTGGTTGTAGGCTGAAATGCTTGAGCATAAGCTTGTAGTATTTCGGATCGCTCTTTTCAGGATCATGCTTCAATGTAAAAATAGGATATGGCATCTTATCTAATCCGAACTGCTTAAATTGCTCATCATCTGCGCCAGTCAGGATTATTTTTTTGTTTGGATATTGCTCAAGAAGGCGATGCATCTCCTCAAATATTCCCTCTCCTTTAATCACGAATGTATTGACTGCATCCACCAAGATAGCCTTCATTTCACATCACCTTCAAACAGCAGATTTATGTATTTAATAATAAAGTTTTCGAATAGACTTTCTGGTCAGATAAGATCACGTAGCGCAGAATCGATAACAATAAATACAGCCGCACCTAGGCTGTCGCTATGAACGACCTGAAGATACGCCAGATGAAGAGGACAGACCTCAAGGAGCTTTCTAGGCTCTATGTGAAGGTCTACGTCTGTTTCGATGTAGGCGAGAGATGGGATATCAAGTCTGCCCATGCGCTGCTTCTCCATTGGTTCAAGAGGCAGCCAGATCTGTGCTTCGTGGCAGAGCTCAAAGGCAGGCTCGCAGGAGCTTTCGTGACAGGCATAAAGCCGTGGTGTGATGGCAACCATCTCTTCGATGGCGAGGTGTTCGTCGACCCGGATGTCCAGGCCAAAGGCATCGGGACAGAGCTCTCAATAGCGGTCTATGAGAAGGCTGTTAAGAAGTACAAGGCGGTATGCTTCGAGGCCACCACCTTCAAGCTCAAGAAGCATCCTCTATCTTGGTATAAGTCACTTGGTTTCAAGGAAGTGGATTACCTGACTTTGATATCCGGCGACCTCAAAGAGGCTCTTGGAAAGCTGAAAGCGCGCAGGTGATGATTCTTAATAAAGTATTTATAGCAGCTCCAATAATCCCCGACCAATGGATGAAAACATCATCGGGATGATAGAATACCCTGCGAAGGGCGTCTTGAGCAAGGTAATCGTTAAGAACACCAAGCTGAACATAACCCTCTTCTGCATGGCAAAAGGGACCGATATATCTGAGCATACTTCTACGAAGCAGGGCTTTGTCTATGTCGTCGAGGGAAAGGGCATCTTCAAGCTGGAAGGCAAAGACATCGCTATGACGCCGGGAATGTTCATCTACATGAAAGAGAACGCAGTCCACGCCCTCAAGGCAAAAGAGAACACAAGCTTCATCCTGACGCTGGCTAACAATTAGTTAGGGAAGATAGAAAGATAGGTTGTGCTCTCTGCGTCATGCCTGCTAATTCTTAATCAGCCTCGATATCCTCACAAGGCCGAAGGCCAAGGCAAAGCTGAGGGCGAAGACAATGAGATATACGTAGAGATGGAATAGGCTGCAATAGAAGAAATACTGCCAAGGATTAAGGTAGCTGACAGGGCAATCGAGCACGATAAGATTCTGCGCCTTGAGAAAGATGAACAGAAGGTTCGCCAGCAGCGCCGCGATGATGGAAATCGCGATCTCGCCGCGGTTGCCTGCGATGAAGGCCTTCAGCCCAGGTTTTGCAGCTGTTTTTCTTTTCATACTGCCTCCATAGGCCTTTTGTTTAATAAAACTTTTGACCCAGGCTCATCGGACCAATCATTCACGGCAGAAGTAGGATTTATAAATATATTAATACTCCTTGAAGCCATGTCCCGGATACTCAAGAAAGACGAAGGGGTTCTTGTTACGCTAGAGGATGGTTTGGTCAGGAAGACTGTAATCGGCAGGAACCATAGCGGGTTCAGGAACAGCGTCTCACCTGAAGAGATGGTTGACAGGGAGATAAGGGCCCTGCAGATGCTGAGAGGTGTGGAGGGCATCCAACGATTCGTAAGGAGAGAATCAGCAGATACTTTCTATAGTGAGCATATGGAAGGTGACTCGTTGTTCAGTTACAGAGGAAATCTGGGGAGGCCATATTTTGATGAGCTGACATCGATCATAAGCCAATGTCAAGAGAATAATGTATATCGAATCGGCCAGAACATGAAGGATTTCCTGATTATGCCTTCTAGAAAGCCAGGGATAGTTGATTTTGGAAACATATTATTCTCTGATGATTCCTACATCTTTTCAGGGATGATGGCCATTTCCAAGATATACAGCTCCCTCAGGCTCTGGGACCTGCGAAGGATATGCACCGACCCCGATAGGGTCGTTATCGAGTCGTAAGAGACTGAGACAAATTATTTAAACAGATTCTGGTTCTGCTGCGTCATGGATATTGTCAGGGAGTTTGTATCAACGGTGTTCGTTGTCAAGGATGGAAAAGTCCTTCTGACTTGGAATAAGAAGGTCAACAACTGGATTCCCATCGGCGGGCATATAGAGAAGGATGAGCTTCCCTGCGGCTCTGTCATCAGGGAGGCAAAGGAAGAGTCTGGTCTGGATATCGAGGTGGTGTGCCCATCCGATAAGTCAAAAACCGCGAACCTGGTCCAACCAGCCCACGTCCATCTTGATAAGATAAGGCCAGACCATGAGCACATCAACCTGACGTATTTCGGCATCGTGAAAGGCGGAAAATGCCTTGAGCTGGATGATGAAGGCAAGGAGCTGAGATGGTTCTCCAGGGATGATCTGGACAAGGAGAAGCTGATGCCGAGCGTGAAGGAGTGGGCTGTCGAGGCCTTGAATCGATGCCCTTCATCCCGATGCCTTCGAAGCTCTCTTTCCTGTAGGCATCCTCGAACAAAGAGAGGGTGAATGCGTTGAATGGCCTTTCAAGCCATCGCTCCCATCTCATTGCAGTTATGTTTCTCAATATCTTTTGTTTTTTAGAATCATTCGCCACAGGCAATGGTTCGACTGGCGGGTTTATATTCATTTCGTTCCACCTGATACTAGTCTTTTATACTCAAACCTCAGCAGGATTATGATCATGATGTCGACTAGTGTCAGCGATAGGAGCATCACTGAGTGTGTGCCAAAGAATCTGATGAGCTGATATGCTACCAATAAGGATAGCACAATCCCTGCCAGGGGATAGACCCACACTTTTTTATACCACAATCCAGAAAATAACCCCAGCTTAATCAACCCGTGGGCTATGAGATATATCGAAGCAAATGACATGATGCTCAGGGACATATGCTCTGAAGCATTGATGAAATAATTGGCGAAGATGTCTGTCGGATCATGCAGCAGCTCATGATGGAATATCCTTTGCACCAGGCTCGCCATCGCATCTGTCCTGGCGAAGGCAAGGGCGATCCCTCCAATCAGTTCAAGGATGCCGTCTATGCCTTTTATCACAAGCCCGATGAGGAAAAGATTGTGTAAAGTCTCTTCTTTTATTTTTGACATATCCATGTTTTATTGATTCGGCTGTATATAAACATTCTGGATATGACCCTCCTGAAATTTTCAGCCTTTCCGCGGCTCATTCCTATAAGAATAGTTTTATCAATAAGTTATTTAAAAGAGCAGGCCTGCTTATGACTCATGCGACAGGCAGATGACTCGGACAATGTATTGCGAGATAATGTATCGCACCTCAGTGCTTCTTATGGTCAGATGCCTATGATGATGGGCTGATAGCCTCTCATTGCCTTTCTCTTCTCGGATCTTTCCGCGGGTTGTTTCTCCTTGAGATGCGTGTTTTCTGATAAAACAAAACTTATCGCTCATCAGACATGAATAGGGAGGGAAAAGATGCTAGAAAAAATATCACATTCATTCGAAGCCGGAAGGAGGGGAAAGCCAGATGAGCTTGACTCAGGGATTGCCAGCCTGATAGGCGCTTATCTGATAGGATTGAACGAGCTTGCGCGCTTTGACCTGCGCGTCTCGGGGAGCTCAAGAGGCAATAGGCCGCTGGTAAAGGTCTCTGGTGAGATCTCTGACTTTGTCCTGCAGGGATCAGACATCGAGGATGATGTGTCAAGGATAATCTTGGATAGATTCAACTTAGTCAACAGGGCTGATTTGAGGTCAGATGACGTTGAGATAGATTTCAATTTCAAGCCCCAGGCGAACAGCCTGGCATCCAATGGCTTTGCTGGAGATTCAGGAAACCCGATTGCCGTAGCATATCGGTCTGCCCCCAATCACCTGCCCTGGGAAAGATACCTTGCCGTCGACATAAGAGATGTCATCGACGGCATATTCCATTCAGGCGGCATCGTTCCAGGAAGGCTTGCCAGGCATTCAGGAGTCGCTGAACTGAAGGGATTGAGGGCTGATGGCAAAGTCAGTGTTGAAGCGCTCTATGCTGGCTGCAGATTAGAGTCATTGAACAGGATAACCCTGGCTGTTGAGCATGAGCCGACACTTACTCTTAACAGGCTGAAGGATGATCTTGGAAGATTAGTGTCTGCCTATCTTGGACTGCTGGCGAAGCAACATGATTGCTCATTCGGCAACCCGGTGATTGAAGTGAACGGGGCTGGCGAATGGCACAGAGGAGGCTGGGAAGTTGATGAGGGAAGCAGGGAAGCCAAGCCATACAGGGATGGCTTTGCATCCTACGGCATCCAGGAAGATTCATTCAGCGGAGAGGACCCGACCAAGCCATCTGGCACAGGCACATTCATCGCAAGATACATCGCAGTGCAGGTCGTGGGGAACCATCTCGCGGATTTTGCGCGGGTGGCATTATCCTACACCATTGGAAAGGAAGATGTTGGGCTGAACATAGTCACAGGCGGCACAGGCTCAATTCCTCAGGATGAGCTTGAGCGGGTGATGAGATCCAACACACCGCTCAGGATAAAAGATGCCATAAAATCATTCGGATTGAGAAATCCCAGGCTGTATGAGCAGATAGTCGCAGGCTCAGACTACTTCCATAGCTCTGGGCTGCCCTGGAATGCTGTTAAGGCGATAGGGTGTGGATGAAAGAAAAGCTATCTTTTGCGTGCCGTCTTCAAGCCAATCACTACGAAGACCAGGCCTAGTATTGTGAATGCAGGAGATCTTATGCTCCAGCCGAATATGTAGCCAAAGGCGTTAGCCAACAGCATGGCAAAACCGACGCCTGCTGTTATGTAACCAGAGATGTTTTGTTTATTCATCTTATCATCGCTTCTTCTTGAACCAGCCAACAAGGAACAGGATGCCTATGAGGAATGCCGGGGCAGAGATTGGCAAAGTCCAGAACAGCATGAACCATTGATGAGGAATGTTCGTCAATATGCTCACCATCAGCATCGTGATATACAGCAGTCCTGCCAAGATAAAAGCAATCCCGCCGACAATCTCATGCTTCCATGATATTATCAGGACAGCCAGCAGGATGAATGCAGGGATGTTGTGCATGAACAAACCTAGAATAGACCCCCAGAACCCGTAGTGGCCGTCAAAAACATCCAATGAGAACAGCATCAGGAACAAGATGAATATTATGGATAAGATCCTGGGCGTCCAATACACGAACTTGCTGATCTTTTTCTTCATGATAGAATCTTGAGCATATGACTATTAATAATTTTCGCCGATAATGATGATTTATTGCACCATCCCGAATCTCTTGTTCTTCTTCGTCATCCTGATGAAGTTATCCAGCCTGTTCTGGAATATGTCGCCACGCTCCCTTGAGTGCTCAATATAGCCTATACGCACTCTCTTATAGCCTTCTGAGAAATCCTGGAAATTCTTCCATGCCTGTTTGTCGGCTTTTAGCGCTTTAAGGATGTCTGGGGCGATGATGAATTTCTCTGCCTTATCCTTGTCAAATGCATGGCTGACTGCCTTGAGGCCGGCAGCGGTCATCTTCTTGTTTTTTATCAGCCTGCGGATGCGTTCCTTGTTCATCTCAGAAAGCATGCTCTTCGGGCTCCTTGGCGTGAACCTCTGAGCATACCTCTCATCATCCACTGCCTTGATAGTGCTGTCTATCCAGCCAAAGCAGAGCGCCTCCTCGACAGCATCGTTGTAAGGGATCCTTGGCTTGCCAGATGATTTCTTGAAGTAGATGAGCCATATCACTTTTTCCTTAGTGTGATTCTTCCTGAGCCAAGAGCGCCAATCCTTTCTATCAGTTACGTAGAGGGTTTTTCCTAGATCCATGCCTCTAAACATTAGCTCGAAATTTATAAAACATTCTGAATGGGATGATGACTGTCAAATTCCAGAATCTTTAAAAGTATGTGTTCTTTTCGCTAGTGATATGCTGAAAGCCATGATATTCGACATGGATGATGTCATCATAAATAGCATAAAAATTGAGTTTCCTGCATGGGAACGTCTTTTTTCAGATTTCGGGCAGAAGCTTGACCTTAAGGTATACAAGAGCTTCCTTGGCATGAAGAGCGTAGAGCTCATAAAGAGATTCATCCCTGTGGTCAAGGATGAAGAGTTATCTTCGTTAGCGAACAGGAAAGAGATATATTTCATAGAGCTTCTCAAGAAAGAAGGCATCAGCATGACCCCGGGCGTTATTGATTTCCTTGACAGCGTAAAAGGCAGGTATGGCCTGGCCATAGCCACGGCCGCCCCGGATATGAAACTCAATGAAATCCTGGAATTGATTCACTTGAAGAGGTATTTCAAGGTCATCATCACCGCCGATCATATCGCCAAGGGCAAGCCTGATCCTGAGATATTCTTGAAAGCCGCAGAGAGGCTGAAGGTCTCGCCGCGAGATTGCGTTGTCTTTGAGGATGCACCCAACTGCGTGAGAGCTGCTAAGGCCGGCGGCATGAAATGCGTCGCCATAACTACCACTCACACAAAAGGTGAGCTTAAGGAAGCAGACCTGGTCATAGATTCTTTCTCTGACATCGATGTGTCAAAGATTAAAAAGCTTTTCTAAGGAGTGATGGCCTGTCAAGTGATTGAACAGCGCTTTTCGGCATCTACTTGTTCGACATCCCGCCACGGCTCATGAGCTTGTCGAGCTTTTCATTCATCAGGACAACCATCCTTAATGTATAGACTATCGCTGCCAATGTCCCTATTAATACGGATAGAGTTATTGTATCGAAATCACTCATCATAACCACCCCGAGATGTAGTCCTGTTTGAGGACTATTTAAAAGTTGCTGAAAGGTCTATTGTTGGGCGTCCGTTGAGCGTTTAAAGTATCGTTACGGCAAAGAGGCATCGTTAAAAAAGTATTTAAATAAGGGGTGTTATATTGGACTTATGAATGATTTTACTTATCCGACTGTCGAAAAGATTATTGAGTATAACTTTTTGGCTTTGGAATTCATAAGGGTAAAGAAGGCTGACCAGCCTAAGGTTTTAAGCCATTCAAAGCTTAGCGGAGTTATTGCTGATTGCGAAAAAAAAGAAGGCGACTTGTATGATAAAGCTGTGGTTTTGCTTAAAGGGCCAATACAGAAGCATCCTTTTGCCAGCGGAAATAGAAGAACTGCTTTTATTTCGACTAAGGATTTCGTAATCAGCAACAAAGGAAAATTTGGGATCAAAGATGACCCGACTTACGCCAGAGTTATGCAAGGAGCTAGAAAACTATTATTCAGATGAAGAATTAAAGGAGTGGATGATAAATGGCAAAATCAGGGAATTCAAGAGATAAGATTAGGTCGGAGATTGTTTTTGAAGAGATAGAACACTTCAAGAAACTAACCTCAGGACATATGAAACTACTGGAAGCCATAGGAAATCTCTGAAATTATTTTCAGAGCACATCTCACAAAAAAGAATGCTTTAAAAGAGGAATTCAATAAAATGATTTACCAACTAAAACAAAGGATGCCATAAGAACACGTTGCTTTTTTTAAAAAGCAAATTGTCGTAGGTGCCTGACAAGTGCCAAGACAATGGGTGTTCGGAGGCATTCAATGGTAACGAACAAAGATAGAAGACATGATGGCTATGTAACGCCACGTTCAACTGTTTCTAAGGAGGAATTGGTAAAATATAATATTTTTATTGATGCCTTCTATGATGACTGGGAAAACTACAGGGATGGTTTTAGGAATCGGTTTAAAGACTTCAAGACAATAAAGCAGGTCAGATATGGAAAAAGCAAACGATTTAGCAGCGAATTGTTTGCAAAACGAATACGAATGAACTTAAAGCAAAAGAAGCTCCTGAAAAGGAGGATGCTTAGAAAATTATGTAAATATTATTAAGCCGTCCAAAGCGACCCATCGCCGTAGCGGAAGCGGAGGCTGAGGTGCGAGCTTGAGACCTGGTGAGGCAAGCATTCCAGCAGGAATGCGCAGAGTCGAGCGTTAAGAACGGCTTAGTATCAAGAAGCGAAGCTTCCATCAAATAGTAGAATAGGAAGGCAAAAACAGTGATTACATTTCAATATTGAATACTTTCTGATCTCTAGAGAATATTTTTATTCCCTGGAATAGATGTTCATAAGGTCTTCCAGTCTCCAATTTCACTGTGAACATACTGTCTTTAATAAAACGGCCAGTCCAATATCTAAGTTCAGAGCCAGAAAGTTCAATGAAGAGGTATTTAATGACTAAATGATTAGTCCCGCGCATTCTACCATTACTATTAGATATTATAGTTATACTGTGTTTTCCATCAATGAGTTCATAAGTATTGGTCATTAATATCACCTAATCACATCAAACAAAACAGGATATTAAATCTTTCGGTTTTTGCCTTCTTAGTCGTTTTTAGCCGTTCTGTAGCTCGATTTCACCTAACCATGTTAGGTTTCCTTTCCCTCCGGCGCAGCCCTCCAAAACACGACAGTTTTTTGAGAGTTGGCAAGCCGAGAGATGGAAAGGTTCGAGTCGAAGGCGAGAAAGTTGAGAAAGTCGGTCGATATATTTATAAATGAGAGCCCCTTATTGATTCGTATGGTAAAAGCGTTTAATATACTTATAGAAAAAGGTGAAGATGGTTTTTTGATATCTGAAGTGGTTGAACTTCCTGGTTGTCATACTCAGGCTAAATCGCATGATGAGTTGATAAAACGAACAAAGGAAGCTATTTCTTTATATTTGAAGTGTCAGAAGAAACCGATTGAGATTCCAGATACTTTTATAGGAATACAAAAAGTAGTTGTATAAAAATGTCAAAGCTTCCTTTGTTGTCAGCGAATGAGATAATAAAAATCCTTCAGAAGATGGGTTTTAAAAAGCTCAGACAGGAAGGAAGCCATGTTTTCTTACAGCGTCCTGATGGAAGAACAACAGTTATTCCAAACCATCCCGGTGAAGATGTTGATAGGGGACTCTTGAATAAGATACTTAAGAAGGATTTAGGAATAGATCGTGAAGATTTTATAAAATATTTGTAAAGACCGACTTTCTCAATTGAATCTAACCATGTTAGGCTCTCGCTCCCTCGCGAGGAGCCTCGACCGAAGTGGAACGGAGGTCAGAGTGGAGGATTCAAAGCTGCGAGGCAAGGATAACCGTTGTTATCCGCAGAGTAAAAGTTTTCTTCGTGGAAAAGAAGCTGCACTTTAGTTGCTTCTCGCTAGAACTCTAGCGCTCTGTTTCCCTTCGACAAAACTTTTATTTCATGTAACCATGTTAGTTGACCGAACCGTCCAAGCGAGCCTCGCCGTAGTGGAACGGAGGCAGAGTTGCGAGCTTGAGACCTGGTGAGGCGAGGATGCCTCAGCATCCGAAGAGTTGCCCATCGTTAAGAATTGGTCTAATTCATATTCGAGTCTGTAAGACCTTCGAGTTTTGGCTATTTAAGTAATGGCTTAACTAGTGTGGGCAATTTCAACTAACCCTTGTTATACGCCCCGACGACTGAAAGGAGGAGAGCGCAGCGTGGCACGAAGCGTAGCGGAGAAGTTTAAAAACTGCCTTTTATCTTTAATGCAAATTCTTTTGCATTTTTAAGATCCTTTTCATTGGGTCTTTTCTTGTTTAATCCGCCAAAGAAATATTTTATATAACTATAATCTATAAAACCTTTACAAATGAATTCATTAATAATATAAAATCCTTTAGTAAGAAGTTCCTTTCTTAAGGATTCGTGCATTTTTTTATAACAAATACTTGCAGTAGAAAAAATAAATACTTTTTTATTTTTTTGCGTCTTAATATCCTTAATAAGATTAAATAAACTTATGTGATGTTTACCGTTATATATCCCAGATCCAAAACCGATTAAGTCATATTTATCAAAATCATTAATATCAACTTCAGAAGGTTTATTAATATCTGCGTTTAATTCATTTGCAATAACCTTTGCAACTTTAAGGGTATTTCCATGATGGACTGATTGGCATATAATAAGGACTTTATTGGTGGACATATTATATTTATTATTTAGTTTAGACTTATAAATATTTCTAAAAGGCAGGTTTTAAATTGCGTATAACCATGTTATATGCCCCTGCCGAGGCGACTGACCCGCACGAAGCGACAGCGGAGTGCTGGATGGAAGGAGTCCTCCTGGCAGGGTTCGAACGAAGTGAGAAAGTTGATTTATCTGCGCTTTATCTTCCATATCGGTTGATAAGAAAACCGAGTATTGATCCCAGTATTAATGTCATTATCGATATCGGGATTAATGATGTTGGTTCTTTCCATCCTATGATTATTGCTGCAGGGAGTAAGACTAAGAAGGATATTATTATCCCTTTTAGAAAGCCTTTAATCTTCATATTCGACGTTGATATTAAAAATCCTGATACGATCCAGAGGGAGAACGCTGATAGATTAGCATCCCAGCTCAATTTTTGAAAAATCATAGGAATGACATCGATTATTCCCGCAGCAATTCCTAATAGTATCCCGAGCGAGGTTTTCTTCATAATGCTGATTCTTAGTTATTGACGTTTAAATATTTAATGTAAAGCGCAGATAAATCAATTGCATATAACCATGTTAGTTTCCCCTTCCCTCCAGCGAGCCCTCGACCGACTGGAAGGAGGTCAGAGTTGGCGAGCTGAGAGTAGGAAGGGCGAGGATGCCTCAGCATCCGAAGAGTAACTTTTACATTCTAGTGCAAGAAGCT
>JAZDMG010000016.1:0-4311 GCA_043801165.1 archaeon
CTCTTGCTGTGTCTTTCCTTCTTTTTTCCATCTTAAAACTAGTTCTCTCGTAGGCAATTTTATCATAACAACGCAATAACAGAACTAATATATAAACTATGCGTTATTTTTGTCTTATACTAATTAGCTGGAGAAGGCATAACCCGCCAGGAATAAGAAAAAAAGAAAAAAAGGTGTCGGCGGGGAGATTTGAACCCCCGACTTCCACGTCTCTCCGATTCAGAGCGAGGTCATCGCTTTGAAAGCTCATTGCTCATCTTGTATGAGCGTGGCGCTCTAACCGGGCTAAACTACGCCGACAAAGCATTAGAAAAAACACGCTTATAAAAAGCTTACTATTTTTGGGCGCTCCGATAATTTTATAAATCATCCGCGCATCCTTCTCGTCAATAATAAGGGGGTGGGCGCATGTACGCGACAGTTATTATTGTATTGGCAGTATTGGCGATTCTTAGCAGCATCAAGGTGATGAAGCAGTATGAAGAGGGTGTTGTATTCACTCTCGGAAAATTCACCGGCATCAGGAAGCCTGGATTGAGGTTCGTCATCCCAGTCATCCAGCATATGACCCGCGTCGACATGCGAATAAGGACACTTGATATTGAGAAGCAGCAGGTCATGACAAAGGACAATGTCCCTGTCAACGTCAACGGTGTCGTCTTCTTCAAGGTCCTGAAAGCCAACGATGCCATCATCAAAGTCCAGGAGTATGAATATGCTATGGCCCAGTACGCCCAGACAGCATTAAGGGATGTAATAGGCGGCATGAGCCTTGACACGATACTGACCGAGCGCCAGAAGATCGGCGACGAGATAAAAGTTATTGTCGACAAGGAGACTGACCAGTGGGGCCTTGATGTCCAGGTCATAAAGCTCCAAGATATAGAGGTGCCTGATGACCTCAAGAGGATCATGAGCAGGCAGGCTGCTGCTGAGCGAGAGAAGCGCGCCAACATCATCAAGAGCGAGGGTGACAGGGATGCTGCGAAGAATCTTGCCGCGGCCGCTGATACGATGTCCAAATCCAGGGGCGCGATGCAGCTCAGGACCCTCCAGACACTTGACGGCCTAGGGCCCACTGCCAGCAACACTGTCGTGATGGCTCTTCCGATAGAAGTCCTTGAGTTCTTTGACAAGATCACAAAGGGCAAGGGCGCAGCAAAGAGCTAAATAATACTTTTTATTTTGTTTATCTCAAGAAATTCTTTATCTTCTTCTGCATCTCGTCGATTTCGCCCTTTTTATATTCCTTGTTTGGCCAGCTGGAAAGGCCGTCACCATCAAACCTGGGTATGATGTGAAAGTGTGCATGGTGGATTACCTGGCCAGCGGCCTCTCCATTGTTGAGCCCGACATTGAATCCATCCGCCCCTGTCGCAGCCACCACTGCCTTGGCAACTTTCTTTATTAACTCAATCAGGTCAGACTCCTCTGATTTCGGGAAATCAAGAATGTTCTCGCAGTGCTTCTTAGGCACGATCAGGGCATGGCCGCTGGAGATTGGATGTATGTCAAGAAAAGCCAGAAAATCCTTGTCCTCATGTATTTTCCAGCAAGGGATCTTGCCTTGGACTATTTTGCAAAAGATGCAATCCTCATTCATTTTCCTTCTCGACAGCTTCAGCTTCCTCTGATTTCAGCGTGGCGAACTCCTCCAATGACCCTTCTTCAATCAGGCTCATGAGCTCTCTGAGATTTATTATCTTTGGCTGGAACTCCCTGTTGTTCCTCCTGTCTAAGAGGATTGATTTCAGCCCGGCATTCCTTGCTCCTATCACGTCAGAGGGCACAGAATCCCCTATGACCACCACTTCCTCTGGCTTGAGCTTCATCTTCTCAACCATCCTATGGTACATCTCAGCATCGCTCTTCAAAAGGCCTTCCTCGTATGAAAAAGCATTGGCTGTGAAATATTTTTCAAGGTTATACTTCTCGATAACCCTTGTTATTGAAGGAGTGGTATTGGCTATCAGCCCTATCTTTATCTTCTTGCTCTTAAGATAATCAAGAGTCTCTATGGTGTCAAGGAATGGCTTTCCAAGAAGATCATTCTTGTTCCACATCCCCACCAGCCGCTCCATGAGGTACTGGTCTGGGGTTATCCTGAACTCATCGCAGGCAGCCTTGAACGCCTCATTGAGGTCGGTATAAGGCTTCACCATCATCGATTTCTCGAACCTGGCGACGAAATCCTTGAAAGGCATCCTCATCCTGAGGATGAACTTTGTCTGCTGCACCGGGCTTGGATAGATGCCATTCTCCACCAGAGTCCCCCAAAAATCGAATACTATTCCTTTGATCATGGTCAGAGGAGAAATCCGTCTCATTTATAAAAGTTGTCATGGAAGAATCGCATTAACTGCCAATTCATTTTATGGGTGGACTCGCAGGGTTTAAAACTTCGCACTTCATCTAGTGAAACTAGATGAATCAGCGAGCTTTGCTCGCTTGCTTTAGTGCGAGTCCACTCATTCCAGCAAACCGCCAATACGTGCGAGAGCCGTAAAACCTCGAACTTTAGTCAGAGGATAGGCTCGAGTGGCGGTTTGCTGTTATCTCAAGAAAAGTCGCCCTGTCGTTCTCCACATCCAGGATTATTATCTTCTTCCTGTCCTGCGGATCACCGAGATAATGGCCGCCGGGGCAGAGGACCCTGGTCCTATTCACCCTCCGGTCTTCTGGCTTGTGCGTGTCGCCGTGGATGAGATAATCATAGCCTTTCTGGAGCATCTTCTGATACATGAGAGAGTTGTCCCCATGGATCACGCCGATCGTCTTTCCCTTGTATTCAAGCTCCATGACCCTTCCGTAATGCTCTCCGCCTATCTCCATGGCTCGCTCATCCAGGCCATGCCTGTCTCCGTCGCAGTTGCCGAAGATGAACTTCATCTTCAGGCCAGCAAAATACATGACAGTGGCAGGAGAGATTACATCGCCAGCGTGGATGACGAACTCAACGTTGTTCTTCTTGAAGATCTCCACCGCCTTCTTGACGTTAGTAACATTGTCATGGGTGTCTGAGATGATGCCAATCATGAAGCTATCCGAGAAATCTGATATTTATATAATTAACGAAAAGAATTGATAAAGCTGATTACAGATTGCAATGTATAAATTATCGAGTGGTTAAAAAAAGAAAGATTTAAAAGATTAGAGCTGTTTTGCGAGAAAATGCCAGGAGAACCAATAAGTCGGGCGACCGCAGGAAACCAGGAATACAAGGCATGCCTAGACAACCTAATGGTCGACACCATCTCTTCTTTTGAATCAAAAGGGTTCACAAAAGAAAAATGCCCGAAGACATATTCTAGATTGGTGGAAGCTGCCACAAGGGCGAGAAAAGGAGATTTTAAGGAAAAGATAGCCGGCCTGATGAAAGAAGCCAGGAATACTGCCTCCGAAGAGGAAATAATTTACAGTGTAAACACCTTAGAGAGCAGTGAATCAGAGTCTGGGCGCATAGAACAATCCGCATTATATGATATCAAATCCGCCATACTTGAATTTAACAATGAGGCGCTCAAATATGAGAGCCAGATACTCAAAGACAATCACATCGCCTATGCCCAGCGGAAAGCATCTGAAGGGCATCCTTGGTTTTATTTAAAGCATGACCTGAAGGCCGCTAAGAGATACGCCCGCATATCAGGCTCAGACCTAGACAAGGCTGATGTCAAAGAGGTAAAAAAGCTGCACCAAGCAGGAGCAGCAGATTATGCCTCTTTCAATGTCATATTGTTCAGGGGCTACTGCGCAGATGCCCTTGAGAAGGGCATATCTGAACACGCTTTCAAGAGATTGATCAGAAGAGGAGAAAAGATAGCATCATCTCTCGATAGGCCCTTCTGGAAGAGGATCGAGAAAGATGATACAATCTTCGGCGCCATAAAAAAGAGAATAGAGGAGTGGAACAAATCAAGGAAGGTGAAGAGCCAGCAGTACACCCCGGAGCAGTGCGCCAATATGGAATCAAGGCAGCTTGAGATCGCAGAAGACCTTGCTAGAGAAGGGCTTAGCTATATGCAAGTAAATGACGCTTTGATCAAAGCAAGCTCATGGGCTGAAATGACAGGAGGATTCATCCCACAAGAGAGAATTGATGGCATCATGAGACTCCGTGAGCAAGGCATCAAAAAGAATGGGCGTACCAACCTAGACGAGAGGGTGCATCTGATCGCAACAGCCATGAAAACTAAAGAAGGGGTCTCAAAAAAAGGTTTCAGAAGGCTATTGTCCCAAGCCAACGCATATTCTGAGGATGTCAAGATCCCGCTATGGCAGAATGTCGCTGAAAGCGAAGATGATCACATA
>JAZDMG010000047.1:0-44317 GCA_043801165.1 archaeon
ATTTCAATTTTACTGGAATTTCATGCACAAAAATGAAGAAAAACTGACGCCAGCAATTCTCGAGCATCAGGCAATGAAAGTCTGGACGTGGGGAAACTTTCTTCACGCAAAATTAAAGTATCTGAATTAAGACAGTGCCGAGCCCTTAAGGAATAGATGTGATTATTTTCAGATCGTTCACAAGAGAACTGCAGCCACATCAGCTCTCATAGCCCTGTATCAATATCGGCTTCTCTATGAACTCACCATAGCGATATCTCAGCTTGATATTCAGAAGATCCTGATACACTCTGCTCTCCATCGGCTTCAGGCGTTTCACAAAGCATGTTAAAGCCAACGGCGCCCCATCAGGCATCTTGACTACTCCATGCGCTCCCCCGCCAGGAAGCGACCCATCCAACCGCTGGCAACTGACATTGTACATATTAGCTTGCACAGGCTCGACAAACACTTCAAGCTTGTATCGGTTTGGGTTCATGTCACTGAACACACAGGCATCAAAAAGATCTGTCGGCTCATTCCTGAAGAAGAATACTCCGTTTCCAAGGTGCTCAATGTTGAAGTTTATCTGCACTGTGTTGTTGTTGATGGGTGCCTCTTCGACCTTGGTCACCTGCAGCGGCGCTCCGCTGTTGCCGAAAGGCCTGGGCCCTCGGAGGACGCAGATGGTTGAGTCCTCAACGCTCTCAAACACTTCTCTCTTCACGCAGAACTTAGCGGTCGCATATGATTCGTAATCATAGCATACCTCCGCCCTCAAGGTCAGGGCGATGCTCTCAGATACATGGTTCACATAGGCTAGGTTGTCAAAACCTACATACGAAATCTCTCCAGGGGTCACAGAATCATCATAGTTCCTTTTGACAGGCTCCAGCTTATCATCGAACCGTATGGCTGCCTCTTCCTGCTTCATGTTAAAATCCTTGTAGGAGATGCCAGCCAGCCTGACAAAGACCAGTGGATTATCAGTGCCCTTGCCAACGGTAGCCTCGCCCGCGTTCTCCAGGGATACTGTGAAAGAGAAAGGAGTGATTCCTGAGTCCTGTATCACATCAGGCGGAGACCCTTCAAGTAGCCTTGCAGTCAATCCCTGCAGTCCGCCGACATAGCCTCCCATCTCTGGCTTCTTCTGGGTCGGCTTCTTTGTGGTAGATATTGAGCATCCTGATATCAGGATGCAGATGATAATCATCACGAGAAATGCCATTAAAATATTTTTCCTTGCCATGAAACCCGAAACCCCTCTTGATTGAAATCTAGGATAAAAAAAAGTAATAAAAAAATTCAAAAAATTTATGCTGCTCAGTTGCTGACGTCCTGTATTATTATCGGGGTCTCTATGAACTGCCCGTAACGATACTTGAGCTTTATGTTCAACAGGTCCTGGAACACTCTTCCCGATCCGCCGCCGGTCCTTGTTATGACGCAGCTTATGGTGGTTGGAGCTCCCTGGTAGAGCTTGATCCTGCCGGCATTTGATCCTCCGAACCTGGAGCAGCTTATTGTCAGCCCGGGGTCTGAGAGCGGCTCGACGATGACATCGACATTGTACTTGTTGACGTTCCTTGGGCTGAAGTCGCATATCTCTCCCTTGGTATCGCCTGACGTCGGCCTTCCGAAGAACTCTCCTATACCTACATGCTCGACCACAAAGTTGACCTGGATCTTGTTCTCTGCCATCGGGTTCTCGATGAGGCTTGAGATGTGCAATGGCGCTCCGCTGTTCTGCGGGAATTTTTCTCCTGTCAGGCTGCAGATGCTTGTGTCCTGTATGTTCTCAAGCACATCATCCTTGATGCATATCTGCGCCGTCGCCAGGGTCTCGTAGTCATAGCAGACATCTGCCCTTATGGTGAACTGTGTGTTGCCGTGTATGTTAGGCAGATAGGTCAATGGTTCGAAGTTCGCTGATCCGATCTCACCCGGGAATATTGTGCCGTCGAAATTCCTCCGGGCTCCCTTGAGCGGGCTTCCGAGTATCTGGATCACATCCTGGTCTGATATCCCGAACTGGGTTGGGTTAATGCCCTCGAGCCTGACTATGATGTAGGGATTGTTGGTGCCTGGCCCGACATCTGCCTCCCCCTGGTTCTCTATGGCCACACCGACTCCAAAGGGGAATGTCCCTCCATCATGTATCATCGAAGGCGGCATGCCTTCTATCAGGTAGGTGGTAAGCCCGACTGTGCCGCCGATATATGACCTTGTCAAGTCTACCTGATTGTTCTCGGTAGAACAGCTGGTCAGGAACAGCACCATCGCAAGGGCGATCATCACGCCCATCATCTTGATTATCTTCATATTATTCAACCTCCCTTGTTGGATTAACTAACTTAACATATGCTGCGTTCTCGCAGGCCAACTCATATTCATACTGCTCTCTTGATTGTGACTTTCTTCTCCATTGACTTGGAATAGCCGTACCACAGCTCCACCACGAGCGGAGCCTGATAGGCTGATTTAAGCCCTGAGAATGGGATGTCATAGACACAGGTCACCAAGCCTTCGCCTGTCTTCGGGTCCAGACGTATGTAATCATTTGGCGTGCATTTCAGCCTCATCGGGTCGCCTGAAACTCGGACGTCTCCGACAATCACCACATTGAGGTCTTCTGCAGTCACCCTCGCAGGAGAATAGGGGCTGCACTTGTAGAGCCTTCCAGGGTCATAGACCTTTCCGCCTCCTGTGTTCTTCACGAATATCTTAAAGACCGCCTGTCTCGGGGTGTTCTCCTGCTCTATGTAGGTCACAGCAACAGGAGCTCCCTGGCCGCTGGTTCCGGTGTATGGTTTTGGAGTGCATACTTTATCATTCTCTGAGAATGGAGCCGGGTCTATGCAGACCACTGGCGCAGCGTATGATGAGTACACATAGCAGTTGGTTATCATAAATGTCTGGGTTGTCTGGTCAAGCCCTGGCGGCCACGAGACTATGTTTCCGTCGAAGTTCATGAATGCTAGCTCTCCGCCAGGATATTCATAGTTGTTTCCTGCCAGCAGGTATTCGAGGCCGAAGTTGTCCTGGAAATTAAGCGCTGATGACGCGAGTATGAGCAGCCTTCCGTGGTTAGAGTAGTCTACATCTATATTTGGGTTGTCCAATGAGAGGCTGAACTGGTTCTCCTTTCCTTGTTTCATCCATCCTAGGTCCACCCCTCCAGTAAGCCTTCCCATCTGGAACTTGCTTCCGAGGTTCTTTATGAAGACTCCCATGTTCTTGAAGTTATCACCTTCGCCTATGAAGAAGTTGCTGCAGGTGAATGTGTTGTCGAACTTTCCAAAGCCTAGATTGCCGATGTTCAGCACACAGTCGCGGCCATTTGCCCTGTCAGGGGTTATGCCGGCGATTTCTATCATGGTGGGATCATAGCCTGATATGTATAGTCCTCCTCTAGCCCAGGATGCACCCTGGTTGGCGACTTCGACATTCACGTCAAAGGTGTTGTCCTCGGTGTCGCCATAGAAATACATCTTGTCAGGAGGCATCGCCCTCGTCACAGTGGTCTCGACACCCTTGTATCCCTGATAATATTTGGTCTCCGCTGGCTTCTTGCCGGCACTAGACGGTATGCCGCTACATGCAGTGATGCTGAGCGCCAATATCAGAAGTATCGCAATAACTCCAATCCTTATCATCAAATTTTTAGTGTTATCCATCCAAATCCACCTCTTATATTTTAGGTATATAAAACTTTTCATAATGTTCATATCAAATCAATTAGCCGCGCTCGCTGCGGCGCATTCATCAGAGCACATCTTCTTTTCAGCAGGATCTTTTCCGTTAGCATAAACCTGCGGGAGCTTAGGGCAGCATAATGTTCCTTTCGCCAGCGGCGCTGCGATATAATTCGCATCCGTCCCGCAGACGCATTCAGTCTGCACCTCAGTGCATTGAGAGCATTTAGGGTAGCATTTGCCATCCACCATCATTTTCGGTGCTTTGCATTCTGTCGCACAGCAGAAACTCAGCCCTGGACAGAAGTTTGAGAACGGCAGGCACAATCCATCAGGATAAATGTCATTGCAGTTTTTGGCGCTGCACTTGCAGGCGAAGCCTGGCTTGAACTCAACTCCGTATTTAGCATTCGCAGGATTGCATTGGGACTCTGTCGGATGCTGTGCGCAGTACTCACATTTTGTTATGCATCCGCTTCCGTCATTTACCTCGTAGGGCTGGCATTCATTCTCAGGCGTGATTGAGCCTCCATAAATATTCAGTCGCTTGATCTCAACATCTTTGGAGAGTGTGCTCAGGTATATGTATGTCAGGTTGATTGTCAGCGGGGCTTCGTAGTTCTGGTGATAGGCCAATAGCTTATCCATATCCTCATCTGCTACGGTGCATCTCGTATAGCCCTCGCCTTCAACAAGGCGTACCTTGCTTGGTGAACAGGACAATTTTATGTTCTGCGACAGGAATGCCTCGACATCGACAGCATTAAGATCCTCTCTTGAGAGCTGTTTTGAGGCGCATACACTCTCTATATCCGCAGAGCTTCCAGGGCTCAGCACACTGCCTCCTCCGACATTGTAAATCTGTATTATGAATGCAGGCCTCACAAGATCCCCTTGTACCGGCTGGTTCTCCACCTCTACCTTCCTTATGGCTATAGGCGCTCCTTGGTCTGAGAGCGAAAGGTCCTTTTGGCTGCATACCTGGTCACGCAGGTTCTGGCCGTAGGTATTGAAATCCACGCACACTAACCTTGATAGGGTCGTCACATAAGGATAGCAGAATGATATGAATAGCTGGGTAGAGGGCTTTGACCTCTGGCCGGAGATGGCCTTGGCCTTGAAGTTTGAGAATGACAGGAATATATCTGAACCCATGGGATAATATTTTGATTTGCCGTACAGCTGCAGGCCTTTCACTATTATCCCACTGGCTAGGAGCTCTATGTTCTTGTTGTCATTGTTGGCCTCTGGCTGGGAAGCAGAGATGTAGAACGGATCATAGCTTATCGTCAGGATTCCCTGTTCATCCCCTGCTATGTCATGGGCTCCGTTGTTCTCGATGACCATGTTTATGGCGAATGATGAATTTTCGTAGAGCTCATCCAATGTGCTCTCGCTCATGAAATTTATGTTCACTCCCTGGGAGCCGACAAAATAGTCTGTATCGGTGGTGGATGGCCTATAACCCCCTGAGCATGAGCTTAGCAGGAGAACAGCACAGGCCAGCGCCAGGACTAGCAACGGCTGTCCGAATGATATCTTTCTCTTTCCTGATGGATTATTCCCTGACATAGACGCTTATCGGTTTCTCTATCTTGTATATGTATTTGGCCTGGGCGACAAATGTCCTCTGGACTTTTTGTGATCCGACAAAGAATGTCCGCACCAGCTCATCCTTGAGATGGATCCTGCAGGTCACTGACTGAAATTCAGACCTTGGATCCATCAGCTCTTCCCTGTTGAAGACATAGAACGCATAGCCCTCGGATACGTTGGAAGGCTCTCGCTTGTAATCACCACCCCATCTGTCGCAATTCACAAGATCGAAATCTTCAGGAACCTGGATTACAAAACCTTCCACTTTCGCTATCTGGCCGTCAGTCCATCTGTTGTCAAGAGTGACGCCCAGCACAGGATCCCTTGTGTTGCGCAGAGGATCTATGCCTATCGGCTGGTCAATCATCGAGCCCATGCCCAGCATCGCTGGTCCATTGGTGAATATGGCCTCCGGCAGCATCGGTATGTCGAGCTCTGAATTTATGTTCTTGCCCTGCATCTCGAGGGATCTTCGGACTTCGTTGTCCACGAATGTATATGTGACATAGGCCCAGGTCTCAAAGTTGAATGAAGCTCCGACCTTCACCTGGTGGTTTCCTTTCTTGAGGTCGTTGAATGTGCATGATAGAGTGTCGTGCTCCTCGCCAAGGAATGAGAAGCTGGAGGGTTCGAGGATGCCTTGCCCGACATCGTTGATATAACATGCAGGATTCACGATTATCGGTTCTGTGAAGCTCTTGCCTCTGATGTCAGCCCAGATTATGACAGGATACCCTTCATAGGAATACTTGTCAGCGGCCCTGATGTTTGATATATATAGCCCGACAGGGGCCTTTTCATTCTGATCGACCGTACCTGTATAATAGGATATTCCTGTGGCATTGAGCAGGTTCGGGATTACATTGGTGAATGTTTTCCCTAAATTACCCCCTATCTTAAGAATGGTATCCCAGAGATATGTCAATACCCTGTTGACATTCATCATCTCAGGCCTTGCGCCTATCGCAGCCAGGTTGCCTGCCCTGAGCTCTGATGCGTAGCCAAAGATGAAAAGGAAGAGAAGAAGTATGATCCAGAAGTTCACATAATGCTTGACAAAGGGTATCTCGAGCTTGAAGCCGAAGTAGATTGGCCACATGGGCAGTATCGCGATGATGAAACTCAGCCAATCGACCAGCAGTATCCCTGAGGTCAGCTGGACCCTTGGCACAAGATACATATAACCCGGGATCAGTATATAGAACGCCGATATGCCTAGAAAAAGGAACAGATGCCTAGGATCAACAAAATGACCTTTTGGCTTCATCACAATCCAGGCGCCTATGGAGAGAGCTGCATAACATGCGACGATAAAAGGCAGGAAATTAGTCCTGTTGCTCTTGAGGTAATATACGTCGGCAATCTGCAGAGCGATTGCGATCCAAAAAAGTGCCTTGGCGCCGCCCGTCGCATTGCCGTGGAGCTTATAGTCCAATGATCCTACTCTGTCATTTTCACCGTTTTGTTTTTTCTCAGCATCAGCTCTTCTTGTCTCAGCCGACTTGCTTAATTCAGTCTCGTGTTTTATCTGCTCTATCTGCGCCAAAGTCATCTGGCGATTCAAATCCTTCTGAGACGGATCCTTCGGAGGCGATGGTTTCGAATTGCCTGCTCCCGAAGGCGGCACTACTACACCAGTCATCAATCCTCCACCTGCGCCACCGGCAGCAGAGGCGACAGGTGAAGCATTATTCAAGTTCTTCTTTTCTTGTTTCATATCTTTAGCGACTTTTTTCTTGACACCAGTCTGCTTGCTTAGCTCTTTATCGATGCGACCGCCGATGCCTGGTATGCCACGAGCCATCTGAACACCTTCAACAGCAGCCATGGCCTCAGGACCGGCCATCATCGACGCTGCACTGATAGTGGCCATCTCCTTATCAATAGCTGCCTTCTCCCTGGCTTGTGCTTCCAAATTTCCTTTAGAATCTTTAGGCATAAATAAGCATCCTCTTTTTTGAACAAAGGGAAATGTGAATGATCAGATCACATCAATCCTTATCTCGGCCACATCCATCGCGTCTGACTGCGGCACAATCTTGAGTGAGTTTGATCCGGGCATCAGGGATGCCGGGTCGACTGGCGCCTGGTATATCACATCCTGGGCCTCGAAGTACAGCTTGAAGCCGTTGATCTCGATATATCCTCGCTTCACTTTTGAGCTGTCGGCAAACCTTACTGTGGCCATCAGTCCGCGCTGGCCTGCGTATATCGCATCCAGCAATGCCTGAGGCATTGAAAAGTAGAAGACTGGCTGAGCAGTATCCTTCAGGAAAGTCGTGAGCTTAGGAGCGTCCAGCAGGAATGATCCTTTCTCTGTGCTGGCAGCCAGTATGTTATCTCCTGCCTTCAGGAATTCTTTGCTTATCTCTATGCTGGTCCTTATCCCGCAGTCAGGATAGCTGGTGAACACTGCGCGACCGTTTATCAATATCTGCACAAGCCCTTCCTCTCTTGGTGGGCAGTCCGGAAGGAATTCCAGCACTGACTTCTCGAGCTTCTCAAACTCAGAATCAGATATCGAGAAATGCTGCTCTGCTTTCGCAGCAGAATAATCAGTGACCTTCCCTGAGACAAGCACATTCTCTAGCTCATACTCATTGACGCGCCAGAAAGCAGCTCCGGGCTCAGAGACCTCGAATAATAGCTTGTTCCTCTGGGTCATATACTCTTTCGGCAGGCTTATGGGCTGCGGGCTTCCATCGTCAAGCTCGCCATAATACACTTCATAATTGTTAAGCATTATCTTGAGCTTCCCATCATGCGATCTCACGTTGAATGAGAGCTTCAGGTCAGCCATGGTCTTGGTATCGTAGAAGAAAGGTATCTCACCTGTCTTGTCGCTGAAGGCAGAATTCTTGACATACAATGAGTCTACGCGCTTCAGCTCATTGGCATTGGTGACTGTGAAGACAAGGAATGAGGGCATGGTGTGCTCTATCATGTTGCCGCCGGAAGGGAATATCCTGCCTGGCGTCTTTGAGAAGAGCACTCCGCTCTTGCCGCCAGCCGTCCCTGTTCCTGTGCCGGTGCCTGTCTCATCGCCCAGAAGCGCTGCCCTGTCCTGCGGAGGAAGGAACAATATGTAAAGGATTATGAGAATGGTGATGATTATTATCACGACACCTGCGCTGCTGGCTGTCTGGCCCTTCCTCACCCTATCCATAACGGCTTTCCTGATAACCAATGTATATAAATCTATTGTTTTTTTGAGCAGGAGAAAACCTGAAAATCAGAGGATTATGTCGTGATTGATGGCCTGGTTGAAACAAGAGTTGCTAAGTAACAGGGTCTATGTCAAACAATCAATAAACTTTAATATCCATCCCTCTCTCTCAGGCATAAGATGCAGATAATAAGGAAGAACCTGCACCAGGGGAATGTCGTTGTCAAGATCGACAGCCTTGAGGATCTCTGGGCGCTGAGCCAAGTCATAGATGCTGATGATATCGTTAGTGGTAAGACTGAGCGCAAGATAAAGATAGGCGGACAAGAGGGCGACAGGAAGCAGGCTGTTGTTAAGAAGACAATCTTCATCGAGCTCAAGGTCGAGAAGGTCGAGTTCCACAAGCATTCTGACAACCTGCGCATCAGCGGAGTGATAATCGAAGGGCCTGAAGATGTGCCGAGAGGCAGCCATCACACATTTGATGTGGAGCAAGGCACAATCATCACAATCACAAAGCTGGAGTGGCCTGGCTATCAGCTGGAAAAGCTTGATGAAGCCACCCAGAAGATTAAGACAAAGATCCTGATGGTGCTTTTCGACAGGGAAGAGGCCATCTTTGCCATGCTCAAGAACCAGGGCCACGAGCTCCTGTCGAAGCTGAAGGGCGATGTGGCAAAGAAAGGCATGGACGGCGAAGGAAAGAACTTCTACATCCAGATCATAGAGCTTCTCAAAGAGTATGATAAGAGATACTCCCCGAACAACATAGTTATAGCCAGCCCAAGCTTCTGGAAAGAATATCTGATGAAGGAGATGCCTGCTGAGCTGAAGCCAAAAGTCACAGCGGCCACATGCTCTGACGTTGAGGAAGGAGCGATAAAAGAAGTGCTTCAGAGGCCTGAGCTGAGAAAAGTGCTTGAGAGCGACAGGGCTGCAAAGGAGCTTGGTCAGGTCGAGGAACTGTTGCGTGCGGTCTCGAAAGAAGAGGCTTGCTACGGCGCAGCTGAATGCAAGGAAAAGAGCTCGATTGGAGCGGTCAAGGAGCTCATGGTGGGCTATGATTTCATCAACAGGGCGAGGCAGGCAGACAAGCACCGCGAGATAGAGCAGGTTATGCGGCTGGCTGAGAAGACAGGAGCAAAGGTCAGCATCATCGGCACAGAAGAAGCTGAGAAAAAGCTGGGCGGCCTTGGCGGCATCGCAGGGATTCTAAGATGGAAGCAGCAGAACTGACTGAACAGATGATCGAGCTGATCGCAGAAGAAATCATCTCAAAGCAGGAGCTCTCAAACCTCAACATTGAGTTCGTCAAGGAACAAATCCTGAAAATGTTCTCTGAGAATGGGAAGACCAGCAGGAGAGTCCTTTCAAAATACGAGCATTGCGAAGGAAGATACGACCAGTTCAGGCGCAGCAAAGAGCATGATGAAGTTATAAAATCAATCAGGGCAAAGCTCAGGCGGGTGTATGGGGTCTTCATACTTGATGATTACAAGAAAAGATATGCTCTGCTGGAAGAGCTGAAAAAAAATGATTCGCTGGAGATGCATAACAAGATCCTTGCCCTGCACCAGTCGACAAAGGAACGGCTGCCATATTATTCCACAGTATATCCTAGGATATTTCAGATAACCGGCAGGCCCAAGAAGATTGTTGACCTGGCATGCGGTCTCAATCCAATCAGCTATCCTTATCTCGAGTGCAGCGTAAAATACCTTGCCTGCGACCTAGCTGATGAGGACCTTAAGTTTGTGGATGCCTATTTCAAGGCCAAGAGCATCAGGGGCGCCACCCTGCGCGTCGACCTCATCAAGGATGATGTCTCTGAGATAACCAAGGACAGCGACATCTGTTTCCTTTTCAAGACTTTGGACACGCTGGAGGCTGCCAAGCGGAACATCAGCCGCGAGCTGCTGAAGCAGATAGGCTCCAAGTTCATAGCAGTCTCATTCGCCACCAGGAGCATAGGAGGCGGGAAGGCAATCAGAAAGGAGCGCAGGAGCTGGTTCGAGAAAATACTCGCCAAGAACCACTGGAGCTTCGAGATTTTCGAGCTTCCAAATGAGGTTTTCTATATTATCAAGAGATGAACTTCTTTAACTATCGTCTGATTGTAAAAAACAGTAACATATAAATAGTAGTTATACGTTTTCTGGTCTAAAAAGAGGGGTGAGTTCCTACTTTTTGGAGGTAGAACAACATGCTGGTTAAGGAAGAGTTTCTCTCGAAACTGAGAAGATATTTTGGATTGAACCTTTACGAGGTGAAGATCTGGACCGCGCTGCTCTCTAGAGGGACGAGCACGGCAGGAGAGCTGAGCGACATAGCGAATGTTCCTAGGAGCAGGAGCTACGACATTCTTGAGAGCCTTGAGAAGAAGGGCTTTGTGGTAATGAAGCTGGGAAAGCCTATAAAATACATGGCAGTCCCGCCAAAGGAAGTCGTTGAGAGAGTCAAGAAGAACATGAGGTCAGAGGCTGATGAGGCTGTCAAGAGGCTTGAAAACCTTAAGACCACAGACGTCATCCAGGAGCTTAACTCATTGCACACGCAGGGAGTCGAGCTCATAGACCCTAGCGATCTCTCTGGCTCGATAAAGGGCAGGCACAACCTGTACAACCACATAGAGCTCACCATCAAGGGAGCTGAGAAGACAGTCACCCTGATGACGACCACCCAGGATCTGATAAGGAAAGCAGAAATCCTGAAGCCTGTGTTCGAGCTTCTCAAGAAGAGAGGCGTAAAGGTGAGGATCGCTGCTCCGCTCAACAAGGAGACTGATAAGGTCATCAAGGACCTCGCAGGGCTCGCGGAGATAAGGCACACCGCCTCAAAGGCAAGGTTCATCATAGTGGACGGAAAAGAGCTTATCTTCATGGTGATGGATGACGCAGAAGTGCATCCCAGCTATGACATAGGCATCTGGATAAACACGCCATTCTTCGCCTCTGCGCTGGAAGAGCTGTTCGAGCTCGCCTGGAAAGAGATGAAGAAGAAAGTAGCGGCCTAGAACTGATAAAACTTTTTGATTTTTTTTTATTTCTATTATTTTTATCATTACATCCTATTTTATTTCTAGCAACCAATAATTTTATATAACCCCCGGCCCTACGATGAGACATGACTGATGTTGCTGAGCTGGCCAAGGCATTGCATCCTCTGGAGCTAAAGGTGCTTCCTGTGCTGAGCCACAGCACCGCATTCTCAGATATCGTCGAGAAAAGCAGGCTCAAGGATGTAGAGGTCATGCGTGCATTGCAGTGGCTCCAGAGCAAAGGAGCCCTTGAGATAAAGGAGGATGTCAGGGAAGTCCTGGTTCTGGGAGAGAACGGCAAGAAAGCACTCACCCATGGGCTGCCTGAGAGGATATTCCTGAAGAGCATAAGCCATTCTGCAAAAAATCTTGATACGCTGCGAAAAGACAGCGGCCTCAACCCTGAGGAGCTGAATGTCTGCATCGGCCTGCTGAAGAGCAGAGGCCTCATCAATATCGCTGCAGGGATGAACATCTCAATCACAGATCTGGGTAAGAAATCGCTTGAGAAAGACAGCTTCGAAGAGCTCCTTCTCAAGAAGATTGAAAAAGAGGAGATCGACATCACTTCTCTGCAGGACACTGATAAATTCGCGTTCGACGCCCTGAAGAAGAGAAAGGATGTCATCAGGCCGATCCTGAAGAAGGAATGGCACGTCATCATCACTGCGCTCGGAAAAGAGCTTATCAAAGCGGTGCTGGCGAAACCTCAGTACAGCCTGTCGTCTGATTCTCATATCACGAAGACAGAGAACCGCCTCACCCCTGAGATGCTCAAGACAGGCAGCTGGAAGAAGAAGGAATTCAGGGCCTATGACCTGAGCTTCGATGTGCCGAAGATACAACGCGGAAAACGCCACTTCGTAAACCAAGCCATATCGTCGGCAAAGAGGATCTGGCTCGACCTCGGATTCAGGGAGATGACCGGCAGCATGGTGCAGACAAGCTTCTGGAATTTCGATGCGCTGTTCACAGCCCAGGACCATCCTGTGAGAGATATGCAGGACACTTTCTTCATAAAGGATCCTAAGACAGGCACCCTGCCTGAGAAGAAACTCGTCGAGAAAGTGAGGAAGGCGCATGAGAGCGGCGGAGACACTGGAAGCGCCGGCTGGCAGTATGATTGGTCAGAGGATGAAGCCAAGAAGAACGTGCTGAGGACCCACACCACTGCCCTGTCGGCGAGGACCGTGGCTAGCCTAAAGAAAGAGGACTTGCCTGTGAAATATTTCGCTCTCGGGAAATGCTTCAGGAACGAGACCCTTGACTGGGCGCATCTTTTCGAGTTCAACCAGACTGAAGGTATAGTTGTCGACGAGAACGCCAACTTCAGGCATCTCCTCGGCTATCTTAAGGCATTCTTCAGGAAGATGGGATATGAGAAGGCAAGGTTCAGGCCCGCATATTTCCCCTACACCGAATTCAGCGTCGAGATAGACGTATATCACCCTGTGCACCAGAAATGGTTCGAGCTCGGAGGAGCAGGCATCTTCAGGCCAGAAGTGGTGAAGCCGATGCTAGGGATTGATGTCCCTGTGCTTGCCTGGGGCCCTGGATTCGACAGGATAATAATAGAATACTTCAAGATCACAGACATTCGCGACCTTTACAAGAATGATCTCAAGCAGCTGCGGGAGATGAAAGAGTGGATGAGGTAAAGAGGAAAAGCAAATGCCGACTATAACTCTCAACAAGGATGCGTTTGAAAAGCTAGTGGGAAAGAAGCTGCCTCTCGAAGAGCTGAAGGACCGCATAAGCATGCTGGGCACAGACCTTGAGAAGATCGAGGGCAATGATATCGTCGTGGAAGTGTTTCCCAACAGGCCAGATATGCTCTCGGAGCCTGGCTTCGCGCGAGCATTGTCATCATTCATAGGAGTGAAGACAGGGTTGCGTGAATACAAGACAAAGAAAGGCGGGGCTGATTACAGGATAATAATAGATGCATCTGTCAAGGAGGTCAGGCCTTTCACGGCCTGCGCCATAGTCAAGAACCTCAAGTTTGACGACGAGAAGATAAGGGAAGTCATCCAGCTGCAGGAGAAGCTGCACGTCACCTTCGGGAGGAACAGGAAGAAGCTGGCCATAGGAATCTATCCTCTTGAGAAGATAAAGCTGCCGATAGCCTACACAGCAAAAAAACCGGATGAGATAAAATTCAGGCCGCTCGAATCGGAAAGGATGATGACCGGCAGCGAGATACTTGAAAAGCATCCGACAGGGAAGGAATATGCTCACCTATTGAAAGGCAAGAAGCTGTATCCGATATTTATCGACGCCAACGACGATATACTGTCGATGCCTCCGATAATAAACTCGCACCTCACCGGCAGGATAACTGAAAAAACAAAAGATATCTTCATCGAGTGCAGCGGATTCGACATGCGCGTATTGAAGCAATGCCTCAACATCATAGTCACCTCTCTCGCAGATATCGGCGGAGAAGTCTTTGAGATGACACTTGAATATGGAAAACAGAAAATCATCACACCAGATCTGGCTTCCCTAGAGATGCCGCTTGACCTGAAATACATCAACAAGATAATCGGCATGGAATTCAAGGAAGCTGATATAAAGAATCTTCTTGGGCGCATGGGATTCGGATACAAGAACAAGAAGGTCCTCATCCCCCCATACAGGACCGACATACTCCACCAGATAGACATCGCAGAGGATATCGCGATAGCATACGGCTATGAGAACTTCGAGCCAGAGATACCTAATGTCTCCACCGTCGGAGAGGAGAGCGCGTTCGAAGTCTTCAAGGGCAGGATCGCCAATATACTCGTCGGCCTCGGGATGGTCGAGACCATCTCATACCATCTCAGCAGCAAAGAGACAAACAATGCCAAGATGCTCCATGATGAGCCTGTGGTCGAGTTAGATAATTCTCTAACGGCAGAGCGCAACATTCTGAGGAGCAGGATACTGCCTGGTGTCATGCAGGTATTGTCTGAGAACACCAACAAAGAATATCCGCAGAACCTGTTTGAGCTCGGGAATGTGTTCAGGCCAGACAAGGCGTGCGAGACTGGTGTTAAAGAGAACGTGATGCTCGGCATGGTATTGTGCGGAGCAGATGTAGATTATACCAGGGCAAAACAAGCGGCAGATGTTATCATGGGTGCATTGGAGCTCAAGTTTGATTGCTCCCCGACAAAGCATGGTTCATTCATCCGCGGCAGGGCTGCTAAAATCATGATTGACAAGCAGGAGATAGGGCTCATCGGGGAGATGCATCCTGAGGTTCTTGATAATTTTGGGCTCCAGATGCCTGTCTCGGCGATAGAGATCGATATGGGTGCGCTGTTCAATATCATCTTAAAGAAGAAGTGAGGTTGTGATGATGGCAAGAAAATTACAGATAGCGGTCCTTGGGAGCAGCAAGGAGATATGCACCAAAAAAGAATATGATCTTGCGGAGAAGGTGGGTGAAGAGATTGCAAAGATAGGTGCGATAACCCTCACGGGCGCAGGGCATGGAGTCATGGAGGCTGCCATGAAAGGGGCGAAGAAGAAAGGCGGCCTAACGCTAGGCATACTGCCTTGGGGCAAGATGGAGCGTTATAACAAGTACTGCGATGTCGTCGTGGCGACAGGCATCGGATTCTCAAGAGACTCGATCAACCTCAACAGCTGCGACGGAGCGATAATCGTCGGAGGAGGGGCAGGGACGCTTAATGAGGCGACCTACGCCTATATCGAGGACATTCCCATCGTCGCATTGACCCAGAGCGGCGGCATGGCCAAGAAGCTCTCAGGCATAATCTTCGATGAGAGAAAAACTGAGAGAGTGCATGGCGCCAGGACACCTCATGAGGCGGTCAGGAAAGTCCTTGAAGAGATAGATAAGATGAAGGGCAACTCCAAGAGGCCGGGCTTCAAGAAGAGGCAGGTTGATTACTGAAATCTGACTAAGGGGTAAAATAATATATGAGGTATATAAACCCTTAATTGAATTTCGTTTGAAAAGCAACAAGGAGGTGGAAAAAAGATATTGTGAACCGAACTGATATTTTAATGATTAGTTATACAGATAGTTTGATGGAGGGTGAAACAAATGAAAAAACATGTTTTTATATCAGGGAGCGCATTGATAGCGATTCTGCTGCTGGCAGGATTTGTCTTGGCGGATTCGTTGACCATCAGGCCAAATGGGCAGGGATACTATTCGAGTTGGACTAATTCAGGCTGTGGTTCCGGATCGTCGGAATGGCAATGCATAGATGAGGCTAGTGTCAACACATCAGACAATCTCTACACTAGCTCAAAGAGCGTGGCTGAATCATTCACATTCCAGGACACGGGGCTCACGGATCAGACGATCAACAGCGTGACCTTGTATTTCTATGGTCAGATATACAGCCGCACAAGATACCAGTTCCAACCACTGATAAGATCAGGCTCGACTGATTACCTTGGCGGCATCAAAAGCCTAGGGTCTAGCTATGGCTCTTATTCCCAATATTATGGCACCAACCCTGCGACAGGATCTGCATGGACTATAAGCGAGGTTGATGCTCTCGAAGCGGGAATGAAGTCGTACAGCGCAAACTACGGCGGAAGGATCGCGCAGGTCTATGCGTATGTATACTACACACCAAGATACTCGTGCTATGATAGCGATGGAGGAAACATAATAACTGTATTCGGAAACACATCCGGAAACTACAACGGCACGTACTATTCCAGCGCTGACTACTGTGTAGACTCTAGCGATGTGATGGAGTATTACTGCAGCGGCAACTATGCGCAGAGTCAGCAGGAGAGCTGCGGGTCCGACGGCTATGTGGGAAGCAACTACTGCTCTGGAGGAGACGTCTATAAAAACTACACAGACTATTCCTGCAGCGGTGGAGTCTGTTCTTCAAGCACAAGCGCGATACTTCAGCAGGATTGCGTGACAGGGCAGTATTGCAGCGCAGGAGCATGCTACTGGAACAACACATGCAGCGACACAGATGGCGGAGCCAACTACTGGACCTCTGGGACTGTGAGCGGTTATCTGAGCAACAGCTATTACAGCAACAGCGACTACTGCGTGGACAGCGACAATGTCATGGAATACTACTGCAGCGGAGCCTATGGACTGAATACACAGCACAACTGCGGGACGGATATATATGGCCTGAAGTACTGTTACCTCGGAGACATCTACTGGGACTACTGGGACTATTACTGCGACTCAAGCAAATGCCAGTACAGCATGACCCCGACAATGTATGAAGACTGCCCGAACAACTGCACGATATTATTAAACGTGACAACGTGCATCTAAGCGCGGGCATTCAGAAAAGTAAAAATATTTTTTATTTTTTTATTATCTATTTCTTGATGCGAATACAATAAACATAGAGAAATGAAAAATCTAAAGATAAAATAATTTGAAAAGAACCGCTGTTTTCAGAAGATGTAGACGCTTACTCTTCCTTCTTCTCAGAAAAATTTATTTTTCTGAGCCAGCAAGGTTCGCCTTGCTTGTCTCCTCGGCCTTCTCCGCCTTCGGCTTCTTCTCCTTCGCAAGCTTGGCTTCCTTGACAGGCTTAGCTTTCTTGGTCCTTGAGCTCTTTGGCCTCTCCTTCTTGGATTCCTTCCTTGCCTTTGACTTCTTCTCAGGCATCTCGATGCCGAGCTCTTTCATAGCGCGGACAACTTCCGCAGCCGGCGCATTCTTGCTGATCTGAAGCACTTGACTCAATGGCTCAAGGTGCTTGATGTTGCATTTTCTGCGCCTTGTCTGGCCGTCTACGACCACAAAACTGTGGTCTACCACATCGATGACTATGCACTTCATGCCGGCATCCCTGCCTGCTAGCTTCACACACACTCTTCCTATCTCAAACATATCAATCCCTCCTTATGCCTTTTTGTTAGCCTATTAAGTTCGCATCCTCAGATTTCCTCGGTTCTCGTCGCCAAGAACCAATGGATGCTTGATAGCTATACTGATAATCTTGATGATCTATTAAGCCCTGAGCTCTTTCTTGAGCTTTGCCTTGAGGCAGCTTGGGCAGAGGAATCCGCCGAATGGCCTTTCGACCTTCTTCTTGCTCTTAGGGGCGTTCTTAGCCTCTGCGCGCATCATCCTAGGGATCCCTTTCAATGCCTCTCCGCAGACTGCGCACTTGTGGGCAGCTGATCTTCTGGCATGAAAGTACATCTTTGTCTTTCCGCCTGGAGTCTTCTTATGCAGTCTCCTGAGGCTTCTTGACTTGTGTTTTCCTTCTACCATTTTGTATCTCCGAATCTCCTCCAAGGAGAAGATGGCTCTTTATAAAGGTTACGATGAAGAAACAAGGGCGCTGCGGGACGATGAACCGATATCTCGGGCTCTCAATCAGGCTGCTCAATAAACCTTCATCAGCTTCCTTATCACTATGCTGAACAGTATGCTGAGCAGGATGTAGGTCCAGAGCCAGTTGAGCCTCAGGCCGAATAGCGCGAACTCTCCTAGCGGATACACCTTATCGTTGCCGATTGTTATCTTCTTCAGCTTTGAGTTCTGGAAGAGCTTCTCTGGCGCCTCATATTTCCTCTCGGGCGTTATCAGGACTGATTTCTCGTATTTCTCATTATTATATGATAGGATCAGCTTGTATATGCCTTCCTGGCCTTTCAATTGCCAAACTGCCTTGCCGTCTTTTCCAGAATCGACTATCTGCTGGGTTGAGTTGCCCAGGATCTCAAGATCAGGCATGCTGCTGAGGTTTGCCTCAGGCGCGTGGCCTTCTGCGAATATGGCTGTGACCGTGAACTGCTTGTCCGGAGTTATCGGGTAATAGGCCATGTTTGCGCTCAACCAAGCGAATATTATCAGCACCGGAATCAGCGTGTAGAGGGTTGATTTGAAGCTGTGCTTCATGTATTCCATGTTTTTCTGCATGGCCTGCTGCTGCATCTTAAGGGCCTCGGCAGGGTTCTCCTTACTCAGGGCTTTCATCTTCTTCTGGGATTCCTTAAGCTCGTCCTTGAGCTTCTTCATCTTCTTCTGATCGGTTGTCAGCTTGTAGACAAGAGTTATCAAGAAGGTCAACACAAGGGCGATTATGAATATGGCTAGGAATGGCTGTATCTTCAGAAGCGGATTCAATACAGGGTCTAAAATATTTAGGAATGCCATGAAAAACCTCTTTTGCTTATTTTATCATCAATCATCATCCGACCATGAATTTTCTCATCATCGGATTCATGTCCATCAGATGGTGCTGGGCTATGTCCTCATATAGCTTGTAGACTATCGAGACTGTGAGCAGTATTCCTGTTCCGCTTGTCAAAGCGCCAGAGATATCTGCCAGGGCAGCAAGAAGCCCCACTGCCAATCCGCCTATGACTGTGAGAGGCCAGATATACCTGTTGAGCATCCTTTCAAGGACTCTAACGTCCTTCCTAAAGCCCGGTATCTGCAGCCCTGAGCTGATCATCTGGTTGGCCTGGCTTCTGGCGTCAAGGCCTGAGGTCTGGACCCAGAATATGCTGAAGAGCACTGCTCCTGCCATCATGAATAATATGTATACTCCTGCATGCCAGAGATCGGCAAGCCTCAATGAATGCGTGATTATCCCTCTGATTATCTGCGGCCCATAAAGCCACGAGGCGAATCCTGAAATTGGCGTATTGCCTGAGAAAGTTCCAAGGAACGGATGCCCCCAGTTGGCCAGCAGCCTTGCGAATAGTTGGACGTTGGCTATGAGTGCAGCCACCAGTATGACTGGTATGTTGCTCGTATAAAAGAAATGAAGAGGCCATCTGATTCCATAACCTCTGACCCTTCCGAAGCTCAGAGGAATCTCTACCTTCATCGACTGGCCGTAGACAGCCAGCAGGAATATCACTATGGTCGCCACAAGAGCCGCGAACATCAGTCCTGCTTCGACAGGATTGCCTGCGCCCAATGATTGGATGAGAGCAGGGACTGCTCCTGTTGCCATGCCTGGATTTGTCGGGCTCGGCAGCGGGTTGAACGCCCTTATGAAAAGGCTCTGGCTCACTCCTGCTGCTATGAAGAGGCTTATTCCTGAGCCGAAACCCCATTTGGTGACTACCTCGTCCATGAACATCACCAGCAATCCTCCAAGGAACAGCTGGAATATTATCACGAAAGGAGATATGCCTGCTGAAGGCTGCAGACCACCCATCAAGACGTATATCGCTCCCTCCAATACTATGAAAAAGTATGATAGGATCTTCTGTATCCCTTGGTATCTCCTCTTCCCTTCATGAGATGTCAGATCGAACTTTACAAGCCCTGAACCATTGAGAAGCTGGAGGACGATGGATGCTGTGACTATGGGGCCTATACCTAGGCTGATTATGCTTCCGAAGCTAGCTCCTAGGATGACTGACAGGAATTCGAACTGCTGGAGCGCGTTAGTCCCAAGCCCATAAAGCGGCACTAATCCCAAAACAAAGAACAATACTAGAGTTATGAGCGTCCATTTGAGCTTGTCCTTGAACGCAAGCCTTTTCTGGGTAGGACCTTGGACTTCTGGAAGGTTGTTCAGCACATTATCGAAAAAACCCATTCTTAAGCCCCCGCTTGGTTGTGTGACCTAAAGCAGATTCCTGCCATCAGGCCTTTATCGCCTTTCTAAAAAGAGTTATTGATCATGGTAATAAAAAGTTTGTCAATTAATGGACTGCATGATTGCCTATTCCTCATCATCGGATTTAGCAGGCTTGGCAGACTTGCCTTCTGGCTTTGCCTTATTGGCTGGCTTCTCAGCCTTCTTCTTCTCTTTTTTCTCAATCTTCTTGAGGACAGTGACTGATCCGCCTGCTGCCTTTATCTTCTCTATGGCACTTACGGAGGCAAAGTCTGTTGTTATGAAAAGCTTTTTGTTAACCCTGCCTTTTCCAAGCAGCTTGTTATAGCCTGCCTTCAGCAGATCAACCTGATATCCTGAATCCTTATGCGCTGCAGAGCCATCTGCCACAAACCTTTCTATCTTTTGCACCAGCTCATCAATGTTCAAAGCCACCATCGTCATCCTGTTCTTTGAGGTGAAGCCTTTCTTGCCTTTCTCTTCATGCCAGTAGCTCGGCTTTTTCTGGTCTGCCTTTTTTCCAGAGCCGGCTCTTCCTTTTCCTCCACGGTTGCCTGCTCCTTTGTGGTGGGCAGCTCCTCTTCCCCAGCCGTGGTATGTGCTTCCCCTGTATGATCTTGTTTTCTTTTTCTTGAATCGCATATCAATCAACCCTATTTAGTAAACAATAAACATATTTATCTTCATTCAGAGCATCTTCCTGATGAGCTCGTTCATCTTATCTCCTCTGTAGCCGATCGCGCCTCCGCTATTGAATGGAACCTTGATCCCTTTTCTCTCAAAGCCGCCCCTTGGAGGATGGAGCAGGAAGTACTTCTTAAGAGCGCCATCGACATCTTTCTTTCCTCGCTTATCGACAAGCTCGTTATAGGTGTCTTCGCTGATCTCGCCGTAGGCTATATAGTCCTTGCACTTGACCGCCGCTGCCCTGAGTCTCGGAGCATTCTCGACAACCGTGCAGGCATTCTTCTGCTTAAGCCTCAATGAGTAGAGCGTCAATCTTATGTCGTGAGTCATATGCAGGAATCCTCGGACAAGCACAATCGCTATTCTGCCGTTGACCGGGTCGGTTACGGCAGCCTTGACCTGTTTCTTAGGCATCTCTGGATGAGTGGCTGCAGGTGCTGACGCCGGCACTGCCTTTGGTTTTCTTATTTTAATCGGTTTGTCTTGTTCCATTTGAAAATCTCACCATGATTGATCCATTAATCATTTATTTATCTGATTTCTCAGGCATTATCTCGCTGAAGTCTGCCTGTTTCTCTTCTGCTGCTACCGATATGCTTCCATCAGTCACAGCAAGAGTTCCATATAGCTCTGGCTTGAGCTTGACCATGGCCAGCTGCCTCAAGGCATCCTCACAGGCATATATGAAGTTCACTGAGTTCCTTGTCTGGCCTCTTGTCTTTGCCCAGACATCCTTTATCCCTGCCAGAGCAAGTATCTTTGCCAGCTCTTTCTGGCAGCAAAGGCCCTTTCCTTTAGGCGCAGGCATGAACTTTACTTCGATTGAGCCGCATTTCCCTGTGATTGTGAATGGTATCGAGTGGGGAGTCCCGCAGCCGCATTGCCATGAGCCGCATCCCCGTCTTATCTTCATCATCTTAAGCTTGGCTCTCCTTATTGACTTCTCCCTTGCGGGCACAGTCTCCTTGGCTTTTCCAAGCCCAATGCCTATGTGGCCATTCCTGTCTCCGAGCACTGCGATGGTGGCGAACTTGGGCTTGTTGCCCTCCTTGGTCTTCTTCTGGGTCTGCCTAAAGACTCTCTTTGCTCCACCGCCAAATTTACCCTTCGACTGCCCTATCAGCAGCAGCTCCTGCTCAAGCTTAATCAAAGAATCAACTACTTCGGGCTCAAGTATCTTCATTGAATGATCGAGAACTTCATCTATGCTGGTGATCTCCTTGTCCTTGACCTTCCTGCCGAGCTCAGTCTTGGGCTTCCAGGCATTGAGATCTCCCACTACCACAGGCTCTGCTCCGGGCATCTTGCCCTTATCGCTTCGCTTAGTCCTTTTCATATTTCTTCTGTTCATCCCATCTGCCTTTTCAGGCCTGTCATTTCTTGCCATGATGATCAATCACTCGCTATTTTATTTTTAAAATCTTCAAAATCTTTGTTCATCTTTGCTGCGTCAAGCTTTTTTGCCTTGTAGGCAGAGAACTGTGAGCTGCTCTTGTTTGATGAGTAGTATGAAGCGATATGGACTCCCGAAAGCCTCTCTTTTGACGGGAATACTTCTGGTGAGACCGGTATCATTATTCCTGAATCGACCGCTCCTTTTACTGCAGCATATATCCTTGAGCCCGGCACATGGGTCTGGAGCCCTGCATCAAGGATCGCTTCCTTCACATGCTTTGCCTTAGCCTTCTTTCCAAGCAGAAGCCCTGCGAGATAGCAGGCAGGCATGTTGTTGCAGGAATATTGCCATCCTAGTTTCTTAAGTGAGCTTGAGTTGACGCCGCAGATTATCTTGTCTCCGTCAGGCAGGTATTCGACTATCTGGAGCAATAGCTGCTTATTGGTCCGTCTGACTACTAGCCGAGGCGTCTTGCTCTTAAGGTATATGAGCCTCTTCTTGTAGTTGGTCCTTCCTTCTCTTTTCCTTCTGTACTGGACTGTGAGTCTGCTTCTCATCTTGTTGTTCCTCTCATGATTATCAATATGTTACTGAACGCTTAGCTCAGTTTTCCTTTGTCTTTGCTTTCTTTGCCTGTGATTTTACATTCACTGAAGGCTGGGCTTCTGCGGCGGCAGCGGTTTTCTTCTGCTTGAGCCACATATCTCTCTCAGCCAGGAATATCTTGATGTGCTGGATGCTTCTGAAGAAGCCACCGCCTGCCATCATGTATACCTTCTTGCAATCTTCAGGAGATATGAGCTTCTTCTCTTTGAGCTCTGCGATGAACGCCCTCAGGGCACGTATCTTCTTGACCCATGCCTGTTTTCGGGGGGTTCTGGCGCCGGCCTTTCCTTTCCTGCTTCCTGCGCTTCTCCTAAGGCCTCGTCTCTTCTGGAGCCTTATCTTATTGGCTCTTCCTCTGGAAACGCCTTTCTTTGGGAGCAGAGATATGGTTCCGTCTCCGATCAGGAGGCGTATATCTGTCTTGGTTATGGCTTCCTTTATATCCTCCAGCTTCGAAGGGTCAAATATGACTCTCTTCGGGGAGCAGCCCATCACGTCTGCTGCAAGCCTTTTCTGAAGTTTAAGCATCATCTCATAATCACCTTGTCAAAATCATATTCGTGTAATGATTGTCAGTCTCCTTATCATGTCTTACTCTGGTTTCGTCAGGATCTTGTCCTTTTCATCTTTCTCGAGCTTCTTCTTCTCTTCATCGCTAGACTGGTCTGGCTTCTTCTCTTCCTTATCCTTGTCTTTCTTGGTTTCCTTCTTGACCTTTTCGTCGATGCTCTTCTTCTCCTTTGCCTCGAGGCTCTTCTTCCTGTGCTCTTTTCTTTCTATGAGCTCTGTCTCAATCTTTTGAGTTCTCTTCTCGGCATCGAGATTCAGTATCCTGAGATTCCTTTTCTGGGCCTCTAGGATTATGATCTTCCTCTTCCTATCTCCGGTCTGTGAAGATATGATTATGCCATGCTCTTTTGAGAGGTTGTTGAGCTGGTCTGGGCTCGAAACCATCATAGGGATCAGTCCTGATTTGTGAAGGCCTCTGACAAGGATAGGTGCTTGATAGCCGCTGCTCGGCCCTTTCTTGTAGCCCTTCCTATTGAGCCGCTGCTTGTTATCGACTCCTCTTGCCTTTCTCCACACATCGTCTTCTATCCTTTTCTTTCTATTGCAGTCTTTCCTGGAGAAGACAGGCATCTTCTTTTTTGTCCTTCTCCTCTGCTCCAACAATGCTTTGATATCAACCATTTTGATCACGAATCTTGTCTTGTATGCCCTGCCTGTTGCTTCCAATCAAGCCTTGAGCGGCTTTCCGTCTTTCTCTATCAGGTATATTCCGTCCTGGAAAATCCTTTTGTCAAAACCAGGCCTTCTGGTTATCTGCTCTATCCTTGCCGCGGTTCTTCCGACAAGCTCCTTGTCGATGCCGTCCACGACTATTATCTGCCCGTCCACCTTGACGTTGACGCCAACAGGCACAGGCATAGTCCTAGGCACCGATTCTCCTATGAAGTTCTTTACCTCGAACAGGCTGCCTTTGACATTGGCAGTCATTGGGAAGTGGCTTGCGCAGACCTTGAGCTTGTATACGTGTCCGTGCTGGACTCCATTGAACATGCATCTTATGTGGGCAAGATAGGATTTCATCATCTTCTTCTCACGCTGAGTGGCATTCTTTGATTCAAAGATGACCTTGTTTCCTGATACATGGGCCTTTATCCTTGGGGTGAACAGCTTCCTCTTTACTTCGCCCTTCGGTCCTTTTACCGTGAATAGGCCTGCTGCATCTACGGTGATGCTGATTCCCTGCGGAATCTCCTGCTCCTCTTCCATGTCCATCTTCATGTTTGAATCACCAATGATATTAATCAGTAGCAGTAGCTGACAAGGCGTCCTCCGATGCCTTTCTTCTTTGCTTCGGTATGGATCATCCAGCCCTGCGATGTGCTAATTATGAGTATTCCAAAGTCCTTGGCAGGCAGATATCGCTTCTCGAACTTCTCGAAGGTGTCCCTGCTGACGCTGAATCTTGGCTTTATGACGCCGACCTTGTTTATGTTTCCGAGCAGATAGACTTTCAGGAGCGCTCCCTTTGAATCAGTCATCTCCTCAAAGCCACCTATGTACCTATTATCCTGCATAAGGCCGAGCACCTTCCTGATTATCTTCGAGTTGCTTCTTGTGACGAACTCCTTCTTACCCGTCTGCTCATATGCCCGTATCTGTGATAATACATTTGATAGGTTGTCATTAAGGCTCATTTTGTTTCCTCATTCATCTTTTGATAGCATTCAGTTGTATTTCTTGAAACCAATCTTCTGGGCCACTTCCCTCAGGCATTGCCTGCAGTAGTGAAGCCCGTATTTTTTTGTGTGGGCCATGGTCTGCCCGCAGCGCCTGCAGGGGTTTATGCTCCTGCCGAACTTCCTGGCTCTAGGAACATTGTACTTTTTGTACTTCGCAAGCTTCGCTGGCTTGTTCTGGATCTGGTTGAGCATTTTTGTGTAATGTGTATTCGTCATCTTGATGCCTCTTTGCTTTTTGAGCTTTCAAATCAGTTGGTCAGACAGGCGCGCCTAGGCCTGCTGGTCAGCTTGCTCTTCCTCCTTGATCTTGATTGTGAAGTTCTTCTTCATGAAGTCTATTGATTCCTGCCTGCTGATCCTGTGGTTTCTCGGGAGGACTCTCTTGAGGATCTTCCTCTTCTTGATTCTGAAGCCAGGCCTTTCCAATGTGACAGATGCCTGCAGGCCTATTATCCCTATCTTCGGCTCGTACTTTACATCAGGGATGTCTATGTACTCCTTTATTCCGAAAGAGACATTACCTTCCTCATCAAAGTTGCTCTTTGAGAGTATGCTGTTCTTGGCAGCCAAGAGCCTCCTGGCCAGCTTGATCGCTTCTTCTCGCCTCAATGTGATCTTGCATCCTATCGGAAGGCCTGGTCTCAGGCCCCAGCCAGCGATTCTCTTCTGGGTTATGGTCTTGACTGGGTCGATGCCTGTTATGTTCTTGAGCAGAATCAGGCCTTTGTCAAGCACAGCCTGCTCTTTACCCGCACCTATGTTCAGGGTTAGTTTCTCTATCCTTATCTCTCTCATTTTTGACATCTTGATTTACTCTTTGTTCTTCTTTGATTGGGATTTAGCTTCTTTCTTCTCAATGTTCAGCTTCTGATCGAGCAATGATATGACTGGCTTGTCTTTGCCTATCACGAAAGCGTAGGTCTTCTTGGTTTCGTAAGGGTCTGATCCTAGTTTGAATAGGATGTCGCCTTCTTTGAAGTCGTCCACTGTTACGACGTGCCCTATATGCTTTCCTTTGTATAGGTAAACTAATGCTCCTTTCTGGAGCCTGAACACATCCTGAAGCTTCTGCTCTGGAATTGAATAGATGATTGTGTCATTTATCCCTGCATCCTTCATCGAAGCTGCGTCCTTGTCCTTGAATACAAAATTCCTTCCATCGGTGCAGTTCACCTGCAGCACGCCATTGGCCAACTGCTTCTTGTCGCTAATCTTGGAAAGCTTGATGTTCGCCTCGGCATCGCTGATCTTGTGCAGGAACAGCCTTCCTTTCTCATTGACCAGCAGCCTATAATGCTCCTTGATGTCAGGCAGGGTCAGGACATCCATGAATCCGAGGGGGAATTTCTCATCATACCTTCTTATGGCGTTTACAAGCACACCTTTGTGCTTTATCAGGTACTTAGTCTCTTTTGTAGTGTTGACCTTGCCAAGCAAATCCTTGATGGCTAGGTTAAGCGATATGCAAAATGACATGTCCCTGCCCGGGTTTGGCCTTGAGATGAATGTATCGTTCTTTCTCAAGATATCCCAGCTCTTCGGGGCGTTTATCCTTTTAATGTGATTCTTGGCCATTTTTATGCTCCTTGTTTGTTGTTCGTAAGTCTCTTCTTATCCTCTGTGCTGAAATCTATAATCATTACATTTGATGCGTGGATCGGCACCTTTGCCTTTGAACCATCCTTCTTTGAGATCTCAATCCCTGTTATGAATAGGCAGCTCTTCTTGGTGAGCACGACATCCACCTTTCCTTCTTTTCCTTTGTATTTGCCTCTCATCACCTTGACCTTATCTCCGGCTCTCACCCGGATTCTCTTGATCTTGTGTTTCTGGCTCAGCTCCTTGCTGAGATGGGCGTTCAATGATTTGGCCTTGAGGTGAAGAGGTGCATTGTAGTTGTATTTCCTCTGCTTCCTTGGCTGCTTGCTTGCCTTCCACTTGGTTGAAAATTCTTTTTTCATGATGATTACCTTTGATGTTTCTTTGATTCAATCAGTTGATCATAATACCATGGGAGCCAGCTTGGCCACCAGCGGCCATCTCTCGGCCACTTCCTTTGCGATCGGTCCCTTGTAGAGAGTCCCTTTCGGGTTTCCCTTGTCATCCTTTAGCACGACTGCCGCGTTGTCTTCGAACTTCACTCGCATGCCATTCCTTCGCTGGTATTCGCGCTTCTGACGGACTATGATCGCGAAGACGACTTGCTTTCTCATGTCAGGCCTTCCCTTCACAACAGATGCCAGCACAAGGTCGGCTACGCCGCAGCTAGGGTTCCTTCCCTTGACGGTCTTGGATCTCTTGATTCCGAATATCTTGAGTATCTTTGCTCCTGAATTGTCACAGGTCTCTATATAGGACCCTTTTTGCAGTCCGTCTGTGATGTTCGCTTTGACTCCTTTCATTGTGTTACGCTCGTGTTTTATTTGATAAAATTGGATATCACTGGCTATCTTCAGCCGATTCTACCTTTGGTTTCTCTGTCTGCTTTATCTTCAAAGCCTTGTTCCTCGCGAGCTCTGCGGCAGCGATTTCCTCGTCCTTGAGGCTTTCCTTCTTGGATTCTGTGCCTATTACCTCGACTACCACAAAGTTCTTGGTCTTTGAGAGGGGCCTGGTCTCCATTATCTTTACGACATCTCCCTTCTCTGCATCCATGCAGTCAGGATTATGCGCATTGATCTTGCTCTTTCGCTTCTCATAACGCTCGTATTTAGGAACATAAACCCTTCTGGTCCAGCTGACAACAACTGTCTTTGACATCCTGTCGCTGATAACTACCCCTGTGAATGCTCTTCCTCTTACCCTTAGTGAACCGTGGACTGGGCAGTTCTTGTCAGTGCAGCTGTTCTGCGCCGATTCATCCTTTGCTGGTTGCTTTTTGTTGTTCATTTTTATCTCCTTAGCTTGATGCGTTCATCCGGCCGTTGGGCGATGTCCGCTCCGATTATGCGATGATTGTTGATCATGAAAACAGCTCCTTCCTTGAGGACTGTCTTGGTTGTCTTGGTCTTGTCTGCCTGTTTTCCTCCCTGCGTCCTTATCTTGAATGTCTTCTTGGTCTCGTCTATGATTTTTCCCTCGATTCCCTCAAGGCTCTTGTTCTTTGCTTCTATGACCCTGAGTTCGGCACCGATGAATTCTTCTGGGTGGATCTCCATGTTATGTTTTCTTCCTTTTGCGTACACTTACTTGGTTTCTATCGAATCCGGGCTGAAGCCGAGTCTTATGAGCTCTGCCTTGATCTCCTTCGAATGGTTGCCTTGGAGCTCGATATATCCGTCCTTGGCTGTTCCACCGCAGGCGAACTTGTTCTTGAGCTTCTTGGCCAAATCCCTCAGGTCAATCTCGGTTTCATTCATTCCAGATATTATGGTGCTTATCTTTCCGAACTTCTTCTTCACGATTCGCACCAATATCTTCTGGCTTTCCTTTGCGATTGTCTCACAAACGCAAAGCTCTTTCGGCAGCCCACATGTACTACATATTTCACTCATTTGGTAGGTCCGTTCTTGGTTTTTTATCTTTCTTCGGTGTTGACTTATCTGATTTTATTGACTTAGTTGAACGTGAATCCTGCTTTGATGGAGCCTTGATAGACCTCTGGATCTCTGCCTTCTTAGCCCTCATGCCCCCTAGCAGCATCAGCCTGGCAATATCCTTCTTTGTCTTTTTGAGCAGTCCTGAGTTCTTGGGCGGAGTGCCTGTGGCTACCTGGCTGTTAAGCTTTATGAGCTCGAGCTCTAGCTCTCTAAGCTTCATCTCCTGCTCTTCGGCAGACATGTTCGCCAGCTCTTTGAATTTCATTGATAATCACCTATGAATCTTATTTCATCACTATCATTCTGAATCTTTGACGTCTGCAGTGGATCCTGCCTCGGATTGAACCTCTCCGTCATCTTTCTTCTTTCGGGGCTTGCCTTCCTTTGCTTTCTTGTCCTTTGCCTCTTTCTTCTTGGCAATCTCCTTCTGCTCAGCAGAGTCGTCCTTTGATATCTCCTTTATCTTTTCCTCAATCTCATCTTCAACGACCGGATCGGTGACTTCCACAGGAGCCGCTCCTTCAGCAGGAGCAACGATCCTCTTCTTCACCACAATCCTATCTGGAAGCTTGACATCAGGAGTCATAATGCTGACCTTGATCCCCACGGTGCCGCTCTTGAGGTTTGCAGCCGAATAGGCGACCTTGACCTGGGAGACTGCGATGTCACCGCATTTCTTCAGGTAGCCCTGATAGAATCTCCATGTCTTTGCCCTTGAACTCGGTATCTTGCCAGACATCAGTATCTCCACTCCTAGCGCTCCTGCGCCCATGATGTCAGACATCGCCTTGTGGCCTATGCCTTTGAACCTGGCGAGCCCGAATTTCTCCAGTGAATTAGCGATCATCTCTGCAATGATATTGGCATCCAGCCCTAGGTTGAGGACTTCCTCAATCTCTATCTGAGGATTCTCGAGGTTGAACTTCTGCTTAAGATCCTTCGTGAGCTTGGAGATGTTGGATCCTGATCTCCCGACAACAAGGCCCGGCCTGCTGGAGCTGATTATTATCTTCTCTCCAAGAGGAGTTCGCTGGAGCTTAACATCACTGAGCCCGACTCGACTCAGGGTCTCTCGCACGTATTCCTTTATGGCGAATTCCTTGATTTTTTGGCTTATGAATTTTCTCTCTATCAATTTGTCACCTTATTGTTTCTTGCTGTCCTTTGAATCATGATGAACTGCTTCTTTCTTTGCCTTCCCTGCCTTCTTTTTTTCAGGTTCCATCTCCTGTGCAACAATCTCGATATGGCATCTCTTCATCTTGATGCCTCTCTTCCTTCCAGAGTGGGAAGGCTGGGTTGCGCGCTGGGCGCAGGCATGCACAATCATCAGGTTCTGGCCAAGACCCTTGTTCTGGGCATTCGCCTCCAATGAATTGAGCAGCATCAGGAAAATCTTTGATCCGTTGAAAGGATATCTCCCGCCCGACATGCCCTTCTTATGGCCGGCACCCTCGGTGAACCTGTTGAATGGCACAGCTATCCGCTTTTCCTTGACTCCTTCCATAAGCACCTTGGCCTTGACAAGAGGCTTGTTCTTGATGAAGCTGCACATCTCAATGGCCTGCTTTCTAGACATGCTAAGGTCTCTTCCCACTACCTTGGCGACGTTCTCCTTCTCGGATTTGAAAGCGTATTTGTATTTCATCTTGTCTTCTTGCCTTGTTCTTGTCTATTTGACTGATAAGCTTGAGCTTGATTTTGTAGCTCCTATTCCTGGAGCGCTGTGCATGACCCTTCTTCGGGTGAGAGCATACTCTCCGAATCTGTGGCCAATCATCTCTTCTGTGATCAGGACTGGTTGATATTGATGGCCATCATGCACTGATATGGTCTTTCCGACCATGAAAGGCAGTATCAGCATGCCCCTGCTGTGGGTCTTGACCGGCTTCTTGGCGTTCTGTATCTTGTCCATGAGCTTCTTCTCTGCATCAGTGAGCCTCTTTATCTTTCTCCTTGCGTCGCTGGGCAGTATCAGAGAAAGCTCTGCGATGCTCATCCTCTTGAGCTCGTCTAGCTTCCTTCCCTTGAACAAAATCTCCTTGAAAACCACTCAAATCACCTTTGTCATAATCTCATAAGTCATTATTGCCTGATCATCTCTTGTGGCCTGTCTGCCTTGGCCTAATTGAACCGACCTTCCTTCCTGGAGGAGCGTTATGGTCTGCGATGGTCGGCCTTCCCTTGTGATGGCTGCTTCTTCCTCCGAATGGATGGGCCACCGCGTTCATGCTTATTCCACAGACTATCGGCCAATACCTGTTCTTCGCCTTCATCCTGAAATATTTCCTGCCTGCCTTGTAGAAGGGCTTCTCAGGCCTTCCCCCGCCGGCAGTCACGCCGATGCATGCCCTGCAGTTTGGATTGAAATCTCTCAGCTTCTTCGAAGGCAGCAGCACAGATACCTTTGCGGCGCTCTTTGCCACTATCTTGGCTGTCATGCCTGACGCCCTGACAAACTTTCCGCCGTCGCCAGGAACATTCTCTATATTGAATATTGACGTTCCCTCGGGCATATCGCAAAGCTTCAAGGCGTTGCCAATCGACAGCTCGCCTGAGCCGATGCTTATCTCCTGCCCTACGCGCACTCCTTCCGGAGCGACAATCATTGAATATGATTTATCATCGTGCTTCAGTACAGCAAGAGGGGCTGAGTGGGCTCTGCAGGAAATGAGCTCTGTTATCACGGCGCCGCCATCGGATCCCATGCTGTTCTTTCCCTTGAAATTAAAGCTAGGCCTGGTATAGGTTGAGCTTCCGCGCCCTCTCTTCTGTGAAGTTATGTTTTTTCCCATTGGTCCACCCTTACATCAAACCCAGCTTGGTCGCCAAATCTATGGCTGGCGTCTCTGGCGAAAGCTTGACATAGGCTTTCTTCCTTCCTTTGAAATCATTCGAAACATTGACTGCGACTACCTTGACATTGAAGCGCTCTTCAACAACTTTTTTTATCTCTGGCTTGGTCGCCTTGTTGTCTACAACAAAGACTATCTTGTTCTCAGACTCCATGAGCCTGATGGATTTCTCTGTTGAAAGCGGGTATTTGATTAACATAATAATTCACTCATTTGGTTTTCTTCTGTTCGTTCTTCTTTGTTTCATCCTTCTTCAGCTCATTCTTCTTGGCCGCAGCTTGGGGTGGGGATGAATAGTCTTTTGTGAAAAGGCCCTTCCTGAGCTCCTCGACTGCCCTGACAGTAAAGAGGGTTGCTCTGCCATAATGCCCGCCTGGCGCCAGAAGCGCAGTGTTGAGCAGCTTCACATTGACGACATCGATGCCTGGTATGTTCTTGGCTGCCTTGAACAGCTTGCTCGAGTCAGACACGACAATCAGGAGGCTCTTCTTGACAGTCTTTCTCCTGCCCCTCAGCTTTCCTACGCCTGAGCGCCTCCCTATGTTCAACGCTCGCGAAAGCTCGGCCTCAAAGCCAATCTTTGATAGCGCTGCAATAAGGTCTTTGGTCTTCTCAAATTTCTCGAAATCTTCGTTGATTATGAAAGGATATGTTTCTGGCACAAAGTGCCCTCTCTTCTGGACAAGCTCTCTGATGATGGTGGCGCTCATGGCTGATCTTATGGCCTTTCTTCGCTCACTTGTGTTGAGCTTCCACGACCATATCTTCTCTGCCTTTGGAGGATGAGCTCTTCTTCCGCCGACAGTTCCAGGCGATACTGCGCCAACCCAGTGTATCTGGGATCCTCTCCTTGAGAGTATCTTCCTGTTGGCTCTGCTGATTCCTTTGCCGTAGCAGCCCTTGTAATCTCGTCTTCGCTTTGAGACCTCTGCAGAGTGTCTCATGCCTGCATCTGGAAATGCTCCGTAGGCCTGCCTGTTGTTATTCTGTATCGCAAGCACGGCCTTCTTTATCAGGTCTTCTCGCACAGGCTCTGAGAACTGCACTGGCAGCTCCGCATCCCCTGATGTGTTCCCTGTCGCATTCATTATCTTGAGTTTCATGAAAATCACGTCTTATCTTCTTATCTTCCCTGCTTTGACTGTGTGCTGATGTGGGTTATCGTCAGGAGAGGCTCTTCCTTCATCTGCCTGAGAGGCTGGGTCATGACAACGGCCCGCTTCTTAGGGCCGGGGACAGATCCTTTTATCAGGAGATATGTCGTCCTGACTGTGCCGTAGTGGATGAAACCATCCTTTGGGTTCACTTCCTCTGGCTTTGAGCTTATCTTGACAATCTGATTGTTATATTGGACTCTTTGGTGATAGCCAGTCTGGCCTGCATAGGCGGTCCTGTACATCATGTGAAGCCAACCATACCAGCCGCTCCTGCAACCGGGCTGCCTTCTTCCTTTCTCTGTCTTGTGGGGCTTCAAGGCGATACCGAATCGCTTCACAGGACCCTGGACTCCCTTGCCTTTTGTGACCGCGCGCACATCGACCTGCTGGGCCTCCTTGAATATCTGCTCGACACTGATCTCCTTGTCGACATGATTCTTAATGAACTCCAGCTTTTCCTTGTTGCTTCCGCAAAGCCTCAGCTCAATGATCTCAGGCCTTTTCTTGCCGAAACCTGTGAGCGCCGGTTGGGTGTAGGCGAGAACTGCTATATCAGAATAATCGTCTGGGTTGTTCTTGTCAAGGTCAGAAATGTTTGGTATGTTTGATGGAATAGAAATCTTGCGTTGGAGGTCCTTGGAAGGCTTGAAGAAAAAGTCATGGTCGACACGGCAACCATAGGCGTTGGTCTTATAGAACCTTGCTGCGAACAATCGCATTGGCGGGCACTCGATGATTGTTACCGGCATGAATATCTCCTCGTTCTTGGTCATTGAGGTCTTCTTGGTGTCGATGCCCATGATGTGCGTCATGCCTGCCTTGTAGCCCATGAAACCCAGCAATGATGCCTTTTCGAACTTCTGCTCAGACCATCCCCTTATCTTTGGATAGCTTCTGCTAGCTCGCTTCCTTGGCCACACGGCCATGCTTCCTCTCCTTGGTTTCCTTGGGTTCGGCATCGGTATCCTCTGAATATCTGTGTCTGGATGAGATAGCCAGGCATAGCCATGGATAAATCATACGAATCGAATATATGATTCAAACGCCTATTTTGGAAAGCGCATCAATAGAAGACACTAAAAGCTTAGCGGCTTTGCGTACTGAAAATAGCTTTCTTTCCAGGCGACTGTTTGCTCGTTTGAGTCATGCAATCACTCAAACCGACTGAAAAGAAACCGAGCCTCTTTATAAAGGTTGTGCTTTTAAATGGACGGATGATCCGCCCTTCCGACGAGAATCATCATTTGCCGTCTGCAGCAGGCTCCTTTTTTCGCCTCTTTGGCTGGGCCTGCCTGGCAGACCTCACGGCGCGCTCCTCTTTCCGTTTAGCATACTGCAGAGGATTCTTGATTCTTGCGCATAGCTCATCTGGCTTGCAGACCTGGAGGCCTTTGTAGTAGTTGGGGTTGCTGCAGTTCGGAGGAGGCAGGACCTTTCGCTGCTCCTTTGCGTAGCGCAGCTGCCCGACCAGGTACTGCTCTCTCAACGGCTCGTGGTTCTTCTCATTCCACTTCACCAACCTTTGCTCAATAAGGCCATAATCCCAGCCGCAGCTCGCGAGAAAATTGATCAGGGCAAAGCAGCTTCGCTTCCTTCCATCCTCAAGCCCCTCGAGGATCAGCTTTATGCACGGCGGAAAGTTCTCTTCGCCAATGGCTTTCTCCGGCAGGGCATACTCCCTGCGTTTGCCGTCAGAAGAACCCTGATTTTCATCATCAAGCTCCACTATCCTTGTCTTTGCAGGGGCAAAATCAAGGGCATTCCTGAGCAGCAGAGCAGCATCTGCAGATGAAACATCTCTGTCGAGGAATGGATGCTGCACCTTGACTTTGTCTGGCTCGGCCATCGACTTCTCAAAACCGAGTATGTTGTTGATGTCGATCGGCACAGAGACCAGCTCTGATTTCTCATGAAAAGAATACGGCATGCGAAAGAGGTGCCTGCTGCTTATCAGCAAGGTGTCTATCTCCAGGAAGGGATCGACGTTGAGCTTCGGGATCTTGTCACCGAACTCATTTGCTTCGAAGCGGGTTATCTCGTCGCCCTTGAGGCCCGTGCGCTTAATTATGTTCTGGAAGCTCCCTTTCTCGAATCTTAGAATCTCGTCGGCAAGAGGTTTCCTTATGCGCTCAGTGATATAGGCTGCGATGCGCCTGGGAGCCTCTGGAAACAAGTCATTGATGCTTGCCTTGCCGATCCCTTTCGGGAAGGCCTCGAATGGCACAGCGATATGAAACCCTTTGTTGCCAGAAAATTTCGCTGTGATGGATTTGACGCCGTCCTGCTGGAGTGCCTTGACAGTGAAATGCGCAGCGATCCTGCTATATTCGAAGAAATGACAGTCGATATCCAAGACAAGGTCCCAGCCTTTCCTCAGCTCGTTAAGATCCTCCTTTTTCATAGAGGTGCTGAGCTGCAGCGGGTTCCGCCAAAGCTCCTCCGAGCAGTGCAAACTGGTCATCTTCTGCTTCGCCAGCTCCAGGACGTCCTGGGGATAATTCAGCACTTCCGGCCTCTTGCCGAAGAAATCCTCGAAGCGGAAAGCTATCTCCTTGTCCTTTGCCTGGAGGATGATCGCCACCTGGATGTCATGACGCTTGTAGTAGGAAAGCGTCTTTGCGAGCGATAGTGCCATAGGGGGGCGGTAGTCCTGCGCCGTATTTAAAGAATGTTGTTTTTGGCTCTAAATGTAACATTTATAAAACCAGCTCTTTTTCTCAGCGACAGCGTAAGTTATGCGGGTGTGCCGGCAGTCAAAAACGACAGCGTTTTTGGGCCGCCACACGTGCGCATGATAAATCATGCGGGTGTGCCGGAGTGGTCAAACGGGCATGGTTCAGAGCCATGTGGCTTAGTGCCTCCGCAGGTTCAAACCCTGTCACCCGCAGTAGGGTGGGTCCAAAACGCTAACGCGTTTTGTTACCCGCACTTTCGAAGAAAGTGTGGGCTCAGAAATTCTGTAGGAATTTCTGTTGCCCGCATTCAAACTTTTTCAGCCAACTGTTGGCTGGTCCAACGAATCGGGAAAAATGAAGGCATACATCTTCTCAGAGAAGCTTGTTGAGGGATTGATAAAATCCAGGCCGAACAGGTTCATAATGAATGTCCGAATCGAGGGGAGATTTTATAGATGTCACTGCCCCTCTACGGGCAGAATAGGGGACATCAAGTTCAATGACATCCCTTGTCTTCTTTCAAAGAGCACAGACACCCACAGGAAGACACGGTTCACCGTCGAAGCAATCTCCGTCAATCGCAATGAATCAAAATCAAGAAAAAAAGTGTGGATTGGAATCAATCAGAGCAAAGCCAACAAATACATAGAATTCTTTCTCAAGTCAGGCCAATTGAAGAATATAATTCCTGGAGTTGAAGAGGTCAAAAGAGAAGTTAGGCTAGGCAGGTCCAGAATAGATTTCCTAGTCGATAGACGAGATTATGTTGAAGTAAAGACGCCGCTTAAGGATCTCATCCTCAAAGGATCTGTTGGAGTCACAGGGACGCCACTGACGAGTTTTGAGAGGATAATAAAACATTTCAAGGATATCTCGTCCAGCATAAAAGATGGCTCAAGGGCGATATTTCTCATGTGCTACATGTACGATGCCAAACCATTCAAGGTACCGAAGCCAAATAAGAAAGAGATGCGGATCGTCAGAGCAGCACGGGCAGCGAGCCGAAAAGGACTTAAGAATTGGCAAGTAAACCTGAGAATCGACGAGAATGAAGTGAGAGTGATGTCATGCTTTAGACTGGAGCTTTTCAGATGAGAAAAGATGCCGAGCTGAAAAAAACCATAGATGAATTCATTGAGCTCACGGAGAAATATAAAGACACCCTAATTATCGTCGAGGGGGTCAATGACAGGCGGGCGCTCACGGAGCTCGGATTCTCAAGGATCATGACGCTCAACAGGCCGCTCTACGCTGTGGTGGAAAGCATCGAAGAGAAACGCGTCGTGATATTAACCGATCTCGACAGCGAAGGTAAAAAACTCTATCGGAAATTGAAAAGCACATTGAGCGAACGCGGCATCTTTGTCGATGATAAGTTGAGGAATCTGCTGTCGAAGACTGAGCTCAAGCAGATAGAAGGCCTGGGCGGATATTTAAAAAGATTCGCAGAATAGAAAAACAGGCATCAACTTTCTTCGTATTCTTTCTCGACGAGATCCTTGATCCGCTTAGCTTTTTTTGCGCCAATAAGCTCCACTTCCCTGAGCTCTTTCTCGTTCGCATTCACAAAGTTCTTTATGCTCTTGAACCTCTTCAGGATCGGCTTCGCGATGGTGGTCCCGATGCCGGGGAAAGCGCCTATCACATATTCCTGGACTTCCCTGTCAGTGATGGGCTTCGATGAATGCAGTGTAAAATCCCTCTTGAAGAAATCGGCCTCTCGACGGGCTATTGTCAAGAGGAGCGCAGTGGTCTCCTTGAAATTCTTCGTCTGGATGAGAGGGATCCCATAGCTGACCATTATCGTCGCCAGCACGCCCCTGATGGCGTTGGGATGGATGTTCCTCTGCGAGAAGATGTCTTCTTCGCCTTCAATCAAGATAATCGGACGCTCATACCTCTTGAGGCTCGCCAGCTGTGAGAGCATCCTGCCGTCAATTATGGAATCGACGAAGTCCTTCGGAGTCTTGTATTCGACGCACACTCTCTCGCTCAGGACATAATCGCCGACCTCTAGATTTGCGAGCTCGACCTTGACGCCTAGCGTCGATAGCTCCCTAGTTATGCCTGATGCCTTCTCCCTATAGTCTGCGATGACCTTGAGACTGGCGTATTCCTCCTTAAGCTCATCCTGTTTGGTCGCGGATAGCTTTGCCTGAGATTCTTCTCTGCCGATGTCATCTGGCTTGATGCTGGAGAACCCTCTTTTGATATCATTTATCACACGATGCATCTTCTTTTCTTTATGCACGGAAGACCAAAGATTGCCCTCGTCACGCGTTTTCTGGGTCACGAGCACTATCACGCGCCCTTTCTCCTGGCGGCCTGTCCTTCCCCTGCGCTGCACAGTCCTTATTGCTGAAGGCACAGGCTCATAGAATATAACCAGGTCGACCTGCGGTATATCAAGCCCCTCTTCCGCTACGCTCGTGGCCACGAGACAGTTGAACTCGTTGTCTCTGAATTCCTCTAACATCTTCTTCTGCTCCTTCTGCGAGAGGCCTGTGTTCTTCTTTTTCATCTGTCCGACGAATATCTTTGATTTTATCCCGACGGCATCAAGCACCTCTTTTATGCGGCTCGAAGAATCGCGGTATTGGTTAAAGATTATTATCTTTATATCCTGCTTCTTCACCAGCTCATCAAGGACTATCTGTCTCAATGCTATGATTTTTGGGTGTTCGACGCCTGCGGCGACAAGGGCTTTTGTCCTGATGAAAGCAGACCTGAAATTCAAATCCCTGGCAAGATTGAGCACTGCGCGGACCTTGGTATTCTTCGCCTCCTCCTCTATCTTATTAAAATACTCAAGCAACGGCTTGATGTCCTGAGTCTCAATCAACTCAAGGGCATGCTGCACTTTCAATGCCTCTGAGAGGAGGCTTATGCTCTTGAGGACGGCAAAATCCTTCTCCCCAGAAGTCATCTTGGCATACAGCGAGCGCTGCATATCTAGCAAAGTAGTCTTGCTGTAGGACTGCACATCGCCGTAAAGATATCCGTGGGATTTTATGGCTTCGAGCTTGCTCTCGTAGCAGCTACGCAGGAAATTCCTTACCTGTTCAAATTCCTTCGGCAGCTCGAGCTTGACCCATTTAATATCAATGTCCTTGACATAGGGCTGGACATCTGGATCGTCCTGCGACCGCATCTCTATCTCCTCGATGAAAAGGTTCTTGCAGACCTCCTTGATCTTATCGAGGTCAGAGCCCGGAGATGCGGTGAGGCCTAGGATTCTAGGATGATCTGCCTTTTTCATATAGGTCTTGGCAATGAATGAATAGGAATATTCACCTACGGCGCGATGCGCCTCATCGAAGACAAGGAGACTGACATCCTTGACAGATATCTTGCTGCTGATGACATCATTCTCCAGGCCTTGGGGTGTGCTTACGATGATTCTTGCCTGCTCCCATAGGGCGGCTCTCTTGGCCGGGCGCAGCATGCCTGTGAAAAGCTGCACATCGTCCTCTTTCACATCCAGATGTTTTCGCAAAGAGGAAACATGCTGATCGCACAGCGGCCTTGTCGGCGCCAATACAATGACTTTGCTGTCGGGATAATTCATGAGGCGATTGGCCGCCAACAGAACAGCTATGTTAGTCTTTCCCAGCCCGGTTGGCAGAACAACCAGGGTGTTTTTCTTTACGGCAGTATCAAGAATCGTCTGCTGATAAAGCCTTGGCTCAAAACCTCGAATCATGTTGCTGAAGAAAGCGGCAGCTGTTTATATGGTTTTTGAAGAAGAAAAAAAAATAAAATAATAAAAAGAAAGAGGGAGGATTTATCTTCCTCTTGCCATCTTTGCCTTGGCAACATCTCCTTTCTTGTCTATGAAGTAGAGCCAGCCTTTTTCCTTCCTGACGCCTACTTTAGCGACGAGCTCCTTGCCTTTGACCTTCTTTCTTCCGCGGGCCATCTTGGCTCTGGAAACGTTTCCGTTCTTGTCGACAAAATAGAGCCATCCCTTCTCCTTCTTAACTCCGACTTTCGCAACGACTTGTGCCATTAACATACACCCCCTCACTAATTCTATATAAGCTGTCTTTGGGAGGTTCTATTATTAAACTTTTTGGTTTTATCGTCGAAACATTTAAAAATAGTAACCAAGGGGTGCTAATTGCTCTTCTTGACAGGCAAACTACTTGCTCTCTTGGTCATAGACGGCATAATATGTCAAGCCTGCAATAAGCCCGGCTAATATGGCTAATATGTATGAGAATATGTTGGCTATTAGTATCATTAGGGAAAAGAATAGCACCAACACTGAGGCGCCGACATAAATCCATCGTGACTCTATGAAAAGATAAAGCCCAGTGGTGCCGCCCCTGAATTGCCTGATCTGCTCGAAGGTTGGGATCGGCAACATTGAAAAGATCGCGATCAGGAGATTGATCAATATCACGGAATAGAGAAATGGGCTGTTGGAATGTATATAGAATGGAGCGATGAGACCGACCAAGATTAGGTTCGCGCCCGGACCTGCGACGGCAGCGACTGCCAAATCTACCGTCTTGACGCCTCCCTTGAATGAGCCAATCCTTAGCTTAGGGATCATGTCGAATATCAGCACTCCTGGAAAGAAGAGTGGAAAGTAGCCGAATGAGAAAAAGCACACTATTACACTGATTAGGATGCCATTGAGCCACAGCTTGTATTCTGAGGAATAGCCTAGATGCAAGGCCATAATCTTCTGCGCAGAGAAATGTATGAATAACGAGACGAAGACGACAATGGTCGATGTCAGCATGTTGAAGATGCCTTCGTAAAGGTTGAACTCATCTCCTCCCCATTTCCTGAAGGTCAGGACGAAAGCGGCGACGACTACTGTCGCTAGGAGCCTCAAGAGCTCTTCACCTGAGAACCTGAATCTGCGCTCTATCCTTGCTAAAAGTTCTGCCATGCCAAACCTCTTGATTGCGCCGTTTAAATAATTTACTCAGATAAAGTGGATTCTAGAGTATATCGTAATCGCCGTCTTTAGCCGGCACACATATTTTTTATCATAGAGAGCAGGGCTTCTTCATGGCCCGCACCCACAACCGCCAAGATATGCTTGTCAGGATAGTTCTCCATAAGGCCGTGGAGCTTCAGGGCCATTATATGATTCCTTTCTTCGACAAGCACCTGATAAAGGCCAGGGTAGCGTGTCTTCAACAATTTCATGAGTTCGAATATCATCTTCTTTTCAGGGACTTTGGAAAGATCTAGGTGCATGCGTTTTGAGAATGGGGCGCGGAATATGTCAATCAAAAAATTGAATCGCTCCTTCCAGGTTATTTTCTTGGAAAGCCTCGAGAGAGTGACGCGGATGTCCCTGTCTATGAGCGCTATTTTGCGGCCATTATCTCTCGCCAAGGTGATGGCTTTGAGCATATCGCTGCCTGGCTTGACCCCGACTATATCACCTAGCTTTTGCTGCACCAGGCCGCCTATCACCGCGAAAAGATATCCCTTAAGCCCTATCTCACGTATGATCCAAGGGGAATAATCAGGCTTCTTTTCGGAAAGGAGCGCCTGAAGGCGGGAATGATCCAGCTCGACGGCAACAACATCTGGATTTGACTCGCGAAAAGCCTGCTCTATCTCTCTCACAGAATGACTGGCTATGTGGGATGTGCCTATTATGGTTAAGTTATTATGTGATGTCATCTCGCCTCATTCTCAGGTGTAATACTGCCTTACCTTCTTCTGTTTTGAAATATCTCCGAATGGATTGCCGTGCCGGGCTATGTTTTCACGCATAACTTTGTTGACCCGCGGTTCCTTGCCACTCTTGACCAGTTCTGCCCGTCTTTGAAAACAATCAACAATCACCTTTGCGGGACAGCCAGCGATGCAGCCGGAACAGAGTGTGCACAGGAAAAAAACGCTGCTTAGCTCGCCTTTTTTGGCCAGCACCGCCTTGAACCTCGAAGATGCGACCTCACTGAGCGCCACCTGATAAATAGGGCAGGTCAGGTTGCATATTCCGCATCTGTTGCAATTCATCAAATTGACATCCATGAAATCACCTGTTCAACGATAGGATATTATCTTCTCGGGATTGATAGTATTGTTATAATCATACTCATCTTTGAGCTTCATCAAGCTTTTCTTCAGCTCAGATGAAGCAAAATCAATATTTTGAGCCCCTATGCCGAAAGAAGAGCCGAGCCCTGCGCCTATGTCCCTGAGAAAGGACCTGAATTCATCGCGCTTGATCTGGTCTTCTCTCTTGAAATAAACGTAAAAAAATCCTTTGGCTGCGTGACCGTGAAACGGAACGCTGTTCTTGAGACACCAACCGAGGATATCGTATGTCTTCTCGAGATTAATCGCAGGATCCTCCTCATAATAATATCCTTGCCGCCTTATCGATGGGTAGATCAGATCCAACCGCTCCAGCAGGTTTCTCACATCAACGACTCGAGGATATCTGCCTTTCAAACCAGAATAGGCGGCTACAAGCACAAGCTTGGATTCAAAACCTACGGTTGTCGCGGTCATCCTATCGATCAACTCAAGAAAATAAAGTTCAGGATCCGACCTAAGCATCCGGATTTTTCCTATCAACGCAGGTAGGTCGTCGAATGTGAACACATCGAGAGAGATGGCTGGCCGTTCAATCATCTTGAAAACGACTCGCGTTATGAACCCAGAGAGACCTTCTTTTCCAACAACCAAATCTTTCTTCTCAGTGAAGTAAATCTTTCCCGTGCCATCGACAAATTCCACTGATTGTATCCAATCATCCACTCCTTTTGAGTTTTGATTCTCTCTAGTGGTTGCATCGAGTGCCACTAAACCGCCGACGGTCATGGACTGGTTGATGGTGGTCATTGGAAGCGTCATGCCATACTCTGATAATTTTGAGTTTAGGTCAGATAGGCGCATCCCTGCTTGGACCTCAACAATCTTTGATTTGACATCAAACCTAAGGATTTTATTCATGCGCTCCGAGGAGATGATGGTGACATCCTGGCCTATGGATCCATCACATCTATTTGTGCCTGCGCCACGGATGACGATATTGCCACGCACCTGGTTGTTTTCACGCAGGATACGGGCGACCTGATCAGTCGATTCTGGCCAAAGGACCTGTTTCGGCATCTGCTCTGAATCGGAAGCACAGTAAGAATAAGCTTGTAAATCAAGCCTAGCATCTGATGCATTCTCTGGATTAATTGTTTTATCTGACCAAACCATCTTACTCAACCATCAAATATAGTTTCACTCAGCTCGACAATCTCTTTGGATGAATTTGCGGCGCATTCCTTGAGATGTGCATAACAAAAAGGGCAGGAGACCACCACCTTATTGGTTCGAAACTGGCCTAATCTCCGTGCGCCGATTTTCCCTGCGAGTAAAGGATTGATCTGCCTAAGGCCGCCGCCGGCGCCACAGCAGAATGTGCTCTCTTTAGAGAGCGCCGGTTCGATAACTGAAAAATTAGCTTGCTTGAGAATGGCACGCGGCTCATTGATGACCGCCCCGTCTCTTCTCGTAAGAAGACAAGGATCATGGTATGAAACCTCTTCTCTGGCACCTGGCTTGACCTTGTGCGCCACAGCTCTGAGAGTCTGAGAAATATGCTCAACCCTAAACCCATATTGATTTTTAAATATATGAAGGCAGTGGGGGCAATTGGTGATTATTTTAGTTATACCCTCTTGCTTTAGGATTGACAGGTTCTTTTTTTTTTTATCCTCAAAATCATCAGTATATCCTGCGCTGAGAAGAGGCGAACCACAGCAGACCAACTCATCAATCAACCTGAAATTAATCCCGAGATCAGAAAGGAGTGATTTATAATTTGAGAAAATCTTCGGATGATTAAACTTAGTCATGCAGCCTGGATAATAAAGGATATTTTCCTTTTTTATGGCGTTCTTCACACCTCGCATAAAATCAAAAAAAGCCATTCAATCACCTTTCATCTGAAATAAGAAGATTGTGTTTTAATAAGTATTGATTTTAGGCATTAATACAGTTGAAAACCAAGGGAAGGAAAACTAAGAAAAGATAAATATGAATAAAATAGAAGAATAAAATAATTTTAGCAATATATCAGCAATCTACATAGAACACTGAGTTATTGCCCTGCTTACAGTCTCTGCGAAGATGGGTGTGCTTACCCACACTGCCGCATCATAATTAGGATGTGTCTTCGTATCATCCACAAGCATGAACGCCATCTCTTTGTTATCAATGATGCAGAACCTGCCACCGTAGCCTTTTATATTCTGAATGTCACTGTACTTCTTGAGCTCCTGCACTGCGTCCTTTGACTTCTGGGTGAGGGGCGCGTATATCTTGACGTTGACGCCTCTTTCAGTGGATTTCTTCAAGACAGAACCTAGATGCTTATGCTTTCTTATCAAGCCGTCTTCGGTCGTGACCAACACTACTGATTTCTTCGCTCCCTTGATCATAGATGATAGATGATTATATATTTGCGTCCTTCCCTTTATCACAGCAGACATCTCTGCAGGATTGAATGTGTCAATGCCTTGTGAGTGAAGAAGGTTGAGCTCTCCAAGAACATCTGAACCTTTAAGCTCGTCAAGAATATTTGTCTGTTCCTCTGCCTGTGAGGAGATTTTCTTTTTGACTCTCTCAACGACTTCCTCTGGAGGTATGGCCATATATTTGATTGGCTTTCCAATCTTCATCACGATGAAGCCTTTCTTTTCTAGGCTCTCGAGAATGTCGTAGCTCCTGCTTCTTGGAACTCCTGCGATATCGCTGAGCTCTCCTGCCGTTGAGACTCCTCTTGAGAGAAGTGCTGTCCATATCTTTGCCTCATAGCTATTGAGGCCAAAGTCCTTTATTTTCTTCAAAAAAGATTCTTGCACGATCATTTTGTTCTCCTCGATTTTTCAAAACTAACTTTTAACTATTGTAAAGTAAATACAGGGAGGGTGAATCTATTTATAAACTTTTCTATTCTGTTGCTATCCTTAAGTAATGAATTATAATTAGATGATTTATTAAATCCTATATCAATAGACGCCCACCCGGCTGTTTCATATAGAGATTTGATCTGATGAAAAATAATTTGATTTAAAATAAGATTTAATTGAACGCGATGTAGTTCTCATAATAGTTGTGTTTTTGATTATAAATACATTCTCAAGGATTTTTAAATTATTTCT
>JAZDMG010000004.1:0-10567 GCA_043801165.1 archaeon
CATGCACCCATCAAATTTTATGATAGAACTAGAATAAAAAACTTATTCTACGCATGCTCGGGTAAAGACATCGCAATTCACTGCGGGTCTCGCATCGCTATGCTCGACCACGCAGGGTTCTTGCGAACCCTCGCACTAAATCTCAGGTCGGCGTCGTGAAGCTTGACAATATCGACCCTGCCACTATGTTGAAGAGTATCGACACCACTAATGTTATTATCGCATAGGTCACCACGGTCTTTATCATGTTGCTCCCTACGATGAACCTTTCGCTCAGCTTGTCGCTTCCGTTCTCTATGCCGTTGAGCAATACCGATAATATGAATGTTATCTGGACGACGTACAACCCTACGGTTATCTGGAAGAAATAGGTCGGTATGCCTGTCCCGAACATCCCTAATAAAGCAGCTCCTCCGACAGGAGTGCCTCCCTCTGCCGCCTGAGTAGACAGCTCCCCCAGCTTCAAAGACAAGCTTCCAAGAATCTGGGTTATCATGCTGGTTATTCCTACGACAATACCGGCAATGGCAGGCGTCAAGAACTTGACCTGGCTCTGCATGTCGCTGACGATGTCAGCCATCAGGTCCTTCAGCCGCTCATCAACTCGGTGTATCTGCTTGATGTACTCAGAGACATTGATGACTGCCTGGCTTGCTATCATCGGGCCTTTCTTGCTGCTCTCAACAAGCACCTTCATGCTGCTCTCGATAAGATTGGATGGATAATACACAAGAGCCCCTCGCTTAGGATCAAAGATGGCCTGTTCCACGTTCATCCCTAGCTTGGATATGTTCATGCTTACAAGCTCAAAGAATTTTCCGCTAAGAGTCCCTTCCATGACTTCAGCCACCTTGCCGAAAGCTATCTCCACAGGCAATCCATCTCCTAACCTATTCCCTAGCTGGAACAAAGCTGCAGCGAATTCCTGCTCAAGAGCCTTTGACTGCTCCCTGATCTTTATCACGTTCTTGCTCCTGAGCTTGTAATAGAGCCCTATGCCTATGCCGAAGGCGAAGACGAATATTATGCTGAGAAGCATGGCTCCGATCCCGAAAGGACCAACCACCGTATCTTGGGTCACACCCTCGACAATCTCGTGCCTGTAGCCGAGGAAGTAATAGATTGCCTCAGGATCTGATATCTGATTTATTATCTTTATCCCGCTGTTTGTCCAGACAATATCATAGTCTGGTGTCATGGCGTGGAGGACAAGAGGAAATATCCCTATGAGGAACATCACTACGAACACAAAAATCGCTATCACCAGCGGGCTTATCAGGATCTCTTTCTTTCCGATGGGTATTATCACGTCCTTGTATTTCTTGAACTCAGGATTGTTTGAGATGTCGCTCTCACCATAGCCAGTGGGCCTTGTGGACAATATGTTCTTAGATAAATAATATACTCCGACAGGCAGGACTACGTTGTAGAGCACAGCTAGGTGATACCATTTGACCTCTGGCATGAAGCTGACAAGCAGTGGCAGGATCACAAGCCCAAGTATGGGCAATATTATTCCCAGCATGTGCAGGGCAGTCAACGGCCCCTTGAGGTCGTGTGAGTAATGGAGCATCTTCTCATAGGTCTCGTCGAGTATTACGCTCAGCGACTTGTCAAGGGCGCCAAGCCTCCTTGTCTCAGAGCTCTCATAGAGCGATGACTCTATCAGATGCACGCTCTCTATGAACTCCATGTTGTACTTTCTCCAGCTCTGGAGATAATCATCAAGGCTCTGCTTCAATGAATCATATTTCTCTGACTCCACATCCCAGAGTATCTTCTTGAAATCCAATGAGAGCGGAGGAGTCAAGTGCTCTGCCGCAAAGCTCATGGCCCTCTCAAGGTTGCTCGTATGCCTCATGTAGGTCACGATGTAGAACACCGAGAGCACCATCTGGTTGCTTGCCTTCATCCTCCAGCTGTTCGCAAAGAAGAAAGGCATTTTCTGGAGCGGTATTATCATTCCCAGGGCTGAGAATATCGCGAAGGCCACAAAGAACATGCTTCCGTTTCCAAGGCCCAGCATCACAGGAAGGACGTAGGCGAAGAAGATGACTGCCAAAGCAAACAGTATAGGAGCGATTATCGCGAAGCTGGCCACGCCTGAAGGAGTCGCCTGCAAGTGGCATATCCTTATGGCCTCCTCTATCTCCGGGATCTTTGCCTTGTCAGGCGATATCTTGATTATCTTCTCAGAAAGGTTGCAGAGCTGCTCATAGGTCGAGAGATGAATCGGCATGTTCTCATTCTTGAAATGAGTATAATCCGTCGAGACAAGGGGCTCGTCCTGGCCGGCTTCTTTGGAGTGTGATCTTTTGCCAGCGCTATCGGACGGGCCTCCTAGGCTCGACTTCAGCTTATTCATGTATTTCGCTTTTATCTCTTCAAGATTGTCATTTGCCATCAGCGTTCACTTCTCGATGACTGGCTCTCAGAATCCTTGCTCTTCCTCTTCTTGATCTCTTTCCTGAGCCATTCATTCCAATCAAAGAATATCCTCTCAGAATCAAGCTTCCCGATCTTGCTTCTTACCTTGTCACAGACCTTGTGGAACTTGTCGTTGCATCTTATGACGAAATCCGCCTCCAGCATATCAAGGTCTTTCTCCTGCTCAGCAGCCTTTGTGATGGCCTCCTTGATCTTTGCCCTCAGCAATATGTTTTCCCAGACTGCGTCCCAGTTGCCGGCCCATTCCTTGACATTGCCTGCGATGGCCTTTAGTATGTCGCTGTCTCCGTTGATCATCTCATCTGTCGGCTCAAGCTCGTCTGTCTTTGAGTTGTACTTCATCAGGTCGACAAATCCATGCTCTCGAAGCGGGTCATCATCCCATTCCTTTCGCACTTCTGTTATTTGGGTGACCCTGCGCCATTTATGCATGCCGTCTGGGCTCCTTATGGGATTCGAGACTATGATTATGTCAGTGGCCTTGAAGCTGGTCTTGGGGACCTTGAGGTCATTGACTACCCTGTCAAACACTCCGTAGGGGCTGTCGCCGTGGATGGTTCCTGCGACTATGTTGGCAAGGGCTCCTATCCTCATGGCTTCGTAGAGGGCTGCTGCCTCTGTGCTCCTGACTTCTCCGACGATCAGGGCAGAATCTCCAAGACGCAGGGTGGTCCTTATGCCTTCATCAGCACCGACTTCCGATGATCCCTTGGTGAATGCTGATGCGACCTTCATCGGCTGTATGTTGTAGCCGAGATTCCTCAGGCTCTCTGTCGGCAGCTCAAGGGTGTCCTCTATGGTTATTATCCTGTAGCGCCTCATTATCTCGACCAACAGGCTTCCTATCAGGCTTGTCTTTCCTGCGCTCCTGGTGCCTGCCACCAGCAAAGTCCTGTTGCCATCGACAAGGAAGCTTATCAGGCCTGCTGCCAATGAGTTGAGCATGTGCTGATGGATGAACAATGGAAGGGTCCATGGCTTGTCCCTGTGCCTCCTGAAAGCATAGGCTATGCCGAATGGGTTGAGCGGCGGGCTTATCACAGCAATCCTTGCCCTTGCGACATCAGGGATGGATATCTCTGTGTCCAGCACAGGATTGGCCTCGTCCAATGGGCGTCCGCTGATCATCCTCAGCTTCGAGGCCCAGCTCTCGCTGTCAGCGATGCTCGGGATGATGTTGGTCTTGCAGTCGCCGAAGTCCTGGTGCACGATGAACAGGGGAGCCTGCCCTGCAGGGCTGTTGAAAGTTATGTCCTGGATCTTAGGATCCTCGAGCAATACCTCTATCAGCCCAAATCCGACGGTGTAACGTATGAGAATCATGGTCAGGCTCTTCAGCTCATCCTCTGAGAGCTTGACATTCCTGTAGCCGGCCAATTCCTCAAGAAGATCAAGCCCTACGTTGAAGAACACCTCTCTCATCCTCGCAGGGTCGACGAATTCCTGCCTCGTAGGCTTATGCTCTGCTATTATGTTCCTTGCTAGGTCAAGAAGCTCATATTGCTCTTCGCTGATCTTGAATTCAGGAGGAGTGATATGGTACATGTTCTGCACCTCATCCTCCATCTCAAAGACAACCACCTCTGTCTGGCCGACCTTGTAGTTGTCAACCTCAACTCCACCCTTTGGAAAAGAGGCCATGAGCTTTGTGAACATGAAATCAGGCTTTATGCTGGGCGCAAAGACTTTCCTGTAGATCTCCCTGTCGAATGGCTTGTAGCCTGAAAGGAAAGGCTTGACGATTGTGATGAGGCGCGTCTTGTCAAGCTCTTCGATGATATAGCTCATGAGCCTTATCAGGAGGTTATGCGCCTGGGCTTCCTCCACCAATCCTGTCTCCAGCTGGATTCTCTCGTGCCTCAGCAGGCGCTTTAGGTCGACAAAGCAGGTGACAGGATCCTTCTTCAGGGTGTCAAAGATCAGGTTATGGATCTGTGTGTAGATGCTTCCGACAAACTTGGCGTTGAGCTTTACGCTGATGGAGTTATAGCTGAAGAGATCCTTCTGCTTTATCAGCTTATTATAGAGGACAGCGACCTCAGAGAGCATCCTTGTCTGGGGATAGTCGTATTCGTAGTCCCGCTTCTGGACGAAGACGATCTTGGTGGCAGCCTTGTTCTCTATGAGCTTGTCCATGATGAAGGACATCAAGGTCGGGTTGTCCTCTATGGATGGGACTGTCGTGAGCTTCTCGCAATTAATCCTTAGAATAGTGTCTTCGCCTTCCCTGATCACTTCATAAGGAATAGCGCTACTAGGATTATCAAAAAGCAAGACCACACCCCTTTTTTGCTATGAATACTGATTATGCCTTACTCGGGATTTAGTGATATTTAAATCTTTCCACGATAGAAACGAATCTCTGCCACAAAGTATCCTTGCGCAAGTATATTGTGTCTTTGCTGTCCTGGCCATTCCCGATCCCGATGATATTAAATCCTGTGTGCGTCTCTATCTCACTCAAGAAATTCTGCACATTTTCAGGCAGCTTCTCGCCAGGATTCAATTTTTGGCCGCCGATTGGCGAATCCTTCCAGCCCGGCAAGACCTTGATTATCGGATGGCAGTGCTTGAGGACATTATCGCAGGGATACTGATCCCCGATCCTTATTATGTCCCCGTTCTTGTACAGCTTTCCATTGGAATCGACCGGCTTAATAAGTGAAGGATTGTGGAACACATAGGCGATCGTCAGACCCACATGGTCGAAAAGATCTCCCCTGTCCAATGCAGATATTATCAGATTAGAGCCCTGCGCCTGGTTGACCTGGTATGCCGCTACGCAATCAAACAGCCCTGTTACTCTTGGTTTCTTAGTGGTAGAGCCACATTCGTCGTGCGTCCTTGCGGATGCTATGGCCATCGCCTCCGATATGATGAAATCCTTGTCTGATGCCTTGTCATGATAGACTGTCGGTCTCAGGATCCCATTCTCGCCAATCGATTCGAAATATTTCTTCTGGATTTCATCGAAGTCCAAGCATTCGTTCCGCAATGCATCCAGGTTAGAGATGCCTCGCTTTGAAAAGTAATTCTGCGGAACAAATGACGATGGGTTGGCGCCGTTGCCTACCCTTGAATCGCAGGGGGTCTTAGCAACATTGATGACAACTATTTTATATTTACGGAAATTTATACCTGAGCCAGCAAGCACTCCTGCAGCATGGGTCTGGGCTGATGTCGATGAAGCCCAATGCTTCTCAGTCGCATTAGAGATCCAATAACCTTGTGGAGATTCAATGAGCACCTTCTTCCTTTCCTTCAGGGCTTCGCTGACCATCATGGTGACATCTGCCCTCTTTGGGAAAGCAGGATTATCCACTACTTTCTCGCGATAGAGGTTCTTCAGGTATTCCACCTTGTCCTCGGCCTCAAGGAAATCAAACAAGTGCCGAGGTATTGGCTTGATCTTGCTGAACTCTCTCAAGTCAGCCAATATCTGCTTCTCATCCTTGCCGTGATGCTTGAGAAGCGCATGATAATCATCAAGATCCCTCTTCAGCCTCGTGACAGAATCATCCGGGAAGTCATTGAATAGGTCATCTAGCCTCAGGCCAATCCTCTTTACCTTAGCAGCATGCACATAGGACATACCCATCAACGTGGATGAATTTGGCGGGCTCAGCGCGAAGTCGAGTATCTTATGATGAGGACCCACGATATGGACATTGCCGACAAAGAGCCTGTCCTTGTAGTCTATCTTCGCAGCCACAAGTGAGCTGACCTCCTTCTCCATGTAATTTATCGGGTCCATAACGCACTCTGGCCCGATCAGGCATATCTTGCCAGGGATCGCTATGGCTGAAGGTGTCAGGTTGAAAATGTATTTCACGCCATTGAACCACACGGTGTGACCTGCGTTCTCGCCAGAGAGATCCCTGACGACCAGGGCTATGTCTGGACTCCTTGCGATAGCATCAGTATATTTACCCTTGCCTTCATCTCCAAAGTATGCTCCTGCGATGATGATGACATCATGCGTATATATTATTGGCTTCACTACTCCGTCGAATGAGCTGACGATGAATTCCAGGTTGCTCCTGGCGTCTAAGATATCCAGCCTTTGTGTTCCCTTGATGGCTTCAAAAACAGCAGCATCCATAGCAACATCACCTTTTCTCAGCAGCGTAATGCTCTGGTTGTTTTGTCATAATAATATCATGCACATGGCTCTCCTTCACACCCTGGTCGGTGATGCGCAGGAATTTCCCCCGCTCCTGCATCTCAGAGATGGTCCTTGCTCCGATATATCCCATCCCTGCCCTCAGGCCGCCAATAAGCGTGTCTGATAAGTAATCATCTAATGATCCTCTTACAAAAACCTTGCCGGCAACTCCTTCAGGGGTCACTTTCTTGCCCTTAGCCGCTCCGTAACGTAGTCCTGAGTTGTTATCCTTCATCGCTTCTAAGGATCCCATACCCCTGTACTCTTTGATGCGTTGACCTGTTTGTTGGTCAAGAATAACCTCTCCGGGCGATTCTTCTGTCGCAGCAAAGAGGTTGCCTATCATGACAGAATTGCCTCCCGCCACCAATGCTTTGACAACATCTCCTGAATATTTTATTCCGCCATCAGCAATTATCGGCCTACCATACTCACGTCCAGCACGGCCTGCCTCGTAAACAGCGGTTATCTGGGGGACACCACAACCGCTTATAACCCTTGTTGTGCATATCGATCCCGGGCCAAGGCCTACCTTCACAGCATCAGCTCCTGCCTCAAACAAGGCTTTTGCTCCTTCATAGGTCGCTACATTGCCTGCGACCAGGCCAAACCTATACGAGCTGAAGTGTGATTTAATGGCCTTGATGGTCTCAATCACATTCAATGAATGCCCATGGGCGACGCCGACAAGCAGAACATCACATCTCTTTCTGAGAAGCCTCTCAGCTCTCTCAAGGACATCTGAATCATTCGGATTTCCACTGGCAAAATCAATCACACCCACGTTTGCTCCGACTCTGAGCCCTCCTTCAGGATCTCTGTTGAAAGTTGGTGTCTTTCCCTCAACTATATTCTGCACATCTTTCCAGCAATATAATCCTGCCAAAATTCCGTTTTTATCAGTGACTATCAGCTTTCCTATCTTTTTGTTCTTCATAAGATCATGGGCTTCACTGATCGTCATAGGATGATCAGCGGCGATTGGTTTTTTTATCATGAACTCACTCACCTTATTATCAAGGGTGGCGAACTGCAGGTTGTCCTTTGTCACAAGGCCGACTACTTCTTCTTTATCATTAACAACCACCAGCGTAGAAAACCTGCGTTTATACTTCTCAATCTTCTCCTTCACATCAGCGAGGGTCTGGTCAGGATTTATTGTTATTGGCTTAGGGATCAGGCCATTGACGGCATACTTGACTTCATTAACCCATCCCTCCTGAACAGATATGTCTGGCGATTTCCAAAGAAAGCCCATCCCCCCAAGCTTGGCAAGCGCTATCGCCATGCGTGATTCAGTCACCTTATCCATATCTGCGCTTACATACGGAATGAGCAACTTTATATCATCAGTAAGGTTTGTCGTGATATCCGCTTGAAAAGGCAGGAGATCGCTATAATTAGGTTTCACAAGAACATCATCAAAAGATAATCCGTCGAATTTATTGTGAGCAAAAAACCTTTTATTCCATTCGTTCATCAACCACACCCCCTGATATGATAGGAGCATTACCTAATTTAAATATGTTACCTTTCTAGAGAAGTGTCATTCAGACGCCAATGGTGTTTTTGAATTCCAAAAACATTAAATAGTATAAGGACAAGTTCATGTCTTATGGCAGGACCAGAACTGTTCCAGAAACCACCAGGCCCCCAGGCCCATCAGAAGAAGCAGCCAGTCTCTCCTGAGCTCTTCGAGAAGTTGGCAAAGGATGTGAACACGACGGCGGCGAACCTCAGGATAATGGAGGAGCGCTATGCCCTGATGAGGAACAAGAGCCAGCTCTCTGAGCAGAGCATCATCGACCTGGACAGGGGCGCGACCAAGGACATCAAGCTCCTCTCAGATGACATGACTGAGCTCAAGCATGAGCTGAGAGACATCCTGGACAAGGTGCGGCTCATAGACGAGGAGATGCACAACCTGGTGGATAAGAATGAGTTCAGGGTCATCGAGCGCTACGTCGACATGTGGCAGCCCATGAGCTTTGTCACAAGGAACGAGCTCAACAAGATCATCGAGGAGAAGAAAGGCGGGAAATAGGGCTGTTCTTCCTGAATTTTATTCTTACCAATGATATCTTATCAGCAGATAATCTCTGGATGATGCTTTCTACTTCAAGGCAGAAGCCAGCTGATTTTGATGCTCTCGAGAGTATTTCATCTTGTCCCAGCTCTTTATCATAATACAGGGCATTCACTCTAAGCTCTTTTGATCTCTCGAGCTCATCAAGTATGCCTTCAGGCACTATCTTTTCTTCAACGAACAATCGTTTCAGAGCGGCGATTGTGCAATCATGGATCTGCGATTTTATGCCTGCCCTCATGAAAAGCGCATAGACTGCGAAGTATTTCGCGTAATATGATGTGTCAAGAATCCACTCAAGCTCTTCTTTTTCCAAGGCAGAGTCGAGCATGTTTAATGCGCTGCGTGACTTTCTCAGATAGACCGCAGTAAGGTTTTCGTTCGGCTCAGCCAGGCGCAATCCCTTACTCTGCTTCTTGCACCAATCAAACCTAGTTTCCCTTAACATGCTCTCTCCAGAGCTCGTTGAGGAAAGCTTCTGAGTTATGAAGGAGCACATGGCTCTTCACAACCTCATTTATGAGCGCATTATTCTTTTGTAATGCTGTCCTGAATTCCTCAAGAGATAGAGTTGTCAGGTGTATATCTCTTTTATATAACCTGCCAAAGCTTTTCAGCGATTTCTTCTCAGAATCCGGAATGGCTCCGATTGCCAGCAGGTCAATATCGCTTGACTCTGTCTGATTGCCTGATGCAAAGCTGCCGAACAAGGCAAAGCAGCAATCAAGGCGAGCCATAAAGAGCTCATCATAGAGCTTCCTGATGAAAAGGTTGCTTTCTAATGAGTTCAACAGAGCGGCTTTTTCTGACATCGCGAGGAATTCCTTGGCTCTGCTGTTTGAAAAGTCCAGGGAATAGCTCCGGTTCCTGCCTGATATCCTTGATTTCAGGATATGACCCTCTTCTAACAGTTTCAGATGCGGCAATAGGCCAACATGGCTCAGGCTTAGCAGCTTGGCCATCTCCCGCACATGGAAGTTTGCCTTGTACTCTGACCTGAATAGGCCGATGATTCCTAAACTGGTTTTGGTAATTAAAAAGACCATATGGTAAGAATAAATAACATTAATTTAAATAGTTTTTCATTTTCAATAATCACTCCGCAGTGACAAAAAACCGAAAGATTTAAATATCAGCTAATGAACAAAAGGTTAGATTTAATAAGCAATATTAATACCAAAGCAAAAAGGTGATTAACATGATTGTCTTGAACAAAAACGCAGAGCGAAGCCAGAATGGGCTTGTTGATCTTATAAACACAACCGCAAGAGAGATCCCTATCGATCTCACTCATCCAGGAATACAGAGAGTGGGCCCAGGAATGGGAGAAGCACTATACCTGATGGATGATGACCTCAGGCTCAAGCTCTGCGCAATCAATGACGAAGAATCTCTTCCTGAAAATAAGACTTCTGAAATGGTTCCTAACGCCCCTACGGCCTGGGACTATGTGAAGCAGATAGCAGCTATTGGAGTGATAACAGCCATAGGCATAGGAGCTCTCAACCAATTCTCGCCAAGGCTAAACGCCCAGACAATCAACAACAATCCCATTGAAAAAACCCTCCGCGTTGATGGCAATGGGAACGTCATAAAAGACTATGCCCCAACATCAAGCGACCCACTGGCAAATATGCCCAAGCCAAGAGGCATCGAAGACAGCATGATAAAGATGGTGCCGCAGAGCCTAATGGCAATGCTAAGCAGCCCGAACGCAGGCCTCAACTATGTCGTCGACCAGAGTGCTCCAAGGACATTTGTTGAGAAAGAAAGAGCCGCAGGCCAAGACAAGCACAAACGCAAATTCCCTTGGCTGCCGGCGGTGCTCATCGGAGGAGCAGCGGCCGCAGCACTATACTTCTTAGTCA
>JAZDMG010000018.1:0-34317 GCA_043801165.1 archaeon
ATCAGAACAATATTTTGCGCAGCTTCGCCCGCAGAACAATCTGCGGCGAAGCCGCCGCATAAATCTTTCTATAGAAAAAGAATTACTCGTCCTAAAGGACGGGGTATTAAACCCCAAAGCTCGCTACGCTCGCAATAAAAATCATCATGCGAGTTCTGACATCTTCAGCAGGCTGTATCTCTACGCCGCATGAATATTGCCTCTAATTAATTTCATCTTTTTGCTTCATCTCTTATTTGACCTATCTCAAATCTTCAGTTGGATCAGAAAACATGGATGAGAAAAATGAAATAATAGAAAAATAAAAGAATTTAATTTAAAGAATTTAGGCTCTTATACTCCGCATCCTGCGGCGGCCGCTGCCGGAGCGGCTGTGGTTGCGCTGTCGCCGGCGAGCTTTGTCGAGCACTCAGTCGGAGCTTTCTCAAAGGCTGCGCAGATTCCTGTCTTGTAGGCTTCAGGAGTCCTTCCGCCGTTGAAGGCGTTTCCGTCGATGAATATCGTCGGGCTTCCTGACACCTTGAGCTTGTCGCCAAGGGCTTTCTCAGCAGTCATCAATGCCACCGCCTCTTTTGTCTGGCAGTCTTTGATCTTTGCGGTATCAAGCTTCAATTCCTTCGCCACTGCTTCCCAGCAGCTGTCTGCGTTCTGCGCAGTGCATTTCTTGTTCATGGCCAATGCGAACTCAAACCATTTTCCGACGCCCATGTATTTCTCTACACAGGCCTCCCTTACGTTCTGGTTCAGCTCCTGTACTCCGTGCATCGAGCAGAGCTTTCCAGAGTCGATGCAGTAGTTGTCTCCGCCGCCCTGATAATTCTCATAGATGACGTAGTGGGGCTTGAACAATGCCTTGTCCTTGAGCAGCTGATAGGCAGGCTCAATGCCTTCCTCTGCCTGATTGCCGTAAGGGCAGTAGCTCATCACAAAGAAATCTATCTGAGGCTTGTTGTCTCCCTTGGTCACTCCGATGGCAGCATAATACGCTTTTCTCGCATCTTCGCTGACAAAGTAAGCAGCTCCTGTGACCTCATCCTTGAGCTTGTATTTTCCGTCTGACAACTGGTCGAATACGCCTTTCAAGTCAGGTGTAGTAGCCCAGCTCTTGGTCTGGGTCACGCTGGCATCGAATATATAGGCGGGCACAATCTCGACATTGTACTGCTTGACAAGAGCCTTTCCCTCGTCGCTGTTGATGTCGACGAGCCTAGGCTTTCCGCCGAGGAACAGCTGCTGCGATGTCTGGACTATGTTTGTTGTGTCGCAGGAAGTGCATGTCTTGTCATTCAAGATCAGGTAGTTTACGATAACAGGGTCCTTGTATTCGCATTTGGAATCCTGCTTTCCCGGATTGGTGCAAAAGCCTTCCTTGCCGGCCTGTTCTGTGCAATCCTCGTCTGCAGCGCACTTCGGTATATCGGCGCAGGCAGGGTGCTTTGAGTATTTGCAGATTGCACGCTGGAATGACAATGAATCCCTCTGGCCCTGATATTGGACATCGTTGACATAGATTGTCGGGCTTCCAGTGGCTCCTCTTGCCATGGTCCTCTGGAGTGAAGTCCTCATCAGGCCGACTCCTTCGTCAGTCTCTAGGCATTTCTTGAGCTTATCCGAATCCATGCCGTTCTCCTGTGCGCAGGTCAACCAGTTGGTGTCGACATTTGCGACATCCTTGTTCTGGCATGTTATGAAATTGAAGTACTTGTCAGGGTAGTAGCTCTTTGCGCATAGCTGGACAATGTTCCCTTTCACTTCCTTGTCGCCGTGAAGGCTCTGGAAGACGCCTGGCGCAGTCTCCTTCGCTATGAAGTTGAGCTGGAAGTCAATCCCGTCACCCATCTGCTCAAGCACAGGCGCTATCCCTGTCTCGACCTGCACTCCATAGGGGCATTGGCTCATGACATAGAACTCGACCTTGACCTTGTCGCCCTTGAAACCAGCTCCTCCGTCCGGAGCAGTGTTGTTGCGCAGAAGCAGAAAAGCTATCAATGCGACCAGGACAACAATTATTACCCCTGATATCAGCGGATAATGCTTGCCTGGCATTGACCTCCCAATCTCTTTCTGCATTGTTGCATCAGCAGATTCTACTTTATGTATCACTTTCTTTTGTGTGGCAGGATGCGCTGCTTTCGCCCTAAGTTTCTTCGATGTTTTCAAGAATACACCCCCTTAAAACGGCTATAGTATATTAAACCCTTTTTTTAAGCTAAAAACAGAATCTATTTAAAAAGTTTGTCAAACAATAGTGCATAGGAAAGGCTGAAAAAAGAAGACTCTGCCATGTTTACTGCTCGTCCTCGGCTGCCTTGCGTGTGCTGCCGATATTCTCTGCCAATACCCTAATAACCTCTTTCCTATCGTCACCAGCCTTCCTGACTTTGGCAGCAAGCCTTCGCTCACCTGTGCTCTCAAGCCAATCGGCCATCTTATTCTCATGGGCATTGACGCAGCTCTCGAATTCAGACCTGGTCGCATCGACTATTATCTTTAGCAGTTCTTCTTTCGTGGCCGCTTTCTTATCGCCAATCTCAAACAGGACACCAGTGCCGATACTCTCTCCGTCAGGCAAATATCCTTTGGCTGATTGAGCATCAGATGATGATCCTGGCTTCGCAGCAGCGGCGACGGCAACCCTTGGCTTCCTTCTTTTTGCCAAACCTTGGCCGACTAAGATTATCACCAGCATCAGGAGAGCGACAGCACCGAGAGCCAGCAATATAGCCATGGATTCTGCCAGGCCTGTCTTGAATAGCAATGATTTCCTGAGCATCTCGGAGAATAGTATATAAGGGTTATATCTTATTATGTTGGCGAAGGCAGGCGCTATGCTCTCCAGCGGCACCACCAGGTTTGAGACGAAAAGGAACAGCGAACCAAGCACCACTGATAACATGACTGCGCCTTCCTGCGTAGAGAATGAATAGCCGATCAGCATCCCGACCACTATGAAGAATGCTGCCGCGGCAAACAATATCGTCAAGGTGGGCCATATGTTGGCGAAGAGCGAAAGGCCAAATATCTGCTGCGAGATGCTCAATATAACCAAGGTCTGCAATATTATTATGATGGCGACAGTCACGAATGATGATATTATGAAAAGCCAGGGCCTTGTCGGGGTCATGAAGTTCCTGAAATAGGCCTTGGTGTTCTTCTCGAATATCACCAATGTGCTCGAGAGCAGGAGTGCCACGAACATTATTATCATCACCAGAAGGAATGGAAATGTGAAGGTCATGTTGGAGCTGTCGGAGGACACTGGCTCTATCTTTGTGTTGACAGGGCTCACTATGCTCTCGGCGCGGCCGAGGCTCACACTCTCGAGGTTCTTCCTTGTGCTCTCGAGGCTCCTCTTCAGGACAGAGGCAGATGCCTGAAGGGCAGAGATTGACTTGGCAGCTGAATCAAGCCTTGACTGGACCTCTTGGTTGAGCTTGCTGCTGGCGTCTAGCTCAGCCTGCACTGTGGAGAAAGATGCCTCGATGCCTGTTATGTCAGACAGCAAAGCCTCTAGGCGTTTAAGGGTGATGTTCTGCAGTTCTGCCATGTCGCTCGCCAGCTCATCGAAATCGCCCTGCAGCTCCAGGACCTCTGAATCATTGAGATAGTCAGATGTGCGGATCATGCTGATGAAATCATTTCCCTGGTCAACCACCAGCAGGCTCTTCTCGATGGTGGAGTTTATGGTCTGATTCAGCACAGCCACATGGCTCCGCAGCCCTTCCAGGCTTATGGCCTCCACATTGAACTTCATGGAGCCGGAGGCTGTCCTTGAGCTGGCTATGTCCTGCGCCAGAGAGTTCAGCTCAGATATCGTCTTATCAAGCGCAGCGATATCATTGCTCAGCTCAGCGACCGTGCTGTTAATCTTTGATAGCATGAGCTTTGTCAGGGAATAGCTTATCTCCTTTGACTCCAGCTCAAGCACACCTGAGACTGCATCGATGACCTTGTAAACAAGATTTATCCTGGAGTAATCTACCAAGAATATCAGCTCATTCGACCTGGTTGAATTCATCTCAAAATCAACAGGGAAAATTATGCAGGTATGTATTATCCCCTGCTTTATCCTGTCGCTGCAGGCTTCCTCGCTGGCAAAGCTGCGCACAAGGTAATGATTGCCCTCAAGCGCAGAGATGAATGAAACTGTCATGTTGGTGCTGGCAGGAGCAAAGTAACCTATGTTCAGGTCATAGGATGTCTTGCCGCTGAAGATGAGACCGACAAGGGCGATGATCAGGAGCGGCCCTATGAATACTATGAAAGCAGATGACTTGGACCTGATCAGAAGCTTAAAGTTCTTCTTTACTATGCTCAAAAATCTCATGCTGTACGCTCCCAGATATCCTGGCTTTTAATTTTCTCCTCTGTCGTTCTTCTTGCCTTTCTCAGTGATCTTCAGGAAAAGCTCATCAAGCCCAGGCCTGGATATCCTTATGTCTATCAGCTCCTCGCCAAGGGTGTCGAGGGTATGCAGCAGCTCATGCAGCACTATCTTCGACTGGTCAGAAAAGAGCACAAGCTCAGACCCTTTGATCTGGGCATCAAAAGCCTTTGCTCCCGGCTTCTTGAATGACTTGACTATGTTGGAATAATTCCCAGGATATGTCTCGATGACGATCTTCTGCGATGATGAGTGCTTGGCTTTCAGCCTGGCAGGCGTCTCCAGCTCTATCAGGCTCCCATCCTTTATTATCGCAATCCTTGAGCAGAAGTTCTCAACCTCATTGAGATGATGGCTGGCGAGTATCACGGTGGTGCCTCTCTTGTTTATCTTCTGCACCAGGCTCCATATGTGCTCCCTGAGAACCGGGTCAAGGTCAGAGGTCGGCTCATCAAGCACCAATATCTCAGGATCGTGTATCAGTGCGCAGGCCATGTCAAGCCTTCGCTCCATGCCGCCGGAAAGCTTCTCACCCAATGTGTGCTCTGCATGCTTTAGGTCAAAGAGCGCCAGAAGTATCTCTATGTTTGACCTCAGTGCCTTCGATGTGAGATTATATAGCGAGCCGAAGTACATCAGGTTCTCGCGCACAGTCAGCTTCTCATAGAATGAAGGAGTCTGGCTCGCGAAACCAAAGAGATTCTTCGCCACCTTGTGCTTGCCGTAGATGGATGCATAGGCTGGGTTCCTGCTGATTTTTTTCATGAAATTATCAGACCTGAAAAGCACATCGCCTTCATCCGGGCCAAAGAAGCCTGTCATTGTCCTGAGCAGGGTGGTCTTGCCACTGCCGCTCGAGCCTATAATCCCGAGTATCTCGCCCTCGTATACTTCAAAGGAGATGTCTTTCAAGATCCGCTTCTTACCAAATCTCTTGGTGATATGCTGAATGCGTAGGACTGGATCTTTTGCCATGCAAAACCACATCAACACCAATGCAAACATAGTATATAAATCTTGCCAAAACAAAAGCAGACGTCTCAAAAGCAGGCATTTGAAAACAGAAAACATCGGTCGCTCAGTTGCAGATATCTAGGGTTATCTCGCTCTGGCCTGGATTCAGCGGCAGCACAGTGAATCCTCTGATCTTCTTTGCCTTAACGCCGCAGAAATCGTTCATGATCTCAATATCTGTCCCTCCGACAGCTAGCCTGAACCTGGCGTTCCATTCGACAAGGGTCACGTTCACCAGCCCATGCAATGATGTATTCACCATCTCACAGCTGCTCCTGCCGAAGCAGGTGATTGAATGATATTCCTTGGCGCAGTCGGTTATCAATTCTGAGAGGGCGATATCGTGGCACTCTGCGATGTTGGTCTTGGTAAATGTTATCAGGAGATTGGTGGCTATCTCTCCGTTGATATAGACTGTGCGCACATCCTTCACAGGATTATTGATCTTATAGACCAGATATATCATCAATACAGTCATCACTATGATCACTATGACAATTATACCTATCATCTCCAGCTGAGCCCTGCGTGAAAAGCTTCCTGCTCTTGCTCTCGCTCTCATGACATCTCTGGCCGGCTCATCGGTTCCTAAAGTCTCATTCATAGACAGCCAACTCCAGCACGCCAAAGGCATACTTCTTAGATATTGGATCGTAGATGTTCACCGGGAGTGATATTGCGTCGCGGGTCTTCCTGTTGCCCGGATTCAGATATAATGTCCAGGATTGCTGCGAAGGATAGATCTCGCGCACCACGATATCTGATTTTCTCAGGAGATCATTGTAATAGTTGAATGCGTAAGGGTTGTCCTCTTTGCTCTGGTTTATGAAATCTCCAAGGATGCCCAGCTTGACCCGGTCGATGCAGTCGAAATCGCGCGTCTCCTTGATGGAGCATTCCAGCTCAGGCCAGCTGCTCAGGGTATGGGCTAATGAGATGAAATTAGATACCCTCTGGGCTCTCTGCATATCCTTGATCTGGCCTTCCCTGACCTTGGAATAGAAGACGAGCCCGAGCAAGATGATTATTATGATTATGAACACTACAAATACAGTCTCTCCCATCTGCAGCTGCGCTTTCCTGTCTGTCTTTTTTTTCATATCACGATCACCGATCATCAATAGAGCAGCGGACAGTCTGTCTTCTGCAACAGCGCTGTGTTGAGCTGCTTGATATTTATTATCTGATTGAACATGTTGAGTATATCATCATCCATCAGCCGGCCGGAGGCAGAGAGCATCTTGATATACGAAAGAGATTCACTCATGCTATCATAATAGGCTTTGCATGATTCTTGAGTACTCTGAGAGTATTCTGCGACCCGTCTCACCTGGAGATCGGCAAGCAGACCAAGCCTATTCATGGCCTTCCGGAATTCGCGATTGTATATGCGCTGGTTATGGCTGATGACTGCGCCCAGCAGGAGCTCAATCCCTATGAATCCTGACTGGCCCTCGAGCTTGAGCGAACCTTTGCTGTAATTATAAAACGACACCTGGCCATAGGCATCGGCAAACCCGCCGGCCGCGTCAATCACCACCGCATACACCCTTTCCTTGTCAGCAGGAGATTGAAAATTTGCCAGGAGAGGCATCGAACCGCCGAACGAATCAGTTGTAAAGACAAAAACAGTATGGTCATAGTTGTTGTTCTTAAAAGAGGCCATCTCAGATTTGCCAGCGAGAGACTTCTTGGTGATGTTTTCTGGCATAGCTAATGACACGGCGCTCAGCACAGCATCAGAGCCGACAAAAACAAACTCCAAGTCGTTATTGGCGAGGAATATGAAGGGCATCACATTGAACGGCGCTTTGAAGCTCGATGTCTTGATCATGAGCTCGTCGCCATCAAGGAACTTCGGGGCGAAGATGACACTATAATCATAGCGGTTCCAGACATCTGAACCATCCACAAAATATCCTGAGATGTTGCTGGTGGAAAAATCCAGCCTTTTGCTGAAGGAGAGGACTTTTTGGGTGTTGACGCTGGCGCGGTTCACACGGAACAGTGAATCAAGCTCCTGCTTTGCGTTCAGCGTAGAGGCCTGCTCAACATCGCTGGAATGGTTTCGCATGAGAGAGATAAAGAAAGCTATGAAGATAGCTCCTGCTATCAGTACAAAAAGCCAATTGAATTGCAGCTCAAAACCCTTCCTGCCAAGATCTTTCTTGCCCAGAAAGAACCCTGATGGCATGATCCTCATCTTATCCTCCTAAGGGCTCAAGCCCGACTCTATCCGGGTGGTCTTTCCTGTGCCTGTGAAGATCAGCTTGAAATATCCATCCCTTGATTTCATACAAAAGATTCCGCCGTCAACATTGACCTTTGCCGAGCGGCCGATAACCTCAGTGAACTCTCCTTTGACAAAGATATTAGACTTGTTGCTCTTGACTCCGCTGTACATGACATCATCACCCATATCCTCTCCGCCCCAACCGATGGCATACCCGAGCAAGGATGCGTTGACAAAGCAGAGCTCTCGGGCATCACAAGGAGCCTTGACAGTCTCTTCATAGACAGAGCCCCTGTCAGAATAATCCTCCACGAACTGCATCATGTTCTTGACAAAGACGATCTTGTCCTGCTCGCAGCTGCTCTTCATGATGCTGGAGATGCCTTTGAAGCCGAGGACGGCGATAAGGCCTATCAAGAGCACTATGGCGATATAGGTGAACGCTTGGCTCATCTGAGCCTTCCCTGCGGCTATTTTGGATATTTTGATACTCATAAAATCAGACCTCAGATCTCGTTGATTTATCTAATCGATCCTGATTTATCATTTCTTAATTTTGCCCTTGTCCTTATTCTTGGCAGAGAGGGCTTGCAATGCCTCGAAAGCGCTCTTCTTCTCCTTCTGAGAATCAACAGCCTGAGCTGGCTGAGATGGTTGCTTCACCGGCAGATCCTTTGGGGTTTGATTCTGTTTGCCTTGTATCAATGAGCTTAGGCGGTTGAATGCTGTGCTCTTCTGCGCAGGAGCCTGACTGGCCTGAGCAGGACCTTGCTTTGGTCCTGCAGCATCCGGCTTCTTACCCAGCTCTGAAAGAGGGATAAAGCCTTCATTCGGGTCAACAGCTGTCTTGGCCTGATTGAGTCCTCTTTGGATTGGCCGAGAAAATCCTGCGGAATTGACAGGAGTCCTCCCGGGTAATTGTGCTCCGGACGCGATTCTTCCAGTGAGCTGACCAGGAGATGGCGGCTTCGCACCCTGCAACCGATGTAACCCGCTGAGAGTTGGAAGCCTAGTCTGGATACCAGCTCCAACCCCGCCTTGGCCGATTGCTGGCTTAGGTGCCATCGCAGCCCTCTTCTTAGGCAAGAGAACCTTTCTGGAATAAACAAGGAAACCTGTGCTTCCTCCCATGGTTAGAAGGCCAAGCGTAAGTAGGATTATGGGAAGAAGGTTTGTTGGCTTTCTTCCAGGATCATCAGGGTCGGTGGGATCAGAACTCCCTATATACTCATCGAGATTGGTATAGCCATCATCATCAGCATCTTTCCGCGCATCGCTAGGATCGTTCTTATCCAGGCCATACCTATCCTCCCAGCAATCATCCATGCCATCGACATCGGTGTCCACGCTCTTGTCACAGGCACACTTTCCTATGTCACAGAACGCAGATTCACAATCATTGGGAGAAAAGCATTTCATCCCTATTGTGCACTTGAGGCATACGCCTCCGCCGCAATCAACATCAGACTCAAAACCATTCTCCTTGCCATCATCACAGTTAGGGACCACGCACAGCCCATTCTCATCACAGTAGTTGCTGGAGCAATCTATGTTGCTCTTGCAGCGGGAGCCATCAAGACATTTGTTAGGGCAGTCGCCTCCGCAATCAACATCAGACTCCAGGCCATTGGTCACTGAATCTGTACAGCTTGGTGCTGTGCACATCGAACTGTTGCAGAATCCAGTGCAGCAATCAGCGCTGCCAGAGCACTTCTTCCCATCTTCAGCGCAATTGATTGTTGAAGCCACTATGCAGCTGGAAGTATCGAAATGACAGTCTTTGCATCCAAGCGTCCCGCCGTTGAAAGCTGAGAAGCTTAGGCAATCAGTTATGTTGCCCCAAGAGGAGCCATCGCATGACTCATTGATATTGATCTCAGCATCGCCGCAGGCCGGCCCTGGTTTTGAACAGTTCTTGGTATCATAGACGCAGGCGCCGGTGCAGGTCAGGTTCCCTGCTGTGAAGCCATCGAAATCAAGGCACTTCTTCTTGACCCGCTGATCGCATTGCTCTCCGACAGTCACTGTGCCGTCGCCGCAGTAGCCACCAGAGGTCCCTATGCAGGCGCTGGTGTTGAAAAGGCAATCCTCATTGCAGGTGAGCCTACCCCCTGTGAACTCCTCGAAGAAAAGGCAATCCTTGATAGGACCCCAATTCTTTCCATCACATTCTTCTCCAGGGTCTATCAGGCCGTTGCCACATTTCTTAATGGGATGATAACATTTGCTTGTATCGAAGAAGCATTCCTCAGTGCAGGAGAGGTTGCCTCCTGCAAAGCTATCAAGCGTGGTGCAGGCTTGGCCATTCATGTCAGAGCCATCACATTCATCCCCGCTGTCAATCCTGCTGTTGCCGCATATCTCTATCTTACAGAGAGAGCTGCAGCCGTCGCCGCTCCTGGTGTTTCCGTCGTCGCATTCCTCACGGAACGAAGTGTTGAGCGTGATGTTGACAGGAGCGGAAGCATTGAAAGGAGTGTTCAATATCCCATCGCCGCAGCCTGGCAGGGATACTGTGATGCTGAACTTGCGGGAATCAGTCCTCTGGTTGCCAGCAAAATCCTGGACCATTATGATGTAAGTGTAATTCCCTGAATCAAAAGTGCCTCGCGAGACAAAGCTATTGGCGCCTCCTTTTGAGCTTATGAAGCCAGATGGGGAAGAAGGCGATGTGGTGAGGCCTGGCTTCACCTCAAGATTAGGAGATTGGTTGTCAATGCCCTTGAATACCTTGGGGTAACCATAGACCAAGAAAACGCTCTCTTTGTAGGTCGTGTTGATCACTACCTGATTCTTATTGACCGTCACAGAAGGGACTGAGGTCGCTTGGGTCTGGGAAGAGCGAGAGGAAGAGCTGGAACTCGAGTTTGAGTAAGAGACACTCAACAATGCTCCAGCATCAGCCGAGAGCGCCAGGCTGAGCACCAGCAGGAAAGCCATGGCTATAAGAATATTCCTAAAACTCTTGGCTGGCATCTGTACCATGAAAAACCTCTTTTTCTATCAATATGTAAACAGGACTGCCCATCAAACTAGCACATTTACACCAATCAATCAATAGATTGCTATTGATGGCTCAGTAGGCGGCTCTATGTCCAATAGTATCCCTAGCAGCGTATTCTGATAGGTGTTGCCTGCGAAGTCCTCTGCATAAAACAAAACATTAGTCAGATTGGTCCCGCCTGTCTTGATGGTCAGGTTGAATATGCCTGTGCTGTCAGAGAAGCAGCCAATCTTTGAAAGGCCCTTGACAAGGGCGCAATTATTGATGCAGCTGGAAGCGTTGGTCTTCAGGTTCCTTGCGCAGACATATTTCGAATCAGGAGAGGTCTTGCCTATCACCGTGACATTGGCCTGGTTTGTGGGAAACTCAGATACGTTGCCTGGGCTTGTCAAGTCTATGAATGGAGGGTCCGCGTCCACCACTATTTGTATGCTCTTCACCAGCTCAAGGTTCTTGGCAGGATCCTGGGAGTATAGGAACAATTTGTACTTCCCAGAGCCGCTAAGCCTGGCAGGAGGCGCGTATTCACCTGCGACTCCAAGCTCATTCGGATAGCAGGATGTTCGTGAGAGGCAGAAATAGGTCTCTATCTTGTTCGAAGGATAGCTGTTGTCATTCACGACATACTTAATGACTGGTTTCGCAGGGTATACCCCCCAGTTGGCAGGAAGTATTGTCGTGTTCGGGTTCAAGAAATCTGACTCGCAGAGGAAATCACCTTCCTTGCAATCAAACCCTTCTTTCGTGTCGAAATTCACAGGGATGTTATCTGCGTTCCTATAACAGACTTTGTTCAGATTGTTCCAGGCACATTTGCCGAGATGCAGCTTGTCATCGCTCTTGATGGCCGCATGGGTGCCGCCCACCTTTGTATTGTTGCTATAGATGACATCCACTGATACAGAAGAACCGCCGATGCAATCAGCTGAAGTACTATAGTCGAAGCAGGTGGCGGTCACTGTGCTTGTGCATGAAGAGGTCGCGCCAGTGATGCCCGTATCCCCAAGATAAAAGCATGAGCCGAAGAGCTTGCAGACAGAAGAAGTGCAAAGAGGAGTCAGCCAGTTGTAGCTGGGATTATCACAGTATTCACAGTTCTGGAGCTTAGGATTGGAGGGGCTGCAGGCGCCGCCGAGGTAATGATTATTATCATCAAGCCAGCTCCACTGGCAGCCAAGGTTCTTCTTGCAAGGATCATTGGGGTTGGTGCATGCATCTTTTGACTTGAAATCATAGCAGCCGGTTATCTCTCCGCAATAATCGAATGCGCTGAACAATGTCTTTGTCCTGTCAAGATAGCAGCCGGATATCACATTCCTGCCAGCACCAGGCAGGCAGAAGTAATTCTTCCCATCCGCCTTCACAACAAGATCAAGGCTGGCGAACATCCCGAAAAGGCCGTTACATTGGTCGCAGACACCTTGGCTGTTGCAGGAGGTCACTCCTTCACGGTCAGGCCCCATGCAGAACTTTGATTTTCCACAATCCTCTACAACCTCGATGTTCTTTTCAGCATCGCACTTGCTCCTGGCATTTCCCGCGCAGAACTCAGCATCGCTCTCCTGTTCCATGCATTGAAAGCTTCCTGTGTTTTGGCACTTGATCTCTGACCTGCCTGTTGTGAGGTCGCCATAGCTGACCCAGACATAATAGCAATATTCAGAATTCTGATTGATAAGGAATGTCTTGTTGGTAAGAGGCGGGAGGATGGGTGTCGGCTTGAAACCTGCGTCATAATCCGCGCAATCTTTTGTAGTTGCCTTCTCGCATTCATAGACAACATAGCTGCCTGCTTTTGATTTGCAGGCGTCAACCAAAGCCCAGTTGACACTCACCTGCCTATTCGTAGCATCGAATCCGAGTGAGATTGTCGGATTGGCAAACACCCCAGTGCAAGCAGGACCTCCGCATTTGCAGTTAGAGCAGGAACTTCCGTCAGGGCATTTCATGCCTATCTCACAGTCTTCTCCAGTCTCTGGCTCGAATACATTGTTGCCGCAGCCGCCAAGGCCAACACAGTTGCAATCAACGCAGGAATCTCCTGAGCAGAGACTCATCTGACCTGGAGCAGGATTTTTCTCGCAGCTCTCATAGGGATAAGTCACCATCCCTTCATTGTCATTGCAGACAGGAGAGTATATCTTGCAATCGGCATCAACGCCGTAGGCGCAGGAAGCAGGGCAGACACCGTTAGGGGTGGTGCCATCGCATACACAATCAGGATCATAATTAGTGCTTCCAGAAACACCAGAGCAGCTCAGAGGGCAGGAGTAATCCCCACCCATGCAGCCAGAGACTCCGCCGCAATCAGCATCCTGCTTGGCGCAGGCATAGCTGCAATATGTCTGATTCTGAGAAGGAATCGATATATCATAGGGAACCCATTTTCCGCTTTCATTGCAATAGGCGTTGATGGTGAAGTTGCAGCTCCCATAGATGCAATCAGAACAATACATATCGACGATGACTGCATTCACAGCAGAAGCAAGATTGAATGAGACGCTGCCGAAGCAAGACCCTCCCTTCTGAGCATTGACTACGACAGCTCCGACAGGCACATTGCTCAATGTGAAAGCCCCGTCACTGGCGCTGGTGGTGGAGATGCTGCCGACACTGACAGTTGCGCCAGGCACTCCGCTGCCTGCGCGGGAGACAAAGCCTGAGATTGAATATTGCTGGTCACAGGAGCAGGTGTCACCGACATTCAGATTAGCAGTTTCCTTGAATGTCTGTGTTGCTCCGCCGCAGAGCACACGAAGCTTCCCGATACCGCTAGAAGTCCCGAACTCACAGCAGCAGCCGATATTGCATTCAGACAATGCATTGCATAATCCGGAACTGAAAAGTATCCTTGGCGCTCCGCAATCTGCTTCTGTGCTGACAATAGAACAGCCGGTGGATTCTCTCACACAGCATGCTGCCTCGACAAGGGACACTGCAGACAGAGAAAAGATAATGACTAACACCGAGAATAACAATGCCTTTCCATCAACCATTCCGAACCACCCTCTTTTAGTCATAAATTTGAATTAAAAGTATATAAAGTTATTGTTTTAAAACAATAACATCATCTAAACCATCTGAGGGAAAAACCAGCAACAAAAAGCAACATCAAGGAAGCATGATCCAATCTTCTGAACCTGCAGGGAAGTCAACTGACATGGACAGCTCCCAGCACTGCTCCTGCGCCCCTGCAGAAGCTGCCAACGGCTTGGCCCATACGCAGTCAGGCAGCCTGCAATTCGCAGCAGAGGTGAATGCGGAGCAAACAGCAGACGGTTCTGGATCGCTGGCAGTGATGATGGATTCTGCACAATCATTGCATTCAATGACAGAAGGCTTGAAATCACCGCCGCATTCGCTCATACACTGCTGGGAAGCGACCCAGCACCAGCCCAAAAGGCACTCATTATCTATGCAGTCTTGATCGGTTCCGCAAGAGAAATAAGCGCTACAGGCAGTCACGCATGACACCAGGGAGGAAATCCCTCTTTTAGACTCTGCCAATGGATTGGATATGTTTATTGTAAAAACTTGATAATCGAACAGTCCGCTGCTGTCAATCACTAGGATTCCGACAAGATGAACCCCCCAATCAGAACCAGCCAATCTGAAAGTAAGGATATGCCCTTCAGCGTTAAGATCATCCTGCACTTCAGGAAGATGTTCCTGCCAACCACCGGGAGGGCTGGATAGGCTGAAGAAAGCATATCTGAGCGGAGAATCATCAGGATCATATGCGATGATCGGAATCTTGATTTCAAAAACCGAACTATCAGCCGAAGCATTGAGTATAAGATCTAGGGCAGGACGTCGGTTCTGCACAGCAGCCCTCAGCAGCAGAGGCTTGCCGTTAAGAATTGATCTCGTGTCCACAACTTCGACCACAGAATCATGGGCGTACTTCAGAGCACAATCAGGACATGCATCGATAGTCCTGTGCAACTCAAAGCCAGGCCTCATATAGGCGGAGCTTATGAAATCACGGTCAATGCTGTATCGCACATCCTTTGAATCCTTTGAGAAGACATCATAGAGAAAGTTATACAATGCGCCGAGCCGCACATTGAGCGAAGTCTGATAATCGATTAATTCACTCACAGGCTCCTGATTCTCAAAAGTGATCTTAAGAGGATATTTGACAGACACAAAGACATCAGAATCATGTATGACTACTTCCGGCCTCGGAAGGCCGTCAACACTTATATCGGCCAATGTCATCTCCTCAAAGAAAGAAAGGTTGACGCAGAGAGGCAGGCGCGCAGCAAGATAATCCTCAAGCTGCTTCTGGATCGTGAAGCCGATAACATCGCCCTTGGCAAAGCCTTCACAGCCAGATTCCTGAGCAGCATAGCAGAGCTTGGGCAGAGTCACCTGGCCGAAGAAGCCGTCATACTCTGAGGAGAAGTGATGATAGATGCAGAGCTCCTCTTGGTTATAGACTGCATTAAGGTCAGCAAGGCCCTTCGCAGGATATGGATAATCTGGGATTGTTCTGCTTATCTTTGGGCAGAAAGAATTCTCCCGCAGCCCATAATTCACATGATAATCTTTGCTGTCTCGGGCAGTGAAGTTAAGATAATCAGAGCCAGGATTGCGGTTCCGGAAAGGAATCGTGCCGCCATCAAAATCGTATATCAGGCCGCCATCATTGCCGATCCTCTCGATGCCTTCAGAAGCCACCTTGAAGAGGCAGCTGGTGACGTGATCCTTCACAACGCCAGAGCCAAGCTCTCTCACAAGCTTCTGGACCATCGCAGAAGTGGTATCAGGCTTTTCTTTTCCAAATGACTTCTTCAATGCCAGAAGAAAGCCGAAGATTATCAAGAGGACTATGCAAAAGATCACTATCGCGGTTATCTGCGCCCGTCTTGAACAAAAAGTTGATGCCATTGACCTTGAAATTGTGCGGTTCATCTAATTCACCTGAAAACAATGCTTGCATAGCTGACGCTGTTCGTGTAATCGCCGACGACGTCGCCGGAAGTATAATACTGCTCTAATAGAGCCTTATCAAAAGAGATTGTCCTCAGAAGGACCGAGATCGGCAACGCACCGCAGACAGTGGCATGGGTCTCATGAAGAGAGACCTCAAAATCCTCAAAATCACCCTTCCTGATGAACTTGATGAGCTCGCCATCCATCTTCGAAATATTTTCCTTGATATCTTTTTTGAAAGGGATGAAGCCATAGCTCGGCCCTTGGTGGGTGAAATCAGAGCTGACTATGAAAGTGACTGACTTCTTAGATTCCTTGATGGCTGCTTTCAAATCATCCGCCAATTTTGCAGGATCGACATCATGGGAGATAAGTATCGGGACAATCTTCGCCTGATCAGCCCTGTTTCCGAGAGCGAACTGCAGGAATGGAAGCTGGACCTCCAGGCTGTGCTCTTCTGCATGGATTTCCTCATCGATGCTGATTGTGCCTTTCTTCACCAGCAGCTTCATAAATTCATGATCGACTCTCATCAGCCCGAGAGGAGTCTCAAAAGTATCGACAGAAACACCTGATCTCCCTGAGTTGTGATTCGGGCCTAGCAGTATGAACACATCGGGAAGCGAACATTGGGAAATGGCAAGATAACCCCAGGCCGCAGCCATGCCGCTGTAGACATATCCTGCATGAGGAGATATTATGGCCTTCAAAGGAGGCTTGGAAGGGCTGCCTTTCTTAAGCACAGAAGGCAAAGCGCCAGGGCCTAGCTTTGAATTGAAACAATCCTCTATCATCTTGCTCAACTGATGAGAAGACTTAGGATAGAATGAACCTGCATAGACTGGTTTTCTCATGAAAATACCCCTTGTGAATCTGATTGACCGATGACCGGCCAGAGGATCGTGAGTTCATCACACAATCAGGCTCCTGAGAACACTCAAATCATTCCAGGCGCTAGCAGAGGTTGGATTGGTGATGACTACAGAAATGCCATTCCCTAGCTTTTTCACAACAGCCTCCTTGCCAAAGCCCTCTATGATTCTGTCCAAGCCATTGACACCGAACCCGGTGTAGTTGAAAGAGTATATCCACGACTTTCTTATGCCGTCACATTTGTTCTTTCCAAGGCCAAGCGTCTGCTTGCTGCCCTGCTTTGCAGCGAAAGCCCTGTCAAAGTCGCTGCGCTTGAGATCATCTGCAAGCGAGGAAGGAGTAGGGCAAAGCCACTTCAACCAACCGGGCAATGAAGAGCATATCTTGTCAATGACTCCTGGAGTGAGGCCAGACACCGGCTGGTTGCTGAAGATGACGATGCTATAGTTCTTATCATAGTAGAGGTTGAGGAGTTCTTTTTTTGAGCCGGCAGTGGCATGAATACACCTATTAAAGCCCGTCAGGGAAGAACTGCAGGCAGAGTCATCAAATGTGGCGCTGCTGCCAGGATAAGATAGCCAAAAGCTCTGGCTCATGGCAGCGACAAATCCTGATCCTGCCGCTCCGGTCAAATTCTGGTTAAGGCTAGTGCCGAATATCCTCTTGCCGTTTAAATTAAGGACGCAATAGCTATTAGTCAATCCGGGATTCAGCTTGTTGAACAGAACGTCAGAAGTATCACCGCAGGAAAGGGTGAAATCGTCACTGGCCTTTATCAGGGAAGCAAGCTTCAACGAGACCACAGCAGTCCTTGTGCTCCAGCCACCATTGACACAAAGCCGATCGCCCACGTACTGCCCGCTCAATATGCACTGCGGATTGCCGCTCGTGTTGCCGTTATCAGCAGGGTTGCCTGAAGGATTTAAGAGGCACATGCTCTTCTCAGGACAGAAGCCACTGACGCAGCCATCGGGAGTGTATTTCTCTCCGCCCAGCACATTAATCCATTCTCCAGACCAGCATTTGAATATCGTGGCGTTATCCACTTTGTAAAAGAGGTCGAAACTAGCCTGGGTGTCGATGCACACATTGGCTTTAGGGTCCCAGCACTGAGTCGGCAGGCAGCAGCCGATGTTGACAAGATTCTGATTGCCAGTCTCCTTCCTGAGATACACCATAAGCGCCTGAGGTACGGTGCTGAGATGAGAGATGTTCTCACCCACGGCATCAACCCAAGAGCCAGTAGTGTTGCAATAATAGCCATTATCGACATCAGCTATGAGAGTGCACGCCTCAGCTTGCTTGATGGCAGGCGTTGATGTGCGTGTGTTGGTCTGACTTGTTTCTCGAATTATATCGCCACCGCCAGGATTAGGCCAGTCCTCGACACCTTGCAAGCAGTCATTACTAATTAAGCCTTTCCAACTGCAAGAGGCCTGCCTGGCTGCTGCCGAAGCATATAATGAATCTTCGAATCCACAGCCGCGGAGAGAGCCATTATAGACTAGCACTGACTGATATGAAGTAACGTTATATTTTAAGAACTTGCCGTTCTTCTGAGGGGTGCTCTTGAAACAGGCGCCGCTGCCGTTAACATCAGAATAAGACTCTTTCACAGCCGTGGTATTGTCATCCCACTCAGAGCAGCAGAAGTTTCCTGTGGCAAGGAATTTCGCTGCGCTGCAGGCAGATTGAGTGTCGGGGAAGTCCATATCTGCAGCCCAGCTTCCATCCTCTAAACAATAGACTAAGCCACGGGTTGTGTTGACGCTCTGTCCAGGGGTATACATCTTGCCGCCATCTTGGGATATATAATATTCAATGCCTGCACAGGTCTGGGTTCCGCAGCAGACGCCGATGAAAGCCCTTGTATTATCATGTTCATCAGTAGGCCTCACACTGAGGTCTGTGAAGCAAGCATAATCGCGATCCTTGACCTTGCCCATGATTATGCCCTCGCCTTTGAAGTAACCGAGTTCGCTCATGCCCTCCGCAGGGTCATTTGACATGCCGACTGCAGGATGAGCATCAGTCTTAGTAGAAGAGCAAACCACGGCGATCCTTGCATTATCACCCATGCCTGTAAGAGCCACCGCAGGATTAAGAGGCTCAAAAGATTCGTAACTGACAATCCCCGGGCAGGGAGTCATTGCCAAGACCTCACGAGTGGGGGTGGTATACACTGATGCAGGGCAGAATGGATTAGACATAAATGTCGGCGATTGTGTGAACTTCCATATAGGATCTGAAGCACTATCTATTATTGAAGCAAAACCATAAATGTCATTTGCTAGAGCCGGACCGCTTGCAGCACAGACAAGCTTTCCGCCAGCCCTATAATCCTCCGGTTGGTTAGGATGGGCCTTGCAAGTCTCTGCTTCTTCACCCGTAGCATCATAACCCATACCTCTTGTGCCACCCATCGGCTGAATCATATATGACCCTTCAGGGCAGAGATATTCCCAGGCTTCTGTCGAGAGCTTTGATTCGTTTGTAGACACGTTTGAATAAATCGGATTGGATGGGTCAAAACAACCATACCCGTCGCTAGTAAACTTAAGAGGGAATGTGTTGGGAGGGATAGAATCTGTTGACTTAGGTATCATCTTATCATAATCGATGCATTTCATGAACTCACCATTGATATTGGCGACAGGGAACGGTGTATCGCAATTATCACCCATCTTGAATACCTCCCCATTAGTATCCTCATTCGCACCCTCATGCCATTCGGTCCCGTCGCAAAGATTAGTGACATGACACATGGTGCCTGATTTGATCCTGCACTTAGAATCACCGCAGCAACCAAGATCTGCTTCCCACTTGCTGCCGCCGCCCTGGGAATAGCTGCACGCAAGCGCAGAACTGTCTTGTTGCGATACAGTATACGCTGTGTCGACAACCGAACCATCTAAAGGAACTGATTTATAGCCATACCTATAAGGGACAACATCATAATAAAGCATAGGATTAGCATCTTGATGAGAAGTAAGATAATCCTCCACTTGTTTCTTCTTCGCTTCATCGAGCACACCGCTTAAGCAATTTCTGTCTACGCAGTAAGGCTTGCTTCCATAGCAGACACCTTGAACAGGAGCATCGTTGCCTGTGTTGACAGTGGCGCCGGCATCGGTAAAGCCGCATTTTCCGCAATTCAGAGGATTTACAGTTACGTTGACGCAGGCAAATCTCTTGGTCGCGTCCTTACTCACAAAAAGCTCATTAGGAAACGTGTATGAGTAAGAATCAGTTGTCGGACTCTGAGCCGGCTCAGGGCAGAACATACAGGACTGGAAACTGTCTGGGTTCGTACCCTGGCATGCTTTTGTTGTGGCTGACCAATCAATAGAAGCAGAATTTTCTGGTTTGTTATCTGTGCCGGTCGGATTATTATATATTATTCTCCCAACATCATCGCATAGCCTGCAGTCGGCGCAGCCTTCTGGCTGCTCAAACTCGTCGCAGATGGCGTCATGATCGCAGACATAGCAGCGGGCGCCGGGAAGTTTCCTGTTGTCATCTTTAACGCATTTATTATTGTTAGGGCATTCCGCATGAAAAAAGACAACATCATCTTCATTGGGAAATTCTGCGCCGTCATAAAAAAATTTATAGACTGATGTTCCGTCCTCAGAGCAAGTATCTGTGCATTTCCCATTGGAATCGCCCGGGCATATCTCTTCTTGTGTAAATTCCTCAGGGATGTTTATGTTGTCGAGGCCGCCTTCATTGCCAATCATGTCTGCTTCGATATTTCTGATATCTGTCATGAGCGTTACACCCACATCCTCGTTATACTCGCTAGTCTCATCAAAAGAAACCGCTCCTGGGAAAGCGAGACAAACTCCCTGCCACACATTGTTTCCTTTCGCAGATTCGACTTTTTTTGGTGCTGTCGTCGGCGTCAGAAAGTTATACTCTTTTCTATAAATACCATCCGCCGCATAATCATCGCACTCGCCAGAGCAGAACTTATCTAAGTCGGTAGGATTGACCCAATAATCCAACGGACAGCCGGACGCTGACACGAAGTGGGTCGCTTGTTGTTGACAATAAGCTATTGCTGAGCAGTCAGAATCATCACAGTCAATCTTACAATCCGCATCGTCATCTATGTGGTTAGTGCATATTTCAGGAGCGCCGACTGTGCCTGCGCTGCAGCAAGAATCTGTCTGCATAGGAATGCATTTTCCGTTCGGAATACTTTCAGAGCAAACCTTCTGAGTGGTCTCTGAGTTCCAAGTGCAAGAATCACCACAGACACAATCTTTTGTAGTGATTGATAATATAGTATGAGCAGGATTGCAGAATGCTGAGGAAGAACTAGCGTCCCCACTTGTACAGGACCCGGAGGGGGCACCATAGCTTGAAACTGCGCCAAACAAAATAAACACGACGGCAAAGACCAATAGAAATATCAGCTTGTTAGTTCTCAAAAAGACACCCATATCTCCTTCCCTCTTTCCCTAAGAACTAGCCGTGATAAAACAACTATATAAAGCTAACGAAAAAAATCGACTAAACAAGCTTCAGCATCCGTGAGAAGCCTTCAAGGTCTTTCGGCGCACGCATCTGCAGGGGAGAAAACGCGAAAGTAGCGACGACCGTCTTAAGCTTGTATTTTCTGCAGAGCGCAGCGTTCTGCATCATCCTGCCCAACGCAGCATTGTCGCGCAGAAGGCGCAGGTCAAACACCAATGTCGTGGTTTTCTCCTTTGCAAGCTTGCACATTGCCTCATCAAGGCCTGCCCGACGCTGAAAAAATAGGTCTCTGCCTGGGTCGCTCTCTGCATCAATAACAAACCCGACTCTTTTGCTCTCAAAGAACTCTCTTTGCGCAGGGGCAACTATCATAATCTCTTGGTTTATGCCGTTAATCTCGTTCAAAGTGCTAACCAAGACCGCTTGACGTATCTTCACCTTTACAGAAGAAGGGGTGGGACTTGATGGTTTTTTGTGCTCATAGAGCAGGACAAGCTCTCTGAAGCCTAGCTTTTCAGCCAAAGCTATCAATTCAGCCTCGTTCCCCCTTGGCATCAAAATATCAATCATCTTGGTTTTGAATGGCAGCCTACCTTTTATATTTTTCCAAAGCTACTACCGGCAAGCAACCTGCACCGGGTTACAGCTTGCCAAGAACATGGTCAGCCTCACCTAAGCAAACATATCTATATATACGCTGCTCATTCACTGTTCTGAATAGGTCGAAACCCTTGCTTTTTTGAAAAGGACTCTTTTCCTTGTTTGATCAATCCTGAATCTTTAAATTGTGTATTTTTGTCATAAGAACTCGCACGAATTTTTAGAGGTTTTGGATTTTTGCGAGCGTTCTAACCCTGTAAAATCTCTGTTTCGTGTTATCTTCATTATAATGGCCATTATTAACGTTATAATGGATATAATGCCCATTATAATGGGCGTTATAATGCATTATAATGGCCATGAACCAAGAAAGCAAAAATGTCCAACAAAAAAAGTGTCAGAAAAATTAAAAACAAGGCTTAAAGATTATATAGTTTTTTCACTTTAGCCTTATGCCGCAAACTGAAGATCTTAGTCCCGTTCGGAAGCGTGCTCTCATCGATAAAACCCTTGAGTTTAAGCTGGTTCATATAGACCCTGACTGTATTGATGGTCTTGCCCGTCCGCTCAGTGATCTGCGTGTAAGAAAGGGGTGCCTCTAGGTTGAACAAAACCCCTGCAAGCCACTTCTCAGGGTTAGATAATGCCTCAAAAGAGGTCTCGGGCGTTACATTATTAACATTATCAACATTATTAACGTTAATAACGGGCGCCTGGAGCTGTTTGTGCTTGTTTTCCTTCAGGAAAACCTCGACTTCCTTGAGAATCTCCTTCTTGACCGTTTCCACATCCTTTATATTCTTAGAATAGGCCTCTTGGAAGAGATTAAGCGAGGTCGTAGTCACCTTGTCAAAATCAGACTGTATCCTCTTCTCCAGAAGGCGCAGATCACTCTCCAGCCGCCTGATCGAGCCGTCAAAATGGGTTATCCAGTCGGCGATACGCTGATGGTTCAATGATGTTGTCCTCTTAAAACCATCGTGGTTCTCATTCAGGTCATGCAGGAATTGCCGCTGGCTAGTCAAGTCTTCCCTGATCCTGCTAAAAGCAGAGGCGACGCCAGAATCTAATTGCTCCATCCTTATCTTCTTTCTCAACCACCCGAACATCTTCGAAATGATCTTTGTCATTTGCCATATTTAAATGTTTTTAAGAAATAGCTTCTTATGGAACAAGAAAAAAACAAAACAGAGCTCATTTCGAACTTCACTCCAGTGGAAATCAAGGGGTGTTTTTAGTATCCTTACCTCCTTTAATTCTATTTTAACAGGTTACAGGCTCTAAAAGCGTTGTTTCCAAAGGAAATGAAGGGGTGTTGCTGATTTGTGAGGAGCGTAAATATTCTGTTCGGACGATGCAAGGATTTATAAATGGATGTCAGTTCCCCATTTATAAAGGATTTATAAATCTCTCGACTATTATGAGAGGAGGGGGTTATGATGAAAAAGAAACCAAAGCAAGTGAAGAAAATAACGAAGAAACTTAAGATCAAGACCAGTAAAGCCAAGCCGATCAAGAAGAACAAGTCGAGCAAGGCAGTCACTATCATCAAACCAGATAAGTTCGCCAACGCAGGCCCTAGAGACATACGTGTGGTCAACATAGTGGTATCTACCAGCCTGGAACACGATATCCCACTGGAAAAGATGGCCGCTGCCCTCAGCAACACAGAGTACAACCCCGAACAGTTCCCAGGCCTGGTCATAAGGATAAAGGACCCTAAGACCTCGGCGCTCATATTCAGCTCAGGAAAGGTAGTCTGCACAGGCGCCAGGAGCATGGACAAGGTGCACGAGAGCATAGCGCGAATAATCGAGAGCCTGAAGAAGATCAATATTAAGATAACTGTGGTGCCGAAGATCAACATCCAGAACATTGTCGCGAGCGGCAGCATCGGCATGGACCTTAATCTCAATGTCCTTGCCATGAAGCTGGATAACACTGAGTACGAACCTGAGCAATTCCCAGGCCTAGTGTATAAGCTGATGGAAGCCAAGGCGACATTTCTCTTATTCAGCAACGGAAAGGTTGTCTGCACAGGGACTAAATCAGAAGCAGAGGTATATGCTGCCTTAGACAAGCTTGTTGAAACCCTGAAGGCATTAAAGTGAACTTTCCTTCAGGAATCTGAGAAGGGTGATAAGGGTGGATGCCAGTGAACAAATAAACCTGTTCTATGAATTCATAGAGGCAGAATACCATTCTGAACTTGTGAAACAGGCAAGCAAAGGATTGAATTTCCTAAAGATAGATTTTGCCTCGCTTTCAAAGTTCAACCCGGAACTGGCAGAACAACTATTGGAAGAACCCGAGGACACCATAAAAGCAGCAGAGCTGGCCATCGCAAATTTCGATATCGAGGGCGGCAGCAAGAGCTTCAAAGCACGATTCTGCAACCTGCCTGCCTCCCAGGAAGTACAGATAAGAAACATCCGTTCTGAAACAATCGATAAGTTCATCTCCACGACAGGGCTCGTCAGGCAGAAGAGCGACGTAAGGCCTCAGGTGATAAGCGCGAGGTTTGAGTGCCCGAGCTGCGGCAACGTCATAACAGTGCTCCAGACCGAGACTAATTTTAAGGAGCCAACCAGATGCAGCTGCGGCAGGAAAGGCCATTTCAGGCTCATCTCAAAAGAATTGGTAGACGCCCAAAGAATAGTCCTGGAGGAGTCTCCCGAGGATTTGGAAGGAGGTGAACAGCCTAAAAGGCTGGCTATCTTCCTAAGGCATGATTTAGTAAGCCCGATAAGCGACAAAAAAACAAATCCAGGAAGCAGAGTCAAGATTACTGGCATAGTCAAGGAGCTTGCCATAGAGACGCACGGCATCAAGACAACCAAATTTGATCTTTTCATAGACACTAACCATGTCGAGCCTGTCCAAGAGGACTTCTATGAGATAGAGATCTCTGAAGAAGAGGAGAATAAAATCCTTGAGTTGGCCAAGGACAAGAGAATATTCGAAAAGCTAAGGGATTCCCTGGCGCCCAGCATCTTTGGCTATGAGAAAGTCAAGGAGGCGCTGCTGCTCCAGATGCTTGGCGGAGTCATGAAGAAAAGAGAGAAGGGAGATGTGACTAGAGGAGACATACACATCCTTCTCGTAGGAGATCCTGGAAGCGGAAAATCACAGCTCCTGAAAAGGATCAGCGTTGTTGCTCCGAAGAGCAGGTATGTCAGTGGAAAAGGAGCCACCGGAGCGGGTCTCACCGCCGCCGTGGTCAAAGATGAGTTCCTGAAAGGTTGGGCGCTTGAAGCCGGAGCCCTTGTTCTCACAAACAAAGGCATCTGCTGCATCGATGAGCTTGATAAGATGAGCCCTGAGGATCAGGCGGCGATGCATGAAGGCCTCGAACAGCAGACTATCACCATAGCAAAAGCCAATATCCAGGCGACTTTGAGAGCCGAGACCACTGTCCTCGCAGCTGCGAACCCTAAATTCGGCAGATTCGACCCTTATGAGATACTCGGAAAGCAGATAGAGATGCCTTCCACACTCCTCACCCGTTTCGACCTGATATTTCCCATCCGTGACCTTCCGAGCAGGGAGAAGGATGAGCAGATGGCTGGTTTTATCCTCAATCTACACCAGAGTACCGATAAAAGGGAAGCCGAGATCAGCTCAGACATGATCAAGAAATATGTCTCCTATGCTAGGAGAAAGATCACTCCTAAGCTCACAGATGTGGCTCTTAAAGAGATAAAGGATTTCTTTGTTGACATAAGAAATTCTGAAGAGAAAGAAGGGACCATACGAACCATCCCGATAACAGCGAGACAGCTAGAGGCTCTTGTTAGGCTTAGCGAGGCTAGCGCAAAATCCGAGCTGAGAGACAAGGTGGTCAAAAAAGACGCGAGAAGAGCCATAGACCTCATCCACAGCTCACTATCCCAGACTAGCTCAGACCCTCACACAGGAAAGATAGATATTGACACCCTGTCAAGCGGCATAACAAGCACCCAGAGAAACGAGATTGTGGTTGTGAAAGAGATAATCACTGAGCTGGAGAAGGTCCTTGGAAAAGGGATTCCTTTAGAAGACATTGAAAGGGAAGCAGAAATCAGAGGCATCGAGAAAGACAGGGTCAATGAAATCATTGAAAAACTCAGGAGATCCGGCGACATTTTCAGCCCTAAACACGGCATAATCTCAAAAATAAGCTAAAAGCAGGCATATTCCATGGCTCAGATAAAGAGAGAAACGGCAATCATCTGCACTATAAAAGACATCCTGTCGGGGAGCTTTGTCAAGACAGAGGGATTGACGCCAAGTTATTTCTCAACAGATCGCGGCAATGTCTCAAGAGCCAACATCATAGGAGTGATTGTCAACGGAGATGCCGACGGGACTGTTGTCGATGACGGCACCGGAAGAATCCTTCTCAGAAGTTTTGACCAGCATCCTGGTGTAAGTGAAAAAGAGATAGGCACCCTTGTGATGATAATAGGCAGGCCTAGGGTCTTCAACGAACAGAAGTACATAGTCCCCGAGATAATAAAAAAAATAAATCCTAAATGGGGTGAATTCAGGAAAGCGTATCTGGAGATCAATCATGTAAATCCTGCATTGTTCAAAAAAGAGGTCCGCGTCCCTGTGAAGGAAGAAAGCCCGACCGTCAACCCTTACCAGAAGATCATTGAATTCATAAAAGATCTTGATGTGGGAAACGGGGCAGACATAAATGATGTCATGAAGCGGAGCGGCATCCCTGCGGCAGAAGAACTCATAAGAAAGCTCATAGAGGAAGGAGAGGTCTTTGAGATAAGGCCTGGTAAATTAAAGCTCTTGGTCTGATTGTCCTAGCCAAATATCAGTGGTGTGACAAACACTTCTAGAAGAGCGGCCACAAAAAGGACGCCTATGCTCAGAAGGATCAGATCAGCGGAATCCAGCAGTATCTGCTCAAATTTCTTTGTTCCGAAGTCGTGCCTTATGACTGCTATGCTTATGATGCCTCCTGCCAGCCCGCCTATGAAGTAAGCCAGGATCTCAGGAATCCCGTGGACTGCATATTTCAGGAGCCCAAACCCGATTATATGAAAATAATGGGCTAGTTTCTCAAAGCCGATGAGATTAGCGACATTGGCTATCTCTGTCCTCATGAAATTTCCTATCGCGGCCCCTATCACTGATCCGTTCCATATCAAGATGAAGATGGCTCCTGCCCCGTAAACAAATGAGAACAAGATGCAAAAGATAAGTACCTTGACGTTGTTGAAAAATATCTTTGAGAAGAAAGATACCCCCGCACTAAAAGGGATCATGCCTGTGACTCTGCCGTTTATTGAGTTTATGGTGTCTGTCTGAGTCTGGAACAATGTGTTGACTGTTGAGGTTGAGAGCACCACATACCAGAAGGCGAAAGCGAGTGTCGCGCCTATGAACAAGAATACGAATGCTTCCAGGGCCTTGGCATGTTCCTTCAGCAACCATCGCTCTTCCATACCCTCAAGATCCTTCTCTTCTTCCATCTGGATTGTGTTGTAAACTAAAGGTATGGCTGCCATGGTTGTCAAGAAGACCATTATCAGGCTCGCCTGCGACTTGAATATCCATAAGCTCAGAAAGATAGAAACGCTGCAGAACACGGCACCTAACAGAAGCAGTCGGGCCGGTCTCTGCTCGGCTTTGAAAGGTGTGATCAATGATTCCAAAACCATCAATCTCTTTCTGCAGGCAGTATTTATAAACCTTTTGGAACAAAAATGCGGCCTGACAAAACAAAGATTTTTATATAAACTCCTTTTCTCAAGGAGTATGGATGATTATGAGAGTTTGCTGAAGAGAGGAAGAAGCTGCCTGCCTGAGACCACAGGAACAGGAGAGCGCTTTGTCATAGCTAATGTCATAGGCCATATTGAAGGCAACAAGACCATAATCAGTAATTTCGTGCAGATCGCCCAGCAGTTCGGAAGAAAGCCTGAGCATGTTCTCAAATATGTCCTTAAGGAGCTGGCCACTCCGGGCGATATCAAGAAGCAGTTCGTGGTGCTGGGCGCCAAGGTTCCTGCGAGCAGGATCAATGACAAGATAAAGAAATACGCGGAGCTGTTCGTTGTCTGCAAAGAATGCACAAGACCCGATACTAAGATGACAAAGGAAGGTGATGTCTATTTCATAAAATGCCAGGCTTGCGGCGCAAGATATTCTGTTTATTCTAAGAACTGATCCAAGTGCCGAGCGCTTCCTGGCGCTCCTTCTCTTTCCCAAAGACGCTCTCTACCCTTAGCTTAAGCAGTTCGATGGTCTGCTTCACATATTCGGAGACATTATATTTATCTGCGAGTCTCGTGCTCAATTCAAGATATTTGACCACAAACCCTTCTGAGACTGTGAAGATAAGCTTTCCTCCGCAGGCAATGCATTTGCCCAGGAGCGGTGGCCTCCTGAACTTCTCATTGCATTCAACACAGCGGAACTCCTGCTGGGAGAATTTCCTAAGATTTCCTTTCGTATCTTTCATAAAGTGCTTGTTTATGACTAATTTTGCCACATCGGTCGCGTCCACCGCCCTTATCTTCTCAGCCAGGTCCATCTGGCTGTTCAATTTGTCTTCCATACTCGGAAGCAGCTTATATGCTGAACAAAGCACTCCTTCGTTGATGTCTTCTGTGTCATGGGTGAATCCGAGATGCTCATACTGATCGGGCGTCCTGAGAACTTGGCTTACCTGCCTTATCTTCACATCCCAGGGCATCTTATATTGCCTGCAGGCCTCGTAGAATGATAGGGGATATTTCCAGGCGATGTCCATGTTGAAGACCATGTCATCTACCTCAGCAGGATTGAGTATGTAGGTCAATACGAGCGGTGCGTCCATTGTGCTTCCCCTTGATTCGGGAAGATATTTTTTCGAGAAGTTGAGAAGCGCGTCCATGAGCAACAGGATGCAACCCTCATCCCCATCACAATCCCTTCTCATGGCTGCATGGATGTATGGATGCGCCATGAAACCCTGTGATTTTGAGAATCCTATTATGCGGCAAAGTATCCCTGCAGAAGTGTGCGGAGCAAGCCCTATCGCCAGATGGCCAACCAAATCATCTCTTGACTTAAGATTATAATACGGTTTTAATCCATAAAGCTTCTTCAGCAGCTCATCGATGAACCCTGCGGCCCTGAATAATATGGCGTCCGCCGGCTCCTCAGGAGAGACTGGGCAGCAAGGCAAGAGTATATCCTGAGGCTTCAGCTCAAGCACCTGATTGTCATTCTCCAGCTCGGCACCTCGTATATCCTCTATATATCCCAGCTCTTTGAGACGGGATACTGAAACCTCAATCTCCCTTGGTTTGAAATGAGTTATTGGAACCTCAGAGCAATCATACCTTATGGTTCCGTCTTTGTTCACATAGAGTGAATGCTTGGCCCGGAGTATGCCTTTGACTAGGTGCTCGGGGATGTGCTCTTTGTTGCTGGTTCCTTTGACACCTTTTATCAGATCAGGAAATATGTTTGTATCTATCTTCTTCAGCAGCAAGGGAAATATCTCTTTCAGGTTGAAAGCGATCGTCTTGTAGTGCTGCGGCTTGCAGGAACCATCCTCTTTGGCATTCTTACAGCCTTCGCACCCATTGGAGCCTATCTTGATCATCTTGCTGAGAACTTTGCAATACAAGAACTTTTCAGTCTGCCTATCGCAGAGCTCGCACACTGAGAATACAGTCTCCCTGTCGCAGTGTTTGCAATAGAACGGGGCGAACTGGGCTGTTATGATTCCTTTCTCCATGGCCGCCTGTATGGAACGGAATTTTCCGCCTTCAGAACCTACTGGGAAAAGCATCTGTGGGCTGCCTGTCATCTTTCTTATCTTTGCCTTCTCCGGCCTCCCCATCCTTGCGCCGATGAAAGTGCCGCACTTATCCATTATGCGAACATCACTCATCCTGTTGATATACTCTATTGTTTTCGAATCAGGCGGAAGCTCGGCCAAAAGGTTTCGCATAACTGTTGCTTTCACACCCAGCGATTCTTGTTCAGAAACACCTAGGTTGCGCAGCAAGGCCCTGGCATGATCCTTTTCTAGAACTACAAACTCATTGTTCACCAACAAATGCGGCAGACCAATCAGCTCCAGCTGTCGTTTCGCATCAGAAGTAGGAATCACTATCTTAGAAACCTCCTTATCCCAGCTCAGCTCTGCCTTTGCAGCAAACCAATCAAGCAGGTCCTTTAGTTGAGCAGGGGATATCGAATTCCAATAAAAAATATGTTGGGGATGGAGTGGAATTTTCATTCTCTTGCTTATCTGATAAGCTGCCTCACAGGAGACTTTTGTAGTCATGGGCTTGCTCATAAGCGAGCCTATGCGAGAAGAGTCTACATCAATGAGCTCGCTGATTTTTTCAGGGTCTAATGTGCCGAATAGGTTTATGCAGGCCTGCTCAAATTCAAGAATCCACTCCTCTTGGACATAGCCGGCCGGAACAAGAGGATGGGCCCTATCAAAGAAATCACCATAGTTTATCAAGACATCTCCAATATAAAGTATCTCAACAAGGTCTTCCTTGTATTGCCTCGCTTCTTTTTCAGAATCAATGTAGACCACTGAGCCATTCTTGAGCTTGATTATCGGACCGTCGACTACATCGCAGGAACTGAAAGCGGCTGCCTTTCCAGGCCGCTCAACCTTCAGCTGAGTGCCTAGGGCGATGAAATCATTCAGGATATGCATAGTCGCAGGATGAGTTGCCTGAGCAGAATAGCCCGATGTCCTTGAACGGCCATAACGCAACCTAAACCCGCCGCTCCTCAAGGGATGGCTGAATACAGGCCTTCCGGCCACGAGGTCTGCGATGAAGGTATAGTCTGGCTTTATCTTACGGACATCTCCTCCTTTCTTCTCCTCCTTTCCGCTGCCCGACTCTCTGGCTTTCGCTTTCTTCTGGATTTTCAGGAATTCCTCTAAAAAAGACCAATGGTCCAAATCGAATTTTGAGGCCCATTTGCTCAATTTAGCCCAAACCTTCGGTGCCTTTAACGGCAAGGCTGCGCTGTAGACCAGGCAATAACCACTCCTAATTCTATTGGCTGGAACCCTAGGAAGGTCCTTTAAGGCCACGTTGGATATCTCGAACTTTTCAGAAGGATCGCCAGATATCTCCACAGGCACATGAGCGAGAAGAAACTCTACCTCTTCCTTAGAAGGGAAATATTGAAGGTTGGTGACCATCTCATGGTAATCGGTAAGTTCTGCGTGACAACGCTTTATCTCTTTCTCAGTCGCATCATATTCTGCATAGCCCATCTTCTTTCTGATATAGTCGGCTATGAGAACGCAGACTGCCGCCGCAGTGCCTCCTGCCGCCCTGATCGGGCCTGAAAAGTTCAGGCAGAAATACTCGCCGAGACCATCATTCCTCTGTTTAATCTCCAGCCTGGTAAAGCCTTCCAACGGGGCAGATACTGCTCCCAAGGTGACATAGGCGAATCCTGAGCGGATGCCCACTTCCATAGCTTCTCTTTTGTCCTGGAATTTACAGAATTTTCCCTCGGCAATCTCAAGGGATATCTTAAAAGCTACTCGCCAATCAAGGACTCCGAACTCCTTCTCAAGATCGATTATCCTGTCAATCGCTCCTGAGTCCCTCAGCTGAGGGGCCACGACGCTTATCAAGCCTATTACTCGCTCGGCGAGATTCTTTGCCAGCACGATCTCTGGCTTGATGTCAGGGTCATACCCTTTGCTTCGAGCTTTCAATGCAATCTTATAAGCCCCTAGGGTTCCATCCTCAAGCTCCTTGAAATATGAATCCATCATTGTTATTCCTTGCTATCGTTTTTTTCTCGGTCATTCCTTCACTCCTTTTCCATCCTTTTGCTTCCCAACAGCTTCCATCCTAGGAAGGAGCTTTCCCTGCGAATCCTTATCATCCTTCAGGAAGTTGATGATCTTGACCTCTCTTGTCTTGAGATTTATCACAGGCACCTTCGCTGGCTGCGGCAGCAGACCGCGCTTTTCCTCATACTCAGTCATCGAATCCCAGCATGAGCCATTGATCAAGGTTATGTTCTTGTAATTACTGACACTCACCCTATGGATGTGGCCTGTTATGAAGAAATCAGGCAGCTTACTAATCACCATAGGATCTTCCTCAGAATCAGGCATGTAAAGATTGGAAGTGTGCGTAGGCGCCAGATGCCGCCTCTGGAGGAGAAATCTCATTATGAGATCAGATCGCTTCTGCCCTCCCTTTGACCTTATTGAATCGACATGATCGGCGTAGTATGTTAATGAATAACCATGGTAAATTAGGAAGTCGAAACCAGGGAATTCGGATGTAGCTCCGATGTTAACGATGGCTGGATTGCTCACAAGGGTCACGTTGGGGATGCTTCGGAGGCTTTCCGCATATTTATGCTGGATCGGCGGCTGGGGTTCAGATATCCTGCCTGCGTCATGATTTCCTGGCGAAATAAAGATTCGAATGTGATTGGGTATCGATCGGATGTAGTTGGCAAACACATCATATTGCTCCTGGATGTTATTTATTGTCAGATCCTCCTCTTGGCCAGGGTAGATGCCAATCCCTTCGACCAGGTCGCCGGCCATGACTAGGTATTTGACCTTGGCTGCGAGCGCTTTCTGGTCCTCGTTGCCCTTCCTTTGATTGATCCATTCGATGAAATCCTCAAACTCTCCTTTCAAGAACGCCTTTGAACCAAAATGAGGATCTCCCAGCACAGCCACACAATCATCTGTCGGCCCCATCTTGAACTCCTTTGTGTCGGGCACATCAGGTATAAATATCTGGTTGACGAAGACAAAATTATTAGAAAGAGTGCCTTCTATGCCGATAAGCTCATCTAGGACGATATCTTTTGCGAAGGCATACAACTCCTTCTTATCTGGCTTTATCATGACGTTTATCGAGCCTGTCGGATCCTCGAGAGTTATTATAATATTATTGTTCTTGGTGACTGATTTCTCAAAAACAAGCCCGATGATCGCCACCTGCTCTTTCTCAGTCTTTCCTTTGAGGCGGTTGATGCTCATAGTCCTCTGGAACTCCAGGCGCTGCCTGAGGAAAGATGACAGTTTCTCAAAACGACGATTGAAATATGAGGTGAAGTCAAGCACCGATAACTTCTTCGGTTTCTTTTCGTAGGAGAAAATAACCTTGAAATTTGGGCCTGCCGTGCCAGTATCGCCTTTCGACAGCAGGCCGACACTGACTAAGAAATCCTTGTCGATTATTGAAGCGCAGGCCAATTGCTCTTCGGTCAAGCCAGGCAGGACTCTCACTAGTGAAGAGTCATCCATCACGTCAGGACTTACGAGTATCCCTCTTTCTAAAAGAGATTGTATTATATCCATGTGATAAACCGCCCCTGCTACGATTAAATAAACTGTTTATAATCAATCGAAAAGGTCTTCCTCTAATATCTTTTTTATCTTGACTTCAATCGAAGCAGGAAGAATAAAGCTGATATCGCGAGTCCTCCCGAACCTGCCCTTTGATATCACCTTGGCGTTGATGATGCCGAGCATATCCAACTCTGCTATTATATCTGAGACGCGACGTTGTGTGAGTGGTCTTTGACCGACCTTGTTGCAAAGGTCACGATAGACATCATAGACGTCGCCTGTCTGTATGAAGTTTGATTTTGAGTTTCCCTTATTGAGGATCACTGAATACAAGACCGCCTGGAATTGTTTTGGATGGCCTTTTATCAGCTCAAGGACGCGGTCTTTTTCAATGGTGTCTTCGGCATCATCTATATCCTTCATAGTTACCTTATTAGCTCCCTTTCGTTCAGCCAGCTCACCAGCCACCCTCAACAGCTCCAAAGCCCTTCTTGCGTCTCCATGCTCTCTCGCAGCATATGCTGCGCACTTCTGAATGACTCCTTCTCCTAAGACCCCTTCTTTGAAAGCCTCTTTTGATCGGCCAAGCAAGATGTCTTGAAGCTGCACCGCATTATACGGTGGAAATATTACCTCTTCCTCGCTCAAAGAGCTCTTCACACGAGGGTCTAAATTGTTCGAAAAGATAAGATCGTTGCTTATACCTACTATAGTAGCCTGCGAGTTCTTCAGCTCGGTATTTATCCTGGTGAGATTATATATGAGCTCATCACCTGCTTTCTTAACCAGCTGGTCAATCTCATCCAAGACCAATATCACTATCCTTTTCTCTTCATCAAGCACCTTGAAGAAGATGTTATATACCTCATCTGTCGGCAAGCCTGTCGGGGGAATCTCCTTTCCGAACTCCCTGGCTAGCTGTGCTATAAGGCGGTATTCAGTGTCTGCGACTCTCTTGAGCTTGCAGTTAATATAGATTATTTTCAACGGTATTTTCTTATTATCGGCCAACGTCAGCATCTGCTCTTTCAAATAATTGACTGAGAGAGTTTTGCCAGTCCCTGTCTTCCCGTAGATAAAAATATTAGATGGTTTCTCCATCCTAAGAGCTGGCGCCAGCATGTTGGCAATCTGGGTTATTTGCTCATCCCTGTGGTTTATTTCGCCTGGAATGAAAGAGGATTGAAGAATCTTTTTATCTTTGAAAAGCGATTCTTTCGTCAGAAACTTCTCGAAAATATTGTTAATATCATTAATCATAGAATTTCCAGAAGAAGCGGAGCTTTATAAGCATTGCTTTCCTGTAGAATATATACAAAAATATATTGATTAGAGAACATAAACGAAGTAAAAGACACACACCTTGATTTCATATGGAGTTTGTGTAAAAATGAGTGAAAGGGGTTGTTTTTAATCTAGATTTTTGTGTTTTAATATTATTTAAATCATCATTCTATCTCTGCAATGAAATTTTTTTATTA
>JAZDMG010000023.1:0-7269 GCA_043801165.1 archaeon
TTTCAATTTTACTGGAATTTCATGCACAAAAATGAAGAAAAACTGACGCCAGCAATTCTCGAGCATCAGGCAATGAAAGTCTGGACGTGGGGAAACTTTCTTCACGCAAAATTAAAGTATCTGAATTAAGACAGTGCCAGAGATATGATGCGTAATTTTTTACCATTTTACAATGGGAATGGTCAGTGCTTTTTTAAGGTTTTGGGTTAAAATCGGAGGATTTCCGGTATTGCGGTCCGCTATGCTCTCCTTTTTAGGGTCGAATCGAAGGATTTAAATCTGATCGATGGGTTCTGCCAAGCGGCATGGATCCATTGCTAGTTTTTGATCTGGATGGGACTTTACATTGTTTCAATAGACCCCTGGGGGTAGATTTCTCTTCGTCCTCACTCTACTCTGAGATCAAAAGAAGGGCACATGCCTTCCTGGCACGAAGGTTGAACGTATCAGCCGCTGATGCGAAATGCATTTATGAACTATTGGACAAGGATTTCAATGGAGCGATTAGCCTAGGCGTCGAATCCAGACATGGCATAGACAGGTATGAATGGTTTGAGAACACCTGGAACCTGGATCCAAAAGATTTCATAGAGAAGACAGATCATCTTCCTCTGTTCAATTCATTGGAAGCGAAGGTCTCAATACTCACAGGCGCACCAAGGATTTGGGCGTCAAAAGTCTTGGATTATCTGAATCTTGGATGCTATCAGGGTGCACTTTTTACAGGCGAGCCTAACCTGCGAAAGCCAAACCCGCTCTCTTTTAGGATGGTGTGTGATGCGATCAGGATCCCTCCAGAAAACGCATTCTCTGTAGGCGATCAGGTCATCTCAGACATTCTGCCTGCCAAGCGGATAGGCATGAAAACTGTCTTGGTCAGAGGCTATTCTGCTGAAGCTGACTATTGCATAGGCTCCATAAATGAACTGCCTGCCCTGATGAGATCTATCCGCCAATGATTAATGCTCGTCTGGTCGGGAGCAGCCACAATGGCCAACAGAGCGCTAAATATATAAATATTGAACACCAGAAGAGCATTCAATAGCCATAAAGAGGGTCTGGATGAGGGTTAAGAAAGCTATTTTGGTATTCTTGATGTTAGTTGTAAACGCGTTCTTAACATCTGCGATGTATTTTTGCACCGATATTAATCCTCCCTGCGTCGGAGGCTCTTGCAACACAACTGATATGAGCTCTTATTTTGCAAATGCTCATACCCTCACATCCATAGGCCTTATCGATAGTTGGGATACTAGTTGCATCATTAATATGTCTAATATGTTCTATTCCAGCGTTTTTGACCAACCAATCAGAGAATGGAATACGAGCCAGGTGACCAGCCTGGCAGGCATGTTTCAAAATGCCCATAACTTCAACCAGTCCATCGGCTCTTGGGACACAGGCAGAGTCACTGACATGAGCAATATGTTCAACAACGCCAGCTATTTTGACCAGGACCTGGGGGATTGGGATGTTCGCAATGTCACTAACATGTCATATATGTTTTATAGAGTAACCCTCTCTACCGACAACTATGACTCGCTGCTCCTTGGCTGGAGCAACCAGACTGTGAAGGGGAATGTGACTTTCCACGGCGGGAACTCAAAGTATTCCTCTGCCGGCCTTGTCGGCAGAAACATCCTGATAAATGATTATGATTGGAAAATTACTGATGGCAGCCTGGAAGAATCAACTCCTGGAGAAAGCGATCTCGACACTGGAATCGTCGCTTCCTATGATATGGGCGGTTCAGGAGACCTTGTGGATTCCCTGTGCAGGTATGACCTCTCTGAAATTGGGGATATGCCCACCGAGACTGGCTTTGACGGGGAGGCAAGAGGGCCTTATAATGACACTGCCGACTATTTCGAGAATATCGGGAGTTGGCCGATAATCAACATACGCAATGGCTTGACGTCATTCGTAAGGATGAAATGGATATCTGAAGATAATCCTGGCCGTCAGATGATCGCGAGCTTCGGCCTTGGCGTGAATGATTCTTCTGCCATGACTCTGTTCTATGACAATGGCAGCATGCGTGTAGAAATACTGAAAGCAGGATGCGTGAATATTAACGCCAGCCTTCCAATAGAAAGGGAGACCGAAAATTGGTGGGATGTATTTGGCATCTGGAACACCACAAGCAACAAGATGAGAGTGATTGTCAACGGCGTAAGCTCAGAGGAGATAGAGCAGAACTGCGCAGACGCGGACAGCCTTCCTAATATGTATGTTGGTACGACAGGAGCTTGGTGGATTTCTGGCTTGGGTCCTGAGGTGATGATTGATGAGATGACTTTCTGGAACAGGACCTTGTCTGATTCTGAGATGGACCAGATACATGATGAAGGCTTGAGCTATCCTTATGCTGCTGGAGATAGCGCTGTCGAATTGGATTACTGGAGAGAGAACGACACTGCGGTATGGGTCAAGATCCCAACGCTCTCCGCAAACACCCCTTTCATCATTCAAATGGCCAACAATGCCGAATGTAACTCTCATGACGGCTCTGAAGTCTTTGGCCTGTTCTTTGATAGCTGCTCTGATTTCAGCTCATGGACTGCCATGGGAAATACGAGCTGTTCTGGCAATATAATCCACGCCAACGGGACACCTACCAATTATTCCCCCCTAGGGTACAGGTATGCTGAACAGTTCAACAACAGCATAATCTTTGAGTTATCAACCAACACAACCGCGGTGTCAGAATATGGCAATTGGACTGCGTTCGGATTCCTCAATACAGCGACAAGCAATGCCAGTGTCAATAACACGTTTCAGATGTGGTGCTATGGAGTCCGTTCAGATGACTTCGACCTTAACCCGAACTGTTATATCAACGGAAACATGATTGCGCAGGGCAACGGATATGCCATCAGCGACCCGGTGGCCACAAGGCAGAGGATCTATATCTACAATACCACATCCGCCAAGGTGGAGTACAGGTACAATAACTCAGTCTTCAATCATACCGAGACACTGAATGGAGCTCCACTTTATCCGACAGTCGGAGTATGGGAGAATATTCACAGCCCTTTCAATTTCGGGTTCATAAGGAAGATGTATCCGACAGGGATGACCGTTGACTGTGACGACAATGCCTGCACAATAATCTCGCCGGTCGACACCACAGACATGCAGGTGCTGCTGGACACTGACCTTGCTGGAGAGCTGACAATCACCGGAGAAACTGGAACATTAGACGAAGACAATGACAGTGACAACGGAGGAGGGAGCGGCGGTGGGGGAGGTGGATTGCCTCCGCCACCAGGCAACAGCGACCAGGAGATTACCATCTGGACCCACGTCCCTGGCAACCAGCCCCAGATTGTTGAGATAAAGAATGATGAGATTGGGATCACAGAGATAGAGTTCACCCTCACCACTCCGACGGCGACAGCCAGCGTCACTGTCCAGCTTCTGCCTGATGCTCCAAAAATGGTCAAGGGAGAGGTTGACGGCATCGTCTACAAATACATGTCAATCAAGAAGTCAGGAATTGATGATGATAATGTCAAAGACAAGATTGTCCTCAAGTTCAGGGTTGACACCAAATGGCTGAAAGAGAACGGTCTTGATCCTCAGTCTGTTTCGCTCAAGAGGAATGTCGACGGCGTCTGGACAACACTGGTCACAAGATCAGTGGACTCTGATGATGAGTACTTCAATTACGAAGCAGACACTCCAGGGTTCAGCTATTTCGCCATCAGCGCAGAGAAAAAGAAAGAAGCGCTTCCTGAGGCTGTCCAGGAAAGCGGAGCAGAAAATCCTGCAAGCGGAATCAAAGAAGAGCCGGCGCCTGAGCCTGTTGCAAAAGAGCTGCAGGAGCCAACTGACATATCCGATAATGGATCATCATCCTCATGGGCTTGGATGGTGAGCCTTTTCGTGATCATCTGGGCTGGATTGATGCTGATCGTCCTGAAAAAAAAGCACAAAGCATCTTCTAAGACAGAAGGAGCCCTGCAGCAGCCCCTGCAAAAAGAGCCAAGACCCAGCCAACAATCTCCGACCAGAGGAGATGACAGCCTCAAGTCGCTTGAGCAGTACGTCAAAAGCTGCAGGGGAAAGAACGCCAGCGATGACATGATCAGGAAGGCCTTGGAAGGCAAGGGCTGGCCTTCGGACATAGTAGAGAAGCTGCTGAGAGACAGAAAATGAGCTAGCTTTCTCTACTGCTCAGGAAAAGCTTTTATATCTTCAATGATTGCCTCTTGCCATGGGCAGCGGATCCGTTGATAGGTATGTAGATGCACCAGAGGTGCTCTCGGAAACCCCTGGCTTTTTTTCCAGGAGGATGATAAATGGCATCTTACGGCTCGTTGATCACATCAACGGCTGGAAGGGCTACAGCAATATCATCGATAATGATGAATTCAGGGGTTTCAGGAAGTTCATCCCCCAGAGGTCTTTCAAGATCAGGCTGGAAGAGTCGAAGTCCATGCCTGGATGCGACTGCGCCGGCTTTCTCAGGAGATTCTCAATCTATTGGAACAGGACTGACCTGAAGCCCATAGTCAATGCTGTGCACGATGACCCTTTGCTGGGCCGTTATTTCACATACAATGAGCTGACCGACATAATCACAGCCACGGATGGTAATGATGATGAGCGGTTGGCCAGGATCAGGAGCAGGGATGATTCTCTCTTATTCCAGACAAGGATAGACAAGGTGCAGAATATATATGAGACCAAGATAGTGCAGTTCATAAACCGGCCAGTGGGTTCTGGCTGGTATCTTGCATCTGACCGTCCTGTGCATGAATCATCACCAGGATTGATAAAGCCGATTATGCCCGGAGAAAGAGGCTACAATTTCAGCGTCATCGGCATCCCAAGCCTCATCGTGGCCATAAAATCATTCTACAAGTGAATAGCTGGCGGGCGTTGATTCCGCAACATTTATAAAACCCCCGTAATCCTCTCAGGAACAATGAAGAGAAGTAGCCGTCGTTGGAAGAAAAAAGGGCAGATGCGCTGGAAGTGGCAGCGCAAGCGAATGAAGAAAGAGAAGAGACGAAGGAAGGCTAAGCAGTAAGCTGATTCTATTTTATCAATCACGCACTTTATGCGAAATAATCCTATCTTTTGAGCGTCAGATTTATATATTCTCAAGGCAAATACGGGGTCATGGCAGAGGATTTCAACGGAGCAATGGCCATCGTCTTCAGGCGGGGAAAGCCAAACAAGTTTGTCCTTATACATAATCGGCGCTCCGGCAACATAACCTTCCCTGCCGGCGGAAGGGAAGATTTCGAGAAGAGCAGCGAAGAGACGATAAAACGTGAAGTGCAGGAGGAGACTGGCCTTAAGCCTTCTGATTGTAAATTCACAAAGACAGGCATCGTCAATGAGTTCACATACGCCGCAGGAAAGAAGGAGCGCTCAGGCACAACTGCAAAGCAGCCTATTTTTCTCGTCGAGACAGATAATCCAGGCACATCCTCCGAGGATCCTGATGCGAAAGTGCTTGGCTGGTTCTCAGCTGATGAAGTCCTTGAGAGGCTGACATTCGATGATGCGAAGGACATCTTCTGGAGAATCCTGGATCTCATCTGACCGAAAACCTTATAAATAACCTGTTGGTCTCACAGCTATCAACTTCAAAGGCGAGGATCTAAAACACTGATTCTCTACAAGAAGATCAGCGCCAATGCTGAAAATCGCATCCTGAGAAGAAGATTGTCAGGGTGGGGACGACAGCATAGAGAAGTAATATTCAATTCATGCTTGAATTAACTATTCAAGTATGTGGTAGGAGAAGAATACGAACCCGTCTAAAGAATTAGAATTAGACAAAATGCAATTCAGCTTAAATAGTTTCAGTTTAGCACCTGTAATAATCGAAAGGATTCTATAAAAATACAATACCCGTTGATCCTGCGGGAGATTGCTGCTATTGGGATTCGACTAAGCCATGCAAGTCTTCCAGCAATGGAGGCACAAGGCTCAGTAACACGTCGGTAACCTGCCCTAAGGTCAGGGATAACCTCGCGAAAGTGAGGGTAAAACCTGATATGGAATTTGTCCTGGAACGGAATTTTCCTCAAACTCGTGCCTTAGGATGGGCCGGCGGCGGATTAGGCTGTTGGCGGTGTAATGGACCACCAAACCGATGATCCGTACGGGCCATGAGAGTGGTAGCCCGGAGAGGGACACTGAGATACTGGTCCCAGCCCTACGGGGTGCAGCAGGCGCGAAACCTCTTCAATGCACGAAAGTGTGAAAGGGGAATCCCAAGTGCTCAACATAGTTGGGCTTTTGCTAAGTGTAAATAGCTTGGCGAATAAGGGGTGGGCAAGACTGGTGCCAGCCGCCGCGGTAACCCCAGCGCCCCAAGTGGGAATCACGATTATTGGGTCTAAAGCGTTCGTAGCAGGTCTTGTAAATCTTTTGTGAAATCGGCAAGCTTAACTTGTCGGCGTGCAGGGGACACTGCAGGACTCGAGACCGGGAGAGGTCAGAAGTATTCCTTGGGTACCGGTAAAATGGGTTAATCCAAGGAGGACTACCAATGGCGAAGGCATCTGACCAGAACGGTTCTGACTGTGAGGAACGAAAGCTAGGGGAGCAAAACGGATTAGATTCGAGAAATTTCCTCTAACAAAAATTTTCTGAAAACAGCAGAATAAATTTTTGCTGTGTCAAAAAACAATATTGTTTTTTGATAATTAGCTTCGTAAATTTTGTTCAGCAAAATTACTTTTACGATGAAGAAACAGGAAACGTATGGAAATTTACTCGCTAATTACCCGAGTAGTCCTAGCCGTAAACGCTGTGAGCAAGGTATTGCGCATCCCACGTGGATGCGCAGTGTCGAAATGAAGATGTTAAGCTCACCACCAGGGAAGTACGGTCGCAAGGCTGAAACTTTAAGGAATTGGCGGGGGAGCACCACAAGGGGTGCGGCGTGCGGTTCAATCTAACTCAACACAGAGAACCTCACTAGGCCCGACGGCAGAATGAAGGTCATGCTGAAGACATTACCTGACGAGCCGAGAGGTAGTGCATGGCCGTCGCCAGCTCGTGCTGTGAAGTGTCCAGTTAAGTCTGGCAACGAGCGAGACCTGTGCCCTCTATTGCTAACGATTGCTACGGCAAGATCGAGCACATTGAGGGGACTGCCCAGGAAACAGGGAGGAAGGTGCAGGCTACGGTAGGTCTGTATGCTCCGAATGGTCTAGGCTACACGCGCGCAACAATGATAGGGACAATGGGATGCCACTCCGAAAGGAGGAGCTAAGCCTCTAAACCCTATCCTAGTACAGA
>JAZDMG010000009.1:0-53920 GCA_043801165.1 archaeon
GTCAAGAAGTATATTGCTGAAGGTCAGAAGAAACACTGGAACACAAATGAGCAAAAGACGTTAGTGAACTACGTCGCCTAGCTAGTAGCTAGACGCCACGCGGTCGAACCCTCGCAAGGGTGAGACCCGTGGTAGTTCACATGGACTCTGCGGCAAGCAGAAAAGCTTAGCTTTTCTGGGTCGCAGACCCATAAATATATGATTTATGGACTCTGCGGGATTTGAACCGCTCGAACTGTCTTTTGTCGTCGGTAATATGTTATCAGTGGCTTTTCTCTTGTGTGTTTCTGAAACCCGCATTTTGAACCCCTTTCTAAGTTATTATTTACATCTATTTTTTAAGTTTTTTAAGCCAATCAGGAATTGGTATGAATGTGATTTCTTGCCAACTATCTACCTCGGCTTCAGTTACATCGTAATACTTTTGATAAGCAGTTTCAACGCTTCCATGTAACGCTTTGCTCCAATCAAAATTAAGTTTTTTGGAAACAGATTTTAATTGGTTCTCTGAATCACCTTCAATCTCCACAAATGTCGGAATCCAAGGCCAAGTATCAAGTGTAATTTCAGCTCCATCAAGTGTCCATTTTTCACGCTTGGTTTCCTGATAAGCATCCTTTATTAAACCAATTTCCAATAAAAATCTTGTTGCCGAATCAAAATCAGACACATCTAATGATGTCTCTTTTGTGCCAGTAATGCTTCTGTCAACCAATTGCTTATATGAAAGCGTTATTTTATCGCCTTCATCCCTGACTCTTATCCACCCGCCTTTTTTCTCAAGTCTTTGGTCGGGGTAGTCAAATACGTTTCGCCTCATCAATATTTCTTTATGAACTAATCTTGCCCCGTTCTTATTTAATAGTTTGCGAATTTTTTCTTTATCAATATCAAGAAATTTTGCTTCAATTTCTGCATTCATTGTTTCTCACCAACAGTTCGTATGGACTCTGCGGGATTCGCACCCGCGGCCCCCACCTCTTTCGACTCAAAGTCGAAAGCTCAAAAGCTTCGCTTTTGTTGTGCGAAGGTGGTGCTCTACTGCTGAGCTAAGAGCCCATTTCAATAACAGAAGATAAACCTTCTCTTTTAAAGCTTTGCGTTGCAGAAGAATATTACGTCCTTATCCTCTTCGATGATATCTTTGATTGCGAAAAGCCTGCGTATCTTTTTCTCGATCTCAGGGAACTTCGGCGAGCGTTTGAGTATGCTAAGCACCCAGCTCTTCTTTCCGACGCGAAGCATCTCCTCCAGGCCCTTGTCGATGTCATCGAAGTTATGCACTGCAGTGATGCAGGTCACGATGTCGAAGCTCTTGTCAGGGAAAGGCAGCTCCTCAGCCCTGCCGAGGATAACCTTGTTCTTGCCCTTGTATTTCGCTATGAGCTTCTTCGCAGGATCAAGGCCTGTGACCTGGCAGTTGAACATGTCAAGATACAATCCTGAGCCGCAGGCCACATCCAGCAGCCTGTCAGTTGGGCTGGGCTTGAGCTTGCCCAGTATTATATTAATTTTCTTTAGCTGCTCCTCTCTGTGCAGCTCTTCATAGCCTTTTGATATATCGTCGTAATAGCCCATTTTCCTAGATGATGATTGAGAGCAAGAGTCTTGAGAGCAGGAGGAGCAGCATGAATGTGCCTGCGAATACGAGGTTGAAGAAGAGCACTTTCTTCCTCTTGAAGACGCCGAAGAGGATCAGAGGCAGGAACCCCAGGATTGGGATGCCGAAGATTATGAATATTGGCGATATGATCATCGGGAAGTAAAGTATCTCCAGGTCGAGCAGCAACGCGAGAGGAATGAGGATCGCTGAGACACCCAGTAGTATGATCGGAGTCATGATGGCTGCATTCTGTCCTTTTGTCAGACTGACATCCTGGCGCACATCCCCTTCTTTGTCAGTGAACAATCTCTCTATGCCCATGAGATAGCTCAGGAGCCAGAAACCCGCCAGTGAGAATAGGTTGGAAAACCCGAAGAAGAAGAACTTGAAGATCGAGGGGCGTTCTCCTCGGAATATTATGGCTCCTGCGATCATGCTTGAAAACATTGATATGATCAGGAATATGATGAGCCCCCAGAGAAAGCTATGGCCTATGATGCTGGTGAGCACCACCACTTTTTTGGGTGTTGTCTTGTTGATCCACAGGTCGTCTGTCAGCGAGCTGGCTGTGGCGTTGATTTTTATCTTGGTGTAATTTATGTTCTCGACTAGCTTCGCGCCTCCCTCCAGGTTGATTGTTCTGTATCCTTTGTAGAATTCTGTGAGGTCATCTGATGCGCTGGTGCTGGTTGAGTAGAAATAATCTATCTGGGTGTCCCATCTGATGCCGTCATAGAGCTCTGGCTGGACATAATCAAGCACATAGATGATCGCAGGCACTACATTGTCTCCGTAGACAGAAGTCGGCTTCAGCGGATAGTATATCTTCTCTGTCGGGAATGATATGAAGACTCCGACAGTGCTGCCGCTCCTTGGCCTGTAGAAATACGGGCTTTCATCAATCTGCTGGGCCTCCCTGAACCTTGAGACATTAGAGATCCATGAGACGACAAGGGAGTAATCATTGCCAGTGTAGTAGTCAAGTATTGATGTGAAATATATCGGCAGAGAAAGGTTGTTCTTCGTCATGTAGACCTTGAAAGCGTCAGAATCCTTGGCAGAGACAAGCTCTGTGGTCAAGCCAGCCTTCTGCATTGACGCATAGACTTCTACGTCATTCCTTAGGCTGTCTGCTCCGAGGGAATTTGATCCTCCAGCACTGAACAGCCCTCTGCTTGAGAAGATCGAGAAGAATGCGATGAAAGGGAATGTGTAGAGCTGGGTCGCAGCCATGCCGATATAGGCTGTATTGATTTGGTCGTCAGCTCTGTCTGCAAGGTCATAGCCGGTCAGAAGAGGGAACCCTCCAGTTATATTGATCCTCACGGTCTTCGGAGGGGCAGGCACAGGGAATATCCATACTGCCTTGTCTCCCCTGAGCTCTTCGTTGGTGTCGATTGTGAGAATCATGCGCTGCACTCCATCTTTGTGGTTGATGGCGCAATATTGCTGCTTTTCTGGGAAAAGACTCCACATGTCCCTGTCACGGATGAAGAAACCTCCGTCACCAGAAACTGCCGGGAGCACCAATAGGAATGCAAGAATCGTTGTTAAAATAATGCGCCTATCCATAAGTCACCCTTTGTGCTGCTTATTGGTGATGATGTTTTTAAATCTTTTGAAGGCCACAGACAAAAAGGTAATGAGATACGATGACCATCAAAAGAATAACTATATTAATGCGCCAGCCATCCTTCTGATGATGGCATTTAAAGGCATGTTCACTCGCTGGCTCAAGAGACTGTTCGAGCTTGACAGGTATGAATTCGAGAGAGTGGTCATCGACAGGGAAGTGATAGACAACATAACCGAACTGGCCAAGCAGACCCATCCCAAGGAATACATAGCTTTTCTAGAAGGAAAGTCCAGGAAGAAGATAATGCGCATATTCGGCCTGCTCTACCAGGAATATGAAGCAAGCACCAATGCGACCGCCGCAAAGATAGACCTGCCGTTGACCAGCAGCGTAGTAGGCAGCATCCACAGCCATCCTGGCCCGAGCAACCAGCCGAGCAGCACAGACCTCAGGTTCTTCTCGAAGCACGGAGTTGTGCACCTGATAATAAGGCAGCCTTACCGCGCAGAAGATATTGCGGCCTATGACCTTCACGGAAGAAATATACTGTTTGAGGTCATTGATTAGCCTTGTAATCAGCTCCTGATTCCTGAGCTTTTATAAGGTCGATGAGTTTTCTTCTCGGCATCTTGTGCAGGTCCTCTTCAGTCGTGGTCTCCTTCAGTTTTTCCAAGGCGAAATAAGTCTTTGCCAGTTCATCATGGACCTCTTTGAGGATATCAAGATTAGGACAAACTTTTCTGGCGATCTCATTTGAGTAGTCTATAGCATAAATTTCCTGGAATTTATTGAAAGGGATGCCTAACACCTTTTGAGGTGTCTTCTTTGATATTACCAGCCTGTTAGGGCCGTGATATCCTTCATCTCCAAGATGATGATTGCTGTCCGCATGCTCTGCCTGGCCCACCTCGATCTTCAGATTACCAAGTTCAAACTCGTATCTTGTCTTGCTCATCAAGGGCCTGTTGCTCCCGATATGTACTTTCTTGTCCTCAGTCACCATAAGATTCTCTGTATTGATGAGAGGGTTGAGAGGGCTTCTTGACTGCCTGTAAAGCATATCTTGGCTTCCAAAAACCTTTGCTATTGCCACCGCATATTCTGCTATGTGCTGGTGGAGCAGCTCTTCTGGGTTGGCAGGAATCTCTGTCTTTTTCTTTGTCATGCAGTTCCTTCAGGATTAATCATATATAAACATTTCTTTTTCAGGAAAGCTTTCCGATAAGTTTATATAATCTTTTTTCTAGAGAGATTGTATGAATGAGATGGGTCCTACGGAAAGACTTTTGCTTTCTATGGCTAAGAATGCTATTTCTGAATACAAGAAGAATGAAGCTGTGATGAAGCGCAAGCTTGATGCGTTCTCAAGAATGAATTCAGCCAGCTGGAACAGCGCAGAATATGCCAGTGCCAAGAAAGACGCGATATCTGCGCTGAATTCGCAGCTAATCGCCTATCAGGACTACAGGAACTTCCTGTCAAGGCTCAAGCCATTATGGAAAAAGATAAAGATAAGGCTTGAAGAGTCAAGATTGAACAGCGGGGCGCAACACTATGAAGCTAGGGATTTGACCCTCACTGAATTCGTAATGAATGAGCTGGACCGTCTGCTGCATCCTGGCTGGTTCAGATCTGGAATCCTTGAAGTGATAGAACGCCAGATAATATACTTAAGCGATGATGATAACCATCGTTTTGAAGTATACTTCAAGAAAGAGATGAGGCTTTTATACAACCTCTCAAAGAAGATAGGATTTGACGATAGGCTGGCCCTGCCGACAGACATAATGATACGCTTGCGAAAGGAGAGCAATTCTTTTGCGAGAAGAAGCATGCTAGGGGTAGCACTCTTGATAGCGGCAATCGCTATAAACTACTGCGAGATAAACAAGGCCTTCAACAGCAAAGTCAACCCATCTTCTCATCCTTCAAGCCATATCCAGATGTGCATGGAGGAAACCGGCAGATGGTCAGAGCACCTTGGATGGGAAATGATAATGGATGACTATCCGCATACGCCTCTTGATCATGAAGGAATAGTCGATGACCGCAGTCCTCCGACCATGAAAAAATCAATGTATCAGATTAAGTCTTGACTGCCTCTCTCCATTTATCTTCACAAAAGGCAGCGCTCTTTGCATTATCACTCCGCACTTCCTTACAGATTTCTCGCCGAGTCTGCTCTTTTCACGCACAGCCATGATTTTCTCAGCAGTCTTTATCCCAATCCCGGGGATTCTTATCAATTCTTCATAGCTAGCATAATTTATGTCAATAGGATCTGTCATCGTCTTCTCAGCTATCGCCAGCTTAGGATCCTTGTCAGGCAGCATATCATTGATAAGAATCTCTTTTATCGAAGAGACATTGTATTTGTAGACCCTCAGGAGCCAGTCCACATTGTAGAGGTGGTTTGAGCGGTTGACAGGCACCTTCTCCTTGTTCTCCAACGGAGTGCCTTTGACAGGCGAGAAAGAAGAGTAATAGCATCGTCTTATGTTCATGCGCTCATATTCCCATTTGGCCATCTTTATTATCTCAAGGTCAGTCTCGTTACCTGCGCCAGCTATTATTTGGGTTGTCTGGCCGCCAGAGAGCTTCATCTGGCTGATCCACCTCTGGCGCAGGAGGATATCGCTCTTGAACTCCTTGACGCTGGTGAGCTCATTAAGCCTTGATTTGCTGGGAGCCTCCACATTGATGCTGAGCCTTGATGACAGCTCTGATGCCTGCTTTATCAGCTCGTAATTGGTGCCTGGAAGCACCTTGAAATGTATGTATCCCTGGAAATGATACTTGTGCCTTACTAACCTGACTGTCTGGAGCATCTTCTCAGTGGCGCTGTTGGCATCGCCTGCCACTCCGCTGCTCAGGAAAAGGCCTGCCACTATGCGCTTCTGCACAAGGACGTTGAACAGCCCTGCCAATTCATGGGGCTCAAAGCTGGCCAGCTTCTTCTGGCAGCCGCCTGCCCTGTTCGCACAGTACTTGCAGTCATACTTGCAGGAATTCGTCTGCAAGGTCTTCAGCAAGGAGCAGAAATGGCCATTCTCAGACTTTGCCTTGATGATGCCCGGAAGGTTCTGCAGCCCTCCTGTGAACTCCGGCGGCTTGCAGATCTCTCCTCCGCAGACATCATACTTTCCAGAGTCGCCAAGTATCCTTGCCTTATCAATGACATCCATCCTGGGAACTTGGCTTTCTGGCTTAAAAAGCCTTACGCGAGCCTGTCCAGTGCGTCCTGTGCCAAAACTTTTTTAAATGGACTGGTTCTTCATGGGAGGATACAGCCCCGTAGTGTAGTGGTCAAACAAAAACAGGGTTTTTGAAAATCCAAAAACCTGGTTTTTAGACTAATCATCTCGGACTCTGGCAACAGAAAATGTTGGAGATATCCGGGGACGGCGGTTCGAATGCAAAAACAGGGTTTTTGGTTCGCCAAACCTGTCTTTGACGAAATTCCGCCCGGGGCTATTATAGCAAAACAGATACGATATTTGGACCTTGGAGAGGTATATATTCAAAAAAGATAAGATTGTTATTAATAGTTAGCTGTTTAGTAAGGGTAATCAGGTATGTGGCATCATAAATTAAAAGAAAAGATAAGAACATGGCATCAGCGAAAAAAAGAAAATGCTGATAAATTTCCTAAATACCCATTTTACGTCGAGTTGGTAGTTAAACTCTCAGATGAATCGGACAACAAGTATCAAAATTTCTGTAAATACGTGGTTGATTTGCTTTATTCAGATGATCTCTTAAGCGATAGCTTACATCAGGATTGTATTAACATTAAGGACAGGATAAAAACAACACGTTCTGATAAGGGGGTTCAAACCGAGTTTTGCATAATATGTGACAAACTTTATTCCGAAGAAGAAAAGATTCGATACAATCAAGCGAAGCACATGCTTCAAACATACGTTAAAAAACATAAATTGAACTACTCAGTTTACAATAGATTTGTATACAAGATCACTAACGAATATAATGGCGTTTTCCATCATTTCGACAATACTGCAGGTTTGGACTTTCAGAAAATAAGACATAACATCATCTCAACCAATATGATCGATGAGACAAATATCAATAAAATGTTTTTAAGTTTCGAGTTCACATACAAATTCGATATAGATGGAGAAACTGTCGGGAAACGTAGGACTAAAAAAGGATTTGAACAAGAGATGCGCGAGTCAAAAATTCGACAAGCAAACAAAATAATCAACACACTTTTCTCGGAGTTATCAACGGTACTTAAGAAGATCGATCCCTGTGAAAAAGAGACTCAAACTTTGTTTAAGAAATATGATATAGAAACATTCTATAATAATTTGACTGTTGAACCAATTACTGAAGTAAAATACCATTTATTAACCGTACGTATACAAGCCCCCATAACAAAGTTTATTCCCTTTCAAACCATTTTTTTTGAAAAGGCATTATTCCCTGAAGGCTACGATAGTTTTCCAGGAAATTTTGAACAGATTCCTGAAAGTAGAGTAATTATCACGACAGATACATCAATAGGTACAGGATACGACTACCATTTTCTTTTCAAAAAATTCTTCAAAAGGAATGGCGTGATAGATTAAGTGATATTTATATGCGTCTTAACTTTCTCTAATCTTAATTTAAGGGGAACCGTAGCCAAAATCGAGCTGAAAAACCCTCGAAACTGAACCAAATCCTATATCGGTTCCGTGCGGGGCTATATTTCAGCCTCTTTTCTGATATGTTTGATTTCTCTTTCTTCTTTCAGAAATCGAAACCTTTATATATTCATAGTATATACTCTGGCTATACGCATCAATTGGTGGTTTTTATGGTTACTGAGATGATTACTATGAAATTGGATGATGTGTTCTTGAAAGAGATAGATTCTATTGTGTCGAATAGCGGCTATCAGAACAGGACTGAATTCATTAGGAATGCTTTGCGTGAAAAGGTTGAGGAAGCAAGATTAAAGGAGGCAATGATATCATTAGGACATCTTAAGGGAGCTTCCAAGAATAAAACCACTGATGGAGCGTTAGATAAGTTGAGGATGAAGGCTTTTGAAACGCTGGATAAACGACCTAAGTAATGTCTTCTGGCATGTAATGTTTTGATATGTCTTCCAGTTGTTTGAAATGCTTATCTCTTGTTATTAATACTAATTTTTTGTCCCTGGCGATTATTGCATGCAACGCATCTCCGGGAGGCAGATTTCTTTCCTGAGCAATCCTTTTCGCTTCTTCTCTTTCTTCTTTAGTCGCAATGATTTTTTCCGTAATTTTTTCGAAAGGTTTGAACATGCCGTTAATTTCGGAAAGAGAATAATTCATCTCCAATTCTCTTAATAATAAATCGGTCAACACAATAATCATTTCTTGAGATTTTATTGTAGCTAAAAGTTTAAGCGCGTAATCACCTAATGGCTCATTATGGAAACCTTTTCTATCTTCGTAAAGATCAATCCAGATCGATGTGTCGATAAGATATTTCTCGAACATAATTATTGTGAATTTTCAGATGTTTATATACTCTGCGTAGCTATAACCGCAATATCTTCACCTGAGAATACGCGAATTTGAGCCGAGCTCAAATCACTACCGTATATCGACGCCCGTGCTAACCAGCCTCGCCCCTTTGGCCTCACCTCTTTTTTCTAGATATAGATAAGATGGATGATTAAAAGCAGATATCGCGTGAAGCTATACTAATCCGAATGAAGAATCGCGATATCTTGATGGTGGTAAAGTTAACTGTGTATTAATATCTATGGTAGGGATAATCAACCGCTGTGAGAACGGTGCAGCCTTCCAGGTCTGTCTATCACACGAATCTTTCCTTGAAGGTCTCAAAATAGGTCATCAGCAAAGGCAATAATATCGGGCCGATGAATATTCCCACGACCCCGAACAGGCTGGCGCCTCCTATGACTCCGATGATCACGATTATCTGGTTTACCTTGGTTTTGGTGTGCACTATCTTCGCGAGCAGGATATTGTCGATTGTGCTGATTATCAGGAGGCCGTATAGGAATAAGCCCACCCCCCTGCCCAGAGTCCAGTAGTTATGGGAAAAATAACCGCTCACGATCAGGAATAGCGAAGCAGGCGCCCATATGATCGCTGTCCCGATGGTCGGGATCAGGGCGCAAAAGGCCATCACAACACCTAGGAATATTGGGAAAGGGACGCCGAATAAATAGAACCCGACGGTCCCGACAATCCCTTGGACCAATGCGACGAATAATTGCGCATAGATCACTGTATAGGCTATATTCCCAAACTCCGCGGTAAGCCTGTTTATGGTCTTTGTTCTCATCGGGAGCAGGTTGACTATCTTTTTTAATATGCTCTTCCAGTCTTTCAGGATAAAGAATGATATCACTAATGTGAGGAAGATTTCTGCGATTATGATTGGTATGCTTAGGATGAAGCTTGTTATCTTCTCCTCCAGGATCGGCACAAGCTTCTTCAATTGCTTGTCAAAACCGAACTTTGACAGCCACTCCCGGCTGAACCTTTCAGCCTGGTTAAGGATTGAACATACTCTTGATTCTGCGCTGGTGCATCCAAAACCGAATAACGCCCCTCTCGCCATGTTAGTTGATACTGAGTCATAGAAGTAATACCCCTGCTTTGTGATCTCGAATGCCAAAAAAGAGAACGGGATCAATATGATGATCACAACAATGAATAAAGACAGGATGATCGAGAGGGATTCCTTAGGTATCTTTTTCACTATTCTTCTATACAGAGGAAAAGTGATGTATGCGAGCAGTATGCTGCCAAGCAGGATGGTTATCATTGGCTGGGCGAGCTTGAATAGCAGGAATAATGCCAGTATGAACATGATGAACGGGACTATCTTTTGATAATGGTTGGAGGTTGCCATGATGGTAAGGATAAGGAGATGATGGATTGATTGTAGGATTTATCGTATATCGACGCCCATTCCGCCCAGCTTCGCCTTCAATGTCTCAGCTATGTTCTTGCTCAGAAGGTTTCCCACGTCCATGGTCATGAACTTCACGCCGTCTTCGCTGTAGAGCTTCGCTGCCTTTTCATAGTCAGGGTTTCCTGGCTTTGCCATCCTGAAGCAGTCGATTATTATCCCGTACTTGTTCAGGAAGAATGAAGGATGGAGCTCTACCTTGTTGATCAGAACGCCCTTGTCCCTCTCGAAGTCGATGAACTGCTTGTAGAGGAAGTCGCTTATCTTCTCCTTCAGCTCTGCAAGCTCAATCTTGGTTTTCCTTGTAGACTCGTCAATTGCCATGCCATTTCCTTCCATAATTCTCTTATATAAAGGTTTCGATGGGCATGAACCGCATTGATGCTGCTTTTGTCGGAATATTTAAATATACGCTCAGTAATTGGATGTCTGTGGAAAAAGAGAGTGTTGAAGGCAGCTTGGAAGATATGAAAGGCAAGGCTCTTCTTCTCCTCTCGTCCCGCGAAGGCATTCATTCTGATTTCTCCAATCTGATCCGCACCTTTGTCAAGGACAAGGGGATGAACGGCGTGATAGTTTGCTTCAGGAATCCTGCCCTTATGGAGAAAGAGCATATTGACCAGGCAGGCCTGGACTCTTCGAAGCTTTACTTCATCGATTGCGTGACCGTGGCGGCTGACTTCATGCCTGAGCAGAAAAATGTCTTTTTCATACTGAACAACAAGGATCTTGGCGGGATAAGGATGGGCTTGAATAACTTCCTTGGCCGTGAGCCTAACATCGATTTTGTAATCTTGGATGTACTGGACGTGCTCTTGTACTATAACTCAATCGAGAAGATAAAAGACCTGATGACTTTCATTAGGGATCGATCCAAGTCAAAGCCGTTTGCGCTGCTGGCTTTTGTCAATAAGGATAACCTCATGCTGCTTGATAATCTGAAGGAATCATTCGACAGCGTCACGCGCTGAGATAGGCAGAAAGACCGGAGTTGATTATTATGGGAGAACCTTTCACTGAGATGGAAATTGACGCTTTAAAAGAGATCGGCAACATAGGGGCTGGCAACGCTTCTGTAAAGATATCTGAGATACTTAAACAGAAAGTAGATATGAAAGTGACTGACTTGACAGTGATCCCATTATCAAGCTTAACAGAGCCGATGAAGGGAAGCGCCGATGATATGGTGGTATCAATATTCCTGCGCGTAGGTGGCGATGTGGAAGGAAGCAATGTGCTCGGGAGCATAGTGAACATGTTCCAGAAGGATCTTGCTCTGCGCCTCTATGATCTCATGTGCGAGAGACCATTGGGAACTACAAATTTTATTGATGAACGTAGCCAAGAGAAATTCCATATATTGGGCCGAGAGACTTCTCAGGCCTACCTGAACGCATTGTGCAAATTATTAGGCATCAGGCTGATTGCGGAAGATCCTATCCTCACCGTGAACAAAAGATCGATTATCATGAAATTCATGATGCAGAACATCCCTTCTTATAACAAAGAGGATGTTCTTCATATCAGAACTGAGTTTACCATCCAGAAATACGGCCTGAAAGGTGAATTCGTGCTTTTATTCGGATTTGAATCAATCGCTGGATTTCGCGCCATAATCAATAAGATGCTGAACCCATGATGAGAAAATCAGAGACCTTTCTTTTTCTTAATTTTGTCCTTTGCTAAATAGAGAGCACAGAACCCGTCTAAAACGGGTCCTCGTCATCATATGTTTTGAGTTGGTTCCTGTAGTTAATCAGCTCCTCAAGCTTTCTTGAAGGGATCAAAACAGGAGGTTCAGGCATAGTCTTCTCCTGCTCCGGAACCTGGATCTTGAATGTTGAGCAGAGAAAATCATAGTATTGTCTGAGCTGTTCGTCAGCCATGCCATCGCAGTTTTTTATGTAGCGGGCCAGGGCGCGCCTGTAGCCTGGCTGGGCCTCATCTCCTTTCAGGAGAAGCATCAGGTCAGAGGTCAGCTCCTTCATTTTCGGCTCAAGAGACCTGCCTAGCTTGGCCTCGATTGTTTGTTTTTTCTGCACGAATCCTGGTTCGTCTCTCCTATTGTAGAAGAATTGCAATCTCTCGTAGATACGGAAAAGACCGTTGTTTGTTAATCCCAGAGATGTGTTCATTTTGCTTCTGGCTAAGGATAAGGATAAAACTTATAAATGTTTTGCTACTACGGAATGGTATGGAGCGATGGTCGTATATAACTGATGAAGTGAAGAAAAGGGTAAAAGGGATAGATCTTGCTTCTCTCGTTTCTAGGTATGGTGTTGAACTGACGCCAGCAGGCGCGCAGATGAAGGGATTATGCCCTTTCCACGAAGAGAAGACTGCTTCTTTCATGATATTCCCTGACCAGAACACATACTGCTGCTTTGGCTGCAATAGGCACGGAGATACTATCACCTTCGTCAGGGATATTAGACAGGTCAGTTTCCCTGAAGCAGTCAAGCTGCTGTGCGAAGAATACAAAATCCCGCTCCAGATGAGCGCTGGAGAGCAGATGCTCAAATCAAAGAAAGACAGGCTTTATGAGATGTGCGGGAAAGCAATAACTTATTACCATGATGCCTTGATGAGCAGAGCAGGAGATGATGCGCGTGATTACCTGTTGACAAGGGTGAGCGAGAGATCTATCCAGGAATGGCGCCTTGGCTTTGCAGCTCCAGCGTGGGACGGGCTTCACAATTACTTGTTAAGGGACGATCAGAGCAATATACGTGATTCCTTGAATGCAGGGCTTCTGAGCGTGTCATCTAACAAGGTTTATGATTTCTTCAGGAACAGGGTGATGTTCCCAATAGCTGATGTGCAGGGCAGGGTAATCGGCTTTGCAGGCAGGGCTTTTGGCAGCGATGATATCAAGTACATCAATAACAGGGACACATCAATATACCGTAAATCAGGCGTCTTGTTCGGCATCGACAAGGCTGTGGCTGAGATAAGAAAGAGCCGTGAAGTGGTTGTTGTCGAAGGATATCTTGATGCCATTGTTGCTCATGAGTTTGGGATCAAGAACTGCGTCGCCCTCGGGGGGACTGCGCTCACAGAGCACCACATAAAAACACTGTCTCAGATGGCAAAGAAGATAATCTTCTGCTATGACGCGGATAAAGGCGGATGGGAGTCGGCCCTGCGATCGCTAAAGAACACATTCAGCCACGGGATACTCACCAAGATCATCAACCTGAAAGAAGGAGACCCTGATGAGTTCATAAAGAAGAACGGTGCAGAAGAATTCAGGAGATTGATGAGAGAAAGCCAGGACCCGATGAGCTTTGCCATCGAGATCAAAGGGCTGGCCAGCAAGAGCACAGATGAAAAATACCTTGAGGCCAAGAAGCTTCTGGATATTGTTCATGGCGTCAGGAGCCCGATGTACAAGGCGCTATGGATACAAAAGCTCGGAGATGCCTTGGGAATCAGCCCGAACGCTGTCTTTCATGAATACAATGATGATAATGAGAAGAAGGGCCCTCAAAGGTCCGGCAAAGGCCAGCTCAAGATAGAAGACCACTTCATAGGATTCCTGGCAGCTAATCCTCTAAAAAGAAGAAAAGCTCTTGAGACATTCGTAGAAGATGACTTCTCGATTCCTGAGAATTTATTGTTCTTCATGTTCCTCTGCACTAACCACGCAGATGACAATATCATAATCAACCCGAAACTTCTGATCAACCATGCCCCGTTTTTCGGCGACATACCGGCAGGAGAGCTGGTTGAAGAGTTCAAGAGGTTTTGCGATGCAAGACAGATCGTGGTTCACGACCAGCAGCTCAGCAGGCTGGAGACGGTGCTGATCGACACAAAAAAGACAGGCGTGGAAGTCATGGATTATATGCTGGATGTGGCGATGAACAGAGAGATCCGTGAGCTTGAGAGGCGAATACTCTCACAGGGTCCTGGTGTGGAAGACGAGATACTTGATCATTACAATGAACGCTTGGAACAATATCGCGACTTAAGACACAATATCGACCTTGAGACGGCGATTGATTGATGATATCATGATGCTAAAATAAGCACCGGTTAAAAAATGAATCCCATAAGTCCAGAAAATCAAGAAGCGCTTTTGGCTGAGTTCAGGGAAGCAGGGTTCCAGCCTGGCGATAAGGTGACAGTCTCCGGCCTAATATCAAACCATCGTGATCTTTACAATATGCTCTTGAGAGAGACAAGAAAGCAGGGTAATGACATGGTCGGTGCGCTGCTCCAAAGCCTAAAGTTCTCCATTGACTACCACTATGACGGAAAATTGCTGCTTGAAGAGCTTGTGCAGACATTGAAACAAATTTATTCCATAGACAAGATCGGTGCAGCATTGAGAGGGAAGACAAAACTTCCAGGCAGGTCTGAGCTGGAAAAGAATGTTCGCCTTGTTCACACATATTTTGGGAAAAGAGGAAGAGACAGCCACACGGAATTGCCAAAGCTTCCTTCTTTCAGGCAGATACTTGATTCGCTCTATCCAGAATATCCTAATCTAGCTCACATAGTCACCGGCCAGGTGAAAAGAGAAGATTTCCCTGCGGCTGAAGTTGGCCGCAGGCTGGATGAAGCCTATTATAACCAAGAAGATATATCGCCAACAGGCCTGCGCTATTTGAATGATGCGTTATTGAGAAGATGGCTGATTTCACACGCAACCTATGTCCGCAAAAAAGAGAACTTATTTCGGGGGCGTGGGCAGTGCATGAATCTGACCCCTATGATAGCATCGCTTTCTCGAATAAAGGATCATAATTTCTCCACGCTTTACTCAAGGAATAATAGGCTGATTGGCAGCCTGACGGAATATATCACTGGTGTCCCGCTATGGACTGCATTGAAATTCGATCCTGAAGGCCGATCGCAAACACTTGAATTCAAGGAGTCATTTCCGCTGCCGCTGATTAAAATATTTCCGAGCGAGGCGGCAAATCAGTTGAAAAGACCAAACGTGAAGAGGCCTGGAGTGAAATTATTTATCGAGAAGAAAACAAATAAGGTTGATGGGAATGTACTGTCTGACAAGAAGAGGACTCCTGATTATCTTCACGCTGACTTCATAGCAGGCTCTTTTGACAAGTTCTGCGTAGTAGAAGTAAAGAATTGGCGTTCAGCCAATAACTGTGACCTGAAAAACGTAAAGAAGCGCCTGACTGGGCTGGGAGAGCTGGTTTGGAGATTGAACTCAAGCTTTTTGAAAACTTCTGGCAGAACATTGGTTGTTCATTCAAGGGACGATGTTGTCTCTAAATTCAAAAAATATTTCTCGGATTCTAAGGTGCATGTTTTTGGAGCTTCTGATTTCAAAAAAAGCCTCGAGATATCGCTCAGGACACTTGAGGAAAAGGGATATTTAAGGACCCATGTATTCTCAGCCAATACTATCATGCAGATGTATGATGTGATCGCAGAGCGCCCTTATATCCTTATAAGAAAAGCCCAGCAGCACAAACTATATTTCTTTGAGTCGGTTACGAAAGAGCTTCTGCGCAGGCTCTGCAATAATCAAAAAGTAAAACAGATCCCTCCAATAGAGATATATTCAAAAAAAGGAGAAATCATTAACAATGAATTGGGAGAATTCCAAAGATTCGCTTTTTCGCTAAAAGAACTTCCTGAAAAAGGGTCAAGCAGGTATCTGGCTAAAAGGATAACCTTTATGCCTGAGAATGCCATTGCCCTGGACTTGGAAACAACAGGCTTCGGATCAAAAGAGAACATGATATTCATCATAGGGACAGCTTACAAGCAAGATAAAGATATCAAGATAGATATTGCCTTTGCAAGAAACCCTTGGGAAGAGCAGGCAGTCATAAAATATTTCTGTGAACTCGCAAAAAACCACGAATATGTAATAACTTATAATGGCGAAACATTCGATTATCCTTTTCTTAAGGGCAGGATGCAGACGCACATGATCAGGGACGCGCTCCCAGAAGGCCACATGGATGTATATAAGCCATTAAGGAAACCTAACTTTCCTGAGCTTGAATCAAAAAAGCAGTCCTCGATAGGAACATATCTGTTTGGGGATCCGCCAAGAGATTCAAAGGGCAGGGATGCAGGAAAGATATATTCTCAATGGCTCTTGGACAATTCCTCAAAAGGAATAGAGACCATGGTCATGCACAACATAGCAGACCTTATCACGACAATGGCTCTCGGAAGCTCACCTGATTTCGGGATAACAAGCTCTCAATATCAAAAACATATTCGCGCTCAGAATCCCTTGTTTGTCTTCAAATAAATCAACAATTCCTCTGCGATGAGAGGCTTGCCTTTGACCACCAGATATTTGAAAGGGAAATCAATGGCTTCGCCGGGCGCGATGTCTACGCTGATATTCTCCATGAACTCGAGCCTATCCATCGGGGTGCCGTCGATTATTTTCTTGCAGACAGCCACTGCGTTGTCAGTGGGGAACTGCTCCTTGCCGATGTTGCGCCTCTCTGCGCCAGGCATCTCAAGCTCCTCCTTTGTCCTGGCCCTTGGCGGGTTGTCTCCCAGGATGCCTCCGAATATCAGGTAATCGAACTTCTCCTTGTCAGAAAGGCTCAAGGTCTTGTCAGCGGCAGGGTCAAGGACGCAGACTCTTTTCAAGCCTAGCTCGCCTGCTTTCTTTGTGCTGCATTCGCCGAGGGGTTTCAGCTTCGCTGCCTGGGCCTTGTTCAGGTTTGTGAAGACAAGGTTCTCCTTGCCCACGATGCTGGAGATGTGCCTGTACTCTATGATGCACCACTCAAAGAGCTTCGGCTCAAGGTGCTCGATGACGTATTTCATGCAGATGGTTTAGAAGCTTGTCTTTTAAATGTTTATTTTTTAAGAGATGAGCCGAACAGAGATGTGAGGGTTGAGCATTGCCGAAGGCGTAAGGAGAAGTTTGGTTTCTGCCCGTTAAGTATAAAAATCAGTAGCGATTTCTCTCTTTTTATGCGATTCGGAGTTCATTTTTACACTGAGAGCGGATTAGGAAATGTTCCTAGAGCGAAAGCCATCTTGCTAAATGAGTTCGGTTTAGTGCCTTCCAATGATAGCGATCCGGATGTTCTTGTGTGGGAGGATTCGACTGGCGTCGGGAGATATCGCATCCACTTTTATGAGAATGATAAGGTCATCGATAAGGTCAAATATGATGGAATCCTATTTCAGTATTGGCTTCCAAGAGCAAAAAAGGAAATCCTAGAAAAAGATCCTATGAATTCTACTATCAATCAATTAAAAGGGAGATTGGAAGGCAGAGTCCTCGAAGGTAAAACATGGGACTTTTCTATAGTGAATATATTAAGAGATTATTGCAAAGGGCAGAAACCAAATTGTAACTAACGGTATAATATACGATATACGAAAAACCTCGTTTTCGTCGTCTTCGTCCCGCGCACTGCGCGGCTTGATGATGTTGTTTTCCCCTGTATTTTCTCCGTTTACAGTCGCCTTTTGGCGAGGGCAAAGCAAAACCTTTATAAACCTCTTACTTTTCCAGAGCATCATGGCAAAGCTTAGGAAAGGAGTGTCGTACAGGAAGCTTGAGCGTCCTTACACTCGAAAATCAAAGTACAGGAAGAAGAACTTTGTCAGGGCTTCTCCCCACAACCTCATAGCTAGATATGAGACTGGAGACCTTAAGAAGCATTTTGATTCTGTAGTCTCAGTTGTCTCACTGGATGGTGTGCAGATAAGGCACAACGCCATAGAGGCAGCCAGGAAGTCAAGCAACAGGGTGCTTGAGAAGAAAGCCGGAAAAGTAGGTTACAAGCTCAAGGTCAGGATATTCCCGCACCACATCCTCAGGGAGAACCCATTGGCCAGCGGAGCAGGAGCTGACAGGATGAGCACAGGAATGGCCCACCCATTCGGAAAGCCGATAGGATTGGCTGCGCAGGTGCACCCAGGACAGACCATATTTGAGATATTTGTTGATAAGAGCAACCTCGCTGCTGCAAAGGAAGCAGGGAAGAGGATTGCCAGCAAGGTCCCCTGTAAGACCAGGATACTTTCTGCAGACAATACAAAATAGATCAAGTCTGATTTAGAAAAGGATTATTTTTCTTTGAGCTCTGAACGTATTCTATTGATAAGGCTGTCGACGTCTGCCACGGCATCGTATTCTTTCACGAATGCCTGGACTGTCTTCTTGTCAGCTATGTCTGCTTTTGAGATGTAGATTATGAGCGGCTTCTTTGACTCCTTGATGATATCGAGGAGCTGCTCCTGCTGTTCCGTAGGATAGGTGTCTGTCGGGTCAAAGATGAATATTATCACGTCTGCCTGGTACTTTAGGGCGAGAAAAGCCTGCTTCTCTATGTCGTTCATCTTCTCAGGCCTTGCCAAGGTCCCTGGCGTGTCTATGAACTGCACCTGGCCGAACTCCATCGTGGTGTAGCCGAGGTTGAGCCTCTTTGTGGTGAAAGCATAGTTCTTTATCTCTGGCTTGCTGGTGGTGAGTTTGCCAAGCAATGTGCTCTTGCCGACATTGGGGAAGCCTGCGATGCAGATGGTAGGCAGGCCAGTCTTTATTGGTGGATAATCCATTATTATGCGCCTTGATGACTCGAGGAATGCCAGGCTCTGGCTGATCTGCCTTATCACAGAGCTGACCCTGCCAAGGAATGCTTTCTTGACTGTCTCAATATCTGAGACATCCTTGCACGCTCTCATCCTGTTGCGATGGATCTTGTAGAGCTCCCTGACCTGATGGTTGGCCCAATTGACATCTCTCAGCGCAGCTTTGAGCCTCTCATAATCAAGGGTGATCTTCAGGAGCTCTGCATAGAACTCAGGAAGCTTCTCGATGCCAGGGAACTCCTTCAGGATGATGTTGAGCTTAGAGGCCAGGGTCTCGTTGATTATACTGAGCTTATCCTTCTCCTTCTCCTTGGCGCGATAGAGAGGGCTTCCGGTCACAGAGACCTTTGCGACAGCAGCCCGCCTAAAGGCTATATCGAGGTAGGTCTGGAATTTCTCTATCTTATGTATGGTCTGAAAAGACATAAAATCCTAGAATCCGGAGTTGTTTATATGTTTTCTTCTAAAGCTGTTTTTATCAGAGATTTTGGTAGGCAATCGATTTTATTTCTGTCATGAATTCAGTTCTAGCTATTTTGACTGCTGAAGTTATTATCTCGCCGCAGGGAATTATCCTGTCAGCCCTTACAATCACCATATCAAGACCCTGGGTGTAGATATCCCTATGCGCGGCCTCTATGCTTCCTATTACTAGCTCAATTCCTTCCTTCAATGTTATTGGCCTTGGAGGTTTTTTCTCATTGATGAATTTCAGGGCGTATGGTGACCCTGATCCAATCGCAGTGAAATCCCTCGGCTCTACGCATCCAAGAGGGAAGCAAGTGTACAGTATAGGGTTGTTACCGAATCGTGAGGCAATCAGCATGCTGTTTTCGTTTTCGCATATCGGATCTTTCCATTCCCAGCGCTTCCCATTCAATCCAAGGAACTCATTGAATCTTCCGCTTGTCAGGATGCTATCCAGCGGCAGGTCATTATTGGTGAGTTGATACATGAACTCTTTGAAAGCCAGGTCGTATGTCCCACTTGCGGCCGCAGCGAATATGTTATCTTTAGAAATATTTATTTTCTTGCAGGCAACCCTGTATTGCTCTCGGGTCTCGACTCCGCCATGATTTATGAGAAAGTTTCCTGTGCTGCATTCATCTGACGCAAGGATTACTGCTTTAGGCTCTGAACAGGTCAATCCAACTATAGTGGTCATATCCCGGGAGAACAGGCGGTCATATTTAAACATTGCTATGAACAACCACTCAGGGATGGTTACATAATCACCTGGTTGTTCCCTGACGTCCCCATGGGAAACATTTAAAAAGGGCTGGCCTTTCCGAGGAAGCTGACTGAGTACACCAGAAGGTGAATGCTCGGGAGGGAAAACCATGGAATTCAAAGTAAACATTGGGGACCCAAAGTCTGGCAAGACAGCGAAGACAATCGTAACAGGCGACCAGACAAAGGTGTTCTTGAACAAGAAGATTGGAGATAAATTAAAGGGCGATGAGTTCGGCTATCATGGCTATGAATTCGAGCTGACAGGCGGCAGCGACTACTGCGGCTTCCCGATGAGGCGAGACGTGACCGGCACCATGAGGAAGAAAATCCTGATGGTAGGCGGAGTAGGCCTCAGGAAGAACGTCCCTGGAAGGAAGATCAGGAAGATGGTGGCTGGCAACACAGTGCACACCAACACAGCCCAGATCAACCTCAAGGTCATCAAGCACGGCGAGAAGCCTCTCATTGAAGAAGTGAAGAAGGAAGAGGCTGCTGCTGAGAAGGCCAAATAAAAATAAGAAATAAAATATTTTGTTTTAGGTTTTCTTTATTTCTTTTTATTCTGCATGCGCCTGATAGTACTGGGCTCTGAGATCCTCTAAGAATGCTGTGTTCTCCTTTGACTTCTGGAAGCCTGGCTCAAGGCCGTCTGCCTTCATGAACTCTGTTATGGCAAGCTCTATCTCCTCGATAGTGCCTTTGCCTGTCTTCTGCATTTCCATGATGAGATTGACCGCATAATCGTAGTGGTGCTCTGTCTTGGTCGGGTCGATTAGGACAAGCCTTGAAAGCATGGAAGCTGCCTTGCCATACTCCTTTTCCTGGTTATAGATGAAAGCTAGGTTGTTCAGGGCAGGCTCTAGCTCTGGATCAAGCTCCACTGCGCGCTCATACACTGCCTTTGCTTCAGAGTAATCTCCCTGCTGGAAAAGCACGTTGCCTGTGGCCAGGAAATTCTTTGCATTGGCCGGCGCTTTGACGACGACAAAGGTCGCTCCTAGAACTAATGCTGGAACTAACAATATCATTAATAGGGCTAAAATCTTTTTCATCTGATCACCGTTGCTGTTTGTACTAGTTGTTGATATTGGTATACTGGATATTTAAATGTTTCGATGCGAGAAATTCAGCTGAACAGCTTCGAGATCAATGTGCCGACGAAATTAGTGATGATTATCACGATTATCGCTATGAACCAGTGCTCTCCTATGACCGTGGCAGGGTTCTCCTTGTTTGATCTTGCGATGACATAGCTGAGCACGCCGAGCATGAGCAGCCCCCAGGCAATGCCGGCCAGCATAGCTGTTGAGAGATCGAACAGCAGGACAGGCACAAGGAACGTGAGCGCGAACACGAACTTCGAGACAAAGGTGGTTATCATGGACTCCCACACAGCCTCCTTGTTGTTCCTCTTGGACTCCTCTGCGAGGTGTATGCCCAGAGAGTCAGAGAAGGCATCGGCTATTGCTATGGTCAATATGCCGCTTATGACTACAGTCCTTGAATGGGTGCCTGAATTAAGGCCTACCATGAGCCCTAGAGTCGTGATGGTGGCGGATGTCAGGCCAAAACAGAGCCCTGTCTTGAAAGAGTTCTTCATAGATGTTCCTCTTAAAGTTAAGTATAAAAATCTTTTCACTGCTCAAGCATACGGATGAGCTCATCCAGGAGAGCTATGTGCTTGTCCTCATCCTCTTTTATCTTTCCGATGGTGTCTGTTATCTGGAAGTTCTTGAAAGTTTCCAGGTCCTGCTCATAGCCTTTCTTTGCGACCGTCTCAATGATGCGCACATCCCTGAGGCGCTCCAACAGCTCAGCCTTAGAAGTTATCAGATTCATTCTTGAACACCAACTGCACCAACTGGTTGAAGAGATAGCTGTGCCTTGTGCTATCCTCCTGTATTATCGACAATGACTCCTTCAGCTTATTCTTCTCCTTGTCAGAAATATCCTGGATTGAGTCAAGCGAGATCAGGAAATAAGAGCCGAGCCTGTCCACAAGGGAATCCTCATACTCTTTCTCCTTGTTGAGGCGGGATATAGCCTCCTGCTGGTTTACCACGCAAAATCTTTGGCTGGCGAATATTATAATGGTTTCGCTTCTGCGAATCGATAACTTTATAAAAATAGTCTACTTTCCTGAGTAGTAACAAAATGGCAAATGAAATCGGAAAATTAGTGGCAAAGGAAGCCAGGCCGACAAGAGGCAGAAATAGCTTCATAATTGCTGGAGTTGAAGACGCGCACCTGTTCTCTTCATTGTATGATCCTGAACGGTCATTTGATCATTCTGATATGGATGATGTCAGGAAGAGCCTTAAAGCGAGAAATGTGGAAATAAAAGGATTATCCCATTACGTATCCTATTTCGGGATGCCAGCCAACCACAAACCGCCAATCCTTAATATCTTTTACGTGCGCTTAATTTCACCTGGATTTACTATACCTGACTTAAATGATGGTGATGGATTAGATGAGCCACAATTCTTTGAAGTCCAGCACGCCCTTAACTACATGAGCCATTTACTGCCTCAGTACATGCGCATGGGAAAGGGAGCGCCCCATGTCCTGATAACCCAGCCTAAAAGAGTTGAGAACATGGCAAGGTTCATAAAAATGCAGTTGGGCTATAATCCAATCACTCTTGGCGAGATAGCTAAGCCAAATTAGGGTTAAAGTGACTACAATTGCGTGCGAGAAGGATTATGGCGCTTCTGCTTGTTGATTTTTCACCAGGCGCGCCATATTGTTCATGTCATCTGATGGAGGCGCGGCAGATGTAATGCTTCTTGTCATCCCTTAAGAAACGTTTTAATCTTAGACTGAAGGTCTTGGAGTGTCTTTGGATTTGAAAAATCCAGATCGGTTCTATCTATGAGTATTGCTCGTTTGTTTTTTTTGGCAAGCTCGATGCATGCGCGCTGCACCCTGAGAGACCTCTGGATGATGAAGTCGTTCTGCTCACTTTTCCTCCCTCTCTTCTTGATTTCAGCGATTATCTTCTGCTCTGAGGAATAGATCACAATCGCCAGGTCTGCCTTCAAGTCCTTGTTCTCTTCAATCCATTGTTTCAGCTTTGCAGGAGACTTCTCTCCCATCTCTGCCTTTAGCCATGCTGACATGGTTAGTATATCCCCGTCTGCGTAGCAATCGATGCCAAGCTCGGATATCCTGTGCGCGCGCTCAAGGGTCCTCTTATACCGCGCCAGCAGCCAGTCATACCTCTCTTTGGAATCAATCTCAGAGTTGAGGACTGCGAGGACGCTTTCTGGGAAGATCCCTGTCTCTCCCTCGAAAAAAGCCGGCACGCAATCTGCGCAGGCTAATTGCTTCGCAAGAAAAGATTTTCCGATGCCCGGGCATCCGACAATAGATATCACTGCCATGGTGCTTTTGTGTCCTTGGCAGGATATATAGTTTTCGGTTGATTCTAAGTCACGAGAGAATTAACTGCCTTGGCGAAACCGCATTCCCTTGCAGGTGGCGCGACATATATCCCTGGGATGCTGCGCGCAGCTGCTGTTGCATCGGCGAATGTCACTGCTAGGACTCCTGGAGTCGACAGCGCTTGGATGTCGTTGGCTTCATCCCCTATGACCATTGCCTGCTCTGGGCGAAGATCCATGCGCTTGAGATATGCGCCCAAGGCATGTTCTTTGCCGATGCCTGCTGGCATGATGTGCATGAGAAGGTCCAATTCAGGGATATTGCTTATTAGTGGGCGGAAGTTATATGTCTTGGTCCTGCCTGTCGGGTCTGAGCCGAGCGCAAGGAAAGGCTTTTCGTCTGCTGCCTTTGATTTCCATAGCTCCAGCAGGTATGTCTCTTCTGAGGACGGCATCGGGTCTGATACGATGCCATACCTGAAGCTTTGATTGTACAAATCTATTATTCTTTTATCGCTAGGCGAATATATGTTCTTGGATGCGAAGAAGAATGTTCCCAGGCAGATCTCTTGGGCTGCAGCCCCTGTTGCCCTCACTAGGTTCCTATCCAGCGGATTGTCGTTTAGGACTTCTTCCCCAAAGAAGGATAATGCTCCACTGAATGCCGAGATTGATATCTGCTTCGAGTAATTCCTAAGGATTGTTTGAGCTATTTTCTCGCGCAGCGAATAATGCGGCCTGGCTGAAGCTATGACTGCATGCCTTTTCGGATTGCCCTCAAGAAACCTGGCGATGGCTGCTGCGTTCTCATCCGGTATGGATCCGTGGACTCCGCAGCTCCCGTCGAAGTCTGTGAACAGCAGAGCGATGTCTCTTGGTGCGTCCTTGGTTTTAGTGTTCATGGTGGTGAAGCAGGTATCCTTATTTAAAAACCTTTCGGTTTTGTAGTCTTTTATTAGTGGTGACAATGCCTTGTGTTTTGAAGGAAGCATGGTAATCTTTAAAAATAGGCGCGATATCCTCTTGTCATGGCAGACAAAAAAGAATTACCTTATCCGTCATTCTCGTTTTACATGAGATGTTTAAGCCCAAAGAATATCACTCCGAAGATGGTAGTCGGGAGCATCAATGACATTTTTCCGAATGAATTAGAGGCATTGGGCATACGTGCATTGGTAATAGACGTTGACAACACAATTTGTCCTTACGGAGGGGTTTCTGTCGATGAAAGAGTCGAAAAGAGATTCAGGGTCCTGACTAAATATTTTAAATCATGCCTATTGTCGAACACTGATGCGGAAAGGATGCGGGATCTAGAGAGATATTTTGGGATTCCTGCAATACAGGCAGGGTATAGGAAGCCGCTTCCAGGGGCTTTTATCCAGGCATTGGATTATCTAGGGACAGAACCCCGAAATACTGCGATGATCGGAGACAGGTTATTGTCAGACATTGCCGGGGCTAATATGATAGGATTGCTGACCATAAAAGTAGATCCCTTGTCAAAAGGCTCTGAACCTAGGACGCATTCTGTTGTAAGAAGATTTGAGGATTTTGTCCTGCGTTTATATCTTCACTGATGCTGAGCCTGGAACTTTCTTCGATTCCCTTTGCAAGGAGCTGAAAAGCAATCATATGATTTTTAAATTAAGCGTCGTTCCTATCATCCATGGATAAACACATGAAAAAGCATAGATGGGCTTTGAGTGATGGAAGCGAGGCAGAGCTGTCATTTTCGGGGCATTTTGATAATTTCATAAGGAAATACAGGGGCAAAGAGCTGGTTGAGGATGTTTTCATGTTCAATTGCGGCATCGTATCAGTTATGCCCTACATATTGAGATTCTGTTTCCAGAAAAAGGTGGACCTGAAGGGCAACGCATTTTTGAGAGAGCTGCCTCATTATGATGCTTCTGAGATCGATGAGTATCTCATAAAATCTGTACTGCAGATGCCGTTGAGAAACGACAGAGGGACTGTGAGATCGGTCAAAGGAGGCCTGGTCATCTATTCCCTGCCTCGGCAGCCAGCCAATGATGGGATCTCATTTGGTCAAAAAGATGTTTCTGGCCTTGTTGAAGGGGTGATCAAAGTCTTAGATTGCGATGGGACGCCTGATGCGCGGACAACATGCATACAGACCGTCCATTACTATCATCGGTGTTTGGATGAAAAGATTCTTGGGAGGTAATCCCTTAATTTTGAATCTTTTTTACGAATTCTCTGAATGTCTTTAGGCTAGAGAATGACGCAAAGATTTTTAAATATATGATCCAATCCAGCCATATGATTGTATTGACGCCTGCTTTCATAATCTCCCAAATCGCAATGTTTGTTGCGATGGGTTTTGATTTTTTAAGCCTGCAATATAAGAAACGGGAGTATACATTCCTATGCCTCATAATCTCGGCAAGCTTGATCAGCGCTCATTATTTTTTACTGAATAAAATCGCAGCAGGAGTCATTGTCTTTTTCTCAGTCCTAAGGTTCATAACTTGTTATTTCACAACGAATAAAAAATATTTATTCATCTTCATACTTTTGAACACTATCTCATTATTTTTTACATATAAGGAAATATACGACTTGATAATTTATTTTGGATTGGTGATATTTATAACTGGTAATTTTCAAAAAGACAATAGATTGATGAGAAAATTGATGATGATCGGAACATCCATACTCATAATCTATAATAGCATTATCTTTTCACCCATGGGGATTATCGCTGAAAGCTCATTTTTAATAAGCAATCTTATCGGATATTACAGGCATTATATGAGAAAGAACTAGATCTTTGAGTATATTTCATTGCCTTTTATCGTTACAGAACCCACTTGACTCGTGAGGTTCCCCGACCGACTGGCAAGGAGTTCAGGGTTGAGCCGAACAGAGATGCAGGGACGAGAATAACTGCTGTTATTTGAAGAGTTGTGGAGAGCGCAAAATAGTTAAAGAGTAATCAATTCCTAACAATCCATGGCTGAACAAAAACTTGTCGAAATATTGAACTTATCCGATTACGATGGAGGATATAAAGGAGTGCAACTATATGCTGATAAGAGTCCAGTACTTATTCTAGGACCTGAAACCATTTCATGGCATTACAAACTTTTAAGAACATTTCTTGAAGAAAGAGGATTAAAATTTTCTACCATTCAACCACCAGGAACAAGAACACCACTGCAAGTGCCAGCTTTAGAAGGTGAAAGATATCGAGTTGTAGGAATGGGAACGTTCCATTTTAATCCGATAAAGAAATGGTATTCGGGAGCAGGTGGTGCAAGCCAAGACTATAAAACAGGAATTGATGAAGAGCATAGAACGCTTGTAAAGAAAACTCTTGAAGCAAGCGGATGGAAAATTCTATAATGCGCTCTCCACAATTGAACCTAAGAAACTTAGGTGACCTAACCGTCCAAACGAGCCCCGAACGTAGCGGAGCGTAGTTCAGGGTTGCGAGTTTGAGACCTGGTGAGGTGAGGATTCCCGAAGGAATGCGCAGAGTATGACGCAGGGACACAGTAATAGTTGGGAGCCGAAGGCGACAGTAGAATAATAGTTAGTAAGAGGGCACACTCAAGATAGTGCTTCGCACTTTATGCTTTGTTTAACTGAATTGTAGGCATTAATTTTGCAATTCTAGGATTAGAAAACTATGAACTGACAGAAAAGTTTGTTCTAGAATTACCTTAGACTGAGGAATAGAAAAATTGATATATGCTCGTAGTTTACAGTGTCTATCAAGGAGATTATATTTATGGAACTTAATCAAAAAATTCCAATCATACCTGAGTCTCAGATATTTAGTATAGGTAAACTAACAGACTATATAAAGCAAAAATTAGAAAGCGATTCAAACTTAATTAATATATGGGCGCGAGGCGAAATATCTAACTATGCTAAACCAAGCAGCGGACACCTATATTTTACGTTAAAAGATGAAACAAGTCAAATAAAATGTGTAATGTTTAATAGTTCAGTATCCTCACTTAAATTCGAGCCGGAACACGGTATGAAAGTTTTAGTATTATCTTCACTGAGCGTCTATAAACCATACGGCAATTATCAATTAATTGTTTCTGAAATGCATCCAGATGGATTGGGGGCATTGCATCAAAAATATCTACAGTTAAAAGAAAAACTTGAGAAAGAAGGATTATTCTCCAAAGAACATAAAAAAGCCATTCCCAAATTTCCCAAAACTATTGGAATAATTACTTCTCCCACAGGGGCAGCGATAAGTGACTTAATTAGGAATCTTACAAGAAGATTTCCAAATATACATATCAAGATAGCGCCCACTCTCGTTCAAGGTGTAGGTGCCGCTGAAGCTATTGTAAAATCTATCGAATTACTTAATAAAATCGAGGATATAGATGTGATTATCCTAGGTCGAGGTGGTGGTTCTTTAGAAGATTTATGGTGCTTTAATGAAGAGATTGTAGCAAGAGCGATATTCAAATCAAAAATTCCATTAATCTCGGCAGTAGGACACGAGACTGATTTCACAATATCGGACTTTGTTGCTGATTTTAGGGCTCCGACCCCTTCAACTGCTGCTGAAATAGCAGTCCCGGATAAAAATGAATTATTAAGGGAAGTACAACATCTGCGGGAGAGACTATTACAAAAAACAAAAAGAACCGTGGAGTTTAAAAAGCAATCTTTAGTATCTCTGCTAGATAGACCAATATTTAAACGCCCATTAGATTTTATAAATCAATATTTACAACAAATTGATGATTTGATGACAAAGTCGAGCAGAGCTATTCAGAACTCTTTGGAATTAAAAAGAAAAGAGTTAGATATTTTTAGTGCAAAATTACATAGCATCAACCCAAAAACAGTTTTAAAAAGAGGTTATAGTATTGTTTTGAAAAAAGGAAAGATAATAAAGAATGCAGATGATGTGAAGATAGACGATATGATAGATATTATATTTCAAAAAGGAGAGATCAAAAGTCAAATTAAGGAGGTTAAAAATGGAGGATAAAAAATCGTTTGAAGAAAACTTAAAGAAGCTTGGAGAAAGTGTTAAATCTATTGAAGAGGGGGAATTACCATTAAAAGAAACACTAGAAAAATTCGAGGAGGGGCTTAAACTATCAAAACTATGTACTGATGAGTTAGAAAAGGCGCAACAAAGGATTGAGAAATTAACTCAAAAGAACGGAGAAGTTGTAAGCGAACTATTTGAGGTTAAATAGGGATTTTCGATTCATGAAGTGTTGTAATCGGATCATTTATGCTCAGAATAATTCATTTTCTGATGATTTTAATTTAAGTAACTCTGCTTTATATTAAAAGTCAATTATTTTAAAAAAATATTTCCATTCTTTCTCTTATTATACATAAAATCGTCACCTGTTTCTTCTTTTGCATATGATATAAACTCTGTCATTTCGGAAATTTTTGAACTTAATTCATCAGCATAGTAAATTGCTAAAGCTTCTGGAAACATTGGCTCTTTTGGCGAACCAAATTCGTTCTTACCGTGATGGCTAGTAAGTATATGCAGAATTTTATCTTTTATTACTTTATCAAAATCAGCAATTTCATCTATTTTTTGAGAAACGTATACTATGCCTAATATTAAATGACCTGTAAGTTGTCCTTTGTTAGTCCCTTTTATTCTAGATGTTACTTCTAACTCATCCAATTTACCGATATCATGAAGTAAAGAACCAGCAATTAATAAATCTTTATTTAACATAGGGAATTGTTGTAATGTCAATTGAGAATATTTTAACACTTCTAACGTATGTTCAAGTAAACCACCCATCCAATTATGATGTATCTCTATGGCTCCCGGATGCTTCTTAAATTTCTCTGATATAATAGGATCATTAAATATATGAGTCAGTAAAATTTTGATTTGTTCATTATCTACAAGATTTATCGCATCGGTAAGTTCAACATACATTTTGTCTATGTTCTTCTTTGATGGTTTAACAAAATCTTCTTTTTCATACTGTTCTTCAGTTAGGACTTCAATCTTGAAAGGAGCATTAGTGGCTAATTGTAGCTTATCATTGTAAGAAGAAACCCTTCCCTGTATTCTTACAACACTATCCGATTTTATTGAATCATAAATCTCTTTTACACTTTTTTCATCTTTAGGTCCCCAATAAACGTATTCTAAGGTTTTCCCAGAATTATCTGACAAAAGAAGGTTAAATCTATAACCCTTAACATATTCAGACATGCCTCTTTTTATTTTCACTACAAAAACGTCATCTATTAATGAACCTCCCTCTTCTAATGAGGAGATTTGTTGTTTTTTTCTGAATTTTTCCATGTTATCAAAGATAACCTGCATTTACCTATATATTTTTTGGTTTTATAATGGATAATGTTAGGATTCCTGCTACTTTTTACTTGAGTGTGCCCTCTTTTCGTCGTTTTAGTTTAGTGTGTCCCGTAGTCATAATTGAATAGAAGAAACTTATATTCTCCTTCGCCCGAACCGAACCTCGACCGACTGGAAAGTAGGTCAGAGCTGTGAGGTTCAGGGCTCGAAGGACGAGCATCCTCGCAAGGATGCGAAGAGTTTTTCGTAGGGCGCCAATAAGTTTATAAATTAATATATATTCTTCAGTAGTAACATGAATCCTTTTTTTATTGATCCGGAATGTCTGGCTAATTATTTTGATAAGGTTATTCCAGAGCAAAAGATGAAAACTCTGGAAGCGGAGTTAGTTGTCGATTTAGATAAGGCGATATTTCTAGCGGACTTATATAAAACACCCACTTCGGAATTAGAATCCTTAAAGCAAAAAGTGGAGTCAGAATGGAAAGAGTTACCATTTTATCTTAAAATATTTGCGAAGATGATGCCTGAAAGTATTCTTATTGATAGACGTAAAGAAGTGACAAAAGAAGTTATTTATAGACAAAATAATGAGCGAACATCTGAAGATTGTAAAAAGCCAATCATAAAACTTGCAGATATATATAAGAATAGGGGATTAGAACAAATATCAAATCTTATTCTACAAAGAATACTTCCTGCATACCAGCAAACGACGTTTAGTTGATCAAAAGCGCCCGTAGAAAAATTGAGCCTAAGAAACTTATATGCCCCGCCCCTCGTGAGCGACCCGCTCGACTGGAAGGAGAGCTGGATGGAGCGAACAGAGCAGGGCGGGTCGAGCACCGCAAGACCAACAGGTCTGAGGAGCGGAGAAGTTGAGAAAACAAACCGTCAACTAAATAATATGAATTCTACAATAGCTGTAACTATTGCGAACACGGAAATTGAGAACTTAAAAGGTCCAAAAGGCAGCACCCAACTTATTTTTTTTAATTTAGCTCCACCACATTTTTCAACTATACTTCCTGCGGCTTCCGATGTTATCATGCCTGCTATCGCACCAGCGAATAATTTCGTAAAAAAGGCAGACTCTTTATTGGCACCGAGAAGAGCAAATAATATGATTAATATAAGATAAAAAGCTGCTTTTGGACTTAACTTGATTGGTTTATTATTCGTAGCTGCATAATATCTCATTTTTTTCACAGCCGCGGGATGAGACATACCTCTACTTTTAAGAGTTCTTACTCCTTTTCGGAATTCTCTTCTTTCCATATAACTGGTAGAATACATTGACTATATAAGGTTTGTTTTCTCAATTGCATATAAGAATCTTCTATTCTCCTTCGCCCGAACCGAGCCTCGCCGTAGTGGAACGGAGGCTGAGCTGCGAGGTTCAGGGCTCGAAGGACGAGGATTCCAAGAGGAATCCGAAGAGTTATGACGCAGGGACACAGTAGTCGTTAGGAGCGAAGCGACAGTAGAATAGTTAGCAGTTAGTAAAGGGGGCACACGCAAAGAAAATTTATATATTGGATTACGTTTTCATTCTTTATGAGAAGGATTAGATGTAATGAAATTGAGAGATTGATAGTAAAATACGCCAATTCTGCTAGGAGAAAGAGCGGTATTCGCCCTTTTAGAACTAATTGGGGATTGAAAAGAATTGCAAGAAGCCACAGTCATAGAATGGCGATGGCAAAGAGGATCTGGCATGGAGATGGCGTTCATCAAGCTGGAAACGCATTAAGCCATCATTCTTTCTGGGATTGGATAAAATCACTATTCTATACGGGTTATAGTGGAGAAAATGTCGGGCTGATGTATCAAGGACAAGTTTTAGGATTCAAAAATGTAATACGAACAGAAAATGATATTGCATTAGCACAACATAAATCCTGGATGAGAAGTTCTGGACATAGATCAAACATGCTTAATTCAAATTTCTCCTTAATCGGTGTTGGCGTTGTCCGAAATAAAAATGGATACTATTGCACTCAACTATTTTATGGATGAAAAATGGCAGAAAAAATAATTATTGATATCGAATTTGCAAATCATTTAGAAAAAGATTGTTCTGGAAATATTTCTAAACTCAAAATCGGATTAATTGGAATAAAGTACCTGCAAAAAGACAAGTATCAATTCTTCGATTCTAGTCAACTTGACTTATTGAAAAAATTATTGCAAAATGCAGAATTAATTATCGGCCACAATTTGGTAGGTTATAACGGATGGGATTATAAAGTTCTGGAGAATAATGGCATAAATATAAAAAAATTACTTCCGAAGACATACGACACTATGACTGCATTTATTCGCACTTTTGGTTCATATAAACAAATGAGTTTGGATTCAATCAGTCAGCACACATTCAATTCTCAAAAAAAGAAATATAGTGGTGCTAATTATCGATTGCTGAATGCTGGACAAATAGATAAGGTTAAAGAGAATTTAAAATTAGAATTAAACTTAATTGAAAAGCTTTTTTTACGTATGGCTAGCGGCGGAATTGTAAATTTTGAAACTTCAGCTGGATTAATTGATGAGCACGAAATGCCTCCATTGAGCGGATTTGTGCCTCAAAACGATGAAAAAATAATAGAGCCATATGATTTTCCTTTCGGGGGAATGAGACTTCAAATTAAAGAGATGTTTGATAAGGTTTTAATGTGCGAAAAATGCAAACAATCATTTCATGTTATTAGCGCATCATATTATGGCGATTCATCATCTGAAGAAATAATCTGCCCGAATTGTGGCAAACATCTTGCAAGCGTACCCTCAAGTATGTTTGGGCATTTGGAAATAAAAAAAGTGTGAGATTAATATTTAGTGTGCCCCCTTTCTCGTCGTTTTTAGTGTGTCCCGTAGTCATAATTGAATAGAAGATTCTATATATGAATTCCCTCGTTTTCGTCGTTTTCGGCCCGCGCATTGCGCGGTTTGTTGATGTCGAAACATGATTCTTTATCATTGCAACACAATGCCACTCGAAAACATTACTGGACATCGTGAAGGATTTGCGTGCTTGACTGGACATCTTGGCGCAGCGCTTATAAAAGCAACATACTAACTTTCTCCTTCAGAAGCACAACAAGTTCAGGTTGATTATAATGGTAGATGTCAGGAATATCGAGGGAAAGGATTCTCTTCTGCAGGTAGACTTTCGGGAATCTCTTGGAGATCTCACGCCTCTGATAGTCTGTCATAACTATTATCGTGTCTGCCCAGCTGAGCTCTTTCTCAGTGACAGGCCTGCCATTGTACAGCCCCGCAGACCTTGTCTCGAACCTTTCTCTGAAAAGGCCTTCGGCAGTCCTGCTCCTGTTCAGGTTCTGGTTGCAGACGAAAAGGATCTTCATAGTGGGGTGTTGAGCCTTTGAAAAATATAAATGTTGCTAAAACACAGACAGGTTTCATCGTCATCAACAGCTCGGTCCTTGACTACGATGAGTACGTGAGGAGCGTAATCCTATTGAAGAATTACTTGAAGAGCAGGCTCTCAGACCTGATCCTGGAGGAAGGCTTCGTCCTTGAGAGCCAGGAGAGCCCTGATTACTGCTCCAGCGAGTCTGCCTTCTTCAACAAGGAGAAGGACTTAGAAATAAGAATAATCATCAGAAAGAAGAGCAAGGAGACATTTATCTGAAAATGGAAAAGTTTATATATCAATTGATATACTGCATTGGTATGCGAAAGATGCTGAAAAGCAGTTATGAAAGATCTCCGACTCTGGACACTGTGCTCATGGTAGAGAAATCAATAGAGCGGTTCAGCGGCGAATTCGACCGTACGAAGCTATGGAAGAATCTCCCTAAGAAGGTGATGTGGCAGACCTTTCTTGTCATTTTGGACTATCTTGAGAGCATTAACAAGATAGCTTTTGACAAGGAGAGAAAGATAGCTTACATATGGAACCCTGCGCTGGCCAAGAGCCTAAGAAAGAGAAAAGAGATTCTAGTATGATTAAGCCTTCAAGAGTCGTTTTCATATCCGACGCATTGGAAAAAAGCTTTTATTCATTAAGTGAAGATGATTTCCTGAAGAAGTCAATTATCAAAGCAATCCATGAACTTAGAAAAAACGCTTTTTCTGGTATACAAATCCCAAAAAGGCTCATTCCTAAGGAATACATCAGAACATTCAAGATTAACAACCTCTGGAAGTACGACCTGCCCAAAGGATGGAGGCTGATGTACACAGTCACCGCTGATAATGAGGTGGAGCTGATATCAGCAATCCTGGAATGGTTTGATCACAAGGATTATGAACGCAGATTCAGATATTAGCCTCATTTCCACTCAACGCCACTCGACTGAAACATCGTCAGTCCTCTCGTAGGGCCTGATGCCTGATTCTTCAACAGCTGTCTTCATGCCTGCCTTGAACATCTCAAGGCCGCAGATTGCTATCATCGCAGCGTTATCAACAAAATACTGGTTCTCCAGCACAAAGCTCTCTGCTCCCCGCTCCCGGCACATGATCATGCACATCTCCTGCAATCGCTTGTTGCAGGCAACTCCTCCTCCGAGCAACAGCTGATTCTTGCCTGTGTGGGCCATGGCTCTCTCAGCCACTTCAACAAGCATCGCAAAAGTCGTCTCCTGCACTGAGAAGCAAAGGTCTTCTTTAGAGTATTCTCCTGTCGCTCCTTTATCATCACTTGCTCTGCTCATCTTCTTCATCTTCTCCCTTAGATTGGTCTCTATGCCTCCAAGAGCAATATCCATGCCCTTGACAGAATAAGGCAGCTTAACATACTTCTTCCCTTCCTTTGCTAAACTCTCAATCTTTGGGCCTGCAGGAAAACCAAGTCCTAGCTCACGGCCAAAGCTGTCAAGAAAATTACCAATCCCCAGGTCCAGGGTCTCTCCGAAAACACGGTATTTGCCTGCTTCATAGGCTATCACCTGGGTGTTGGCTCCTGAAGCGTAAAGCAGCACAGGATCATCTGCTTTTGTCAAGAACCTTCCAATCTCCAGGTGGGCTATGCAATGGTTTACGCCTATCAAAGGCTTCTTGAGAAGCAATGACAGGCTCCTGGCAGCTCCTGCCCCGATCCTTAAGCAATGGCCTATCCCTGGCCCTTGGCTGAAGGCTATAAGGTCAACATCCTCTATCTTGATCCCGGCCTTTTCAAGCGCTGCCTTGAGAGTCTCCTCAAGGACATCTATGTGGTGCTCTGCGACCTTTACAGGGATCATCCCGCCCTCGCCGCCCTCTGTCTTGAAGGCATTTATGACATTAGAAAGAACTTTCTTGTCTTCATCACGCACCACGCTGATGCCGAATGTGTGGGCTGTGCTCTCGATGCCAAGGCATATCATCAGCTTACCTCAATCGATCAGCACGGGCTCAGTCACGTTAACTACTATGCCGCCTCCCATGTCAGTCAGCTTGGTCACGTAATTCACTCCCTTGAATTCCCGAGGCATCTTGAAGACGAATATATGGGCATTGTCTCCTTTAAGGTAGATATCCACTCCTTTCTCCACATAGTGGAATACCTTATAGATGCTGAGCTGGAAATCAATGTAGTCAGGGGTGTCAATGAGCCTGTATAATGTGTCCTTATCAACGTCAATCGATGTGTTGCCATTCATGTACCTTTTGAACTGCCGTCTAATTATTACCTGGGTCAATGTATCGTTCTCCACATGATAGGTTATTGCCGTCAAGGTAGAGTTTATGCCTATCTTTTTTCCGTACTCAAGATTCCTGTAGCTCTTGTCAGCAGAGACATACATAACATCAGGGATTCCGACAGCCTTTATTATCTGCTCATATGAATCTCCTATCTTTACTCCCAGAAAGCTTATCTCTGAGCTGTTGAAGCTGCCATTGGCCAATGTGAATATATCATCCTCCAGTATCTCGTATTTTGCGTCAGGCCTGTCAACAGGTGTGTAGTTGAACTCCTTGAAAACAGCCTCGACAGTATTCGTAAGATTCTCTATCTGCTGGTTAAGGCTCTCATTGAAGAGCGGCTGAGTCGTATTTGTCGGTACCAGCGGCTGGTCTTTGCAGCCAGTCAGCATGACAGCCAGCACAAGCGTCAGCACAATAGTCATAATCATATTCTTATCCATTGATATCACCCTGCTGTGAAGGGAGAGTCTTTCTTTTAAAAAGCTTCTGTTGATTCCCTCCTGGGTTGAAACTATGCCACAAAAAGCTGTTTTTTCCGAAAAGTATTTATAAAAGATTATCTTTACTTTCTGCAATGGGAACTGAAAAGAAGCCTGAGTATAATGAATTCTTCCTGTCAGAGGATGAAGAGGAAGAGCTCGAGGAAGAATTATACGACGACTGGTTCTGAAAACCCTGTATTCTTGTGATTACCTAGAAATAGGAAGTTAGATTCCTCTTCTGCTCATCGCTTGATGCTGCAGTTCTGCGGAAGAGCCCTTATTATGAAGTCAAGCTCTCCGCCAAGCTCCTTCTGGACTTTCTTGGCAACGTCGCTGAGCTTGTCATCTCCCTGGGTTATCTCCAGGAACTTCAGGCAGTGCTTCTTCACAGCAGCTAGCGGAGCGCCCATGATCCTGCCGTCCTCAAGCGCTCCAATCGCATAATCCATCTTTGGATAATATGTTGTGACGCTTCCCTGGATGAAGAAAGCTCCCTTGGCCAGGAACTCTCCCTTGTTAGGCGTCTTTGTCACCTGCTCAGGCCTTGCGGAGAACACAGAAAGCGTGGCCATACCCTTCTTCCATCCTCTTGAGAATACGGCGGTGGATATGGCTGCCTCTTCGATGGTGCTGGCAGGGAAATCTCCTTGCTTTCCTTCTCGCTTTATCACCATGAATGGGCTTCCTGCCATGTCTGTGTGGAACACAAGGTCATCCTTGTCTGTGTGCTTCTTTATGATTATCTCATTGGTCGTGGAATCCCGTCCTCCTATTACAAGGAAACCATCTGATGATATGAACCACCTGAACTTCTCATACCACTCCTGCTTGGCCTTCTTCCTTGAGACGACCTGCTGCTTCTTCCCCTCTGCATCATTGATGGCTTTCAGCTTATCAGAATAGATTGATATTGTCTTCTTGACTCCTTCTATCTTCTTCCTTTCCTTCTTGGCCTTCTCAAAGTACTCAGAGGCGTTCTGCTCTACGCTCTTCCTGATGTCAAGGGATATCATCATAGGGCACATGAATATGCATGAGTATTAAAAGCTTTTCTCAGAAGTTCAGACAGAGCAGCCCTGGAGGTCGCTCACATCAAGTATCGGCTTCTCACAGCTGACCACCTTGTCGTTCTTGGTGATGCTCGGTATCAGGCCGACATAGGTCTTTCCGCTCTTGACAAAGGGCACTTCCTTGGTGATGCTCTCGCCAGAGGCCATCTTAGAATTCTTGAGCTCAACATCATTTTTGACATTGTCGTCCACGACCCTGACGGTCACTGCCTCAACAGGCGAGCCTGAGTTCTGGACATTCAGCTTTATTATGTTCTGGGCATAGCACATCGGGCTGATAAGGGTCATCTTGATCCCTGAGCAATCAGGTCCTGTGCTCTCGCCAAGGCTGCTGCTCCAGTTCATGATCATGGCGCCAAGTGCTACTGCGAAAGCTATCAGCAGGACCGTGGCTATCAGCGGAGACATACCCTTCCTAGAGCTATTTAATAATCTCATACCCAAAACCTCTTTTTCTCGCATCTTATGATGATATTGTTAAAGAATATTTAAATACTTTTCCATTGGGACAATGCTTCTTCCTCGACAAAATGAAGCTCTCCGGGAACTATCAGGCAGTGCAGCGGGCCTCCAAAATCAACATTCATGAGATCCTTTGCCTTGCCTGTCAGTATCTTCTGTCCAGGGCTCCCAAGCCTCGCGACTCCGATGCAGAGAGTGTTCTCTGTGAAGACTTTTCCTTTCCTCTTCTTCTCAATCCTGAGCAGGTATTCTATGGCCTGGTTGACTGTCATGAACTTATCTTCATGAGCCCAGATATCCAACAGCACAAGGGTGTGCATCTTGCTCTTCCTGTTCTGCTTTATCACAAGATAAGGAGCCTCGACGTTCTCATTAAGGAAAGGGATCGATGTTGTCTTGCCGAACTTGTAGAGCTCAAGGCCGACAATGCCTATGGCATTCATGACAGAGGCGTTATGGATGGCCAGGACCTTGATGCCATGCTCCTTTGCCCTAAGATAAAGGTCTGTGTGAGTCGTAGCCCCGAAGACGTCACCGATGACAAGGAAAGCCACATCAGATGACTTTGCGTTGCCAAGAATCTTGTCAGAATGCTTTTCCACCATCTCTCGGTCTGCCAGCACTATCTTCTTGCCGTAGAACTCCTCAAGCTTCTTCACAGAAACTCCTAGCCTAGAAGTGTAGTTTTCAAGGAAAACTTCTTTGCAGCTCCTGACAGCCTCGAGGCCTTTGACGGTTATGTCTTTCTCATCCCAGAGGCCTATGCCGATCATGTAAAGAGCCATTATGCCTGAGAATCATCTTTTTCTTTTAAAGCTTTGCTAACGGGACATATCCTTTCATTGAAAGCTCTAATGGCGGATTCAGCTTGTAAAAATAAAGATGGCTTCCTTGGAAGTGATCTCCTCTCACGTTTTTCTTCATGATTGTCTTCATTCCGAAAGGCATCTCAACCATTCTCATAGGATCAGAAAATGAGGCCAGTGGATTGGCGTAATCGAAAAACGCCATTCTCTTGAAAAGGTTGATTTTGTTAACAGAGCTGATGTATTTGCCTATCGCCCAAGCCCCTTCTGTGATGTCGCTGGCATTGAATCCATTCTCTGTGCATACCTGTGACAGGAAGCGGATCACAGTAGGTATGATATTGTCCTTGTGTATTTCTCCTGATTCATATCCTGGCAAAGGATTGAGGATGTTGGTCTCATGCAGCACCCTGAGCTTGTTGAGGTCTATCTTAGCTTCCAGGCTGTGGCCGTTTTGGAACTTTGTCACTCCATATTTTTCGTAGAATGTCAGGAGAAGGGCAGGCATCTGCTCAGCATATTCTGCGAAATCATTGCTTATGAGCTTCTTTGCCTCGTTGATGTCATGCGCGCCTTTGATTATGTTCAGCGGGTCGCCAGAATACTTTGTCCTGAGTGTTTCTATGTTCTTCATGAAAGCTTTTTTATATCTGGGAAAAGGCAAACCAAGCCTCCCAAATAATAATTCGACGGTAGCTTTCTCATCAAAATAAAGCATCTTTTTTGGGTCTTCAATGAACTTATTCTCTATGCTCTTGGCTATCTTATGGTATAATGACTGAGATTGGATGTTATGGTCAAAGCACACCAGGAGGAATAATAGCAGCCTGAACTCAAGGCTGTCTGTCTTAAAATATTTTGTGAGCTGTTTCTCAGGGAAAACATCTGGCCAGGAAAAGATTTTCTCCTTCTTCGTGTATGCCTCATTCAGCCTGCCAAATACCTTTATGGCGCGTTCCCTGTCCAAAGAAAACATTTCCGAACTCATTGTTTCTCTGCACCCAGCATATTATTGAACCCTTCCAGCGCGTTCTTCAAGAAGGCATAGCCTCCTGCGATCCTGCTATCTTTGTAGAACCTTTCCTCTTTGGGCAGCTTCTTGAGCATCTCATTTAGGCCGGCGAAATGCTTTATCGCATTGCAGAGTATGTTTGACTTAGCAAGCTTCTGTCCGATGTCATTGCACTCCTCAACATAGGCCTTTTCCTTGCCGCCTATGCCGCTGTACCATTCATTGGTCTGCAGCGTGTTTGCGACCAGCTCTTTAACATTCTGCGTCTTGAGGCTCTCTGCGACGATGATGTTTGACAGTTCCCTTCTCTGCTTGGCATCATTGACTTTGTATAATTCAAGGGCGACCGTCAGGCTTATGCTCTTGTTATAGACCAGCTGCTTTGTATGGCTGTCGAGCTCAAAGAACTTCATGTATCTGCGGACCTCTGCAGGTTTCATGCCCATGAAAGCCTCAACCTCTTTTGAGAACTCCTGCTTAGAATAATCATCTGACTTTTGCTTCTCTTCGGCCAGGCGGCTTATTGCCTGGGCTCTTTCAACATCAGAATCTTTCCTGAAGATGTCTGCTGCCAGCTGGATGATGTAGCAGGATATGTCGTCAAGATCAGCCACGTAGACAGGAACATTCTTTATGCCTGCTTCTTTTGCAGCCCGCCATCTTGACTCTCCGTCAACAATCCTGTAATCCCCTTCCTTGGTCTTTCTCCTGACGACCAGTATAGGCTCGAGAATGCCCATCTCCTTCATGTTCTCGGCAAGAGTTTTTATGTAGGCTTTGTATTCTGGGGTGTTCACTATCCTCGGCTGGTTCTTGTCCCTGTAGATATTGCCGATGCCTATCTCTGTCTCTCTTGCGTTCCGCAACAGGTCATGCGCGGTTTCTCCGGTGTGGTTCACTTTTCTTTCTTTCAGGATGAGATCAAGTATGTGCTTCTTTTTCTTTGGATGAAGCGCCTCCTCAAGCCCTTCAGGGTTATAGGATCTTATCTTTTCCTCAAGGCAGGGCGCGCACTTGGTAAGATCTTTAATTAAATCTTCTAGAACCCAGCGGTGAATCTTGGCTTTGCGCACAGTCTCTCTTGCCTCTTTGTTTTCTCCGAAAAGCATGAACAGGCTCTTCATATAAGATGCTGTTTTCCTCATCAGGTTTGAATAATCCTTTATTTTGTCAGTGATATGGCCCTGATTATCCTCTTCCTTGTTGCTTAGCTTGAACTCGGCAGATCTCTCTCTGTTCTGCTTGGTCTCAGTTATGTATCTTGCCACTTCCTTTGCATTCTTGAACTTATCAGACAGGCACATGTTCATGACAGATGCCTGGGTCTCAGCGTCTACTCTGCCTATCTGGATTCCGATTGAGTAGCTTATCCTGCCTTGCTCAACAGCTTCTCTGACTGTATGGGTGAGGTTTTTGAAGAGGTAAGCTTCCTTGACAGTGGACTGGGGAATGTTTATCTTGCGGGCGAACTCATTCATGCTGATCTTCCTGTTCTCAAACTTCTCAGCGAGGCCATGCGCTTCCGGTATTGACTTTGCCTTGCCGACAGGGCCATAGGGCTTCTTGATATTCTCTGATAACTGGATCTTGCAGATCTCTTCTGTTGAAAGATCCTTGTAGACAACGCATTTTATTGTTTCCAGGCCTGCTTTGTTGACCGCATAGTATCTTCTTTGGCCAGCCACCAGCTCATATTTGCCGTCGCTCCGCTGGTTCACAATGACCGGCTGGATCTGGCCGACTTCCTTTATTGATTCTGCCAGCTGGGTGATGTCTTTCATGGCGAAATTAGTCCTGTAATTATCAAGGAGAACTATCCTCTCCAGATCCAATGTCTTTGTTCCGATTCTCTTGTCAAGAATCTTTTTTTTCTGGTTCATCTTTCAAAAAAGCTTTTTTTGCTTCCTATGCGCCTGGGTCAGATGTTTTTCCATGGCCTTTTCTGCCCGCTTAAGTCGGTCTTTTTTCCTTTTTTCACCGCCTGGCAGAGGTATTTTCTTCTGCACTCCGTAGAGCCTTGGCAGCTCAGGGACAAAGCATGCTGCGCAGGCAGATTTCTTCTGCATGACAGAGCACATGCCCAGGGTCGGCTCGTTTTTTGCATTCTTCGGTCGCATTATGTTCTCATAGTACGGATGGATATGCAAAGGAGTGTAATAGTTCTCGCCAGATTTGATGAAGTAATTAGGTTTATCTAGTCCTCCCAGAGAGACCAGCTGCCGCTGCCCTCGGACATGGGCGCCTGCTATGGGAGTGTCTGTTATCTTTCCCAACAGCTTCTTATCGCTGGTCCTGAAGATCAGGAATTGCAGGGGGATGCCTTCAGCCCTGTTGATCCTGTATGCTTCATTTGCGCTCCAGAGCTTCTGCATCCAGGGAGGTTGGGACAGGTCCATCAGGGTATAGTTCACCACCTTGAAAGTGTCTGACCTGAATTCATGGTATTGCCTTGCCAGTTCAAACCTATGCTTGTTGGTATATCCTTGCTTGGCCAGTCCTAGCTCAAGTTCGTCAGATCCGTAGCTCACCATGAGGCTGACCCTGTGCTGTTTAAAGAACTTGGCGAGCCCTTTGTCAAAGTAAGGGGTCTTTGTTGTGAAGATCACAGGTATATCCTCGCTATTCGCTGCTTCTATGACAGTCAATGCTTCCTGGATCAGTTCCTTGTTAAAGGCTTCTGTGCCTGAGGCGATACGCAAAGCACGGATTTTCTTTTTCTTCCCTTTGAAATCAGTTTGCTTTAATCTCTGCATCTGATCGACCAGGTCCTGGAACTCAGCAGGATGATAGGAGTATGAGAATGGCCGCCTGTTCAGCCATTTATTGTAGCAGTAATCACAGCCAAGCCAGGGGTTGAAGAGGTGGACCTCACCGATGTCAGGGACTTCAACTATCTCTTCGTTGGCTATGCAGCCTGTGCCGAAATTGATTGCGAGGTCCTGGTAGCAGAACGGGTGCGTCTTTGCCTTTGTGCCGAGCTTTATGACTGCATTGTCAAGGCGTTTCATGCTCACTGGCTGCAGGATCTCGCCAAGGATTTTTACTCCTGTGAACCTGTTTTCAGGCAATGGTTTTTCCCTGTTCGCCAGGAACTGATTGATGTCTGCTCTTGCGATCCTGACTATCTCATCTGCCAGGCCGCTGAACTCCTGCTTGATCCTGTACTCTATCCCGAAGCTGGCATCAACTATCCTCTGGTTCAATGGTTTTTCAAGGTTATCCTCGTCTATGAGCTCAGGCGTGTTCTCAATGTGAAGGCTGGGGATGTTATGCCTTGGTTTGAAGCGAGATGATAATGCGTTTTGGGCATAGCCTGCGTATTTATTGTCTTTCAGCAGGAAAATGTCGATGCCCACCCTTCGGTTATGCTTTGCTCCTTCTGTGCGCGTGTTGAAATGGACATTTGCGCACCTGACGAAGTAATCCTCTGTTTCCGGCGGCAGGCCCATGTGAAGGTTAGAGAACTCAGGGTATATCGAGAAATATGCTCGTTCACCGCCCAAAAACAGCCTTCCCACAACCATGTCGTGCTAGGATAGGCTGATCAATTAAAAAAGTTTCTATTGTTCAGTGATGTCATGGCGAAAAGTTTAAATATGGTGTTTGATTTCTCAGGAATCATTTTTGGAGTTGAAGTGAGGTAATGTCATGAGCCGAGACAATATTTTGATGATTAAAAGGAAGCTTCAGATACGAGCATTGAACGTTGAGCCATACCTGCAGGCAGAAGGAGAAATCATTCGAGTGAATGTAAAAGCGAATGAGACCTGTGCCTTAGGAGGATGGACTGGCAATGAATGGTTATTCAGTCCCGAATCTGCTTCCTTCGCATCCTTGCCGTCTGAAAAAAATTCACCTCGCGAAGGGTATATGGCTCTTGTCAATTCCTACGCTGACGCGACCCTGGTTCTCACAGTCAATGAATTCACTGAAAGATCACGCCTTAATCCAGAAGGCTTCTTGCCAGGACTTATCAGGCTGATTGAGCTCAGTGAAGCTAAGGCTGCAAGAACAGACTCACGCGCATCTGGCAGCACTAGAGGATTCTCAAAAAGTTACCGCGCCAAGTTCAGAGGAGGGGCCACAGTCGAACCTTGTCGAATAGGCGAGAATCATCAGCAATATATGGCCCGGCTGGGTTCAATGAAGGATGAACTGGGAGAAAGCTCATTTTATGATATGCGAGCCGACCTATCCTCTCATGAATTCAAGCAGATCCTTCACGCAAGCCCAAACACCAGGAGACTAGAGGACGGTGTCGGCCTGCTCTATTTCAGGATGCACCTTGTGCTGAATACTCCCGAGTATACGAATATTGCTCCGGTCAAAGTTAGACCAGCATATCCTGTGAGGCAGCCAGTACGCGACGCGCTCGAAGGCAGGCCGCTCTATCTGAGATCCGCAGTCAAGAAGGGATAAATATGGATAAGGTTTCTTGTTTATATACTTTTAACTATTTGGCTTTTTAGATTATTAGATATAAGAATCTAGTTCCTGTCAAGGCTCTGCATCAGGAGGATGTCTTCGGTGGTGAGCTTCTTCCTCTCCTTTATCTTCCTGTCGACTTCCTGCTTCTTCTCCATCAAGGTCTTCTTTGCGCTCTCCCTGATGGTCTCCTCGAACTCTACCTTATTATCCTCAAGATTAGATTTTATCTTATTGAGCTGATCAAGCTTTGCCTTGAGTTCGTCATTCACTGACCCGAAATCCTTCTTGTACTCATCGAATTTCTCCATGAGCCCCTGCTCTCCGCTCCTGATCTCGTCAATGCTCTTGTACTTCTCTATGAGCTCTTCATGGTGGGCCTGGCTCTTGGCAGCCTCCTCCTGTATCTCCCTATGGATGGCGTTGGCATTCTTCTTGAGCTCGTCGATCTGCTTTGACTTGGCCTTTATCTCCTTGCTCTTCTCCATCAGGACCTTTCCTTCGTCGTATGTCTTCTTCAAGGCCTTTATGGTCTTCATGATCTTCTGTTCCTTGTCAAAGCTCATGGGCTCGGTCTCGATCTTGAACTCCAGGGCATCCATGCTCTTCTTTATCATGGCAGGGTCTTCCTTTAGCCCGAGCTTCTTCTGGACAGCTTCATAGTCGTCCTTGAGCTTCTTGATCTCAGCCACTTCCTTGTTGATCTCGTTGTTGAACTCATCCCTCTGCTTCTTCTTCTCCTTCACCTCGTTGGTGAGAGAGTTCCTCTTCTCCTTTGAGTTATTCAGCTCAGAGATCTTTGACTTGATCTGCCCGCTGATAGAATCCTTCTTAGAAAACAATGATTCTTTCTGCCTGTTGATGCCTGTCAGCTTCTTGCGTAGCTCGATGACTTCTGTCTCAGTCTTCCTCAGCTCCTCGAGCATTTCCTTGACTTCATTCTCGCTTAGCATTATGCAATTCACGCTGACATTGGATCCTAAAAAATAAAATTAATAAAAAAATTATGAGGTTGTTTAGCCGAACAAGGCGCCGAGACCGGCTGCTGCCTCATCTGGTGAAGGCTTAGCTTCCTCTTCTTTCTTCTCCTTCTTAGCCTCACCATGCGCTGCTGGCGCTGCCGCGACTGGAGCTGCCACAGCTGCTGTCTTGATGGCCTCATCTATGTTGACTCCCTCAAGAGCTGCTATCAATGCCTTGATCCTTGACTCATCAGGCTGGACGCCTGCCGCTTCCAAGACCTTCTTGACTGCACCATCGGTGACCTTGTGGCCTGCTTTATGTAAAAGCATTGCTGCGTATACGTACTCCATCTTCTTTTCCTCCGCGTTAATTAAAACATAATCTGGATTTGCTCTGCAAACCCCACTCTTTGAACATGAATGCTGATATCGCTCAAAGCTTGGCTGCTTTCTTAAGCGAGAGCATCTCTGCCTCTACCTGGGCCAGCTGCTCCTTGATGGTCTCGCTGGTGGTAATCTTGGCCTCCTTTGCAAGGGCATATGCCTCGCGATGGGCCTTTGACAATAATGTCTTTACGGTATCAGCATTGGCTATGGCTGCGAACACCGCCAGGTTGAATGTTTCCGTGGCAGCCGTGTGTAGGCTTGCCTTGAATGCATCCTCATCTATGTCCAGCACCTTGCTGGTCAAGATCTCTCCTTTCTCGAACACTACCGTGAGCGACAGGCCGATCTCCATCGGCTCTATGCCTAGCCTTGTGAGAAGGCCTGCTAGCTTGTCATTGACAATATCTCCTTCATAGGCTACCACTTTATCTTCCTTTATGACTACCTTTCCGCCCTCGATACCTGCCTTGATCTTGAAGCCTCCAAGCTCTCCGATGACCGGGCCTGGGGCAAAGTTGGTGGCGCCTGCATGCACTGTTATGTCGCTGGGCGCGGTCTGGCCGCCCTTGATGGCTGCCTTTGACCTGTTCTTCTTGAGAAGCTTGAATAATGAGAATGGGTTCTGCTCTGTCAACAGCAATGCAGGCATCCCCTTCAGATGAGGCTCAAGGATCATGATGTTCTCTTTCTTGCTGTGCTCCAGCGCTATCTTGAGGATCCTCTTCTTGGTCATGATAAGCACGACCTTTCCCCTGAGCTGTGATCTCATGTTGGCCAATTGCTTGGCAGGAAGGTTCTTCATGTTCAATATTCCGACGATGGGATATTTGTCTATGAGCTGGGCAGTCTCGCGCACGAGCTTCTGCTTGTACTCCTTCACATCAGCCCTTCCTTTCTTCTTGGGCTCCTTGTGTTCTCCTTCCGCTTGTTTTTTGCTTGCCATGAAAAACCCTTGAACATGATATTATATTTATTTCTCCAGCTTGATCGGCTTGCCCATCGTGAGCTTGAGGTATACTACCTTTATGTTGTTCCTCTCGCCTGGCAGGTGATGGATTATCTGATCATAGATGTAGATTATATTGTCAGCGACCTTATCTGCGTCCATGCTCTCGGTGCCGACTCTCAGCTGGATGATAGGGACTTTCTTTGCGCTAACTTTCAGGGTCTTCTGGAGCTTCTCCACAAGAGCCTTCAGGTTAACTCCCTTTGGCGGCACAACGCAGCCTGCCTTTGGGTTGGGCATCTTTCCCCTCACTCCAAGGTATCGTCCGAAAGTGGCTGCCACCTTGGTCATTATCGTCGCCTGCGCGATGAAGAAATCATACTGCTCTGCAAGGGCCTTTGCCTTCTGCTTGGTGTACTTTGCGAATTCATCAGGTATTATCACCATGTCGCAGCTTGCCTTTGCCTCATCCATGAGCTCTGCTGCCGCAAAGGCGCAGACTTTCATCTTCCTGCCGGTATCGTGATGCAATGTGATGAAGAAATCCACCTGCTGCTCAGGCTTCTTCATGTCAAGGTCCTTCAGGCCTACTATCAGGTCAACTGCCTGGCTGAATTTCCTCTTTGGAGAATCCTTCTTAAGGTTCTCTATGGCCTCAAGCACTGATTTTTTATCCATGTGGTCACGCTTTTTTGCTGTCAAATTACTGCCCTTCTACGCAAGGTAGTGAGACGAAGCTGTTTGTTCGTCGGGCAAACTGAATTATAACCTTGGATGAAACACTTATTTATAAAGCTTACTGTTTTTATTTTATCCTATTTCCCAGTGCTGCCGAAGCCGCCCTCTCCGCGGGCTGTCTTTGAGAGATCTTTCTCCTCGACAAACTCAGCGCGCTCGACCTTCTTGATGTTCATCTGGGCTATGCGCTCGTTGCGCTTGACCACGAAATCCTCCTTGCCGAGGTTTATCAGGACAATGCCGACTTCTCCACGATAATCAGGGTCTATGAGCCCTGGGCTGTTGACGATGCTTATGCCGTGCTTTGCGGCAAGCCCGCTGCGGGGAGTGATCTCTGCCACGAACCCGCGGGGGATCTCCATCTGGAAGCCCGCAGGGATAAGTTTGAACTCTCCCGGCTCCAATGTCGTAATCTCTTTCACCGCTGCGTGCAGGTCAAAGGCTATCGCTCCCTCAGTCTGGTATTTTGGGACGCTGATGTCCTCGTTTCCTGCTGTGCGCCTGAATCTTATGATAACCATGTTTTAATCACCGCTTGATCTGTTCATATACTGTCGAATAATCATCCTGTCTTTCATATGAAGAAGAACGCTATCGCTATGATCATGTACACGCTTATGAGCTGGGCGCCTTCGAGCCAATTGCAGCGGCCGTCGGTCATCAGGTGATTGAGTATGACCACCGCCAATATCACTCCCAGGACCTGGAACAGCGAGAATACCAGGCTGAACCCGAAGCCGAACAGGTGGCTTATGAGGACCAGTATGGGCACTACGAAGAGGGCTATCTGGCTGGCGCTGCTCATCCCTATCTCGAGCGAGACATCCAGCCTGTCCTCTCTCGCGAACCTTATGGCGGTGGATATCTCGGCCACGTTGCTTATTATGGCTATGATTACGACTCCGATGAACGTCTGGGAAAGGCCCAGGTTCAGGGCAGCAGGTTCGATGCTCCTGGAGAGAAGGTCCGCCATCAGGGCCACGAAAGCAGTCGTGATGAATAGGATGATTGTGGCCGCTCCTTTGCCGATGACCGGCTTTTCGAGCGAAGCCTTCAGTTCATTGTTCTCATCGAATAGGTCCTTGTGGGTCCTGAGCGAAAAGACAAGGCCTGCAGTGTAGATCACCGCCATGACCAGGGCGACTATGTTGCTGAGAGTTGCTGCCTGCTGGTGCTCTCCTGTGGTGAAAGCGAAAACAGTGGGCATGGTCAGGCCGACGATGGCGATTATCAGCATAGTCGCAGAGACGCCGATCGCCTCCTTGTTGAAGCGCTGATGCTTGTACTTCAATCCTCCGACGAAGAACCCCAGGCCTGTCAGGAGGACTATGTTGCAGATTATGCTTCCTATCAGAGAGGCCCTCACCAGCTCAATCAGCCCCCTGCTCAGGGCGAATATGGCCACCATCAGCTCGATGATGTTGCCGAAGGTCGCAGACACAAGGCCGCTGATCCTCGGGTTGGCCTGCAAGGATATATCCCTGGTGGCGAATCCTATTATCATCGCCAAGGGAATAAGGGATATGGCCGCCGATATGAACGTCAGCGTGCTGTTCTTAAGTACAAAGCCAGAGTAGACGCTGAAAGGTATGAACAGGAGAAGGATGATCATGTGCTTGTCAAGTCTCAGATATTTTGTCAGCATTCTATCAACCTTTGCAGCCGCTCTTTTTAAATGCTACGCCGTGGCCCGGACAAACAAAAAACGAAAACGTTTTTTGAGTCCGATCCGTTGGCTCCATTACATTACGCCACGGCCCGGATTTGAACCGAGAGTTCCTTGCGGAACCAGCTCTCAAGGCTGGCGCACTACCAGATTATGCGACCGTGGCACTAATGAATTAATATTATTCTCTAGAAGAAGATGATTGTTTTTAAATCTTTTTACCAATCTCCGATTCTAATCTCTGCGCGTATTAGCCTTTCTTTTTTCCTGTAAAAGGCGCGGAGCCTTGAGATGCCATCTTCAACCCTGAATTCTTCTTTTGACTCGTGTATCACAAGGCGTATCGGCTCAAAGTCCAGGGGATCTTTTCCTTGTTCTAGAAAAGCAGTTACCTTTTGCTCTTTGGTATCCTGCCATTTTTCCTGATGGTCGAATGATGTCCGCCCCAAGATTTTGTCTTTATCATGATTGCCAAGATGCTTCACCAAGTATTTCACCTTGATGAAGAACACTTTCTTGGTATAGTCTCTTTTCAGCCAAGGACTTCTGATATTCTTTAAGAAACCCATCTTGATAATCTCACACAGTGTACCTGAACATGTTGAGGTACGCCCTTATCTCTTCCATCAGGTCTCTCACGTCCTTTGTGACTGCGTCCTCGTACCTGTCAGTGTATCCTTTGTAGATGAACTTATCTACCAATGACCTGAAGAAGAAATACACTCCCTTGCCTTCCCATCGGTTCTCATAGTCGGTTATCAGAGTGGCGTCGAATGTGAAATTAGCGTCGCCTTTCAGCAGCTTCTGCTTGACACCCTTGATCTCCACCTCGACATCCTTGAGATGCTCGAACACAGCCCAGACCCTGATCTCGAGCCTGTAGTAATCGGTAATCTTCTTGTAGGGAAGCAGCTCGAAGATGACTTTCTTCTCATCCTCATATACTTCCTGGAAGTTCTTGTTCTCAAAGGGATCATAGCTGTGGTCTGCGAAGAATGTGTTTATGGTCCTGAATAATCCTTTCAGGTCGAATAATCCCTGGAAGTTAAGGGTCTTGTCTTGAAAAACGATTTTCCTTTCAGCCATGGTTTATCACTTGATTCATGCTCATTCTGCGTCTATGTTTAAAAACCTTTTTATCTTGGCGGCGAACGCATGCATGTCATGCTCCAGCGGGTCTGCATGCTTTACCTCAAGCTCGTTCTTGAAGACAGTCTTGATAAGGAAGCCCATCAGCTTAGGATATTTCTTGAACCTGTTCTGCCAGTCAGCCACTATATCCCCCTTGATCTCGATGTGCATCCTTCCCTGCATCCTCTTGACAGGTTTCCCATCGATCACGACCTTGACCTCCTTTGCCTCCCAGAGCTCGTATTTGACGTAGATATAATATTTTATGAACTCTGAGACCCTTCTCTCACCCATGGTCTCAATCTTAAGCTCGTTTCCAAAGGCAGTCTCGACCTTGTCCTTGTACCTTGTCTCATGGAACTCCATCTGCCTGCTGTTGATGATCCAGTCAGCTATCAGCTTGTAGACTCCTTCAAAATCAAAGAGCCCCTTGACCCTTATCTTTATGCTGGCGCCCTTTGTAATAGCAGCGATTGTATATGACATATATCTGGTTTTGGTTTGCAGGATATTTAAAGGTTGCGGAAAAGAAGATGCCGCCGGCAAGTTATGTGCCGAATCGTTAAAGAATCATGTTGATAAATTAATGAATGGGCTGTTCACAGGTCTCATAGTGAATCCTTGGCCTTTGCCAGAATAACTCCTTGTAAATTAGAGAGAGTTGGACTTATTAGTGGCTGCGCGCTGAATGCCTTGTTGCCTTGGCACTTACACGCCAGCTCTATCAACCCCATGTTCTATGGGCGTCCATGAGCGTCTCTTTTCGAGGATGGTTTCATACTTAGATGCTTTCAGTATTTACCCACCAAAGCGTAGCTGCCCGGCCTACCCTGTCGGATAACCGGTCGACCAGAGGCTTCGAATCACCGTTCCTCTCGTACTAGATGATCCTTCCTCTCAGACACTCAACACTCCCAGTAGATATCAAACAAACTGCCTCGCAGCGTTCTGAACCCAGCTCACATCCCTTTTGATAGGTGAACACCCTCACCCTTGGCAGCTTCTGCACTGCCAGGATAGGAAGAGCCGACAGCTATGTAGCAAACCGCGCAGTCGATAGGAGCTCTCGGGCGCGACAACTCTGTTATCCCCGGAGTAACTTTTCGGTCATAGCCGCCCCCCATTCAAGGAGGTACGGCGGTTCGCTAGGCCCAACTTTCGTTTCTGGAAATCATCTTATTAGAATTCCAGTCAGGCTGGCTTTTACCCTTGCATTCAACATCGGATTTCTGACCCGACTGAGCCAACCTTAGGGCACCGATGATATCTTTTCATCGGTGTGCCACCCCAGCCAAACTGTCCACCTGCTGGTGTCCCCGCTTTCGCAGGTAAAGCAGCGCAAAATCAGATGAGTAGTGTTACATTAACGTCTAAACCTACACTTGCATGCAGGCCTCAAGCGACTCCTACTTACTCTATACATCCAGCCTCGCGTTGCAGCAACAGGCTACAGTAAAGTTTCACGGGGTCTTCGCTTCCCACTGGGAGTCTCTGGTCTTTGCACCAGAAGGAGATTTTCAGAGGGTTCCGGTTGGGGACAGTGTCGATCTCGTTACGCCATTCATGCAGGCCGTCAATCAAACGGCAAGGCATTTCGCTACCTTAAGAGAGTTATAGTTACTCCCGCCGTTTACCTGTCCTTCGCTCCCTTGAAAAGGAGATTCAGATACAGGCACTGGGCAGACGTCGCCGATTATTCTAGCCCTTACGGGTTCGCAATCAGCTAAGTTTTTGTTAAACAGTCGGACCGACTTTGTTATTGAACCTTACTATCGCAATCTTACAACCACGATAGTAGGGACCCCTTAGACCTAAGGCTTGGGGCTAAATTGCCGAGTTCCCTCAACCAGATTGTCCCTTCACACCTTGGGCTTCTCACCCAGGGGCACCAGTGCCGGTGCTGGGTATAGACATGGACGATCTTTCAATGTTCCTTTTTCAAGGGCTCCAGGTATCAACCGAACACTACTTAAGTAATGCTGTTCTAGGATTTGCTCAAGTTCTCAGTATTGCACTACTCCCTTGACCTGCTCCTATTAACAATCACGACGGTGATTGTCGGCCTAACCCGAAACGTCAGAAACAAAGCTTGCGTTGCCGCGCATACGCCCATGGTACAGGAATATTAACCTGTTTCCCTTTCCTCGACCCGCTCAAGTTATGAGCTGAGTTAGGACTAACTTACCCTTGGCTGATTTTCATTGCCAAGGAACCCTTGCCCTTTCGGTGGTACAGATTCTCACTGTACTTAGTTCTTACTATTGCCAGGATTCTCGTTAGTGAAAGGTCCACTCCTCCTCGCGAAGAAGCTTCTAGCCTAACACTACGCCCGCCTATCGCAATCCTTGCGGATGCCAGTGGTATCGGTGATTGTTTAGCCCCGTCCATTTTCAGTACCCACAACCTCGAAGAGTAAGCTGTTACGCACTTTTTAAAGGATGGCTGCTTCTAAGCCAACCTCCTCTCTGTTTTTGGTTGTGGACAACCTTCACCCTTTCACACTTAACCAATGCTTTGGGACCTTAACCACTGTCTGGGTTGTTCCCCTCTCGCATATCACCTTTACGACGATACGCCGTCTCCTGAGGTCTACAGCGGTTGAGAATTTTGAGTTGGACAGAAAGCCGACCCCTTTCGAGGCCTAAGCTCTCGATCCGTCGCTTTACCTCTCAAGCTACCTCGCTCAGGGCTTGACTGCGGCCAAATTCGGCGGGAACCAGCTATTGCCGAGCTCGATTGGCTTTTTACCCCTACACCCAGGTTAGAAGAACACTTGCACGTAGAACCTCTTCAGGCCTCCACCCATCAAAGATGGGCTTCACCTTACCCAGGCTTAGATCGCTCGGCTTCGGGTCAAATCTAAGTGACTTGAGGCACTTTCACACCTCGCCCCTCGTAAACTGCGGGCTTGTTGCTTTCGCTTCGGATGCCCAATGAAAATTGGTTATCCTCGCCACTTAAAAAAACTCCCTGGCCCGTTATTCGTAACGGACGATACACAACCTTAGTTGCGTATCTGTCTATAACTATTAGGTTTCAAGATCTATTTAACTCTCTGTTAAGAGTTCTTTTCAGCTTTCCCTCGCGGTACTAGTACGCTATCGGACTCAAGAACGTGTTTAGGGTTGGGAGTTGATGCCTCCCGGCTTCACACCTAATATCCAATAAGTGTTACTCAAGATACTGCTACACCCTTCTATGTTCCCTTACGGGGCTGTCACCCTTTGTCGCGCCTCGTTCCAGAGGACTTCAGGTCCATAAAGTCGGGTTTAAAAAGCAGTCTTACAAATCCACATCCCTACCCATCTTACGATGGGCGGTTCAGATTGCCCTGGTCTGTTTTCGCTCTCTGCTAATAACAGAATCCTTTGTTTAGTTTCTCTTCCTGCGGGTACTGAGACGTTTCAGTTCTCCGCGTTCGCTAGCATTTCTGCTTCTAAGGCGAAGTCGCATTCGGAAATCACTGGTTCAACCCCCGCGTGCGGGTCGCCAGTGCGTTTCGTGGCTTGCCACGTCCTTCGTCGCCGTCTTGAGCCAAGCTATCCACCTAATAGTGTCTTTTCTCTCTAAAAACTATTGACAATAGTTCAAGAATTTTATATATTCTGGTTTGCCAGCTCGCTTGCGCGAGCTGACCAAAGACTCACTATGATTCCTATGAACAGCCCTCATTAAAAATGAGTTATGAAGTGGTCGCGATGAAAAAAATCCATCGCTACTCATTTTCTCCTGCCCTGCACCCGGCATTTTCAAGTTGCCGAGCTGAAATTTGTGAATATGAAATTTGAATGATCTCGCTAAAACTCAAATGGACTCTGCGGGAATTGCGTCCACAGAGTTCATGTAATGAACTCTGATGTTGTATTCGCACCCGCGGCCCCCACCTTGCAAGGGTGGTGCTCTACTGCTGAGCTAAGAGCCCATTTTGAGAGTAGTTAGCGAGGCGTATCCCGTGGGATCCGATCATTCGATGATTATGAAAAATGGTAGGAGAAAAACGCTCGTCTAAAAAATCATTCTGTTTTTTTAAAAATTATAGGAGGTGATCCCACCGCAGGTTCCCCTACGGTGACCTTGTGACGACTTAACCCACCTCACTGAGATTAGGTTCAGCGCGACCAATAAGTCGAGTTTCACCTAAACCCTGCTCGGTTGGTTTGACGGGCGGTGTGTGCAAGGAGCAGGGACATATTCACCGGACTATTATAAAATCCGATTACTAGGGATTCCAGCGTCACGAGGCTGGGTTACAAGCCTCGATCTGTACTAGGATAGGGTTTAGAGGCTTAGCTCCTCCTTTCGGAGTGGCATCCCATTGTCCCTATCATTGTTGCGCGCGTGTAGCCTAGACCATTCGGAGCATACAGACCTACCGTGGCCTGCACCTTCCTCCCTGTTTCCAGGGCAGTCCCTACACTGTGCTCAATCCTCTGAAAGAGTTGTTAGCAATTATAGGTACAGGTCTCGCTCGTTGCCTGACTTAACAGGACACTTCACAGCACGAGCTGACGACGGCCATGCACCACCTCTCGGCTTGTTAAGCAAGGTCTTTGGCCTGACTTTCAT
>JAZDMG010000038.1:0-13033 GCA_043801165.1 archaeon
CAAGGATTACATCGCATTGTTCCCAGGAGTCACTCTCCGCCTCATATACTATCATCTCAACAAAGGCGTAGCATTAGGTGAGTTTGAGGTCGAGTCCATCAAGATGGAGAAAGGCAATTATTCCTGGGGCGGCCAGGCAGAAAAGAAATATTACAAGCTAGGCCCTAAAGCAGTGCCTAAGGTTGACAAGCGAGTGAAGAGTTATTTTGAGAAGAAGAAAAATTCTATTTGATTTTCTTCAGGAATCCCATCAAGGCATATGCTTCCCTTCTTGTCATGAAGCTCTTGGATATCATGCGCTTCCAGACGCTGCGCTGGGTCTGCATCTTCCCATTATCACGGAATTCCATCCGCAGCATGGTAGCATCCAGCATCTTCATGATCTGCTCCTTCTCCTTTGCGCTGATGGGCGTGTAAGGCTTGAGCATCTGCTCTGAGAAATCCTTCTTCCTGATCTCATAGAGAAATATGGCCAATGCATGGCTTATGTTCAGAGAATCATATGACTTGCTCGTAGGTATTGTGACTATGAAATCGCACATCTCTATCTCGTCATTATGCAATCCATCGCTCTCCCTGCCAAGCACCAGGGCAACTTTCTTGCCTTTTATCTCTGCCAGCTTTCCTGCCATCTGCGCAGGAGTGAGAGGAGTCTTAGGGATGTTGTAGTCAGTGCCAAGCTTCGATGTGGTCGCTATGAGATAGTCGAACTCCTTCAAGGCCTTGATGCCAGCGATCCTCGCGTTCTGAAGTATCGCCTGGGCGTTCTTCGCGAACCTCCTTGACTCAGAGTCTATCTCGCACTTCGGGTTGATGAGCACCAGCTCCTTTGCCTCAAAGTTGGCCATCACCCTGGCTATGCTGCCAAGGTTCCCAGAAGTCTCTGGCTCGATGATGACTATCGATATCATGGCCTCGAGTAGATGGCTTGGTTTTAAAAAGATGATGAAAAAAAGGGTTATCGTGAAAGTATTAATTTATCCATTTCTTTTGCGAATTCTTTTGCTCGCTTAAGAGAGGTTTGTGCTTTGGATTGCTTCTCGACTTCTATTGTCCTGTATTGTATCAGGCTTCTTTTGTGCCTCTCGAATTCAAATGATTCCAATAACGAGTCTGCCTTTAATCCTGCAAGATTCAGTGCTTCTTCTTTAGTCTCTTCATATTCTTCTATCAAAGAATCTCTCAGTTTTCCGCGAACATAGGCAATCATCGCATCAGACGTAACTTTATGGACTATCTTGTCGCCGATTTTATAGCCGAGCTTCAGAAGGGCTGCGTTCGCATAGTAATACATCGCATAATAAGAGCAAACAATGGTCCATAGCTCGGATATGTCATTTTGGCTTATCTCCTCTGCGGCAAGAAGGCTTTCTTTTGCGTTGCTTAAGAAAATATTCATTACTTGCTTGTTTGGCTCTGTTTTTTTAAGAAGACCTTCTGCCAAGTAAGATTTAACATTAATTTCTGCTTCTTTTATCCTATTGCCTGTCAGCATTTGAGAGCATTCTGTAATATTCTTCTGCTCCTAGAAGTATGATGTTATTTTTAATTGCTTCGCTCACGACCGTAAATTTTCCGGTTTTTACCATCTCAAGAAAACTCGCATAGCTAATCGCAGTCAAGTGAATCTTATCCGGAAGCAATGAAACTACGCTTCTTATCCTTTTTTCGTCTCCGCCAATTGTCAAGAGATCAATATCCGAATGCTTGGTCGCGGTCTCTTTTGCATAGGAACCAAATATCAGCGCAATAAACCCGAACTCCAGCTCTGCAAGCCTGTTATGAAGCACTAAAAAATCCTTGTTCTTGAAAAGGGCCTCTCTCCGCAGATATTCTGCCTCGTAGGTTTTGCTGTTGAATTTCTGAGTCAGCTCACAGATCTTGGAATTGCCGATCCTGGTCATCTTTATCAGATTCTCTTTTTCCAGCAAAGCTGTTTTTTCATATGCAGTCCTATAGTTTATTTTTAGAGCCTCAGCTATTTTTCTTATCGTAAAATTTTCTTCCTTTTTGCCGAGCAACAGCCTCAATATTTCAATATCATCATTCATGATTATTACCTTTTGTAATAGTATTATTACATTAAGTAATATATAAAGCTTTCCACATATTAACACGAAAGCCGAAGAGATGAAAACATCTTTTTTCTAGAATTTTCAAAGGCTTTATAAGTAACAAAGTACTTACGTAAGTAAAATGATACTTAATGACCTTAATCTGAGGATAATCGATGAGTTCTTAGGGGATTATTCGAAAGAGATCACAGGAAGCGGCGTTGCGAGAAAGAAAAACTTAAACCAAAAGTCAGCTGCGAACGCGCTTTCCAGCCTTGAAAGCGAGGGATTCCTCAAGAGCAGGACTGAGGGAAAAAACAGGTTGTTCTCCTTGAACCTGGAAAACCAGTCGATAGCTGATTTCTTATCGGCAGCAGAGCATCTCAAGAAAATATCTTTCCTGAAAAAGAAAACTCTTTTGAGAGGGACGATCGAGAAGGTTCTTCCTTTCTGCAAGGGGGCTGTGATTATCTTTGGAAGCTATGCGAAAGGAAAAGAAAAAGAGGGCTCTGACCTGGACCTATTCGTGATAGGGGAATATGATGCTAAAAAGATCGGCGAGATCAGTGAAGCACAGGGAATTGAGATAAATGTAAAATGCTATTCTAGAAATATTTTCGAAAAAGGGCTTGATAATCACGATTTCTTGCTAGAAGAGATTATTAAGGACCATATATCCTTAAGAGGCTGCGAGGATTTTATCCTGATCCTATTGAGGAGAAGATATGGACAGAATAGAGTGGTGCCTTAGGATAGCCAAAGGCCTTGAACTGATAGAGCCGAACATCAATCTTTCAAAGGTTTACTTTCTGAAGGCAGAAAATGCGTTAAAAGCAGCACGCAGGCTAAGAGGAATTCCTGAGTGGGAGATAACTGCAAGCTACTACGCAATATATTTTGGCGTCTACGCGATAATGATGAGGATGGGGGTGAAATGTGAGAACCATTCCTGCACAATAGCCTTCTGCGAAAGATTCCTCTCGATGCACCTCTCAAAAGATGAGATAAACCTGCTAGGATCAGCCTGCAAGGCAAGGATTGATGCGCAATACTACTCAGATAAGCCTGTTGAAGAGAGATTAAGAGAATCCCTGCTCAAAAAAGCACCTTTATTTATCGAGCAATGCAAGGAAGCATATGCAAGCCTAAAGGAGAAAGAAATAGTCAGGATCAGGACGTTATTGGATGGTCGCTCGCAGGGATGATGCTCAGGAAATGAAAACATTTATAATCAAATGTTCATTATCTTGAACATATGTTCAATGAATTAAACATCTTAAGGCTGTTCTTCGATGAGCCTTCGAGAGAGTTTAATGTCCGCGAGGCCGCAAGGCTCCTGAAGATCTCTCCTGCGACGGCGAGCAGCAAACTGAAGGAATTCTCAAAAGAGGGTATCTTGAAAGAGAGAGCAGAAAGAAACCTGATCCTCTTCAAGGCAAACATTGAAGATGACAGGTATAAGGACCTGAAGGTCTATTACAGCATAAGGAAGCTCAGGGATTCTGGGCTTATAACTGCGCTTAACGAGTCCTATCTCAAGCCGGTAATAATTCTTTTTGGAAGCATGAGCTTTGGCATGGATGCAGAGACAAGCGATTATGATCTTCTAGTCATATCTGAGAACACAAAAGAGTTCAAGGACATAAAGAGATACGAGGCAAAGCTGAAAAGGCGGATACAGCTACATATATTCAGCGATATCTCCGAAATTCCCAACGAGCATTTAATTAGCAACATCCTGAATGGCATAAGGCTGCAGGGAAGGGTCTCATGGACATCGATGAATGCTTTAGGAAAGGGCTTGTCAGGAAAACAGAAGTCGACAAAGAGCTGATTCTCTCACTTATAGATATGTCTGCCATCAAGGAAAAAACAGTCAATACTGCAAGGATAAATCCTGAGAACATCTCAGTCTATGTCTCTGTCGCCTATGATTCCTTGCGGGAGATGCTTGAAGCGATCTGCATAAAGCATGGCTATAAAGTGCTCTCTCACACATGCATGGGTGAGCTTCTCAGAGGTATACTTGATGAGTTTGATCATGATGGTTTTGACCGCTTGAGATACATACGGAACAGCATCAACTATTACGGAAAAAGAGTGGATCATGCTCAAGGCAAGGAGCTGATAAGGAAGATATTCCTTATGAAGAACGACCTTCTGAAAAAGCATCTCTAGAAAAGAACCGCCTTTATTATCGGCACGAATATGAGCACTATGATTATGAATATCATTATCATAGTTATCTTAGCCCATATCTTCTTGCCTTTATCTTCGCCAAGCACCTTTGATAGGCTCTCTCCGAGCATCCTTCCGCCGTCAACAGGGCCGATGGGTAGGAGATTGGCAAGCCCAAGCCCAAGGCTCAGCATGAATATCCAGCTAAGCAATCCCTGGAACCAGAGCAATAGCTCCATGAAGATGTTATCCTCGTTGGTGAACCTTGTCTTGAGGTTGACACCGATCAATGGCTTGTCAGGGCTGGTGTTCCTGGCAGTCGTGGTCATCGTGTAGTTCTGGAAATCATCGCCCATGGTGATGGTCTCGTTCACCTTGATTTCCTCGAACGCCTTCTGGAGTTCCTCTGTGCTGAGGACAGTGAGGTTGTTGACATGGTTGTATATCATGTCCTTCTGCATCCCGGCCATGGCAGCAGGCATCCCTTCTTCAACCTCTGTGAAGGAGAAGCCGATCGGCTTTGCATAATGGTCTATCACCGGAGAGAAAATGAACGCAGTGATCAGGAGCACAAGTATTGCGAGCAACACATTCGAGAAAGGCCCTGCTGCGAAGATGCTGTACTTCACGACATCTGTCTGCTTCTTGATCTTCTTCTCATCAGGCTCGACAAATGCTCCTATCAAAGGGCCGAAGAAGACAATGCCTGAGTTGAGCACAGGGATCCCGTGGGCCCTGGCGACTATGCCGTGGCTGAACTCATGCACTAGGACGACGATGAACAGCGCTATTATGCCGTACCAGAAAGGAACAAATAGAGGGCTGCCGGGTATGGGCACTCCTGGAAGCACAGGCGAAAGCACCGGCGGCGCCCCTGGGACGAATAAAAGGTCGTAGATGCCCTTGCCGATGAAGAACATGATGACCATCATGCCTATATATCCTATGCCTATGCCGACGTAGCCGATGATCTTTATCAGCTCAGAATGCTTGCCGCCTATCCTGTCGATGAACTTAAGGCCGAACTTGGTCCTGTAGAGGGCTATGAACTTTGCCTCGAACTGGAACTTCTTCCTGAAGGTATATATTATTATGACAATCAGGAGATAGAATAATATTATCCACTGGTACTCCTGCAGCACGCTCAAAAAGCTCATCGTATTGACACTATCCTCAGTCCTTTTTAATTGTTTTGGTTTGCTTTTCAGTAACTTTTTTAAACAGCAGCATGTTTCTTATAACTACTCTCAAGGAGGTCTTTTTATGGAAGGGAAAACAGCGCCAAAGTCAATTGATGATGTGACAAGGACATTGATCTCTTTTCCAGTGCCAAGAGGCGCTTTCTTCGAGACTAAGCCGATAGAACAGAAAATAATCTCTGAGCTGACTTCTGTCGGAATATGCTATTTGATTTCAATGGGAGGGAAGGACGCCCATCCAGGAAAGCCCATCGCATTCTGCTTCAGGGAGGATGATGTTAGAAACTTCTCTAGGAATTATTTAAATTCTCAGGTGTATGAGGTAAATTTCCTCCTTAAGCAAAGACATTCTTTGTTCAACCAGGTAGATATCCCTCTGAACGGTCTCTGGACTCCTAAGATCGCTGATGAGAATAGCCTAGAGAATGAGTCTTTGCGCACAGAGCAGGGCATATGGCAATCTGCTTATCCTATGCCTGGGACGCCAGGAATCCCTAGCGGACAAATGCTTGCTTTCTGCGATAATAAAGAGAGAGCAAACCGTGTTGCGAGAACTTACCAAGGCCGAGCAGAAGATGTTCCTATCATAGCATATTATGTGAAGAAGCCTGACATAAAAATAGTTGAATTCTCAATGATTCCAAATCCTAAACAGCCTTAGCATGTTTTTTCGGCACACAGTGTCATTAATGGCTTTGGCCAGCTTAGGCACGGATTTGATTACATCTCGTAAGACTTCGATTCAAATCCTTTGAAAACTAGGATAAGAAAAAACCAGAATGTATCTAAAAGAAATCCTTACTTCTTCTTGATAGGCCTCAGCACCTTGCCGTCGCATTTCCTGCACTTGATCTTGCCCGCGATGACCTGGAGCGTAGGAGCCCTAATCTTAGTCTTGCATCTCCTGCAGACGAACATGTTCCTGAATTTCCTTGCTTCTGCTTCTGGGAATTTAGCCATAAAAAATCACCTGAAATCGTAAAATAATACTTATACAGCTTTGATTTGCTTCATTATCCTGTCGTTCAATATGACCCAGTAGACAATAATAGTCTCTGGCGTGAGCTGGCCCTTGAGCTCTTCTGGTATGGCCAGGTCAAAGGTCTCATAGGTCTCTGCGTCCATGACATTGGCTGACTCTCCTGTGACCGTGAGCACCTGGGCGTTCCTCTTCTCAATGACAGGGACATCCATGTCATCATGGCCAGGCATCACCACCTGGCGTTTCTTGCCGTCAAGCATGCCTATGGCGTCCATCCTTACCTTTGAATGGCCGTGCTTTCCTGGCTTGGATATCTGGATGCTTGAGACGGTGCAGGCTGCGCCGTCGATGACAACATAGTTTCCTACCTGGAAGCTTCCTGCTCCCTTCCTTTTCACTTCACCACTCATAATATATCACCATGATTAGTATCGATTGTTCTGTTCTCAAGGGGTGATGGGGGCTTTAAAAAGCTTGCGGAAAACCCTGCTCAGGGTATTGGGTTAAGCGCGACGCTGAGGCAGTCTGTTATTAGTTTAGCTGGCTTGATTAGGTAGGTCTCTTGCTGCCTGTGGAACCAGGGAAATCCATGCCTTCGCTCATCTGCATAAGGGATCACATTATAATTAGGCCAGGCTTCCAGCTGCCTTTTGATGCAGGTTATGTTCATGAAAAGCTCGTAGACGCTGATCGAAGCCTGCTCAAAACCCGCGAATACCTTCCCGTCCTTCATGAGGTCGACTGAATAGCTGCAGAAACGGTCACTTCCAGAATAGAACCTTGCTGCTATCTTGACATCAATCTCAAGCCTCCCGGCCTCTTTCTGTGCTTCTTCTCCCATACGCCCTGGGAATAAGCAGGGATTTATTAACTTATTCTAATCATCTGAAGAACCAGTCCATGAGGCTTCTTTTCTTCCTTGGCTTAGAGGAAGGGGTTGCTCTGCGGCTTATGCCTCTCATGCTCCATCTCTTCCTTGTCAGGAAGCCCTTGAGCTTGTCCTCAACATCAGGATTCTCAAATGCCCTCTCATCGTTCCTGAACTTCCTTGTGTGATGGTAGCTCCTGCCGTCCTTTGTGCTGAACTTGTGCTTCTTGTGGAGCATCTCATGGTACATGACATAGTCCAGCAGCTCCTGGTCTTCTTCCAGGACTCTTGAGATTGTAATCGCATTCGCTCCGTATTCATAGGTGCCTAGCTTTGAGAAGCTCTGGCTGCCCCAGCGCAGGCTTGGCTTGTCTATCATAGCGCTGAAGTACTTATCATTCACCCTGTTGAAGCTCTCTTCGAGCACAGGGTCTGACTCCTGGCTGACGGCAAAATCGCCGATGTTCCTGAGGAAATTCTCATAGAGGTCCATGTTGATGGTCTTCTTCTTCTCCTTGAAGACCTTGACCAGCAATGACTGCAGAAGGCCGATCTTTATCTCGTCGCTCACGCTCTTCCATTCGCGGGAAAGCCTGAAGGTCATGCTGCTGGCAGTATACCTGACATTAGAATTATAAGGCCTGAAAGCCCTGGAATACTTGATGCCCATGGCCCGCATATTCTTCTTCTCAGGAAAAAGCTCTTCAAACGCCCTCTCAGCTATGTTCATGGAAAGAAGAAGTGTCTGCTCATAGTTTTAATTCTTTCGAAACCATATCAACCTGCTCTGAAAGAATAGTCGCATGGGTCACAGGATCCTGGAATGTGTCGACCTCTATGGTGATGGTCTCCAGCTGAGGATTGCTCTTCAGCACCATCTTGGCGATCTTCAGCATAGCCTCGCTGCCTTCTTCTCCTCTCTCAAGCTTTTTCTGGAAGTCATGATATACTTCTCCGCTCTTTTTTGGGGCGCAGATGTGCATCTCAAACACGCGGCCTTTCGTGGCTTCGATCACTCGCCCAATGCACTTGTCAAGCTCTTCCTTGATCATTCCTTCCTTTGTCAGGTTGTAGAGCGCGATGAAGATGTGCGCTGTATCAAACAGGAATCCTATGTTCTTGTTATCCTTTATCCGCTTGTCCTCTATCACGCTCTCCAGGAACTCAGGAGTCGCGAACATGCCGATTCTTGCCAGCAGTCTCAGCTGTTTTTCTGTAAGATCATTCTTCCTCTCTTTTACCTTGTTGAAATTGGCATATGGATAGGTCTCGAACATTATCCTCTTCTTATCTTTCTCCTCGAGACTCTTGTTTATCTCATGCTCAAGGAACAGGAGGTTCTTTATCATGCTCTCCCTGATGGTCTCATCGCTCTTGCCATAATCAACCTCGACAAGAGGAGCGCCTTTCAGGGCATGCTTCTCCAATGACAGGACTTCGTGATAGATGTGGAATCCGATTGTCCTTGTATCACCAGCCATCACTTCCTCAAGGAAGTACGCGTTCTCCTTTTTCTGCAGGCTGCTGATGAGATTGTCATCGCCAAGATCATGCCCGATCAGCCTTATTGGGTTATGTATCGCCACCTTGAGCCCTGCTTTCTTGAAAAGGGGGATGTCCTTCTCTGGGGTGAAGGTCTCGATGCCGCTGATCTTTGGGTTTTTCTTTAGAATTCTTAACGCTTCCTTGCTCTGAGCAAGCCCCTTTGACCAGGAAGTATAGATCTCTATCATCGTGATTCAGTCAATATGCACTGGGAACCTTAGGATCGCTGCTATGCCGCCGATCTCCCTGAGCTGAACTCCTTCCCTTGTCTCTACAGATATCACTTCAAGAGTTGTGCCTACCTTGCCTACCTCTGCTTCCAATTGTTCAAGGAGATCATCGCTCTTGGCCTCAGACAGCATGACTATGTCGACTGCTCCCATGGCGATGCACTCGCGGACATGCTTCTCTCCATAGCTCACCAGCTCTGGCTTTGTCGCCAGGAGGTTGAAGAATTTCTGCATGAGATTCTTCTCCTTGGCCACCTCTTCCTCTGCGAGCACATCCTGGCTTTTCTCAAGCAATTCCTGGAGACCGAACTCATCGGTGTAGCTCAGGTCCTTGATGGCTATTATCTTCTTCTTGACATCATTGGTCAGGTAATCCTTGTTCATGAAATCATTAGTTGTGGTGCTAGGCCCGCCTAGAAGTATGCCTTTGAGCTCTCTCATGTAAAGGAACTGCTCCTTCATATAGTCAGCCACCTTCTTGTAATGCTCCTTGATAGCACCTTCTCTCAGTGCGGCGAATCTTGGGGCGCTCTGTCCTCCTGCCTTCATCTTGCCAGGGACCTCTGAATGGGTCTTCTGCAACGGGACAATGGTCTTGCCCTTCAGCAGGGCTATGGTCGCGTCTCGCCTGTCAAGAACCACCATGCCAAAGACATCCTCGTGCTCTACCATCTCCTGCAATGGCTCAAGCACGAATTCCTTGTCGCAGCGATAGATACGGACGTTGAGAGGTACAGGAGGCTCGATGCTCCACACCTTGAAATCCTGCTGTCCTTCCCTCTCGGCGACGTTGCCTGAGAATACAGCAAGCCCGTGCTCAGGAGTTGATTTGAAAAGCTTGAGATGCTGGACCATCCTCTCAAGGGCTGAGATGACATTGTTCCTTGTGGTCGCGCTCTTGATGTTGCTGGCAGTCCCCTGCTCCTGCTGCAGATGGTTGATTATCTTGTTGAGGTCATAGCCTTCAGGGATGTAGACAGAGACCAGCTCAGTATGCCTGCCTCTATGCTGCTCCAGTCCTTTCACGAAGTGCTTGAGCAGGAGCCTCTGCTTCGCGCTGATCTTGATCCTTTCTCCCTTATCGCTCATGATGCTCTCTAGAGGCAGAAACGGGTTTATAAAAGTTGCTCTCAGAGAGATGAGAAAATTGAACAGACTGGGTAGGAGCTCATTTCACGAACTCTACGCCGTCCATGCCTTTGAAGGCGTTGTCGCCTGTCAGGAACTTCATGCCCCGGGATCTTGCGAGGACGTAGCCTATGCAGTCTACATAGGATAATTTTTTCTTCTTGTTCCTGTACCTGAACTCGTTGGCGTTCTTTATCACGTCGTCGCTTATTCCTATAATAAACCTTTTGAAATGCTCAAATTTAATGTCTGCCACTTCTTTTCCAAAATCCCTTAAAAGGCAGTAATGTAGTTCGATAAGATTCATCCTTGAAGTGGCTATTCTGACTTGTTCAGAGTACTTGTTATAGTCAGGATAACCCATCACGATAGAGTATAATGCGTAGGTATCAAAAAAATACGTCTCTTCTAGTTCCATCCTTTTCTTGCCTCATCTTTCATCGCCTGGGCGCTTCTTTTCGGCTTAAGGCTTCCGAATATCCCTCTGAGATCAGCTTTCTTGACCACTTCAACAACCACCACATCGTCTGGCTTCAGATCATGCTCCTCGACAAAATCCTTTGGGAAAATACCCCCGATCGAGTTTCCCCATCTCCTTAATGTCATTTCTACAGCCATTAGCATCACCTTTTTAGCGAAATCGCCATAATTGGTTATATTTAGGTTATACTAATGTATAATTATATTTAAAGCTTTTGATTTATAGCACCAATGCACTGATTTATTAAATCTCTGCTAGAAAAATCGGAGAAGATGCGCTGGCTCATGCGGCCTAGAATTCCAGGTCTATCTTCCTGCTCACTGCTGCCTGTTAAGCGCCTGGAAGTCGACTCCATTAGGGATTGGTTGCTTGTCGAAATACATCCTGCCTCTCCAATCCTTTGAGTAGCTCCCTTGGGCAATCCATTCTATTACCTGGGGGTATATCACCCAGTCGCCATGCACCTTCAATCTTTCCTGGCAGTCCTTTGCATAGAATCCGAGAGGCGCTATCCGCAAGAGCGCGTCTTGGTGCTCTTTGTTGAAAAGGTGAGGGTTGTTGTCAAGGCAAAGCTTCATCGATTTAAATGAATCTTTTGAATGATAAAAAATTCCGAGAAGGTTCTTCTGCCTCTGGCCGGTATCCATCTTCTCCAGCTCCTCGGGAAGATTGACTGGCTGCGGCTCTGAGACCGCCAGCAAAGGTCCGCCGTCAAGCTCTCCTGTCACTATGTGCACTGAGCTGTTGACATATCTATCTCCGTTAAGTATAGCCTTTGCGCTCGGCACCCAGGCAAGGCCAGGGTATATCGGCTTCCCATGCTCACTCTTGGCTCTCAAGTTTGCCGGATGCATGTTTATGGTCAAGAAACGGTTATATACCCTTGAAGTTACTATCCGATCATAGCCTGCCAGCACTACCATGTCGATGCTGTGTTTGGCCAGCAGGTCTGCCTGCTCTGCGTCGAACTCAGCCCTTTTCTCAAGGCTCTTCATATCAGAGCTTCCTGCATCACCATAAAAAGCTCTTATGTCATTTCCCACGAAAGTTATCCCTCTGAGGACATTTTCATCAAGGACAACATTTCCTTTATTATCAGTCGTGTATCTTGGTTCTTGAGGAAGTTTCTCTTTGAATTTTCTTGAAATCTCGAGTGCCTTTGAGATGTTATAGTTGTCTGTGAAGATCAAGGCAGGGACAAATGAGCACTGCTCAGGGCGCCTTCCATTGTCTGTCTGTTCCAAGTAGTGTTCTAATATCTTATTTGCATTGGTGCCGCTGCCTGACATGAATATCGCTATCCGCATCGGCCCTTTGCTTGGGTTGAACAATCGCCTATTGAACAATGGTTTCATCAGCTGAGCACCCCAATGTCTGTCCTGTGGTACATCCCTTCAAAGCTCATCTTGCAGATGGCCAGGTTTGCTGCTCGTCTGGCTTCGTCCAGCGTCGGCTTGTGGGCAGCTACCATGAAAACTCTTCCACCGCTCGTCACCAATTGACCGTCTTTCATAGCAACGCCTGCGTAGAACTTGACGATTCCATCTTCTTCCTTCAGGTCGTCTTTGATTGGGAATCCATCTTCTGGCTTGTCAGGGTAGTTCCTTGACGCAGCGACAATGCCGCAGACAGCGCCAGGCTTGTTGACGACCTTGACCCTGTCCAATCCGCCGTTGATGCTCGCATCTATTATCTCCTCAAGCGGCGTGTCCAATAGCATCATCAATGCCTGGGTCTCTGGGTCTCCGAAGCGGCAGTTGTATTCCAATACTTGTGGTCCTTTATCTGTCAGCATCAGGCCGACATACAAGCATCCTTTATAGGGAGTGCCTCTCTTCGCCATGCCTTCAAGCGTAGGCTTGATTATTGTGTTCTCAATGATCCTTTGCATCTCTGCACCGATGTATGGTGATGGAGCTATCACTCCCATGCCGCCAGTATTCTCTCCTGCCAGAGCAAGGGGCCATTTGCCTGAGGATAAGCTATATCCGATCCTGTCATACGAGCTGGCATAGATAGGCTTATGGTCCTGTGATGATGATAGGCAGACGAAATGCTCTCCGTCGCAGACAGCCATGATTGATGCTTCGACACCCTTAAGCTTCTTCTCGATGATTATTGTTCGGCCTGCATCGCCGAATTCTTTCTTCTTCATGATTCTTCCTATGGCCTTTAACTGCTCATCCAGCGTGTCGCAGACAAACACTCCTTTTCCTGCCGCAAGGCCATCCGCCTTTATCACAAATGGTTCTTTCATGAGTTTCACATATTTTATTGCGGTTTCAGCGCTTTCTATCCTACAGAAGTCTGCTGTCGGGACATGGTTCTCTATCATGAATTGTTTCGCAAAGGCCTTGCTGCCCTCTAA
>JAZDMG010000011.1:0-25735 GCA_043801165.1 archaeon
CTGATCGCAACAGCCATGAAAACTAAAGAAGGGGTCTCAAAAAAAGGTTTCAGAAGGCTATTGTCCCAAGCCAACGCATATTCTGAGGATGTCAAGATCCCGCTATGGCAGAATGTCGCTGAAAGCGAAGATGATCACATATAAGAGACCATAAGACAAGACAGGAAAACAATCGACGAACTGATGAATAAATTAAATTCCTAAAACGGTAATGGACTCTGCGGGAATCGCACCCGCGGCCCCCACAATGCCAATGTGGTGCTCTACTGCTGAGCTAAGAGCCCATCTTCCCCTGATGATTTTCAGCCCATTTAAATAGGTTATGATTAGAGCTCATTTCTCAACAGGCGGCTCCTTGCAGCGCAGGTAATAGTTAGATGTCTGGTTATTGTAGACCACTGTGCCGTTCACAAGATACCTCTTGTTCTGGCCTAGCTTGTCAAGGTCTTCGCAGACAAACCTTATCTTGTAGTCCTGGAAATCCTTGAGATAGGCGGTATAATGCCCCCCGAATTCATTCTTCTGCGAACTCATCTCCTTGCTGAATGTCCCAAGGACAATAACTGTCTTGTTGATGAATGCTCCCGCATCCCTGGCGATATCCCCTATACCGGTGGTCTCCATGGTCTCGCAGCCAGCAGCCAGCATCAGCAGGGAAAGAATCAATCCTATGATAAGCAATCTCATGGCTTTGCTATTTAATTTAGTAGTATAAAAATCTTGTGAGACACGATGGGAGCGCCCAGGACCACTAATTATATAAACCTCTTATGCCAAACCAGGAAGCATGGAACTAGGGGAGCTGATTGATAAGTGCACTCTTGCCAATGCAGTGAAATATGATGGCAAGGCCAATCCCGGGGCTATCATAGGCTCGGTCATCAAGGAGATGCCTTCTGTCAAGTCAAATATGGGCCAGCTCTCAAATCTTATCAAGGATGCTGTCAAGCGGATCAACTCATTGTCATCGGAGGAGCAGAAGCAGCTTATCATGGAGAGATATCCTGAGCTGCTGGAGAAGAAGCAGAAGGAGGAGAGGAACATATTCGCTTTCCTCAATATAAAGGAAGGAGAGCAGATAATAACTGCTTTCCCGCCAGGGCCTGAGAAATATCCACACATAGGACATGCAAAGGCCGCGCTGCTCAACTTCCTGCTGGCCAAGCGCTACAATGGAAAATTCTATCTCAGGTTTGAGGATACCAATCCTACTCTTGTAAAAAAGGAGTTCTATGACATACTTATTGATAATTTCAAGTGGCTAGGCATCGAGTGGGACCTTCTGCAGAAAGCATCTGACTATATGCATCTGTTCTATGAATTTGCTGAGAAGCTGATAAATGAAGGCCACGCCTATATGTGCAGCTGCAACGCAGACACTGCGAGCGAGAACAGGATTAAGATGATCCCCTGTGCCTGCAGGAACAAGACTGCCGAGCAGAACCTTGATGATTGGAAGCATTTCTCAAAGAAAGAGGCAGGAAGCATGGTCCTAAGGCTGAAGATAGACCTGGCTCATCCCAACAGCACCATGCGTGATCCAACCATATTCAGGCTTATTGATGTTCCCCATGCATTGCTTGGGACAAAGCATCGGGTCTGGCCCAATTATGATTTCCAGAACTCAGTCATGGATGGCTATTTCGGGATAACCCATAGGATCAGGTCAAAGGAGTTCGAGATGCGCTCTGAGCTCCAGCGCTACATACAGGAGATATTGGGCCTGCACCAGACAGTAACCTATGAGATGGCAAGGTTCAACCTTGAGGGCGTGCAGAGCAGCGGCAGAGTCATCAGGGAGATGATTGAGAAAGGAGAGCTCACTGGCTGGGATGATCCTTCGCTCACAACCATTGTCGCGCTCAGGAGGCGCGGATTCACTCCAGAAGCAATAAGAGAATTCGTGATCAACACAGGAATAACAAAGGCAGAGTCGACGCTGACTTGGGATGACCTGATTGTGCAGAACAGGCGCGTGCTTGACGAGAGATCAGACCGTTTCTTCTTCATCGCCAATCCTGTGAAGATATCGATAACCAATGCTCCAGAGCTCGAGGTTGAGCTCCACAGGCACCCTCACCTTAGGAAAGGAGGAAGAAAATTGAGGATCAACGAGGACTTCTACATCTCAGGAGAGGACTATGCTGAGCTTAAGAAAGGCGAGCTCTATAGGTTCATGGATGCCATCAATTTCATCAAGGAGGAGAATGAATTCGTCTATGTAGGCTCAGAGTATATCCAGTTCAAGGAAGGCGGCAAGAAGATAATGCATTATCTCCCGGTATCAGATAATCTTGTGGAAGCAGAGGTGCTGATGCCTGACAAGTCAGTGATTAAAGGCCTTGGAGAGCCCATGATGATGAACCTGAAAGAAGGCGATATAATCCAGGCAGAGCGTTTCGGATTCATGCGCCTTGACAAAAAAGAGAAGAAGAAACTGTTCTTTTGGTTTACTCATCAATAAGGTTTTTTGAAATAAAAAAATAGGAATCATTGCGAGGTGGTCTTATGTCAGAGATGCTCATAATAAAAGTTAAGGTCAGGGAGGCTTGCGGCGACATGAGTGTCGGCTCTGATTTTGTCGAGGCTCTCAACGAGAAAGTGAGCGGATTGGTCCAGAAAGCTGTCTGGCGCGCTAAGGATAATGGCAGGCACACTGTGATGGGCCGCGATGTCTAGAAGATATGAATAATGTTCTGAATTTATTAAAATATCAGAGAAGCTTCTGTTTCTTCTCCCTGATAATCCTTTTCAGGCCATCTATGTTAATCTCTATCGTGTCCATATGTTTTGACCTGACGCCTTTCTGCCGCAGCTCTATCACGCTCTCCTCGAGCACTATCAGGTCTGTTTCCAATGAATTAAGATCGCTCATCCTCTGCTGCTTGGCGTGCATAGCTGCCTTGATGTAGAACTCTCTTGTAGGGTTTAGGAGCATCATTTTCTTGAGAACAATCCTCTCTTCTTTTCAGGAGATTGAAAACTGAAATTATCAGGCGGCGGCAGAGGCGGCAACGACGGCTGATTATTCGTCTGGGATGAGCTCATGAGATCAAATGGCGGCTGCGGCGGCATCTGGGCCTGGAACGACTGGAAATCAGGCATAGGCTGCTGCTGGAATGAAGGATACTGAGGCACTGTCTGGGCGAATGCAGGCGTGTTTGGGAATGAGGGATTCGAAGGGGTAGCATTCCTAGGCTCCTTCATATCCTTGACAAGATCAGCCACCGCAATAAGCCCCTGGGCTATCTGCTCGTTCTGCTCCTTTATGACCTTGAGGTCCTGGGCAGGGTTGCCTTGGGAATATTCTTTCGCGAGGTCTGCCTCTGCCTTGGTGAATATATCGATCAGCTTCTTGATATTGTCATTCAGAACATTCACTGAATCAAGAAAAGACTTTCCCTCTTTCAGTTCACCAAGAGGATTCTTCTTAAGGCGCTCCAATTCACGCTTGAGATTCTCAACTTCCTGCCTTGGAAGAAGCTCGTATTCATCATCCCTTCCCAACTATACACCTCTTTTTCTCTCTTCACCCATAATTGATGATATCATATATAAACTTTTCTAAAAATTAATCGAAATCAAAAATAGCCCTGCCTTTCGGATGGCTGAAGTGAAAAGGAAAAAATATATAAATAACCTGCTCGAGAAGTGATGTCATGGTTGGACTCAATCGTATCGAGACAAAGGACAGGATTTGGTTTAGCCAGTGTTCTCTTTATATCAAACACCTTATGTGAACAAAAGGGTTGTTTGATCTTTAATAAATCCATGCGACCCTTAAAAACGATATAAAGAGAGAAATATGCTTAGCGAAAAGTGAGCTGAATGGACCTGAAGATAAGAGCACAAGCAAAGAAGAACAATCGTATTCCTAGCATCAGCTCTGATCTCTTTAAGTGGTCAATCTATCACTTTATGCTCATCAGGTCCAGATAAGACCTTGAGGCTGTTAAACAATGCAGGGCTCAAGGTCTGGTTTCTATAGCTAAATCTTGAATCCCCTGAAAGCAGCTTCTTCGGTCTTCTGAGAAAAAAAAAGAACAACGGAGGAAAGGGAAAATGAAGACAAAGATAGAGAAGAATGAAGGAATAGATGGGATGATTGAGAGCAATGCAACGAAGCTCTATGCGCAGGAGCATTCTATTGAGCTCAGGGGCAGGATAAACCGGATGGTGAAATTCAGAGGCATTGAGGCGGCATTAGGATACTTGGGGATTCCCTACGGCCAGCCAGCGATGGCCTTGGCAATCAATGCCAGCCACTACGCTCCACCAGGAGGTGGCCTAAGATGATGCTTGAAACTGAAGAAGAGTTCGTTTCTGAAGAGACGCAGGAAGCATGGGAAGACCTCTTGGATGATGATGAGATCAGCCCAGAGGAGCAGGGCTTCATGGCAGGCTGGCTTGCTGCAGGCAAGAGAAGAAAGGAAGAGTATGCGGAATACAAGGATGAAGAAGATTATTAGTTAGAACTTCTCACTTTCAAGTGCCTAGTACTCAGGCATCTCTCCGCCCATGCCTGACATCCCGTTACGAGGTGGCATCTGCGGCATCTTTCCGTCGCCGCCCAATGTCCCGCCAGCGATCACGTCGTCAATCCTGAGGATCATGACTGCCACTTCAGCTGCGCTGCTGACAGCCTGGGTCTTGATCTTGAGAGGCTCAATGACTCCCTGCTTCCAAGCGTTCATGACCTTTCCTGTGAATACATTGATGCCAGCCCATTCTCTTTTCGGTCATGGGCAGACCTTAGCTCTGTCAGGACATCAATGGGATCCAATCCTGCATTCTCTGCAAGGGTACGGGGGATAACTTCCATGGACTCAGCAAAAGCCTTTATGGCCAGCTGCTCTCGCCCGCCGAATGATTCTGAGAATTTATGCAATGATTTCGCCAGCTCCATTTCGCATGCTCCTGCGCCAGCGACCACCTTGTTGTTTCTCAGCGCCGCTATGCAGTCTCCGATGGCATCCTCGACCGCTCTCTTCACTTCATCAACCACGTGGTCTGTGCTCCCACGCACAAGAAATGTGACTGCTTTCGGGTTCTTGCAGCCCATGACATAGGTCATTGATTCATCCCCGAACCTTACTTCCTCGACAATCCCTGCTTTTCCAAGCTCTTTCTCTGTCAGGTCGCCCAGGTCAGTGATTATCACTCCGCCAGTGGCTTTTGAGAGTTTCTCAAGGTCGCTCTTGCTTATCCTCCTAGCTACAAAGATACCTTTCTTCGCCAGGAAATGGCTTGCCATATCATCCACTCCTTTCTGGCAGAAGACCACGTTTGCTTTTGATGAGGCAATCCTTTCAACCATCTTCCTCAGCATCCCCTCTTCCATGTCGAGGAATGCCTGCATCTTCTCAGGGTCAGAGATGCTTATCTTCGCATCGATCTCAGTGCTTTTTACCTCGATCGCCGAATCTATGAGCGCAATCCTTGCATCAACCACCTTTGTCGGCATCGATGGATGCACCCGCTCCTTGTCAAGCACGATTCCCTCGATCAGCCGGCTGTCGTCGACCTCTCCGCCAATCTTCTTCTCAATCTTTATGTCTTCCTTGTCTATCCTGACAGAGTCCTTCTCTTTCACCATGACTCTCCTGACAGACCTGACAACCAGTTCAGACAATAGCTCTTTTGATGACTCTGCTCCTTTGCCAGTCATCGCTGTGATAGCGACTTTCTTAAGCATCCCATCATCATTCGTCAGGTCTTCTGCTATCTCGTTGAGTATTATCTTTGATCTCTCAGCAGCCATCCTGTACCCCTTGGCAATTACCGTAGGATGTATCTCCTGGTCCAGCAGGGCCTCTGCCTTCTTCAAGAGCTCACCAGCAAGCACCACCGCAGTGGTTGTCCCGTCGCCGACCTCGTTCTCCTGGGTCTTTGCGACCTCGACAAGCATCTTGGCAGCAGGGTGCTCTATGTTCATCTCCTCAAGGATGGTCACTCCGTCATTGGTGACTGTGATGTCTCCCATGCTGTCAACTATCATCTTGTCCATGCCCTTCGGGCCAAGAGTGGTCCTGACGGTCTCAGCCACGAGCTTTGCCGCCATTATGTTCATCCTCTGGGCATCCCTGCCGGTGGTCCTCTTTGTGTTGTCTGATAGAATGAATATCGGTTGTACGTCTTTATTTGTCATTTTTTTCACCCTTTTTTCTGAGAATTGAGAGCTATTTAAATAAATTACGAAAGAAGCTAACACTAAACAAACAAAAATGCAAAATAACAGAACTTCAAATCAGATACTTGTATTTTGTCTTTATGGTCTCTATCAGACGCTTGATCTCTTCTTCATTTAGCGATACTAATAGGAAGCCAACAAGCCTAAACACTGCGTCTCCAATGGTGATCTTGCTTTTCACTATGATTATTTGAGAATCGCTGGCTTCTTTTATTACAGAACCAAGAACCTGAGCGGCTGTGCCCCTGACGACCATAGGCACTGAGTGAAGCATATCCAGCCCAGTGAATTTTGTAACTGCGCCAAGATAAGCGCCAGTTAAAATATTTGCCACCTCTTTAATTGTGTTAAGTTCAATTTCTTCAGTCATGACAGGGTCGTTAATGTCTATAACGTTGAGTATGAAGCTGATTCTTTTTGCATCTTCTTCTTCGAATAAGAATATCATGCTTCCATTCAGCATTCCAACAACTTTTAAACACACACCTATCGCTGCTATGTCTTCTGAAAAAAGCCCTGGAGCATCATTTGCTGATATTACGTTGACTTCAGGAACTGTTATGATGATTTTGGCATTTGTTAGCTTTCCAAGCGCAACAGATGCGTTACCGACTCCTATGGACGCTATTTCAGTTAATATTCCTTTTTCCTCATCTGTAATCGTGGATTTTATCATTTTAATCGTTTTGCTTTGGATGAAACTTCAATTTGTAAGGTTCTATTCGTTAAAATAACTATTTTTTTCTTCTTTATAAAACTTTCTTTCGCCTGATTCTGCTGTGTTCAATCACATCTCCCGGTTAATCATGAAATCTGCGAAATCCCTGAAGAAAGCGATTCCGTCCTCATTGAATTCTGCCTTTGAAAGCCACTTCTTCCCTTCCTCAATCTTCTTGAGGGCGAGCTGCTTTGAATATTCAATAGCTCCGGTGTCAAAGATGACCTTTATGGCTTGATTGATTTCTTCTTGGCTGGCTGATGGGTTTCCGAGAGCCTTCAATAGATCCTTCTTCTGCGCATCACTCCCTCTTTCCAGGGCTTTTATCGTGAGCAAGGTCATCTTTCCCTGGCGTATGTCAGAACCGCGCTCATGTCCTTTCTTATTGTCTGGAAGAATCTCGATTATGTCATCATGAAGCTGGAATGTTGTGGCTGCAAGCTTAGCATACTCTGAAAGCGCCTTTAGCTGCTGTTCGCTGGCTCCTGCGAGTATCGCTCCAATCTGTATGCTGGAGATGAACAGACGACCTGTCTTCTTCTCAATCATGTCATAATATTTATCTTCATCAGCATCCTTGTCAGTCTCGAGGACGAGGTCATCGACCTGGCCTATGTTCACAGCTTCTGCGCAATCGCACATGGCCCTAAGGGCATTGATAACCCTCTTTTCCTCAAAACCAGAATCAAGCAATGGCTTCTTTGACAGCTCAACAAGGATATTGCCTCCTAGTAAAGCCTGGGATGCTGCGAAGCGGCATGATTTCCTGTCAAAGAGAGGTCCTCTATAGCTCTCTTCGGCACGGTCTTTCAAGAAATATTCCTTCATGTGCTGGAAAACCGTCGGCTTTCCTCGCCTACTCTCATCCTCATCCATTATATCGTCATGGACCAATGTGGAGTTATGGTAGAGCTCGACAGCGATTGATGCCCTGACAATCTCATCGTCAACAGATCCTTTCACTGCCTTGTAGGCCTGGATCAAAGCAATGGGCCTCAGGCGTTTCCCTCCATTGAGAACGAACTCCTCAAGGTCTTTGTACAGCTCAAGCAAGAAGTCGTTGGTAGTCCTCTCCCTAATAATCCTGCCAAAGAATTTCACAAGCTCATCATCAATCAGCTTCTTATATTCCTGCAAGGTCTCATCAAAGCGCATTGTTAGCCGTAGCCTCCAGGATTATTTAATGTTTGTGGTTCTTTGTTCCTTCATGCTTTGGCTGGTCGGCTAGCCGAAATATTTATAATCCTTTCCAGAATCATCGGGATAATGCTTATCGGAATCGTTGGCAAGCCGAACTGCGGGAAAAGCACGTTCTTCAAGTCAGTCACATTAGCTGACATACTCATAGCCAACTATCCCTTCGCCACCATCGACCCTAACAAGGGGTTCGGCCATGTGCGCATCGAGTGCGTTGAGAAGGATTTCAATGTGAAATGCAACCCGCGAGTGGGATTCTGCATCGAGCACAACAGGTTCATCCCGATCGAGATTATAGACGTCGCCGGCCTTGTGCCTGGCGCCCACGAAGGAAAAGGCCTTGGCAACAAGTTCCTTGATGACCTTAACCAGGCAGACGCATTGATACACGTGATTGATGCCAGCGGCATGACCAATGAGAAAGGAGAATATACAGGCAAGCCGGAGCATGATCCTCTTGATGATGTTCTTTTCCTTGAGGAAGAGATTAACCACTGGATGTATGACATCCTGATGAAGATATGGGATAGGTTCGCAAGGGCTACTGTGCAGACGCACCAGGACCCTGCAAAGGCCATCTCGAAGCAGATGGGCGCTTTCAATGTCACAGAGGACCTTGTGAATGAGCTGATAGTGAAGCTCAACTTCGGCCCAGACCTCACCAGGTGGTCCAAGGACCAAATATTCGAGTTCATAAGGCAGATACGCTTGGCGACAAAGCCTATCGTCATCGCTGCCAACAAGGCAGACCTGCCAAGCTCAGAGGAGAATATCAAGCGTCTCCGCGAGAAATTCCCTCAGTATATAATCGCGCCCACTGCTGCCGAGGCAGAGCTCGCCCTCAGGGAGGCGAGCAACCACAAGCTGATAAGGTACATACCAGGCGATGATGATTTCGAGATAATAGGCAACCTAAATGAAGCCCAGAAGAAAGGCTTGGAGTACATCAGGAGCAATGTGCTGAAGAAATACGGCAGCACAGGCGTCCAGAAACTTCTGAACACCATCGTGTTTGATTTCCTGAAATACATCGCAATATTCCCGGGAGGAGTGAACAAGCTCATGGATTCCGAGGGAAGAGTGCTTCCTGACTGCTTCCTTCTCAGGCAAGGGTCAACAACCTTGGATTTTGCCAGGACCATTCACACAGACCTGGCAGAAGGGTTCATCAGGGCCATCGATGTCAAGACAAAGAAGACCCTCGGCAAAGAGCACGTCCTGAAGACCAGGGATGTGATTGAGATAATAAGCAGCAAATGATATTTCTTAGCTATCTTGGCCGGCTTATCTTGATAAACTTACCATTTTGACTGCGTTCGAATCGCCTCCCAGGTAGCCTATAAAGCCTATTATACCATTAAGGCCATAGGAAGGATTATAATTTGCAGACATGGCTGAAGTCCCAACATTATTCTGTCTGAACCAGTGATTCAATATCGCCGCAGGATTCCCAGGGCTATACTTTGCTTGCTCTATGAGAATTTTAACTAGGCCAGTCTCCTGTTCTGGCGGAACTTTGGTTATGAAAAAGAAATGATGGTCAACGGGCTTTGGTTCGAAAACAAACGTCTCTGTCAGGATACCATAGGCTGCGATGATCAGGTCATTGCCGGGACAATGATTAGCACATCTGACAAATCCATGCTTAAATTTAGGCTTTCTGCTCTCGATTCCAGGTATCAAGGGAATTTTTACTCTCGAGATATATGGCTCCAGATAATCAGTCAGGTCTTGTTTTTCCTGGTTCAAGTAAGGCCAACCTGAACCATGCGTGCTCCTTGAATCCGCAAGTTGGCGCTTATAGGCTATAAAATCCTGATGTTCTCTCAGGCTTTGCTTCAATTTCCCGAATCGGAAATACGTAAATAAGATATTCTCTACAGCCTGCGGATCTTTATTCTTAAGAGCCACCCCGAATCTGGAAGTAATCGCGCGTATAGTCTCATCGTTTAATTTAGTATTCATACTGCAGTAGTAAATAAATTGACTTTATAAATATTCCTGTTCAGGCCATGTTTTTCAAAACTTTTATTAAAGGACTCGGCTTTTACAGCAGCATGGAAAGGGTTTTGAAAGCGATTTTCGCAATCCAGGCGATCATATTCGCCATTGCGCTGTTGGCGATGCCGATCTCTGCGCTTGACCAGCTGACAGACCTTGTGAATGACGAAGCCGGCGTCATCAGCCCTCAGTATAGGTCATTGATATGGCAGGATCTCTATGATCTCAAGCTGAACACAAGCGTTGAGATGGCTGTGGCGACAGTAAAATCATTGGATGGCATAACAATCGATGAGTTCTCGCTCAACCTTGCGCACAAGACCCTCGGCGAGAAGGGAAAGGACAATGGAGTACTGATCCTGCTGGCAGTTGATGACAGGGAGTACAGGATCGAGGTCGGCTATGGACTTGAGCCGGTGCTCAACGCAGCAAAGCTCGGCAGGATAGGAAGAAACATAATCGAGCCAAGATTCAAAGAAGGGAACTATGAGCAAGGCCTGTTTGATGGAGTCAAAGCCATCAGCGCAATCCTCAGGAACGACACGAGCGCAGAGACAGAGGGAAGCGGCAGCTGGAGCGGCACACTTGTTTCATCTGCCAGCATGAGCATGATTATATTCTGGATGATATTCCTATTGCTGGTCTTTGTGATACCATTCATTGTTTCCTATCGCAAGATAAAGAAAGATAAGAAAAAGAAGAATGAGAAGTTTGAGACTCATGATATCATCGCGGCCATAATCGTAGCCAATATGTTCGGCAGGGGCAGAGGAGGCGGTGGTGGTTTTGGTGGAGGAGGCTTTGGTGGATTCGGAGGCGGAAGCTTTGGAGGAGGAGGGTTCAGCGGCCGCTTTTAGCAGCCACTGATCAAATGAAAAATCATATTTTTCATTCACTTCAGCGGAAAATTTTAATATCAGGATAAGATGCCAGATCAAGAGGTGCGTCCATGGGTTGGTTTTGTTGCGGTCAGAAGAAAGATGAAAAGAATCAGAAAAAAGACGAGATTATCGGCTGCCCACGCTGCCATAGGCATATGGTAAAGAAGAGCAGCATGGGAGTGACCATAGACAAGTGCGAGCGCTGCGACGGAATCTGGCTAGATGGCGGCGAGATAGAAAACATAATAAGCAAGCTTGAGAAACACGAAGGTATCAATAACAATCCTGGATTATCAAAAGGGAATGCCAAAAAGGCGAAAACTATAACCAAAGGGAAAAAATAGAGAGAAACAATAGAACTTCGAGGGTGAAAACATGAACAATACAATTAACAGGAAGGGCGGAACTGCCCTAGCAGTCGGAATAATCGTAGCAGTTGTTGTGCTAGTGATAATGCTGGGAGTCATAGGGGTCTATAACTCACTTAACAGGCTGAACGTCGATGTCGACTCTGCCTGGAGCAAGGTAGAGACATCATACCAGAGGAGAGCAGACCTCATACCCAACCTCATTGAGACTGTCAAAGGCGCAAAGAACTTTGAGCAGGAGACACTCATCAAGATAACAGAGGCAAGGAGCGCCTGGACCAATGCGAAGACCTCTGAGGAGAAGGTCGCGGCCGCAAACGGCATGGAATCAGCCCTCAGCAGGCTCATGGTTGTCGTCGAGAGCTATCCTGAGCTGAAGAGCAACCAGAACTTCCTCGCATTGCAGGACGAGCTAGCCAACACAGAGAACAAGATAAGCGTCGAGAGGAACAGGTACAATGACGCAGTCACTCTCTTGAACAGGAGGCTGGTCACATTCCCAACCAATATGATAGCAGGGATGTTCAACATCGGCAAGAGAAGCTTCTTCCAGTCAGCAGAAGGCGCAGAGAATGCACCAAAGGTGGACTTCAACTGATTCGGATGATCCGGATCGTTTTAGCTGATAAGCATATCGATTCGGATTTTATTTGACGGGACAAACATGGCAGGAGAACCTGATTTTGAGAAGATGAGCCCTGAGGAGATCTCAGAGTATCAGAGGCAGAACTGCATCTTCTGCAAGATTATAAAAGGAGAAATACCCAGCAGGAAAGCCTATGAGGACGACAAGATGGTCGCCATCATGGACATAAACCCTGCCGGCAAAGGGCATCTTCTTGTGATGACAAAGGAGCATTATCCTGTGCTCCCGCTGATACCTGTGGAGATATCTGCCCACATGTTCAGAGTGACAAGGGATCTCAACAGCGCCCTCAAGAAGGCCATGATCACCAATAAATCAACCATCTTCATGGCCAACGGAGCAGTCGCCGGCCAGCAGAGCCCACATTTCTTGTATCACATAATCCCGCGGGAGAGCGGGGACGGGCTTGACAACTTCAACATTCCTACCAAAGAGGTTAGGGAAGAAGAGCTGCAGGCAAATCTTACGATTTTCAAAGGAAAGCTTGGCCTGATGATGAAGCAATTCGCTGCCATGAGAAGCCAGGGAAAAGATGCAGGCAAACAAGGGCAGCAGCCGCAGGGCACATCACAATCCTCTGCGCCAGCATCACCAATCCCAGACCATTTTGACCAGAAAGAGCTGGCGCGGGTGATAGACTCAAACCCTGCGATGAAAGAGATGATAATCAAGAACCCTGCTGAGTTCAAGAAAGAGCTTGAGAAGAATCCAGAGCTCAAGAAGCTGTTTGGAGGTCTTGACATAGAAAAGCTATCGATAGCCTTGAGCTCCATAAAATAGGACTGGTTGAAAATAATGGATTGCGCAACATGTGAAAAGATAAAGGAGAAGAAGGCGTTGATCGTCTACGAGGATGAGAATCTTATGGCGATATTGCCTGGCAAGCCTGCTGTCCTGGGCCATATAAAGATACTTCCGAAGCAGCACGCGACCAAGCTTGAAGATCTCACGCCAGAGATGGCAGAGAACATATTCTTCCTTGCAAATTTCGCCTCATCCGCTGTATTCGACGCCCTAAGGCCCCACGGGACAAACATAATCATGAATGAGAGCGAGAACCATCTCTCGATCGACGTGATTCCTAGGAAGGAGAATGACGGCATGAACTTCCTCTGGAAGCCTAAATCAATGGCACCCCAAGCCCTTGACGATATCTTTTCCAAGATAAAAGACAAGACCTTCACCGTGGGGAAGAAAGATGATAAGAAATCAGCCCCTCCTAGAGAGGTCTCTGCGAAGCCAGAGGAGATAATATCAGAGAAGACTGCAGAAGGAAAGGAAAAGACGAATTACCTGATAAAACATCTGCAAAGGATTCCGTGAGCAGAGTGGCTTATTATTAGTTTTCTGAGCTAGAAGAAATATACCAACCAGTTACCGATCGCAAACAGGAGCACATAGGCGATCAGGAAGCTTGGGACAAACGGGATCCCAATCTTTATGACGACACCCGTTACCTTATTCTTCTTCAGCAACGCTATCTCCTGCCTTGAGATCCCTGTCTTGGTAGGCTTGAGCAGGAGCTTCTTTCCCTTCATCACAGGATTGACAACCCAGTCTCCCTCTGTGAGCTCAGATATCCTGACCTGTTTGATCATGCAGACCTTCTCAACAATGCTTATCAGCAGCCAAAGATAGAACAGGAATAGGAACAGGAGGGAGAAAGCGACCCACACCAGCGAATCAAGGCTCCTCTTCAAAAGGAAATTGCCGAACGAGACCAGGATCAACAGGAGGATTATCATCCTCAGGGCGATCATCTCTTTCTTCTTTATGAATTCAAGAGCGGCGTCCTTGCATTTCCTGAAGTTCAGGAAAGCTATCACCAGGCTGTAGCCAAGGCCGTAGACAGCACCGACTATCATCAGGTCGACAAAAAATATGACGATCAAAGGGACTGCTTTCAGGGCCAGAAGCAACGATATGTTTATGCCGATCAAGGCGCTGAGGCCGATTATCAGCTTGCTGTCCCCGCCGCCCCATTGGCCTGCGTAGAACATCGAAAGCCCTATCACAAGGCCAAACACAAGCCCAGCCGCAGCATTCAGGATGAAGCTCCAGGATGAGCTATTGATACTGAGGATGATGGCGTTTCCGATGGCGAAAGCAAGAAGCGAGTAATTAAGCCAGTCAGGGACTTCTCGAGTCCTGATGTCGCATACTGCCGCGAACAGGATTGCTATGAAACCTATTACGATGCCGACCAGGGGAACCCCTAGGCTAGCCATGGTTGCGCATGTCGTGTACATTTCTGGAAGCATATCGCTCTTCTTAAGCGAAGATTTTAAATATTTATCTATAGTTGCCAGGAATCGGTGGACCATGGTCGAAATACCGATACTCTCGAATCTAACTGCTAAGGGCAAGAAGAACCCCATACATATAGCGATAAACAGCTGCGGAGTCAAATCCTGGGCTGAAGAGCATAAGAAAGACCTTGCAGAAGCCATAAAGCAGCACATCAGCCTGCTCAATGAGGTCATTGACTACCAGCTCAAATATGAGAACCGAGTCCTGAGCATAGGCCTCAGCGATACAGACCTTGAGATCATCCCTGCGATGAAGGATTTCTTCAGGAAGCTAATCAATGATGAGCGGATCCATAAGAACCAGATGAGAGTGTTCATAATAGGGCAATGGTTCGAGATGGACATGGAGCTGACAGAACTATTCAAAGACATCATGGAGAAGACAAAGAACTATGACAACTTCTTCCTAAACTTCTGCATAAGATATGACGGCCAGGAGGAGATACTCGGGGCGATAAGGCTCATGATCAGGAAGATCATGGCATCAAAGATGAAGGAAGAGGACATCACCCCTGCATTGATAAAAGAGAACCTCTACAGCTCATACTTCCCCCCGCCACAGCTCATCATAGAGACCAGCTGCACATACTCGGGCCTGCTGCTGTGGGATGCAAAAGGGGCCATAATATACTCCACAGACAATGACTGGCTTGATTTCGGGAAGAGAGAATATGAAAAGGCGATAGATTTCTTCACCAAGACCGCATGCAGGAAAAGCTGAGCTGATCAGAACAATCAAAAGAATGAAAAAAGAGGGATGATAATGGCTGAAAAACGCAGGACCAAGAGCAAGAAGAAAGAAGAGGCGGATCACTTCGCCAGGTACCAGACAACGATAATCGCATCGGTCACGATACTTCTCATCGTGGTGCTGTTCATTCTCTCGAGGAGCGGGATAAAGGAGCAGCGCCAGGGCATTGATGATAACGACGCAGGGCTCTCTGCCACCACCAGCAACAGGAGCCTCTTGGCCACTGTGAACGATGAGCCGATATACATGGACGAGGTCTCGCGCCTCTACAGTACGCTCCCACCTGCTCAGCAGAACAACGAGACCCTACAACAGGCTTTTGACACTGTGGTAAACAATAAACTGCTGATCCAGGACGCGAAGAGCAGAGGGATAGATGCCGCCGAAGCAGATGCAGACAACACAATTGACTCGATGATGAAACAGGGCAACTTCACCCAGGCCACACTGATAGAACGCCTTGCGGCGATCGGGTTGACGATCACAGATTTCAGGAACGAGATAAGGGAGACATTGGTTCTCAAGCAGGAGATAGAGTACCTCTGGACAATGGTCCAGCCGCCATCGGATGAGCAGATCAGATCGTACTATAATGATAACAAGGCAAACATCACATCAATCCCAAAGGCAAAGGTCAGGCAGCTGCTGATAAAGGCCAACAGCTCCAACAGCGAGGAGAAACTCAACAAGATAAAGGCCATAGCTGACGAGCTGAACAAGACCGATTTCTGCGCATTGGTCACAAGATACTCTGAAGACGTGGATGATGTCGTCGCCAGGTGCGGCGTATATGAGTTCCAGAAGGGCGAGCTGGTGCCTGAGTTCGAGGATGTGGCCCTTTTGGCTCCGAAAGGCAGCATCATAATCGTGCCGACACGCCTAGGCTATCACCTGGTTGAAATGCTTGAGAGGACTCCTGCGGCCCAGCTTAGCTTTGAAGAGACAAAGGAAGCTATAGCCAGCCAATTGCTCAGCGCCAAGAGACAGACGCTGCTGACAGGGTACATAAACGAGCTGCGAAAGAAAGCCACCATCGTCAGCGCCCAGGGAAATTAATCGTAAGATTTATAAACCAAACTTTTTTCGCATAGTATACCAATGAGTTATGACGCCTTTAGGGGCTGAGCGAGGTACAAATTCTGAATTTTGTATCTCATGATTTAGGACAAGACTCTTAGGAGGAGTGATGAACATGAGTGAAAGAGCATACGAAGCGATTGAACTAGCAAGAAAGACAGGAAAGATAGTTAAGGGCACAAATGAGGTCACCAAGGCCATAGAGAAGGATAAGGCAAAGCTTGTTGTCTACGCAAAGGACATCAGCCCGCCAGAGATCATAATGCACCTTCCTCTCCTGGCAAAGGAGAAGGGAATACCTTGCATAGAAGTCCCAAAGAAGGACGAGCTCGGAGCAGCAGCAGGCCTCAAGGTGGGCACCGCCAGCGTCGCAATAGTCAAGGAAGGAGACGCAAAGGATCTCATCAAGGAATTAGGAGCAAAGTAAGAATCAAAAGGATCATGGTGATGAAAAATGGCTGAAAAGACAGAAAGGAAAGATGATAACAAGCCGCAGCAGCGCCAAGGGCAAAGGCCAGAAGAGGCAAGGGGCAGCGTAAGCTTTTCCCAGGCAGTGCCTGCCAGCGTCGAAGAGATTGTGGGCAGGACCGGCACAAGAGGCGAAGCCACCCAGATAAGGTGCAAGGTCCTAGACGGCAGAGACAAGGGCAAGATCATCAGGAGAAATGTCAGGGGTCCTATCCAACTGGGCGACATGCTGATGCTGAGAGAGACAGAGATAGAGGCGAGGCCTCTCAACAAATCAGGCAGGAACAAATGAATCCCTGCCATAAAAAGGTGATGCTCAATGCATAAATGTGAATTTTGCAAGCTCAACATGGAGCCAGGCACTGGCAAGATGTACATAAAGAAGGATGGAAGGATAATGTACTTCTGCAGCACCAAGTGCGAGAAGAACCTGCTGAAGCTCGGCAGGAAGCCTAGAACAACAAGATGGACCGCAGAGTTCCACCACGAGAAAAAGAAAGATAAGAAGGAATAGGCTGGTGCTCCAAATTTTTTTGTTTTTAAGATTTTAAATTTGAATGAATCATAAACCAGATCAGCGAGGCAAAGGGAAATGATCGAGAAGACACTAGTTTTGATAAAGCCTGATGGAGTCCAGAGAGGGCTTGTCGGGGAGATCATCACAAGATTCGAGAGGGTCGGTTTCAAGATAATCGGCATGAAGATGGTGTATGCTGACAAGGAGATCGCCGGGAAGCATTACCAGGCCGACGAGGACTGGTTCCTTGCGGTGGGAAAGAAGCAGAAAGATGCCTATGCAAAGAAAGGCCTCTCGATAGACAAGACCGAGCGTCAGATTGGGATTGAGATAAGAGAGTTCCTCATGGCATTCCTATCTATGAGCCCAGTGGTGGCTCTTATCGTTGAGGGCCATAATTCCATAGCGCACATAAGGAAGCTCTGCGGAGCCACTTCGCCAGCAGACGCAATCCCTGGCACCATAAGAGGTGATCTTGCGTTCGATTCATACCAGCTCGCTGACAACCTCAAGAGACCCATACAGAACCTCATCCACGCCTCAGAGACAGAGAAGGATGCTGAGCGCGAGATAAAGGTATGGTTCAAGCCCGAAGAGATCCATGCCTGGAAGAGGGTTGATGAAGTCCTGCTTTACAGGAAAGGAGAGGATGACCTGCAATGAATGATTCGATGGAGAAGCTCGCCAAGTTCAACATTGAACGAGGATGGGACAAGGATAAGAACTCGAAACTCATTAAGGACTTCCTCCTGAACATGACAGAGGAAGTAGGAGAAGCATGGAATATAATAAAATGGGTTGATGGCGAGACCCAGAGCAAGCTCATAGAAGAGCACAAAGCAGAGTTCATTGATTTTGTCGGCGACCAACTCTTCCTTATCCTAAAGATCGCCTGGATGCTGGACATCGATCCACAGCAGGCGTTTGACGCTACAATGAGGGAATACGAAGGAAGATTCCCTGTCGATAAGATGAAGAAAGTAAAGCACGGAAATCCTCTAGCAGGAGGAATTGACAATAAGCAAAACAAACATTAGGTGATATACAATGGGAGAAAAAGTTACAGATAAAATGGCAAGGATGATGGTCAGGCCGCATAGCATCAGGAATATATGCACGAGCGCTCACATTCACCATGGAAAGACAGCTTTCACAGACAATCTGCTGGCAGCAGCAGGCTTGATGTCAGAGAAACTCGCAGGAGACCTTGACAAAGGGATGATGACCTGGCAGCACTCAGACGAACAGGAGAGACTCTTGACAGTAGACGCAGCCAATGTCTCAATGGTCCACGATTTCCACGGAGAGGAATATCTCATCAATCTCATTGACACTCCGGGTCACGTAGATTTCGGAGGCAACGTAACTAGAGCCATGAGAGCTGTCGACGGGACAATAGTGCTTGTATGCGCATCAGAAGGTATCATGCCGCAGACAGAGACTGTACTGAAGCAAGCTCTGAGAGAGCGAGTGAAACCCGTGCTTTTCATCAACAAGGTTGACAGGCTGATCAAGGAGATGCAGTTCACACCTGAGCAGATCCAGGAAAGGCTCACAAAGATAATACTCGAGTTCAACCAGCATGTAGAGGAGATAGCAGAACCGGAGTTTAAGCAGAAATGGAAGGTCAACATAGCAGAAGGAAGCGTCACCTTCGGAAGCGCAAGGGAGAACTGGGCGCTATCTCTGCCATTCATGAAGAAGAAGAACATAAGCTTCAAGGACATCTTGAACGCCTATAACAACATGACAACTGACGAGAGAAAGGACTGGTTCTGGAAGAACTCACCGCTCGATGAAGTTATCCTTGACATGGTAGTGAAGCACTTGCCTGATCCTCTGGAGGCGCAGAAATACCGAGTCTTGAAGATATGGCACGGAGACCCTGAGTCACCTTTAGGAAAAAGCATGCTCACATGCGACCCGAATGGAAAGCTCTCTTTCTGCATCACAAGAATACTGATAGACCCAAAAAGCAACAGAGAGATATCTGCGGGAAGGATCTACAGCGGCACGATGAGAGAGGGACAGACAGTCTACCTTAACAACGCAAAGGTCAGCCAGAGAGTGCAGAACGTCTACATGTATGCAGGAATAAAGACAGAGGCATTCGATAGCGTGCCTGCAGGAAATATCCTTGCCATCTCAGGAGTGCAAGGATTCGCAGGAGAGACTGTGACAGAAGAGCCTGACCAGGCTTTCGAGGAGATGAAGCACATATTCGAGCCAGTCATCACCAAGTCAATCAAAGTGACCCAGACCCAGGACCTTCCGAAACTGGTTGAAGTCCTGAGAAAAGTAGGGAAAGAGGATCCTTCTGTCAAGATAGAGATCAACGAAGAGACAGGAGAGAACCTTATCAGCGGCATGGGAGAGCTGCACCTGGAGATCATAGAGAACAGGATCGTGACAGAGAAAGGGCTGAAGATCATTACTTCACCTCCGATCGTTGTCTACAGAGAGTCTGTGGTGTCAAAATCTGCCCAGGAATCTGAAGGAAAATCTCCTAACAAGCACAACAAGTTCTATTTCCTTGTCGAGGCTTTGCCTGACGCGGTCTACAACGCCATAAAGTCAGGAGAGATATCTGAGACAAGGATCAAGAAGAAAGATGTCCCTCTCAGGGACAAGCTCGTCGAATACGGACTTGACTCAAAGGTCGCGGACAAGGTAAAGGACATCTACAGCGGCAACGTGTTCATAGATGACACAAGGGGCCAGGTATACCTTGGCGAAGTCATTGAGATGATACTTGACATGTTCGAGGATGTCATGAGAGGAGGACCTCTTGCGAGAGAGCCTTGCATAAAGGTGCTTGTGAGATTGACTGATATGAAGCTGCACGAGGACGCAATCCACCGAGGACCGGCGCAGGTCTATCCAGCAGTAAGAGACGGAATCAGGGACGCCATGATGCTTGCCCGACCAGTGATGTTCGAGCCAAAGCAGATCCAACTGATAGAGTCGCCTGCCGATTTCATGGGAGAGATCTCGAAGCTTGTGGCCAACAAGAGAGGCCAGCTGCTGGAGATGAACCAGCAGGGCAACTCAGTCGACATAAAGGCCAAGATCCCAGTGGCGGAGCTTCTCGGATGGAGCAGCGACCTCCGAAGCGCGACAGCAGGGCGAGGAGTATCGTCCCTGGTCGACCAGAGCTTCGAGAAGATGCCTGAAGAGCTGCAGGAAAAGGTTAAGATGCAGATCAGGACAAGGAAAGGCATCAGCCTCGACAGCGACGTCGCGAAGCAGAGATAGGGCGGCTAGAAAAATCAACAACCGCGCCCTAAAGGGACGCGGTATGTTGGTAGCAAAAAAACATAAACGCGGTTGTTGAGACAAAAAAAGGAAACCAATCGACGTAAACGTCGAGGTATGCTTTTTTGCTAATCAAAAAGAAAATTTTTTATTTTTTTATTATTTCTTATTATCATATGTTTCTTGTATTGAATCATCTAACAGAATCAAAATAATCATTGATGACCAGGTCCTGCTGGTGCCACTGTTTTTGGCCCGGGCATCGGCGATATGACTGTCTCCTCAAGGTTGGGCAACTTGACAAATTGCTCGTAGATCAAATCCGATGCTATGCACATGCACTCGAGAAGCCTTGGCATGACAACGAACCTTTCCCCATTATGCTGGGCGACCATCCGTGCGATGCCTTGATAGACATGATTTATAGATCCCCACACATAATATTCAAGCAAACCGCCGTTCTTGAGCATAATCTTTTCATAAACCTTGACCAGCTCTGATTCAGTACCAGGATTTGGTTTCATCGTCAAACTATCTTTTACCACGAAATAATCAGTGGTGATGTTCGAAGTGGTCGCATCAACAACTACGGATGCATACCTCGAATCACTCTTGTCATGGTATAATAGGCCTACAAATCCTCTGCCCGCCCCTTTCAATATTACATTCAGGCCAAGAACATGCTTCTGACTATTACAAGAGAGAATCATGTCCAGGTCGCCACTCACTTTCTCAAGGACTCCGTCATGATTAGTGACTAGATCAAAGCCAAATCCCCAGTCTTTGAACAAGCCAGTAGGCAGAAATTCCATATAATGCTCCCGTGCAAGTATGTTCATCACGCACGGGTAGTATATCAACTCTTATAAATCTTTTGCATGGTCGCCAGAGAGAAGCTCGGATGAACGCAGAGCCAATCTGACTGAAAAAACAATAGCTTTAAAAACCCCCTGTAATTCGCAATGAGTATGTCAAAAAGAAAAGGCGGATTGAGACGAAGAACTAGGGGAAAGTACTCAAGGCCGCAGAACATGAAGGGCAAGATAAGCCTGAGGAACTACTTCGCAGAATACGCTGCAGGAGACAAGGTCCTGCTGCAGTCAGACTCAATCACAAGGGAAGGCCATTTCCATCCAAGATTCATGGGGAAGGTCGGCTTCGTCCAGAAGAAGAGAGGAGTCTGCTATGAGGTCAAGATAAAGGACTTCACAAAGGAGAAGACACTCATAGTGCATCCTGTGCACCTCAAGAGATACCAATAGGAACATAGAAGGCGAAAACAATGTCAAACCCAGAGATCATTGAGAAGAAATCCATCAGCATGGCAGAGCTAAAGGATGAGCTGGCCAACATAAAGAAGAGGGATGGGGAACTGAGCTTCAGGGGAAACAAGACAGAGGAATACGTCAATGAGTTCAATCTTCTAAAGCCAAAGCAGGCCGAGGAGCTGTACAAAAAGCTCGAGGCGCTGGAAATACCAAGGTTCAAGGACACGCACATAAACAAGATCATAGACCTGATGCCGAGGAGCTTGCCTGAGCTCAAGGTAGTCCTCCAGGGCTATTCTGTGCCTGTGACCAACGAAAATCTAAAGAAAATCGTGGATCTCGTCGGAGAGTTCCACCCTGACAAGAAATAAGGTTTCTAAAAAACCCTAAATCAAAAAACTAGGGTTTTGATGACAATAACTGCTAAATCCCATAAAATTTAAATAAAAGGGCCACATTAACATAACAAGAAAGAGCACAAGGGGGTGTTTTGAATGGAAAGAAAAAAGGAAGAGGAAGCCATAGTGCTAGATTTCCTGCCAAACGGCTACCCTTTTGACAACAAGCCGATTCATCTCAAGACAGCCATAGCCCAGGCAATAGGCAAGGAGAACTTCACATTGCTTGAGCTTGTTTCCAGAAAAGGCATATTCCTGCAGCCATTCGAAGAGGTATACATCGGAGAATCAAAGAGGGATAAGATCCACCACATCAATGGCAAGATCAACACATCAAGATTGACCCATACGGCAAAGAGCGAACTGAGCCATGTGGTTGAGGACATTGTGAAGAAGCATGAGGCGCGCTTCGTGGAGTTCTTCAACAAAGCCCAGCCGATGAGCACCAGGATGCATATCCTTGAGCTGCTGCCAGGGGTCGGTAAGAAGCACATGTGGGAGATAATAGAGGAGCGGAAAGCAGACCCATTCAAGAGCTTCGCTGATATCCGAGAAAGAGTGAAGCTCATGCCAGACCCTGTGCAGACAATAGTCAAGAGGATAGTCTCAGAGCTGGAAGGCAATGAAAAGCATTACCTGTTCGTCGACCGCCCCGCGGGCGCCACTGAATGAGAACATCCGAATAATATTAAGAACATTTTTTATAATTTATTTCCATCATAGAATCATGTATTTCTTAAGTTCATCATCAGAAATCTTCTTGCTTAGGATCTCCTGCATATGCCCTGCGCCTATCGCGCCAGGCCTGATGAGAACCTGCTCCTCTTTAGAATCAGAATATCTGGCAGTGAGGGCGGCAGCCAATGCTTTCGCTTCCTCTGATGGCTTCCCAACAAGGATCGTAACTGGCCCGACAACACCTTTGGCCTCGAATATCATGTCATCATCATCTCGCAGCCTAAGGAGAGCATCATTCTCCTGCTCATTCCTGCCAACGATAATCTTATTATCTTGGATGCGGAAATGGCGGCCAAAGGCAAGCAGCTTTATATCTTTCATGGATGGTTCATCCCCGTGAGCGAAGAGGTCCCTGATCCTCTTGGCATAGCCAGGATCAGTCAGCCTGCAACCAGAGCCGCCGCACATAAAACCGTCTATCGCATATCTCTTTGCAAGGTCAAGTTGCGGAGCCCTGCTCCTGCCATTAAACTTCAGAAGCTGCTCCCTACTGATCCAGCCTTTCTCTTCTGCTTCTGTCGGCGGCATCAGCCCTGCGCATAGCGGCCTCACAATCTTGCCAGAGAGGCCTACTTCCTTCTCTATCATGAGAAGGGTCTCATAATGCTGGGACATGGGCCTCTGGCCCAGGACCTCGCCTGTAAATATGAATTTTGCGCCAATCTCCTTTGCGTACTCTTTGGCCTTCTCAAGTATGAATATCCTGCAATCAATGCAAGGATTCATGTTCTTGCCGTAGCCATGCTTTGGATGCCTGATGATCTTCATGTATTCCTCGCCCTTGTTCATCGTCTTTATCGGCACGCCAAGCTTCTTTGCCAGATCAACTATCGAGCATCCTCCGCCTGTGCATGTGCAGAAAAGACTCACAAAATTCAAGGCAATCACCTCGATGCCCTGCTCCTGGATGAGCCTTATCGCCAGCGCGCTGTCAAGCCCTCCTGAAAAAAGCCCGACCGCCTTTATCTTTTCTTTCTTCTGCAAAGCAAAACCTCCTTGACTAAACGCGCAAAATTAAAATAATCATCAAATCAATAGAAACAAAATAAAAAAATTTGGAAGATTTTCTTATCTCAGATACTTACCTGAGCTTCTCTGCGCCCTTGCCCTTGTTCATCAGGCCACGGCTCTTGCTGCCGGCGCTTGTTAAGCCCCTGAAGACTCTTCCCTTCTGCTCGACGAGGCGCCTGAGGTTTATATCATTCTGTATGTTAGGATGATTCCTCTCGAGAAGGATGACCTCGTACCAGGCGTTCTTCCCATCCTCGCCAACCCAGTATGAGTTGAGCACTTCACAGTTGGTGTGCTTCTTGGCTGCCCGCTCCTCTGCGATCCACTGGTAGTCCTTCCTGACTATCTTCATGAGCCTTGATGCCTTTGACCTTCTTCCACCGCTAGGCCTGGGTCTCATCCTTCCGCCTCGCATGACGCGCTGCCTGACGATTATGAATCCCTGCTTGGCCTTGTAGCCAAGGCTCCTTGCCCTGTCAAGCCTTGTCGGATGATCGACCCTGACGGTCGCATCCTCTCGTCTCCAAAGATAGAGTCGCTGCTTCTGGTTTTCACCAAGTGATTTCTTGGGCGTCTTCCAGAGCGTCCTTATGTGTTTGTACAGTCCCATCTGTCAGCCTCCATTATTTATAATTGCTATCCGCAATTTCACAGGTTCAGGCAAGCAATCGCCCACATTCCTGCTGCTATCAAGGGAAAGAGACTGCTTTATAAAGGTTTTGGCATGCCCAAAAAGGTATTTTAACCCCCATCTAGTGGTTACGTTGAGAAAGTTTTTAAATATCATCATGTTCCTTAAGGCCATGACTGTCATAGTAGGATTGGCTTCAAACCACAAGGAACCGGGAATAGTAATTGGTGCTGATAAGGTATCGACCGGAGGATTAGGCGTCGGAATTGCTTCTGCATTTCGTTACATTGCAGAAGACGGAGATTGGGCAATACCGAGCCTTATTGATCTTCTGAAAAAAAATAAATTTGACAAGGCAAAACTCTCATCTTCAAGAAAGATAAGCATCTCCAAAAGAAACCAATGCGCAGTCGCATATACAGGTACAATTAACAAGGCTCACGACAAAATACACCAGCTGTTTCTGAACCCCGTCTCTTTTCTCAAAGATGAGGACTTCCTAAAAGAAATGCTTCTTCCTTTCCAAACATCAGAAAACCTCAGCAGAGATGTAGTCCATGAGTACATATCATCATTTGATATGCAGAAAAGGCTAAGAGAAGGGTACTTGCCTGAAGTCAGAAGAATATTTGATATGTTCGTTGTCCAGAGACACGAGATTAATCATCCTAATTTAAGAATAACTTATTATGACCGAAACTATAATTCGCACATAGGAGAACTATTGGTCGGTAAAGTCCTTGAATGTGAAGGGAAGATGACTCCTCTTCTTCTTGACGTTGCCTTGACAGGCATGGTTTATAGAGTGAAATACCATGCGAACGGTTATGGACGAAGGGAAGCCTTTGAGAGCTTAAGAAAGTCACTTGGCACTCGAGAGAATTTCTTTGGAGAAGAGACGGAAATCAAGAAAAAAATAACTTTGTCAGATGCGGTCGAGATAGTTATCCAAGCGATTGAATACTCGAACGAGAAAAACCCAATATGCCAAGGCCTGGATTATGTTATTGTCACTCCCGACGGCATAGAACCGCATTTCAGCAGGAGAATAAACCCTGTCAAGATGGATATCGGCACCCTTATTGATGAAAGGCTTGTTTCCATAAAGAAAGAAGCAGAAGTCCTAAGGCATGCCAAGCAAATCTACGACGGCAAAGTTTCTCGAAAATGAATTTAGTTACGGACATAAGTAACGCATAAATTCTTGCATAAAATTATGTTCTGTCCAGAAGTTTTCCAGTGCTTCCTGCATGCCATCTATTGTTGGAAAATACTGTGACTTGGTCACAGAGTTTTTTGTGACTTTCCAAC
>JAZDMG010000027.1:0-32602 GCA_043801165.1 archaeon
CCTGCTAAAGCCGCAATTTCTTGCTGTGTCTTTCCTTCTTTTTTCCATCTCAAAATTAGTTCTCTTGTGGGTAGTTTTATCATAACAACTATTATGGAAGAACTAGTATATAAATTATGCGTTATTTTTGTCAGTTACTAATTCTCCGATACATTTATTAACATTTATCCCTGTCCCGATGCCATGAAAGTCTTGCCATTGGAGAGCGAGCGCCTTGTGATCAGGCAGTTCGCAAAGGAAGAAGCGCACCTGTTGGCTAGCCTTGCGAGCGACAGGAACCTGATCTTCGGGGACATGAGCTATCCATATACTCTCCAGCACGCCAAGGACTGGCTAAGGATATCTGAGGTAAGGGATGATATGTACTATTATGCTATCGTCGAGAAGAAGACCGACAGGATTGTCGGCAACATATGGATATCCCATGTCAGGAATGACAGGACAGTGGATGACGGATGCCTCTCATACGGGCTCTGCGCAGAGGCAAGGGGCAAAGGCTATGCCACAGAGGCTGTGCGCAGGATCATCGAGTTCGCCTTCAGCGAGATGAAGCTTGATAAGCTCCGCGCAGAGACCAAGGGGACGAACCTTGCATCGCATAATGTCCTCTCAAAGCTCGGCTTTTCGTGTGTGAAGAAAATCAAGGACTTCCAGAGGGACAGATTCACCAACAAGTCTGAGGACAAGTGGTTCTGGGAGCTGAAAAACGAAGATAAGAATTCTAAAAAAATATAAAGAATTTCTCTACTCCATCACTCTGCTGAACATAGCCATCATGTTCGTGCACGGCTTTCCATCCATGGAGCAGCTGTGTGTGCAGCATCCCATGTGCACCATGCCGTCCTTGTGCTGGCACATCAGCATCTTGTCAGGGCTGTTGTGAAAAGTCCCGGTGCATATCTTGCATCCTTCCATAATAATCACCCTCCTTTTTAATGTTACTACCGATGTGATACGTTCATGTATTTAAAGCTTTTCCTCAAGAAGATAAATGCCTGCTGGAGGAGATACGCCCGTGCATCAGCCGCGTATCTTCTTAGCCACTGCCTCAAGCTCTTCCCTGCTCTTCTGGGGCCCGAGCTGAGTTGAGATGTAGCCTTCGTACTTCTTGAAGTAGACCCTCTGCGGAGCCCAGGTCTCCTTGAACTTGCCATCAAGGCCGTGGAGCGGATAGAGCTTGAGGTGCGCATGGTTGATGCCCATGCCTTCCATCACCAGGCAGACCCTATGCACCTGAAGCCCTTTCTCTATCATCTTCGCCACTTTCTTCGCAGCAAGGAGATACTTCTTGTAGACCGGGTCAGGCATATCAAAAGCATAGGAGTCATAGTGCTTCTTGGTCATCACCAACGCCATGCCTTCGCTGTTGGGGCTGTTGTCAAGTATAGCCAGGAATTCCTTGTCCTCCCAGACCTTGACAGAGGGGATATCTCCTTTTACGATCTTGCAGAATATACAGCTGCCTGAATCCATGATAATCACCTCGACCTGATGCGGAGAGATGATGAGAACTGATTTTTAAATCTTTGTGATGAAAGCCCGAAGATTATCACTAGGCCTTTCTTTTTTCGATATCCGCGATCCTCTTCTCAAGGGAAGAAATCTTTTCCTTGCGCCTCTTCCCGACATCTTGGGCGATGGCTGCAGCGCCCCCGAAATACGCCCCTGTCATGCCTGCGATGTAGACCTGGTGGAACTGGAGGACATGCCTTGATCCTTCCTGGTCGAATAATCCGCATCCCAGAGCGAAGATAGGCACTGCGACAGCAGCCGCTATCTCGAATTTCTCGAAGAACTTCTCGTAGAAACCAGGGAACTTATCATCTATCTTTCCTGCGACATACTGAGCACCTCTGGTCACTGCGTACATGCCTAGCAATCCAACTGCTGGCGCTGAGAACATAGGATTTTCTCTCATGGATTCGGGCATGATCTTTTGCGCAAGGTTATATGCCTTATCCACGATGTCGTATAGTACGGGTGCCATGCTCTATTTGTTGGTGTTTGCCATTTATAAATCTTTCGATTCTGTAACCACTATATGATGGTGAAATAACAAACTTTTTTAAATCTCAGCCTGCTCTTATCCCCCTGAGGACATGGCATTAGACGAAGTCGTAGACGGGGCCGTATTGAAGCTGAAGGCAGACCTACATTGGCACACCAAGGATGATCCCGTAGATAAGGACATTATAAGGTATTCTACGTTCGAGATGATAGACAGGCTTCATGCCAAAGGGATCAATGTCTTCAGCATAACTCTCCACAACAAGATGCATCCTCCAGAGGAGATGAAGAAGATACAGGACTATGCCAAGAAGAAAGGGATGATATACATACCTGGAATAGAGAGAACCATAGAAAACGCCCATGTCTTGATATACAACATACATAAGGAAGATGCTGAGAAGATCAATACGTTCATCGATCTCAGCCGAACCATACTTGATTATGGAATAAGAGGCCTGAGGAAGAACCTTTTCATAGTTGCAGCCCATCCATTCTTCCCGTCAAAGCAGTCGATAGGGAATGCTTTCTGGAGATGGCATAACCTTTTTCACGGCCTTGAATACAGCGCTTTCTATATCAAGCACTCCAATTTCAACCGCAAGGCAGTCCTTGCGGCGGAGATAAAGGACAAGGTGCTGGTCGGAGGATCGGACTCGCATGATTTCAAGAGATTAGGAAAGACTTATTCTGAAATCCGTATGCCATCCTATGCGCTCGAGTTCGGGAAAGAATACAAACCATTGAAGGACATCAAAGAGTTCAAGGATTATGTCAAGAATTGCACTGACCAAGAATATGATCAGCTGAGAGAAAAGATAGTCTATTACATGAAAGAGGGCAGAGTTCACGTAAAGACCAAGCCGCTGGATATGCCCTATTTCATCCGCTATTCGATATCGACCGCCAAGAGGCTGATGATGGCTGCAGCGAAGAGATTCCTGCAGTGATGATTAAGCCAGCGATTATCTCTTAAGATGCTTGAACTTCTCGCAGTGCTGCTCGCCATCGCTGCCCCAGTTCTCCAGCGGAGTGTCATGGAATATTATCGTGACCGCCTGCTTGGGGATCCCCTGGGCGACAAACACCTCTGTCACCTTCTCTATGATTTCCTTCTTCTTCTCCTTCTCCATCGGCCAAGTCTCAATCGTTATTACCGGCATATCGTCCACCTCGTCTATTTCAAGAATATAAATGCGCGCCTGAGGGTGGATAGGCAGACTGCGCAACAGTGTACCCTGATCATCCCTCCTCTCCGCAACCCCCAAAGCACCCTTGCCTAGGCTTAGAGCTGCTTCGTTCCCGACCTGACTCGGTTCGCAAAGATAAGAGCCAATGGGGACAGAGTATCTACGGTTTGAAAAGGACTGCTGCACTGGGTGCAAACCGCCCCTCAGGCTTCAGCCCCCACAGAATCCGTTTTGGGTAACAGGCGAGGATCAGCCGCCCGGCCTAGCGAAGCTGAGAAAGAAGGGTGGGTTTAAAAAGGTTGTTCAAAACGAATCCACTTTACTGCGGTGATGCTATTTTATACATAATCTCTGTAATTGACCGGCTATAACTTCATCTTTCTTTAAGAATTCCTTATTTTCCTCTTTTTGACTATTAAAATGTTCACGTAAAAATCTTGCTGAAGCCCAGCTTTTACCATTTGAGTCGCCAGAGAAACACAGAACATGTTTAAACAGTTTTAGAAATCGACTAGAAAAATCAGTTCCTGTTTGAGCAATTTCAAGATGTTTTCCTATAGAAACTAGATATTTCGCTAAATGTGCATACTCTGCAAAAGCGAGAGACTCTCCAGAGGCATCTTTTATTTTGTCTAATACACGGGTAATAAAATCTAACGATGGTTTATCCAACAAATTCCTCTGGCCGCCTAGAAATGATAAAATATGATTAAATAAATCTTCGTTCTCTATTAGTGAATTAATTTGGTTACTATCTCGCAATAATACAAACACTCTTTCAACTGCATCATTATCTTTTTTTTCATTTTGTATCCTTTGAATGGCATGAGCTATATCTTTAAGAAATTTATTTATAGTTTCCGCTTGGATAACTACAACATTGTATGTACTCTCAAAATAATCAATATCATGTTTGAGTTCTGGAGGTGGAATTGAGGTCGGAACAAATAAGAAACGTCTTCCACAATCATTTTTGTTCTCTCTTAGAGCGATATCATACAATATCTGTTTAATGTTTTGGTCATTGAGACTATACCCCAAAAACAGAGTCGTATTCTCAACAAAAGAAGCATACAGCAGACTCTTGAAATATTTGTTTTCTGAATTAAACTTAAGAAAATCTTCTTCAGTTAACACCATTTCCTGTGGTTTGTTTACATGGCCGTGAATATACATTATCCGGGTTCCATCGACGCTATTGTCATATTTACATCCAGGGTCGATTATTTTAGGATTCCTGAAAGGAAAGTTTGTAACATCATCAAAATTCGTGGTGAATACTGTTTGAGGATTTATGATTCTGAGACTCTCTTCGTAAGAGGGGAGGAAAAGTATAACGTTTCTTTCGGGGGTGACTTTTTTAATATGTTCAGCTACATGCTTTTTTAATTGAAGTCGAGCGCATTCACAATATTCTTTCTCATCTAGACATTCATCAAACTTTTTTAAAAAAGGCATTATTGAAGCGATATTTTGTGGTGAACGATCTTTATTTTTTTTATCTTTGCAAATATCTTCGTGCTTAATGCCTAGTTTTTTACATATCTCTTCCATTAATTCAGTCCATGTGGGAATAAAAGTAACTAGAGACTTACTGAATCCGGTTCCAAGAAACAAAGCAAGCCTTCTCTTTGAGGCAGAAAAGGCTATGCTCTCAATAGCAGCGTCATAATCTGACAATTATCTCACCTTTTACAAGAGAAAGAGTAGTCTAATTATAAATTTTATTAATCTCAATTCCGATATTTAATGCTTTTACAGAATGAACAAAATGTCTGGTTAGGGATTCCTCCACTCAAAGCTCCCAATCATCTCGTTGAAGATGTCTGTGTACTTACATCCTCCTTCGAGGCATTGCTGCGAGAAAGCGTAGATCCTGTTGCCCTGCATCGTCCTGAGCTGAGTGGATTCAATCGTCTTGTCCTGCACTTTTATGCGGAATCTCAGCTTCAGTCCGTCGAGCTGGCCAACTCCCACCGGCTCGTAATCCCCTATGATCTCAAGCGCCGGCAAGGTCTCCTTGCTCTTGGCCATGTCCATATCAGTCAGCTCCTTCAATGACAATGTGTTGTTCTCTGGCAGGAATCCTACTATCATGCTGTATTTCTCAGCAGAGGAGTCATTGATGCCGCTCTCAGGCGGAAGATAGATCAGGATATTATTGGTGTACTGCACTTCTTTCCACTCCCTTGGCTTCACCATGCTAAAGGTGTTGTGGGTCACTCGCTCAGGATTGGCTATGGCAGTGAAACCCTTCAGGTCATCAGCTTGGCTCTGCTGCTCTGCTTTCGGCTGGCAGGCGACCAGCAGGAACACAATCAAAATCGCTGTCAGACAGCAGGTTAAGGTTATGGCATTAGGTTTCATGCAGCATCACTCTTTTCATTGGCTTAGGAAATGGGCCACGCACTTCCCTGATTCGCATGCGCAGCTTCCGCCGCAGTCCAAGGAGTTGGGCGCGCAGTTCATTGTGCAGGCAAGGTTGCATACTCCCTTCTTCGATGCAGCTATGCAGCTCGTGGCATGGCAGCACTGCTCTGGGACGCAATCCTCATCGACAGCGCACTCCGCAGGAACAGCCTCTTTCTTCACCTGCTTGCACTCATTGTTCACGCACTTTATTTCGAACATGCCTGCTATGCCTGTGCAGAAGTCAGGGCATTGCTTCTCTACGTTGACAAAGGTCTTGTAGCCATAGAAGCATTCGCCGGTCTCACTGTTGGTCCCGCAGGCGCAGTCGCCATCCGATGCGCAATGGTTCTGCTTCTGCTGCACTTTGCAGCCTGGCAGCAATGACAGGACAACTCCCAAGGCCAGCAACAATAGAATCATGTATTTCGTCTTCATGCTTTCACCCAGCTGCCTTCAGGGACTGCGATGTCGTTTAAAAATTTTCTTATGGGACGCAGCATGCTTTTCCCTGGAAAAAGCAAAAAACATATTAACCTGGCTTGATACCTATCGTCAACAAGCGCATGGGGGTGGTCTTGTTGGCTAATCAGATACTGTTCCTAGGTACAGGCGGAGATTCTATCGTAGTTGGCAAGCAGCTCAGGTCGAGCGCTGGCATAATACTTCAGCTTGAGGGCAACCAGTTCGTCCTTGATCCTGGGCCGGGATGCCTTGTGATGTCAAAGGAGACCAATGTCAGCATAAGGGACACGGTCTGTGTGCTTGTGAGCCATAACCACACCAACCATTCCAATGATGTCAATGCAGTGCTCGAGGCCTTAAGCGTCTCAGGGCTTGACAGGATAGGAGTGCTGGTCACCAACAAGAAAGTGGTCTCCGGCGACGGCAATGATACTCCTGTGCTGAAGAAGCGAAGCCATAATTTCATCGAGAGAGTGCTTGAGCTCGAGCCTGGCACAAGGATCGGCATCAACAACATAAACATCTACACCACCAAGACAGACCATTTTGATTCTGAAGGGCTTGGCTTCATCTTCGAGACACCTAAGTACAGGATCGGCTACACATCTGACACTGATTATAGCGACGAGATAGCTGACCAGTACAAGAACTGTGGCATATTGATAGTCAACTGCAAGAACCCCAAGGACTCGAAGCAGAAAGGCCATCTGTGCACAGATGATGTCATCAAGCTTCTCAACAAGGCAAAGCCTCAATTGGCGATCATAACTCACTTTGGCATTAAGATGGTGCAGGAAGGGCCTCTTTCCCTCGCAAGGGAGATCCAGCGCCAGACAGGCGTAGAGGTGCTTGCGGCCACCGAGGGCATGAGCATCAACCCTTCATCATTCGCAGGGACGATGAAGCAGATGCCTCTGAATGAATTCTCGAATGGATGAGAAAATGGCTAGAAGCAGAAGCTAAGCAGAGAAATCTTGATTCTCACAACAGGAATCTTGCCAGCTCTATCATCCCATAGCCCACAAAGCATCCTGCGCTTATTATCGGCATGGCAGGGTAGAACTTGTCCTTCTGCGCAAAGGTAAACAGCAGGGCCAAAGCTATCGTGGTGGTCAGGGTGATTATCAGCCCGAATCCGAGCGCAGATGCCTTTGTCATGCCATCAACAACGAGCTTCTCGACAACTATTCCAGTATATATTAGCGGGAATGCTATGTCTCCTCCACCGAGCACAGCGTTCTTCCTCTCTTCAAGGCCTGGCTTGAAATCCTTTGGCAAGACTTTCTTCCCAGCAGTGATATTGCTCGTCTCTGTCTTGACTGCAGTTGCACGACCATCTGTCCTTTTGGTGACATAGGGTATGAACAATCCTGCGAAGAGCTTGTTGTCAGCCTGGAATGTCGCCATGGTCACCATGTGCTTGCTCTTGAAGACGGCGATGAAATCATAGACTGCGATGGCGAGCAATAATAGGCTTGCCCAGAGAACATTATGGTTGAACACCTGCACAAGGAAGACAGCGATGCCCGCATACATCAGAACCTCTGTGAGGTTGTGTATCACGACATTAGGCCTCAGGATCTTCAGGGCTGCCAGGACAAAAGCGATCGCAAAGACAACATAGAACTGCTTCACCAGGACTCCGATGGATATGCTCATGGCAGTGAAGACCGCGAGGAAGAACCATATCTTCCAGAGGTTGAGCTTCTTGAACCTTATTATCAGCAGCACAAGCAAAGTCCCGACAGCGACTCCGATGACTACGTATGTGAATGCTCCGAAGCCGCTGAACTCAGGCACAGGGCCGAGGCTTGTCTCGTCATGCACCAGGCTGGTCTCTCCGGTCTCAAGATTGACGACACGGTCCTTTATGCTCATGCCTACCAAGGCAAGGCCTGCCAGCTGGGCAAGGACAAAGAACAGCATCAGGAAGATCGTTATCCTCAGGCCGTGTTTCATGGAAAAAAGGTTTCATTACTAGTATTTAAGGGTTACGGGAAATTTCACAAAATTTTAAAAGCAGGATTCCCTCTTCCAAGAGCATGAAGCTGGTGCATAACATCAAGATATCTGTCTTTGTAAGGCAAGGAGAGGATGAGCAGCTGATAAGGGAGCATCTTCTGAAGCTGGTGCCATTCAGCCTTGAGGAGCAGAAGCTCACCCTTAAGAGGAGAAAGGCTGTTGGCTTTGGTGAACGCATAATAATAATATATGAGCTTGACCTTGAGAAGGAGCGCCACACCAACGCATTCCTGGAATCGCTCAGGGAAAAGCTCGGCGGCCAGCAGAGGGCGATGCTCGTGGCCCAGGAAAACCGCCTTGATGATGAATTATTTTTCTACCTGCGCCTTGACAAGCAGAGGCTGCACCAGGGCGAATACCTGCTGACCGACGGCGGAGAATGCTACCACATACGCCTGAGCATAGCTGCTTTCCCAAAAAAGAAAGAAGTTGCCCTTGAAGCTGTCAGGAAGATATTCTCTCCCTGATCAAAACTCAAAACCCAAAATTTAAATAATGCTAAGACAAATCAGGGTGAAATGGCAGATGATTTCAAGGTCACACCCTGGGAAGTGAAGGGCAACGTCGACTATGACAAGCTCATCATCGAGTTTGGAGTGTCGAGAATCGATGATTCCCTGCTCAAAAGGCTGCGAAAGCACACAGGAGACCATCATCTTCTCAGGCGAGGCATATTCTTCGCGCACAGGGACCTGAAATTCGCCCTGGACGAATATGAGAACGGCAAGAACCTGTTCCTGTACACCGGCTGCGGCCCATCAGGACCGATACACATGGGGCATGCCATGGTGTGGCAGTTCACGAAATGGCTCCAGGAAAAGCTTGACGTGGAGCTGTGGTTCCAGTTCACTGACGACGAGAAATTCCTGTTCAAGGACAAGAGCTTTGAGGACATACAGAAAATAATGCATGAGAACATGCTGGACGTGATCGCGCTGGGCTTTGACCCTGAGAAGACACATTTCCTTATCGATACAAGACACGCATCACTGATGTACCCTGAGGCGATAAAGGTCGCGAAGAAGATAACTTTCTCGACTGTGAAAGCATCGTTCGGGTTCACCAATGAGACCAACATAGGGTCGATATTTTATACGTCTATGCAGGCGGTCCCTGCATTCCTGCCATCAATAATACGGGGGAAGAAGATGGCCTGCCTCATACCCCACGCAATAGACCAGGATACTCATTTCAGGGTCACAAGGGATGTTCTTCCAAAGATAGGCTACCCGAAGCCTGCGTCTATCCAATGCAGATTCCTGCCAGGCCTTGCAGGGATGCAGGCAGATGGGAAGCTCTCGTCATCCACAGGAGCCGCAATCTATCTGACCGACGATGCGAAGACAGTGAAGAGCAAGATCAACAAATACGCTTTCTCAGGAGGCAAGGACACGGCGGAAGAGCATAGGAAGCACGGAGGCAACCCAGACATCGACGTCGCCTACCAGTGGCTGACGTTCTTCGAGGAGGATGATGCGCGCCTGAAGCAGATACATGATGATTATAGGTCAGGCAGGATGCTGAGCGGAGAGCTCAAGAGCATCATCATAGAAAAGCTGAACGGTTTTCTCAAGGAGCACCAGGCGAAGCGGGAAGCCGCGAAGAAGAAGCTTGATAAGTTCATCTACCATCAGTGAAGTCTTCAAGGGCGTTTTTTTCTCTTTGAGAGAAAACTTTAAATACCCCTGATTACAAAGATATGATAATAGGGTTGAGAGGTGATTTTTTAATGTCAAGGAAGGATAAATGCAAGGAATTGATGCTCAAGTTCTTTGGACCGGCAACAGCAAATCTAGTGGATTCAATGGGTGAGGATGACTGCGTCGCCAGATGCAAACAGAAAGTTCTTGTGATGCTGGGTCCTGACAAAGCAAAAGAGTTCGACAGCATATGATGATGCTGCCAAAAAAGGGTGAAGAAAAATGAAAACAACTATATTGAAGAAAATGTTGATAATATTGGTTATTCTGACGGTAATACCGTTGGCGTTGCTGGGATATCTAGCAGTGAAAAATGCGAATAATCTAGGCATGCATGCTTCTACCGAAGCAAAGAGCATTGGCGAGACCAGCCTTAACTCTGCAAAAGATATAGAAGCGCTTGCAATCACTGACAGCAAGACTGCATTGAACAGCCTAGCGAACGAAGCAATCAAAGTCAGGGCTATGGATGCTGCGAGAACTCTTGCATCATTCTTATATGGCAGAGACAATGATGTTTTGGCTGTAAGAAACCTAGCAAGAACAGAGACAGCATATAACGCATTTTTAGATGCAAATAAGGCTCTTGTTGTAAATGGGGATTTGATGACAAACACAATCTCAAAACCACTTTATAAAGAAATTGCATTCTATGATAATGATTTCAAAGAAGTTTTGAAAGTCAAGGTTTCTGGATATGATGGGAAAGATTATACGCTTGATGATTTCAAGACACAATCTGCTGATTTGACAGATGGCAAGATTTTTGTTTCAAGATTATGGGGAGATTTATTGTATGTGTCTACAGCATATGCAGGAATTGAGAAGCCGGCAGGAATAAAATATGAAGGTTATTATAGATGGGTTACGCCAGTCTATGAGGGAGGCTCAAAAGCAGGTTATGTCTCATTGAAACTTGATTCAAGACATATCATGGAACTCACAGAGCACATCTCGCCAACAGAAAAAAGATATGTTGCTCAGCCGGATGCTCTAAGCGGGAATTACGCTTATTTCATTTGCGACGATGGATGGATTTGCTCTCACGCAAGGGAATACAACATAAAAGGAGTCTTGCCTGACGGGACATTGCCGAATCCTGTTAACGCAGAACCAAACAAATATCCTGCTGTGATCAACAACACAAAGCCATTGAGGTTCGGAGGCTACCTGAGAGGGCTTAGCATAACATTAGATGAGATTTACACCGAACACACATTGAAAGGAGAGTCAGGAAGCGCGCCTTATCCTTGGGCAGGCGTAAATAAATGGGTTGCCTACGCTGTTGTTCCTTACTACACCGGAAAATTATACTCTGACCTGGAAGGGTTCGGATGGATTGGTGTAGGCGCGGCAATAGAAAAATTCGAAGAACCTGCTACCTTGACCGCAGCAAAGATCGCAGAAAAGTCAGAAGCGCACGCGACAGCGATCCAGACAGGCATTGCAAAAACTGAGCAATACATAACTGAATCAGCTAATCAGACCAGCAGCCAGACAGTGACTTTCATAGTAATCGCAATCATAATAGTGATGATTGTAGGTTACCTGTTCGCTAACAGCATGAGCAAGCCTATCAAGCAGCTCAAAGAGGCTGCTGACAAGCTTACAAACGGGGAACTTGATGTCAAGCTTCCGGAGGCGAAAGGCACTGATGAGATAGCAGAGCTGACAGGATCTGTTGAGATGCTGATAACAGCATTCAAGGCAAAAGCCCAGCAAACGAAGCAGCTAGAGCCTAAGAAAAAATAAGCACGTTCCTTTTTTGGATTTTTAAGTGTTAATATTTTTTTAGAGACAAGATACGGAAAAGCGAAATAAATAAAATCAGAAAACTAGGATTATTTGGAGGTAAAAAAATGAAAGCAACTATTTTTAAGAAACTGTTAGTGATAATGTTGGCCATCACCCTTGTGCCTTTGTTTATACTTGGGCTTGCAGCTCTCAATGACGCCAAGAGGCTTGGCTTAGATGCCACAGACGCAGCCAGCAGCATGGGCACTGAGATGGTCGCTGACACGACTGCCTCCTTGAACCAGCTTGGCGTAGATGTGATCAAGCAGAAGGCGATTGACGTCGCCAAGCAGTTGGAGATTTACATCAAGGCCAACCCGACCATGACCGTGGCTGACCTTCAGAAGGATAATTATTTCAGCAAGATAGCGGTCCAGCCTGTGGGAAAGACAGGATACACCGCCATAACCGATGTCGCCACATTGATATGCAGGTTCCACTCAAATCCTAAGATAGTCAACATGGATCTTGCGAACCTGGCAGCCAAGCTCCCTGGATTCTGGAGCGTCATGGCTCCGACCAAGGGAGGAAAGGTGTCAGAAGGATTCTATGACTGGACTGAGGCAGATAACTCTACAAAGCAGAAGTACATGTACATCTCCATGGTGGACGCCAAGACCGCTGACGGAGTGCAGTTCTCAGTTGCTGCCACAACCTACATAGAGGAGTTCTCAGCGCCGGTCGTCCAGACCAAGGAGAAGATAGTGGCTTCTGTAGCAAGCACCGAAGGCCAGATAAGCAATTCAGTGGCCAAGATGCAGGGCACCATCGTCACTATAATATTGCTGACCATCGTGTTCTTGATATTTGTGTGTTTCTCATTCGCCCGAAGCATCAGCAAGCCTATCAAGCAGCTCAAGGAGGCTGCTGACAAGGTGACCAGCGGAGAGTTTGATGTCAAGCTTCCATCAGCGAAAGGCACTGATGAGGTCGCTGAGCTCACAGGCTCTGTTGAGATGCTGATAACAGCATTCAAGGCAAAGGCCCAGCTTCCGAAGAAGAAATAAGGCATAATAGCCACCAAACTTTTTCAAATTATTTTATTTCTTTATTTCTTTTAATATTCCTCTTTAAGCCATCAAACGTTTTTTTCATGATGTCAGCGAGGTTTTCCATAATATTTAAATAGGATGCGATCTAACCAAAGACCGGAAGGGTGAGTTTCATGGCAAGGTATGCACCATTAACAAGCGGATTCATGCTGACAAGCATAATAGGCTTCTTGGTATCAGTATTTTTTGTGGTAAAGATAGACCTCACCTGGGGTTTCACATTCGCACTTTTCTTTGTCATAGCGTTCGTAGCCAGCGTGGTCAGCATGAGCAAGATAGAGGCTGATGATAAGTACGGCCTCCAGGAGCTGGCCATCCATGAGAAGCGTAAAAAGAAGAAGGCAGCTAACAAATAAGCTGATAAGTAGATAGATAAGCTAGCGATATCGGGGTGTCATTCATGAAAAAACAAATATTTACAATCATAGGGATATTGCTCCTGGCAGTGATGCTGACAGGCTGCATGAAGTATTATGTATGCCCAGATGGCAGCAGAGCAGCCAGCCCATCATCATGTGCGCCAAAGGAGCCAGTAATATTGCCTGAAGCGCCTGACACTATCAAGACCGAGACAAAGCCAGAGGAAGCCAAGCCAAAGCCATTGGACCAGAAGGACATATCTGCAGATGCCCAGGCGCTCTTTGACAAGAGCACCAAGGTGACCTCTGTGCAGTTCAACTATGTCAGGTCACCAGACTCGCTCCCTCAAAGCACGTTCTACGTCACAAAGGATAGGATTAAGGTGGTGCTGACCTCAAAGACAAATTTCCCTCCAGAAGCGTTCTTTGATGTGGTCTACCTCAACAGAGCGACCGGCACTGCCACAGGCTACTGCGAGAATATTGTCACTTCAGGATGCCCTGACAGGAACAAGCCCTTCTCATTGGAATTTGAGAAGTATGTGGTAGAGACTCCTCTTGAATGGATTGCGAAGCTCACCAAGGCCGAGCTGACAGGCCAATCCAAGATGGTCAATGGAAGGACTGGCAAGGAAGTCAAGTTCGAGATAGACGGCAATGAAGGAAGCATGTTCGTTGATTCGTTCTTCGGGCTTCCGCTGATGATAAGCTACCAAGCCGAGAACTATGAGTTCAGGGACCTTGCCATCAACGAGGTAAAGCCTACCGATATCGAGCATCAGACTGTGATATAGGCAGGATATTCTTTCTTATCTTTTTCTTCTATCTTTTTTTTTTTGCGCAAGATTTAAATAAACCATTATCAAAGGCATGGTGTCATGTATAAAAGAGGTTTGCCTGGTTTTTTTGAGAGGATATTCTCAAAGACGATACCGTTCTCGAATGCCCATGCAGAGATAGCCATCCTGAAGATAAATGACGTCATGACCAACAACGTGATGTGCGTGCACAGGGAAGACAAGCTGATAGACGCTGCGCACACCATGATCGGCTCGCACATATCATGCCTTGTCGTCCTTGATAATGATTATAAGCCGGGCGGCATAATAACTGAGAGAGATTTCATCATGAAGCTGGGCATGACTGAGAAGAGCAGCGCCTCACTGCTTGTTCTGGACCTGATGACCAAGAAGCTTGTCACAGCGCCTCCTCACACAGACCTTTTCGAGGCCCAGAAGACGATGAAGCTCCATAACTTCAGGAAGATAGTCGTGGTGCAGAACGATGAGCTCAAGGGCATCGTGACCCAGACTGATCTCTGCAAGGTTATTGCAGGTCTCAGGACTCCGATGATCAACGCGCCTCTGGTTGGTGATGTGATGACCAGGAAAGTCCTGATGGTCTCATGCGATGACGAGTTCCTGAAGGCCAAGAAGCTCATGGCTGCCAAGGACATGGGCTCGGTCTTGGTGATGGAAAAGAATGATATCTGCGGCATATTCACAGAATTCGACATCGTCAGCGAATTCTTCATGAACCCTAACAAGCTGAAGAACTCAAGGATGCATGACCTTGTATCAAAGCCCATCATCTGCATAAGCCCTGACTTCGACCTTGTGTTCGTCAACAAGCTGATGCTTGAGCATAACTTCCGCAGGCTGCCGGTCATCGAGAATGATAGGCTTGTCGGGATAATCACCCAGACCGATGTAGCCCGCGGCATGTACGAGTTCATAGAGAAGAGCAAGGATGTGAAGAATGATAGGAAAGCGAAGTATCAGGAGCCTGAATACGAGATAGTGCGAAAGGCCAACATCATGCTCTACAAGAAGAAGCTGCCTGTCAAGGGATGATGCTTTTCGGATACAGAATATTTCGGTCATTCAATTCTTAGGATGCTCTGCGTCGAACTTGTCCTTTGCCCGGCTTTCTTTCCAATAGATCGCGTGGCTTGCCCGCTTCTCGAACAATGCGATGGCGATGCTGATGACGTTGGTCTGGTAGTCCTTGAGCTTTGAATCTGAGAATATCTTCTTGGCGTCGTCAAGGCACTCGCGCATCAGCTTTATGTTCTCTTCCCTACACTTTCTCTCCTCTTCGCGCTCCTCTGCCGCCGTGAGGAAGACCTCTGTCCACTTGGGATAGACGCTCTTCTCCGTTGTCTTGGCGAAAGCCTTGCTGAATGCCATGGAAAGAGGGATGGATAGCTCGTATTTAAATTTATTTGAAGGAAAACCGGAGATACCCTTTACTTCTCGAAAATCTTGTCTTGGTCCTGGATAGCAGACGGCGCGCTTCCTCCATGCCAGGTGAACCTCGGGCGCACCCTCATCGGATACATGCGCTCATTGCTGTCGTCAAGCACCAGGGCTGCTCCTTTCACCCTCGGAAGATCATCAAGATACTTGTCAAGCCCTCCTCTGAGATAGCTCTGCATCAGCGCACCGAGGGCATCGGTGTCTATCTTTGCGGTTATCCTGTGGGCGATGATGGTGTCTGACTGGGTCATCACATCGGTGTGTATCTTCCCTGGCTGCTGCGTGGCGAGTATAAGGCTGATGCCTGGCTGCCTTCCCTCCCTCAGGATCGTTATAAGAGGGTCTGTCGCAAGGGTCTTCCCATCCCTTGGTATGAACTCGTGCGCCTCGTCGATGACAAGCCATACCATCGGGAAATCAAGCTTCTTGATCTCCTCCTCGCTGAAATAGTATATGCTCTTGTGCACCTGCTCGAACTCCTCGTTCTTCCTGGCAATCATCCTCTGGATGAAGAGCTTCTGGGCGATGAGGCCGATGACAAGGGATTTTATCTCCCAGCCGCCAGGCATGGTGGCATAGCAGCTGACATCTATCACTGTGACCTGGCCTGGCCTTGCCAGCTCGCTGATGGGAGTCCCCTTGATGTTGAACAATCCCCAGTTCTTTGCGTTCAGGAAAAGGTTCAGGGCAGCGTTCTTGATCTCATTGATCTCGCTGCTCCCCTTGATGGCTGAGATTATGTCGTCGAGATCGAACTCCTTCTTTTCCTCGCGCAGGTCATGGATGAGCCGCTCGATGAAGACGCCGATGGGGTCATTGATGCTAACCCCAAAAGTAGTGCACCAGTCCCTTCCGTCGAGCTCAGAGGGCTTTATGCTGAAGGCAGCATCTGTGGGGATGCCCTTCTCCCTGTACTCATTGAAATAGCCGAACGGTGTGAATATCGTGATGTCGAGCGCCTTTGGCTCGAGCCCCCATTCCTCAAGGAGCAGCTGGTCCTTCTTGTTGGGGTATTTCATGGTCCAGTATACTCCCATAGTGTCGAGCATTATCACCGAGACGTTGTTCCTGATGTTGGGCGGAAGGTCAGAGATTCCCTCGGCTATGACGCCCATGGTGTAGCTGTTATGCACTATGATGTTATTCGCTATGAAGTTATGCGCATCAGGAACGCTTATATCATATACTGTGAAGTTTCCCTCTAGTTTTTCCATGCAGACTATATCATCCCAGAAGAGGTCTGATTCTGCGATAAGCTTCATTTCTTGATTATTGTCAGATAATGCTATCTGCAAAAGCTTCTGTCTTGAAGGAGAATAATTGATGCTTGACCTCAATGCTTTTGGACTGGAATAGTTTAGGTTCTTCCCAGCGTCAGCCCATGATTTTGGCCTGTAACAGTCCCAGATTTCTTTTGGGATTACGTCTATGTTTGAGTTTCTTCTTATTATTCTCATCTCTTTTAGCGCAATTTTTTCCCTGATTTTTTTCTTTCCGAAAAATCCGATTCCCTCAATGAAAGTTATCACGCTCGCTCCCTTGATTACTAACTCAAAGCTTTTGAACTCTTTATCGTTAAGCATTATCTTTTTATTTCTGATGGTTGAGAGAACGCCGAATCTTATGAGCAGGCTTTGCACCTGCATTATCATCTTCTCTGAAGAAGAAGCGTAGCTGATATCCCAAATATGCGATTCTTTTGAATGGCGATAAATGCTGCCGTCGCAGCTAAAAAGCCTATTCAGGAATAATGCGAGGCTTTCTTTGTCAAGCATGAAAACCTTGTTTGAGATTATTTTTTCAGTAGCTAAAAGCCCGTATATTTTGTGCTCTTCAAGAAAACTCCTTATCTTCGTTTTCTCATGCGTAATTGAGCTTCCCTTGCAAAACCTTCCGGCCTTGTCATGTTTTATGTCAAAACCAAGCACTTTCCTCTTGATTTTATCAGAGCTTATTTTGTAGCAGTACTTTCCTGTGTTGATTACATTAAGCCCTTTTTGGAATCTTTCTACTGATCTTTTGAATTCATCCACAATAATCTCTTCGCTATTGCTGAAAAGGACGTTCTTTTTTGTGTGCCCCTCTGCAATCAAATAGGCGAGGAGCTTTACTTCTTCGCTCCTCATCGTTTCATTTCCAAAAAATCCTATTCTTCGAGGAGTTGCGATCTTTGAGCCTAGAGACAGCTCTTTTGCAGGAATCCATCCTTTTATCGTCAGAAGAGGATGCTCCGGAGTGAGCTTTATCTCCTTTCCGCTCCTAAGCCTGATTTTTAAGATCTCAGATACTTCCCTTTTGAAAAAATCATCTTTGCAAAAAGGCGAAACCTTGAGATTGCCATCAAGGCTTAGGACTTTCTCGCTATTCTTTTCAAGCTCAGAAATAGGCATCTCAAGCCCATTGCTTAGGGTAATTAGACTATCCCCTGAGAGGCATTTTCCCCCGCCTCTTTTTCCGCAGACAAAGATGACGTGGCTCCTTATGACGTCAAGAAGTATCTTGTTGGAGAGGCTTGTGGTGCGGCCCATCTTGACATAGTGCTTGCCGAGAAGGATCGTGCCCTCGGTGCCGTATTTCTCCTTGTCGTCCTCGCTCCTGCCGATTATGATATCATACATTGACCTTGCGCCTCTTTTTTCCTCTCTCGTTGTCTTGGATTGTCAATATATAAATTTAACCCTTATCCAATCTAGTCGGAACCAAAAGCTTTTAAAAAGAGCTTGTTTTACCATTCTCGGAAGGTTACAAAAGCTATATTTGAAGGCAAGAATATGGGAATTATGCTGAACGAAACAAAAATCGCCGCTGTTTTAGAAGATTTTATTGTTTTAGAGAATATAGGCTGCCGCGGTGCAGACGGCATTGTTTTCGAGCATTATGACAGGTTGTGGGTGCCGAAGCAGTTTCATAACCTTGATGAAAGAGGTTTTTATGAGAAAAGCGTTCTTCGTGTTCAGGAGAGGGGTATGTTTATTCCAAGTATCGCCTTGACTTTTAACATTATGGCCGCGCTTTACTATAACAGGAATGCTCCTGAAATAAATAAATCTCTTAAAGATTATATTCATCATTACCTTAATGATGGTGATGGCACGATTCAGAATACTCTTTTAACTAAAACCAGCATCATTCATTATCCTGACAAAATCTTTTGGACACAAGTTGAAAATTCTGATAATGCTTTGTTGAAAGAGACGCATCCCATAGACAACGGAAGAAAAAGCATATGTTTTGAACGGAAATTCCAAGATAAACCTTCTGAGAAGAGTTGGGATGATCTGCTAAACTTAGAATGGGCATTCATCCCGCTGGAGCTGCTTTTGAAGTTAAAATCATTCCAGCATGACTTCAGGAATATCAGCGGTCTTGAAGATCCAAATATATTGAAAGGTATTTATGAATGTGCAGGCATAGATCCTTTAGTCAGGATAAAATATCCATTCCTGGCTTCTAACGTTGATTCAGCTTTAGCTACTCTTAATCCGCGATTCATGTTTTTTTGCGCCTTCTACGACGTGCATGACCCTTTTGATTTAGTTCCCGCAGTGAGTTTAGGCCCAGAAAAATTAATTTCACTTGAGCAAAAGAGATTAGATGATAGGATGGGAAAAATACGAGAACAATACGGATTTCATAAAATGGCCAACATTTTTAATAGTGAGCATTATATTAATAGAGATTAATGAGTTGATATGATATTTGATTTTGAATTAGAACAGCGAGGTGGTTTTGATGGTTAAGAAACATAGGAATGATAAAAGCCGCAAGGATGAGAAAGACGAGACTTTTCACGGTCTCAAGGTCTACAAGGCGAATGGCAACGGCAGGAAAGAAGTGCGCGCCAGGCGCTTCAAGATAATGCAGATGGTCCTTTTAGTGCTCATAGTGATAGGGGGCGTGGCAGCGATATTCTCCCTGATAAAGATATATTCGCCATCATGGTTCGGCAGGAGCAGCCTCTACGGAGAGCTGGCGGCGAAAGTCAACAGCAGGCCCATAACCATGGCAGAGCTTGACAAGCAGTATGAGCGCCTGCCTCTGCAGTACAAATACTACATCACAAAGGAGCAGCTTCTTGATAAGATAATAGATGAGATGCTCCTCTCAGATGAGGCGATGAAGCAGGGAGTCTCTGCTTCCGACGATGATGTCACCGCAAGCCTCAATGATTTCACGCAGCAGAACAACCTCACCAACGAGCAGTTCGAGGAGCTGCTGAAGAACAAGAGCATGACTCTCTCGGAGATAAAGGGGCTTGTCAAGTCGCAGCTGCTGCTGGATAGGTTCATCAACCAGAGCGTGAAGGCAAAGATAAACCTTAGCACAGAGATTGTGCTCCAATACTATAATGAGCATCCTGAGCTCTTCAAGGTGCCTGAGCTTGTGACCGCGAAGCACATACTCTTCATGTCTGACAACGCCTCTGACAAGGAGGCAGCTGCCAACGCCACCAGGGTGCTTAGCATGGTCAAGAATGACAAGAGCAATTTCTGCGACCTTGTGAAGCAGTACAGTTCAGACCCTGGCAGCCTTGACACATGCGGCCAGTACATCTTTCCCAAAGGCCAGATGGATGCTGATTTCGAGAGGAGAGCGTTCGACCAGAAGATCGGTGAGATGAGCATTGTCAAGACTGTGTTCGGCTATCATATAATATGGACGACCAACAAGACGCCTGAGCAGCTTGTGAGATTCGGGGATGTTCAGGACCAGATTGTGCAGGTGCTGGCCAAACAGCAGGAGAATGCTATATACGCTCAGCTCATAGCTGATCTCAGGGCAAAGGCCAAGATAGTCAACTACCTCGCAGCTAAGAATGAGAGCGGCATAGTCCTGGAAGACGAGGAGGTCGCAGAGGGCAGTGCTGAAGCATCGCAGGAAGGCGACATCAAGGTCACCATAAGCCAGCCATCGGATGGCGCTGACAAGGTCGCAGAAGGCGATGAAGCTGCTTCTGAGCAGGAGGAGATAGCCAAGGCAGTCGAGGAGACTCCTGCGATAGAAGAGGCTGCGGTGGAGGAGGTCAAGTCTTCATCAACCCAGGCCTCGGTCAATGTTGTGCCTGACAAGCTCAGCTGCTTTGTCTCAAATGAAGCTGTGCTCTACGGAGCCTACTGGGACTCGAGCACCAAGAAGCAGAAAGAGGCCTTTGGCAGCGACGCTTCAAAGCTCAGATATGTCGAGTGCGGAGTGCAGGGCGACTACAAGGCCCAGAGCGCCGAGTGCGCAAAGCAGGGCATACAGGCCTATCCTACCTGGATCATCGACGGGAAGAAGCACATGGGAGTCTATCCTATTGATGAATTGGCAGTCTTGGCTGGATGCTGAGGACATATTCTTTTATTTTTTTATATTCTTTCCAGTCTTTACCTATTGGTGGCTAATTATTCTCATTTTTTGGCCTCTACCGTCGTGAAGCCAAAACACAAAGATTTAAAAAGGACTAATCATTCCCTTTTACCAAGGCCCGGCACAGAGTTGCTCATGCGAGCCTGAGCGCATAGCTCTTGGCTGTGAGCATTGTGAGTTAGTGGCGGGCTACAACGCTTAATATTCAACGGTAGAAGGTTAAAGATTAAGTCAGAAATTATTTGAGGACAGGCACAGTTTGCTTTACGATATTCACATTCACTTAATGATTCGATTTGACTGATTTGTTTTTCAAGCAGGAAGAGAGTGAAGAGGAAGCTCGAGGACAAAAGGATTCGGGTGCTTGTTCTAGGAAAGATAAAAAGAATAAAAAAAAGAAGGAGCAATCATATTGGTCATATTCATCGATGCTGAAGACAGTATAAGGGGAGACGGCAAGCTAAGCCTGATGCCTTATCATATCAGCCGTCTTTGAACCAAGCCGATACAGGCGCTTCTTCTAGGAAAAAAGGAAAAAATATTCCGATACTAAACGGAGGGGATTTATATGGCTAAAATAGCACAGGTCTCGGCGAAATACATAGTGAACGCAGAGATACAGATAGACGGAGTAGTAGACAGGCCTGACGTGATAGGCGCGATATTCGGCCAAACAGAAGGGCTTCTTGGAAGCGACCTGGAGCTGAGAGAGCTGCAGAGGAGCGGCAGGATAGGCAGGATAGAGGTTAATATTGACACAAGGAGCGGCAAGTCACAGGGAGTGATAATAATGCCAAGCTCACTTGACAAGGCAGAGACTGCCATTGTGGGAGCAAGCCTTGAGATAATCCAGAGGATAGGCCCCTGCAACGCAAAGATCATGGTCAAGAACATCGAGGATGTCCGTGTCTCAAAGAGGCAGTTCGTCATCGACAGGGCAAAGGAGCTCCTGAAGACCATGATGGACTCGGTCATGCCTGACAGCCAGGAACTGGCTGATGAGGTGTCATACTCTGTCAGAGTGATGGAGATAATGGAATACGGCAAGGACAGATTGCCAGCAGGACCTTCCATCGATGATAGCGATGAAGTGATAGTTGTAGAGGGCAGGGCAGACGTCCTCAACATGCTGAAGCACGGCTTCAAGAACGTGATAGCCCTCAACGGCACAAGCGTACCTGAGACCATAATCGAGCTCAGCCGAAGGAAGACCATAACGGTTTTCGTCGACGGTGACAGAGGCGGAGACTTGATACTCAAGGAGCTTGGCGGAGTCGCAGAGATTGACTTCATCACAAAAGCGCCTGACGGCAAGGAAGTCGAGGAGATCACAAAGAAGGAGATCCATAAATGCCTCAGGGCAAGGATCGCCTTTGAGCAGGTGACTGCAGAGCTCCAGGCCGGCAATGGAAAGCCAGGCGCACAGCAGCAGCCGCAGTTCAGGAAGCCTCAGCAGCAGATGCCTCAGCAGCAACAGCAGAGGCCTGAGCAGCGCCAGGAGAGAGTCGAGCCGCGCCAGGAGCCAAGACAGGATCCTAGGCAGGAGCCGCGCCAGGAGCAGAGGCCTCAGCCTCAGCCAGTCGGCAAGCCAAAGGAGGCGACTCCCCAGGAGCGAGAGCTGTTCGAGGAGAGGCTTGAGGACCTTATAGGCACCCGAGGAGCATACATCCTTGACGAGAAGCTCAACATACTGGGAAAAGTCCCATTGTCAGAGCTCCAGGGCACTCTCAAGAGCCTTAAGTCAGGCATCTACGCAGTGATCATGGATGGTATCATCGACAAGGACCTCGTGGCCGCAGCAGAGCGAGCCTCTGTGAGCTTCCTGGTCGCCATGGACACCAAGATCAAGTCAACCGGAAGGCTGACAATACTGACCAGCGACGAGCTGTAAGGATATCTTGACAAATTATTTTATGGGAAATTTCGCAAAATTTCTCATTCCAAAAATCGCTTAATCGATTTTTGTTATTAAACTTTTTTATATTTCTTTTTCATGGTTCAGGCGAGCCTTATCAGATTACTTTTTGATGCAGGCTCGGTTGATGTTCTACTTGTTGATCAATTTCTTGAGAATGTCGATTATGTGCTTGAACTCGAGCTCGTTGAACGAAAGATAGCTCTCTTTCACAAATATTCCTTCGTAGGTGATGCCGTTTCTCACGTCTTTTAGGTCGTATATTATGTTTGCTTCGTATTCATAATTAGGAAATTTTTCCTTGAAGAAAGAGATGAGGCATTCATGATTGGATGACTTAAGTCCGTGTTTTAACAGAAGGGCAACTAGCAGTTCTTTTATGATTTCATAATAGCTTTCTACGATAATAGAAGCAGAATGCTCATCCCTTGCGATTTGGCCTATTGTTCTTAGCCTCGCATCAGCCATCCTTAGAATGCTGGTTATCTTGAATGGATCATTATCAGTTTTTTTCAAGTGCTCTCTTATGCACGTTGAGTAATCCAAATGCTTTATCATATCTCACTAACCCGTAAATCTTTATCCCATTGAGGATGTTCCATCTGAGGTCAGGACCTATATTTATAATCTCCTCATAGAACATCGGATTAATCTCATGGTTTAGCTTGAACCTTTCGAAATCCAGATCTGATTCCGGCGCTTGGATGAACAGGTCGATGTCGCTGGTCGTGTCATAGTCTCCTTTTGCGCAGCTGCCAAAGAGGATGATGACTCTTGGATGAGTTTGCTCGACTATGTAATCGATGATGCCTGACTTATGGATCTTTTCTAATATGGATTGCGTCTTGTAGAACTTGTAAAGGGATTCCTCGACGTTGGCCCTGTACTTGTCGAAAGGCTCGTCTTTCTTTCTTATGACAATCTTTTCTTTGATGAGCTTTTTTAGCGACGAAGCAGCAGTTGTCTTCGGAGTCCTTGTCAACCTTGCGATCTGGCGAAGATAGAAATCTTTGTTAGGATTCTCAAAAAACAATTCCTTTATCTGTTGATGTCCCATTTTTAGACCAAATGGACTGAAAGAAGGACAGATATATAAAGTTATTGATGCTCTTTTACAGTATTCCCCTCAGTTTGAAGAATTTCCATTAACTTTAAATACCACCTATCATTAGGTAATTAAATACTTATTTTTAGGTAATTAAAATGCTTTCGAAGATTGAGTTGAAGATATTGTCTGTCTTTAGAAAAGACTTATTTAGCAGACTAACGTTCAAGGAGATCAAGCAGAAGAGCAGGCAGAAGTCAAACAGCATGGTGCAAAGGGCTATTTCTGCCTTCAAAAAACAGAGCCTGATCAAGACAGAGCTATTCGGAGACGTCACAGTCTACTCGTTAAACCTTGAAAACAGCCTCACAAGAGCCTATCTTGCGCTTTGCCTGGAAGATGACAAAGGAAAGGTTCCTGAGGATGCAAGAAAGGTTTTAGGCAAGATGGTTCAGCAGGGTTTGGAATGCACAGAGTTTTTTATCTTATTCCTTTTTGGCAGCTATGCCAAGGGCGAAGAGAGCAAGAAGTCTGACTTAGATATTGCAGTGATTGTTGAAAATGATGATGCAAAGATTGAATTTAGGCCTTTTGTCGAGACTGTCAAACGAAGAGAGCTAATGGAGATTGATGCCCACGTATTCACAAGGGAAGAATTTACGGAAATGCTAGAGAATAATTCGGAAAACCTCGGGAAGCAAATATATAGGGGCTCTTTAGTCTTTCACGGCCTAGAGCAATATATTGATATGCTGGGAAAAATCTATGTCAAGCCAGGCCGAACTTTACTTAGCAAGGGCAGAGAATGAGCTGATAGCAGCCCAGATGCTCTTCAAGATATCTTCAGATTTCGCTCTCTAATCGAAATCATTTGCGAAATCCCTGATGAGTTTTTCGAAAGTTATATATATTAATTATCCACTCTAAAGTGAGGTTTTATAACTATTGTTTTGGAGAAAGGATTATGGAAGCTGTGACTGAACGCAGATACGTTGATTCTCTAGATAGAAATCTTGATACTGTTTATGAATTGCTTGCCGTACGTAACCTTAAGAAGCTTCGAAAAGAAGGCATTGAGTTTCACAAAGAAGGCATGGTATATGTTCTTCCGTCTTTGATAAGCCAGATTCCTTTGGATTCGGGAGCAGGCAAAGCGCATTATGAGAAAATATTCAACAACCTGATTGGCCATGCTGCAAGGACGGTCAATCATTCTCTTTATCATGTTCTAGCTAATGCTAATGTTTTTCCATTCGAAGAATTTGATTACAAGCGTGTAGTACTAGACAAACACAAAGGATTAGATGAGCTAGTGTTTTCTGGCGATGAGAAATCAATAGATTGCATGATAAACGCAGGCCAGATGATTCTTGCTGATTACATTGCTTCAAGAGATGCTCTTGCTGCAGAAATGAAGCGTCTTAAAAACAGGGCATATAGCGGTATAGGCCCTATTGGATTTGGCGCGCTAGGCTTAGGCATCGGGATTGCTTTAGGAGGAGATTTGCTAGTTACAACCTCGTGCGGAGCAATCGGAACTATTATCGGTTTAAGTGCGATGGTACAATATCAGTATCTTGATGATAGAGTAGAACACAAAGAGTCAAAGATTAGACTGCATGAAGAAGTGATGGTTTCGCTGAATAAATCAAGATTGACTTACGCTCAGAAGCAGTGAGTGAAAAACCAACAGAACAATTTATAATTTTTCTTTATGTTTTGATTATCAGCCACTAACTTTTTATACTCTGTTCTAATCCATAGAGCCATGCCGACACAGAAGGAAGAATGGAAGGTCTTCAAGAATGTCTTTGACCAGTCGACCCTATTGGTGCTCGAGAAGATGAGGAGCCAGGGCCATTTCGATGAGCTCAAGAGCCCGATTGCCCTTGGCAAGGAAGCCAATGTGTTCTCTGCCACAAAGGAAGACGGCATGATAATAGCTAAGATCTACCGTGTCGAGAACTGCAACTTCAACAACATGTACCGCTATCTCATCCCTGACCCTAGGTTCCATGGCCTCAAGAAGCGGCGCAGGCTTATCATCTTTGCCTGGGTACAGCGCGAATACAGGAACCTGCTCAAGGCAAGGGAAGTGATAAGGGTGCCTAAGCCTATCGCCATAAAGGAAGGGGTGCTGCTGATGGAGTTCATCGGAAGGAAGGATGCTGCTCCCAAGCTCAAGGACAGCCCGCCGGCAGACCCGAAGAAGTTCTTTGATAAGGTAATCAAGGACATCAAGGCGCTCTATGGCATAGGGCTTGTGCACGCAGACCTCTCTGAGTTCAACATACTCAACTTTGAGGAGGAGCCTGTCTTCATTGATTTCAGCCAATCCACCATGCTGGAGCATCCCCAGGCGATTGAGTTCCTGAAGAGGGATATCACTAATGTCTGCAAATACTTCAGGAAGCAAGGCCTTAAGGCTGATGAGGATGAAGCTTTCAGGCATATCATAGGCAAATAATTGTTTTCTGGTGGGTTCACAACCGACCCGGCATTGGCAAACATTTATAAAAAAATCAGGATTCTAAGAGTGCATGGCCAAGAAAAAGCAGGAAACAAAGGAAAAGAAAGGCATCCTGGACGAAGATTCTGAGATTGAGTACGATGATGCTCCTGTTGACTCAAAGATGAACGGCGGCCTGAACGAGTACTCCTACTTGCTGAAGATCCCAAAGGATCGCATCGCTGCCCTCATCGGAGTGAAAGGCAAGGATAAGAGAGAGCTCGAGGAATATGCCTCTGCGAAGATCATGGTCGACTCAAAGGAAGGCGATGTCACCATTGCTGGCTTTGACGCCATCAAGCTCTATGGGCTGAGAGAGGTTGTGAAGGCGATATCACGAGGCTTCAGCCCTGAAGTGGCAAGGCTGCTCATGAAGCCAGACTACATGCTTGAGATAATCAACCTAAGGGATTATGGGATGGACAGCCCCAACAAGCTGATCAGGATCAGGTCTAGGCTCATAGGCACAGAAGGCAAGGCCAGGAAGACCATGGAGTCATTGACCAACACATCCATAAGCGTCTACGGCAAGACCATCGGTATTCTCGGAGAATGTTCAGAGGTGGCCAATGCCATGAGAGCTGTTGAGATGATAATCCAGGGCAGCATGCACGCAACCGTCTTCAAATGGCTCGAGGGCCAGAGAAGGAAGATCCGCCAGGAGCAGAGAGGGTTCTGAGATCTTTTTCCCGTCTAAACGCAAACCTTTATAAATAACTTCCCGCCTTTTTCTCCTTAGAAAACCAAGTTAAAGGGTTATCATAAGTGATATCATGGGTGTGAAGGAAGAGAGCAAGGTCAGGGCAGCGAAGCCAGAGAAGAAGATTTCTGAGAAGTCTGAGACCAAGGCAGATGAGATGGCAAAGAAGCAGAGAGAGATCTCTGTGTCAGAATTCTTTGAGAAGAACAGGCATCTGCTGGGCTTTGACAACAAGAGAAAAGCATTATTGACTGCTGTGAAGGAGGCTGTCGACAACTCACTTGACGCCTGCGAAGAGGCGAGCATCCTTCCTGATATAAATGTCGAGCTCATAGACATGGGCAATGACCGCTTCAGGGTGATTGTCGAGGACAACGGCCCCGGCATTGTCAAGGAGCAGATACCCAAGGTATTTGCCAAGCTGCTCTACGGAAGCAAATTCCACAGGCTCAAGCAGGGAAGAGGCCAGCAGGGGATAGGCATCAGCGCCAGCGTAATGTACGCCCAGCTGACGACAGGCAGGCCTGCGAAGATAATATCAAAGATCGGCCCTAACAAGCCAGCGCATTACTATGAGCTGGGGCTTGACACTGCCAACAACAAGCCAGTCATCTACAAGGATGAGGAGAGAGAGTGGGAGAAGCCGCAGGGCACCAAGATCGAGCTTGACCTTGAGGGGACATATCTCAAAGGAGTTCAGAGCGTCGACGAATACCTGAAGCAGACAGCCATAGTGAATCCCCATGTCACAATCACCTATGTCAATCCAAAGGCAGAGCAGATAATATTTCCAAGGGCGACTAACGAGCTGCCGAAGCAGGCTGTTGAGATAAAGCCCCATCCATATGGAATTGAGCTTGGGATGCTTCTCAAGATGCTCTCAAACACAGAGTGCAGGACCACGCAGTCATTCCTGACAAACGAGTTCTCAAGGGTTGGCTCAGGCACTGCAAAGGATATCTGCGACAAGGCATTGGTCGCTCCCAATACCAATCCTAAAAAGGTAGGCCGTGATGATGCTGAGAAGCTTATAAAGGCGATAAAGGAGACCAAGATCATCAGCCCTCAGACAGACTGCATAAGCCCAATCGGAGAAGAGCTCTTTGAGAAAGGCCTGAAGAAAGAGGTCAATGCAGAATTCTACACCTCTGTCAGCAGGAGCCCTGAAGTATACCGAGGAAATCCTTTCCAGGTGGAAGTCGCCCTGGCCTTTGGAGGCAACCAGCCTGCTCAGGAATCAGCCATCCTCCTAAGATTCGCCAACAGAGTGCCATTATTGTATCAGCAGGGAGCCTGCAGCATCTTCAAGAGTGTGACACAGACAAACTGGAAAGCCTATGGCCTAGACCAGAGCAACGGCTCATTGCCCTCAGCCCCACTGACCATCGCTGTGCACATAGCCAGCGTCTGGGTGCCTTTCACATCAGAATCAAAAGAGGCCATAGCCCATTACCCTGAGCTCATCAATGAGATAAAGCTCGCATTGCAGGAGGCAGGAAGAAGGCTTCAGACATATGTACATAAGAAATACAAAGTCCACAGGCAGCTCGAAAGGGCCAACCTCTTCGAGAGATACATACCCGAAGTCGCCGACTCATTGGCAAGGCTTACGGGCGAAAGCAAGGATGCCATCGAGAAGAAGCTCCAGGATATGATAAAGAAGGATGATATCCAGAACCAGATCCATGCCATGGAATCATTGAAAGGAGAAACTGATGATGAAGAAGGAGATGGCAATGGCGGCGTCAAGAAGAAAAAGTCAAAGGATGACGATGATGAATCTTCAGGAGTTGATGACTGATGATGCCTAAGAAGGACGAGCACGCGATGAAGAAAGAGATCCAGACAGTGTTCCCAATAGGATATAAGAATGATCAGAAGAAAGATGTCAAGGTAGAGCCCAGAGCAAAGCAGGAGAAGGCTCCTGTGAGATCTGTCGCCGGCGATTTCAAGATGAAGAACGGAAAGAACGGCGGCAATGTCAGGGAAGAGCTGATCAAGCTCGGCTTCAGCATAATAGAGGACATCAACAAAGGCGAGAGCCCTAAGATAGAGCTCTCTGTCAGGGGGCTGAGCAATGTAGTCTATGACAAGGAGTCAAAGACCATCGGCCTCGGAGACAAGACAGCCCAGAGATTCTTCTTCAACGTAGCCCATTCAAAGAAATTCCTCCAGACAATAGAGATAGCTGCCATCTGCAAGGTGCTCCTTGACGTGAGCAAGCACGCAAGCCTGAGAGACGTGTTCTACATGGCCAAGAGGACCATTCCCAACACCAAGATAAACGTGGTTGATGAGCAGAAGGAGTCAGACAAGGCAATCGAGGACTTGGAGCTCATAACAGGATTCTCAAGGGAGAACCTGAATGTTAACGCCAACAAGATGGGAAGCGTCGCAGGCAAGGTTGTGGTGGAGGATTCAGGCGATCTCATTGACTGGTCAAGGCTAGGATCAGGAGGATGGTCTATCCCAAGCAACGTGGAAAACATCAAGTTCAAGAGGGTCGATGCTAAGTATGTCATCTACATGGAGAAGGCTGCTGTCTGGGAGCGTCTTCACGAGGATAAGTTCTGGGACAAGCAGAACTGCATAATAATGTCATCCCAGGGCCAGACCACAAGAGGCATAAGGAGGCTGCTCCAGAGGCTCAGCACAGAGCACAACCTTCCCATATATGTATTGGCAGACAATGATCCCTGGGGATGGTATATATACTCAGTCCTGAAGTTCGGCTCCATAAGCCTGGCCCACATGGCAGACGAGATGGCGATACCTAATGTGAAATTCATAGGAATAACCTGCGACGACGTGATCAATTTTGATCTCAAGAGGCACTTCATCAAGCTCACAGAGCAGGACACATCAAGGCTCAAGCAGATGCAGAACTATGAATGGTTTGTCAAGCACAAGGAATGGCAGAGGCAGTTCAAGATGATGAAGGACTTCGGCGCAAAGGTAGAGATCCAAGCTCTTTCGTCAAAGGGCATAAGCTTCATCTCAGAGAGATATCTTCCTGAGAAGATAAGGAAGCAGGATTATCTTGACTAGGCAGCCTGTTGGCTGTATCCATAGTAAAAATGATTGCGTGATCTATAATGCTAAAGGCAGAGTTCCACATCCATACCAACGGAGACCCCTATGACAACGGGTTCGTCTCATATTCTGCAAGGGACCTAATCAAGGTGGCTGCCAAGAAGAAATTTGATGTATTATCAATAACCAACCATAACAGGGTGTTCTTCAACAGCTCATTGAAGGACTATGCCCGGAAGAAAGGTATATTGCTCATCCCTGGCGCAGAGCCATTGATCCAGGGTAAGGATGTGGTGCTTGTGAATGTGAGCAACAACGACCTTAACAGGCTGAAAAAACTTGATGACTTGGATAAGCTTGATGATTCTGCGCTTGTGATAGCTCCTCATCCTTATTTTCTTTTCGGCCATTGCCTTGGCAGAAAGCTGATGAAGCACATAGACTCATTCGACGCCATAGAGTACAGCCATTTCTACACCAGGGCCATGCTTAACCCTTTCTTCAAGTTCCTCAATGGGAACGCCAGGGCGCTGAAGATGGCCAAGAGATACAACAAGCCTGTCGTGGGCACATCTGACGCCCACAAGCTCTATGAATTCGGAAGGACCTATACGCTTGTCGACAGCGCAAAGAACAAGGATGACATCATAGCTGCTGTCAAGAAGAACAGGATAAAGCTTGTGAGCAGCCCGATGCCGATATCGCACTTTGCATGGAGGAGCATGGCCGCTGTCTTCGAGGAAGGGCTGATAGCCCATGTCCTTAAGAAGCAGAGGATGCCTGACCTGAGATTAGACCCATTCTTCAAGAGCTACAAGAAACACATGCGTTTTTTCAAAAGATTTAAATAACTCGCAATCGAGAGCATATTCTATGGGTTGCGCTAAGCTTAGGCCTAAAGAGGTGGGCAAGAGAGACATCCTGGCAGCCAAATTCGAACTTGAGACCCAGGACGTCCTCCATCTGAAGAAGCTCTACAAGAGGATATACGAATGGGTCATAGACGAAGGATTCGAGTCCAGCTACGGCGACAAATATCCTGAGATACTATACCTTGACAGGGCTTTCTCTGACGGCTCAGGAGAGCACCACATCTGGTGGAGAGCGACATTGACCCCTAAGAAGAACAGCTATTACAGGTATTTCCTGAAGATCGATTACCAGACCCTGAACGGGAGCAAGACAGAGGTTATGCACAAGGGCCAGAAGTTCAAGGCCAACAAGGTAAACGTCATACTGAGGATAGAGGCATGGCTCCAGCTTGACTATAAAAACAACTGGCAGGATAACGCCATACTCAGGCATTTCGAGCAGTGGTTCAGGGAGAGGTTCTTCCTTGACAAGATGTACTCCTACAAGAGGGATCTCTACAGGACCGTCTACAAGCTGAACTCTGCGATAAAGCAATACCTCCAGTTCAAGTCTCCCTATGACTGGGGACAGGCATTCCATGCAGAGAAAGGAATCTACCACTCCAGGGAAAACCTTGTCGGGTTTGAGAAAGATAAATGATTCTGAGGTGAGCATCATCTTCGATGTAATAACTATGGGCAGCAATACAGTGGATGTCTTCGCCCACACAGAGCATTCTCAATTGATTGATATAAGGTCAAAGGAGCGGAGGCAGGAGTTCATCTCATATCCTGTCGGGAGCAAGATAATCATCAATGAACTGTTGCATAACTTCGGAGGGAACGGGGCTAATACTGCTGTATGCTTTTCTAGATTGGGGCTTAGCGCGGGGTACTTGGGAAAGGTTGGTAAGGACTTTAATGGCAGGATGATAATGGAGAATCTTCGCAAGGAGAAAGTTAAGTTCTTAGGGGCTCGCGGAGCTGAATCCGGGTTTTCTGTTGTTCTTGATGCTTTTGAAGAGGATAGGACTATACTGACCTATAAAGGATGCAACAGCGAGCTGAAGCTGAAAGAGGTTAAGACTTCGAAGATAAAGGCGAAGTGGCTTTATCTGTCTTCGTTATTGGGTGATAGCCTGCAGACCATGAGGACTATAGCTGCTTCTGCGAAGGAGAAAGGGGTTAAGATCGCTTTCAATCCTTCAGCCACATTATTGGAGAACGAGACTAAGACTGCTTTGGATCTGGTAAGGTATGCTGATTTATTGGTGTTGAACAAGGAAGAGGCTGAAAGCCTTGTCGGGATGAATTCTACTGAGGTGAACATCAAGAAGCTTAAGATTTTAGGACCTGGGATGGTGGTCATTACTGACGGGAAGAACGGGGCATTGGCTTATAAAGACGAGATGTACTATAAGGTAAATCCGCTGAAAGGGCTTCATGTCGTCGAGACGACAGGGGCAGGAGATGCTTTCGCTTCTACACTGACTGCTGGCCTGATGATGAAGAAAAGCTTCGATGTTTGCCTCAGGATGGCGATAAATAATTCCGAAGCGGTGATTTCTGGACACGGAGCACAGACGCACCTTTTGACTAAGAAGAAGATGCTCTTGGCTTTGGCTCAAGACAAGCATTTGATTGAGAAGAGGAAGGCTTAGCGACGATAACTTATTCTTACGTTATTCGACAGACCGCGCAGCAGCGCGGGACGATGAAAAACGAAGCACTCTTGTATATGTATTGTCAGTTCCAATAATTTTTAATGGCCAACGAAACGACTACAGACTGGCGAGGGGAACAATTTTAACGAAAAAATTATATACTCATACTAAATCACGATTAAGATGGTAAGTATTGTCGGAATTGATTCAAGAAGTTTCATAAGAAATGTTAGGAAAAAAGATGGAACTGCAGGTCATTTTGAATCAGTCATAGGAATTG
>JAZDMG010000039.1:0-6170 GCA_043801165.1 archaeon
CATGCACCCATCAAATTTTATGATAGAACTAGAATAAAAAACTTATTCTACGCATGCTCGGGTAAAGACATCGCAATTCACTGCGGGTCTCGCATCGCTATGCTCGACCACGCAGGGTTCTTGCGAACCCTCGCACTAAAAAATCCTTATTCAATTCCTGTGTCTGGACATGGTAGGGCCTACTGTAAATGCCAAAGCCTATCGCTTGGCCGTTCGGCCCATAGTAAGTGTGCCCATACTTAAATTTAAATCCGGGCATCTCGCTGATTATCCTCTTGGCTTCCTCAATATCATGGCTATCGAAATTCTCCAATCCGTCGCGTGACTTCCTGAGATGAATAGCCATGAACAATGTAAAGCGCATCCAACTATTAAATCTTTCGAGAAATCAGGAATAAAAGCTCAGGAATCAACCAGGCTAGAAATCAGTCAGCTTCTTCTCAACAATGGTTGTGTTGCCGCCAGAGCCTGTCTGCTTTGTCGTCGATATGAAATCATTATCATCCAGCTCCTCTATCTTGCGCTGGAAGGTCTTGTAGCCGTGCTTGCCGCCTTTTCCCTCGTATACCTTGAAGAGCTCACCGATCTTCTTGCCAGAGTTATCCTTCACAATGCTTAATATGAACTTGGAATCATCATCAAGGTCTGCGCTCTTCTTGATGGAGAAATGATCGAGCTTGGAGATGGCATGCTCCACATCCTGGAGAGAGATCTTCTTCTTGCTCTGGGACTCTGCTATGAGAGCAGACTCACGCATGATGAAAAGTCCTGTCCTTATGTCCTTAAGCTCAGCGGCCATCTTGGCTATCCTGCTGAAGGCAGCGTCTTCCCACACGCCTTCTGGGAAAGCATAACCCATCCTCTGCCTCATGATCTCTTTTGTCTCATTCTCATTGTACTGCTTGAACTCGAGCACCTCAGGCATGAGCCTTGACTTTATCCTGGTGTCAAGATTCACAAGCCACTCCTCAAAATTGGTTATCATGCAGATGCTCTTCTTGTAGATATCATTCAGCAGGAAATAAAGGAAGTCATACTCCTCTGCCTTGTCAATCTCATCGAAGACAAAGGCAGCGGCCTTCTTGTTCACCATGCTGGCCACGACCTTATAGAGATCGGTGGTTTTCTTGTTCTGGACAAGCCTGTAGCCTAGCTGGTCGCAGATCTCTACCATCACCTTATAGCTGCTGTTGTTCTGCCAGCAATTGACATAGACAGGGAATATCTCATCAGGCTGATCCTCAAGGTCCTTGATGACGTGCTTGGCAGCAGCAGTCTTGCCTATGCCAGGGGGGCCGAATATCACAACATTCCTTCCGGTCCTTGACTGGAACAACGGCTTTATGCTCTCGGCTATGAAACGCTGCTCCTTCTCCCTGAAAGGAAGCACCTTAGGAAGGAACTCAAAGTCAAGCGCCTCCTCATTCTTGATCAGGCTCTCACCGCCCCTCAGAACATTATCGAATAACCCCATGGCTCCAGGAACGAGATGATGGTTTAAATATTTTTTGCAAGAAAAAGCGGCTGAGGCTAAAAAAAGAACTAATGAATCACGCGCCCACATATGCACGTATTATGCCCTCGATGCCCTTGGCCATCATCTCAATGGCCACTGCGGTGAGGAAAAGTCCCATGACCCTGGAGGCTATGTCTATTATCTTCATGTTGATCTTTGTTATGAAGACAGAGAAAAGGAAGAAGACAATCCCCAGGAGGAAGAATGCCAGCAGCAAATTGGTAAGCATGGTCATCTTGCCTATATCATATGATTTCAGCGTTATGAATGATATGGTGGCTGGGCCTGTGAGCATGGGCGTGGCTATGAGAGTGATTATGCTATTGACCTTGACCTTCTCCTTGTCAACAGCCTTTGCCTTCTTAGGCCTGACCATCTCGACGCCAAGGAGAAGCAGGACTACTCCGCCTGCTATCCTGAAAGAATCTATGCCGATGCCAAAGATGTTGAACAGGTAAGGACCGATGAACAATATCGTCAATGCAACTATCAGGGCGACAAGCACTGCCTTGACAGCTATATTCCTGACATTCAGCTTGTGCTCATAGGCAGAGACAAGGAAAGGAAATGAGGCCATCGGATTGAGTAGCACAAATATCTGGATTATCAATGGCAGATCGATTGCGTTCATGATGAGCCAGCTAGAAAATCACTTGTTTATATATTTTTGCAATCCAATATTTTCATACAGCCCCATAAAAAATTATTTAAACAGGGCATGATATCACCATGCTATGAAGTATTCTGAGCTAGCCGAGATATATGACTCGCTGGAAAAGACCAGCAAGCGCCTGGAGAAGACATTCATAATATCAAAGCTCTTCAAGAAGACGAAAGAGGATGACATAGAAAGCATCGTCCTGATGATCCAGGGAAGGCTTTTCCCGCTATGGGATGAGACTAAGCTCGGCGTGAGCGACAGGCTCGTGATAAAGGCCATAAGCATAGCCACAGGGACTGCCGCAGACAAGGTTGAGATAGAATGGAAGAAGATTGGAGACCTGGGAAGGGTGGCTGAGAAGCTTGTCACCAACAAGAGCCAGGCAACATTATTCTCAAAGGACATCACGGTCGAGAAAGTCTTCAATAATATAAGGGCCTTGCCAGGCCTTGAGGGCAGCGGAAGCGTTGACCAGAAGGTGAAGAACATCGCAGAGCTTCTCTCCAGCGCAAAGCCTCTGGAGGCGCGCTACATAATAAGGTCCGTGCTTGAGGATCTGCGCGTAGGCGTGGGCGATGGCAGTGTCAGGGATGCCATTGTGTGGGCTTTCTTTGAGAAAGAGGCAAAGATCCACTATGACGATGAAGCAAAATCAATCACTCCAGAGGACAGGGAAGAATACAACAGGCTTTCAGATGCTGTGCAGAATGCCTTTGACCTGAAGGGTGACTTCGGCCATGTCGCAAGGCAGATAATGAAGGAAGGCGAGAAGGCCTTTGAGCATCTTGACCTTGAGCCAGGCAACCCTGTCAATGTGATGCTATATCCCAAGGCAAAAAACCTAGAGGATGCCTTTGAGCGTGTAGGCAAGCCATGCGCCCTTGAATACAAATATGACGGCTTCAGGATGCAGATCCATAAGAAAGGAGATGTTGTGCAGATTTTCACCAGAGGATTCGAGGATGTCACAAAGCAGTTCCCTGAGGTTGTGAAATATATCAAGGAATATGTTGATGCAGACAAGGCCATACTTGACGCTGAGGCGGTCGGCTATGATCCTAAGACAGGCAGATACCTGCCTTTCCAATCAGTATCCCAAAGGATAAAGAGGAAGCATGACATAGATAAGATGGCTAAAGATTTCCCTGTTGAGATGAACATATTCGATATATTGTTCCTTGGAGAAAGAAGCGTATTGAAGATGCCTTTCAATGAGCGAAGAAAGCTGATAGAGAGAATCATAAAGGAGCATCCGCGAAAGCTCATAGTTGCCAAACAAATCATAACAGCTGACCTTGATAAAGCAGAGGCATTCTATCGTGAAGCCCTGGCTGTTGGTGAGGAAGGGATCATGGCAAAGAACCTTGAAGGCATCTATCAGCCAGGCAGAAGAGTAGGATTCGGAGTCAAGGTCAAACCGGTCATGGAATCACTTGACTTGGTCATTGTTGGCGCTGAATGGGGAAACGGCAAGAGAAGCGGTTGGCTGACTTCATTCACGCTTGCCTGCAGGAAGGGAGAAAAGTTTGTTGAAATAGGCAAGGTAGGCACTGGCCTCAAAGAGCTGGAGGAAGAGGGCGTCTCCTTTGAGGAGCTCACCAACCTTCTCAAGCCGCTGGTAATAGAAGAGGATGGCAAGGGGGTCATCATTAAGCCTAAGGTTGTGATTGAGATCAACTATGAAGAGATTCAGAAGAGCCCAAGCTATAGCAGCGGCTATGCTCTTCGCTTCCCAAGGTTCATCAGGCTAAGGGAGGATAAGGGGTTGAGCAATGTTTCTGAGATTGATTATGTAGAGGAGCTTTATAGGTCGCAGCAAACCGAGTAAAATTATACGAACTTCATCTTGCTGATTATCTTTACGAACAAATCAAGAATAACATTCCAAAAAGGGAACAATGTTCCATAATTGAAAAAATTTAAATACTAGTTTCCGCCAACATAAAAACTTATGGTCTCCAGAAACATCCTTGATGATTTCTTTGACAGGAAGGAATTGGCCATACTCAAGCTCTTCCTGTACGATGATACAGATAAGTTCTATCTGCGCGAGATCGCAAAGAAGACCAAGGTGCCTGTAGCTACGACATTCAGGATTGTGAAGAAATTCAAGCAGATCGGCGTCATAGAGGAAATCCATATCAAGAAGACCAAGCTCTATTCCCTAAGCCAGAACAAGAACACCAAGCTGCTCTCAGAGCTGTTCGAAGAGAAGCGCACGATCCTAGAGGAGTTTGTTGAGACCGTGAGCCAACTGGCAGGAGCTGTCATGATCCTGATGCATGGAGAGGAAGAGAAGGACAAAACCAACATAATCGTGCTTGGGACAGGCATAGACACCAAGACCATAAAAGACAAGGTAGGCGAGATCAAGGAGAAGTATAATTTCAACATAATCGAGCTTGTGCTTGAGCCCGCACAATTCACCCAGATGTCAAGCATGAATTTGTTCCCGAACAAAAAGACCATTCTGTGGGAGCGCGCCTCTTAAATCGACGGAGAGCGCCAATTTCAACAAATAACATATAGTTTGGAGAACCACAATATTTATATATAACTTAATACCTAAATAGTTTAAGAAAAAAGTTATTGTTATTGGCGTTAACAAAAACTTTTAAGCAATAATAAATGATTTACAGACGAGAGAAATCAGTTTTGGCGAACTGATTCGGCGTCAAGATTTTGTATGGCTTCTAGTAGTGGAGATAGCACTCCGAATTTATAAAGATTATCATCTTCCAAGATATACTTTGGAAAAATAGTCAAACAAAAGGAGAACAAAAAAAAACAACACCAAGGGGGTAAGGAAAAATGGATTTCGTCGTGAACAACGCACTAAAGCAAAGCGCAAAGAGCAACTTCGAAGAAGTTGAAGTGAAGCAGGCCAACATCAAAGTCATTGGCTGCGGAGGAGCAGGCAACAACATGGTCAACTGGCTCTACAAGAAAGGAATAAAAGGAGCAGAGATCATAGCATGCAATACAGACCAGCAGCACCTCAATATGATAGAAGCAGACCGAAAGTTCCTGATGGGAAAAGATGTCACAAGAGGGCTTGGAGCAGGAGGATTCCCAGAGAGAGGAGCCGAAGCAGCCCAGGAGAGCATCAACCTGATCAAGGAATCCTTGAAGGACTCAGACATGGTATTCATCTGCGCTGGAATGGGAGGAGGAACAGGAACAGGTTCAGCCCCAATCGTAGCACAGGTCTCAAAGGACATCGGAGCAATCGTGATTGGAACAGTCACAATGCCATTCAAGATAGAGAGAGCAAGAGTGGACAAGGCAGAGTTCGGCCTCCAGCAGCTCAGGAAAGTGTCTGACACGGTCATTGTCATTGACAACAACAGGCTGGTCCAGATCGCAGGCAACCTACCGGTGCAGCAGGCATTCGCAGTCGCCAACGAGCTGGTCTCAACAATGATCAAGGGAATCGTAGAGACAATCGCAATCCCAAGCCTGGTCAACCTAGACTATGCAGATGTAAAGGCAATCATGACAGAAGGCGGAGTGGCAAGCATCGGAGTCGGAGCATCGGACACCAACAACAGGGTAGAAGAGGCAGTCCAAGGCGCTCTCAGCAACCCACTGCTCGACATCAGCTACAAGGGAGCAACCGGTGCATTAATCCACGTTTCAGGCGGGCCTGACATGACGCTTGACGAGGCGAGAAAGGTCGTTGAGACCGTGAGCCAGAAGCTTGATAAGGATGCAAAAGTCATCTGGGGAGCCCAGATTTATGAGGACCTCGCAAAGACTATCCGTGCCATGCTGATAGTTACCGGAGTAAAGTCAGTGCAGATTCTCGGCGCCAAAAAGATAATTGAATCAAAGAACGAGATGGCAAACGAGCTCGGCATAGATTTTGTGGACTAGTACTGTGTGCGGCCAAAAACTGGCTTTGCCTCATTAGTGCTTCTTGCCCCAAAAGTGCCACTATCTTAACTTTGAAATGGTTACAAAACTGAAAAGTTTATAAATGATAGTTTATTT
>JAZDMG010000046.1:0-17188 GCA_043801165.1 archaeon
CCAACTCATCATCAGTTATTTTCAAAAAACTAGAGAATTCAGATATACTTTTGTTCACTGTGATCCTGCCGATTAAACCCACCCTGACTTCGTTCTATTATATTAAAAGCAAAATAGTTTATTCTACCATCCAGACCATACCGGCGCGTATGTGTTGTATGCGTACGGCCTCTGGTAGCCACGATAGAAGTATGATGGTGAGTAGTAGTATCTGTAGCTGTAGGTCGGATAGTATCTGTAGTAGTTTGCGCCCGGCGAATACCATCCCATGTTGTTGTATGGCCTGAAGAATGTTGGGCCATAGGTGTAATACGGGCTATATTGCTGGTAATCGTAAAAGTCTTGCGCGTAGGCATAATATGGATATGCTGCTGCCGACAATGCTCCTAGCAATGAGAATACTGCTGCGAAGAAAATGCTTAAGATTATTTTTCCAGTCTTCATGATGATTACCCCCTGAAGAGTGGTAATGGGCGGGTATTTTTAAATATTCTTATTTTGCTGAATAGCTTGACATCCTCGATGCCCTTTTATTCCTTTATCAAAGCGTATCCTATGAGCCTGAACCTTGTGTCTATCCTTCTAGAAAGAGTGACCTTATCTCCCACATCTGCGCACAATGGCAGCTTTAGCCTGCACTTCGCTGTGTTCTTGCTGATCTCATAGACGAACCCTATGCTCTTCTCTCCGTTGACATTTAGCAGCAGGCTTTCGTTGAGCTTGATAGGGTCGACTTTAAGCTCTTCATGGCTGCCGACTACGCGCTCAAGGAGATGTATCTCCATCACCAGGTCATACCATACTTTCGGAAGCCTGCCAGGTATGCCCACAAGGTTGCCTGTGAGGCTGTCAGAATGAACTACGCCCGGGTCAAGGGTTGTCTGCACTGCGACGCTCCCTCCAGGCCCTAGTTCGTTGACTATCTTTCCGCCTGTCATGCAGCTAACAATGGTTGTGATTATCGGCTTTGAGACTGTCTTGTTCATCTCCTCGACAATAAGCCCTGGCCTTATCTCTATCCTGTCCCCTGTCTTCAGCTTTCCCCGAACTATCGCTCCGCCAAGTATTCCTCCTTTCAGGTTGTCAGGTGATGATCCTGGCTTGTTGATGTCAAAGCTCCTTGCTATAAGCATCAGCGGCTCTGCACCAGAATCTCTCTGGACAGTCGGGATGACATCCTCTATCGTCTTTATCAGCACATCGACGTTTATCCCGTGCTGTGCGCTGGCAGGTATTATCGGAGAGTTCTCATACTCTGTGCCTTTCAGGAACGCTTTTATCTCGCTGTAGTTCCTGAGCGCCCTCTCCTCTGAGACAAGGTCCATCTTGTTCTGGACTATGATCACGTTCTTGATGCCTGCTATCTTGAGGGCCATCAGGTGCTCCCTTGTCTGCGGCTGTGGGCATGGCTCATTTGCTGCCACCAGCAGCAATGCTCCGTCCATTATGGTCGCTCCGCTGAGCATGGTCGCCATCAGGCTCTCATGTCCTGGTGCATCTACGAAACTGACTTTCCTTAAGAAATGTGTATGAATATTATGCTTGGCGCAGATTGGCAGCGTCGTGTATGCGTCATATCCTTCGCATTCAGGGCATTTCCTGAATATGACATCGGCGTAGCCTAGCCTTATGGTTATGCCCCTTTTCATCTCCTCAGAATGGGTGTCTGTCCATTTGCCGGTGAGCTTCTCTGTGAGCGTGGTCTTGCCGTGGTCGACATGACCCACCAGGCCGATGTTCACGGCAGGCTGGATGTATTCTTCGCGCTCAGCCTCTTTTACGCGAGGAGCTTTCGGCTCTTTGTATTCTTTCTGCTCTTTCCGCTGATCTTCTCCCTCTTCTTTCTTCGCAGCATGCTTAGGATGCTCTGCAGATTGCTTCTCTGCCTGCTTCTGCTGATCAGCAGCATGCTCTGATTCTTTTTTTTTCGAGGGTTTCTTGGCCTTCTTCTCCTCTGGTTTATCGGCCTTTTCCTCTGTTTTTGCTTTAGATTTCTTCTCACTCATCGAGACATGAAGAACAACGGGATATTTATAAAACTTCTCAACCAGCGAGGATAATGCTTTTGCGCAAACAAAAACCTTTATAAATGGTCGGCTGTTCTCAACAGATCATGACTCAGATTTTAGCATTCAACAGATGGGACTGCTCGGCCATAAAAGTGCAGGACCCTGGATTGATAAGATACATCAATGTCAACCCAGTCTTTGCGCCCAAGACAGGCGCCAGGTATGCAGGCAGCCAGTTCCACAAGTCAAGGTCATTCATAGTGGAGAGGCTTATCAACAAGATAATGAACCCAGGCCACAAGGGAAAGAAGCACTTCAAGAGCAGCGGCTGCTGCACCGGCAAGGCCGTGACCGCGACAAAACTCGTCGAGGATGCCTTTGAGATAATCGAGCAGAAGACCAAGAAGAACCCCATCGAGGTGTTTGTCAAGGCCATAGAGAACGCCGCTCCAAGAGAGGAGATCATCACCATCGAGTACGGTGGAGCAAGGTATCCCAAGGCTGTCGAGTCAAGCCCGCAGCGAAGGGTTGACTTTGTCCTGAAGCTGTTCACCCAGGGAGCCTACCAGAAATGCTTCAACTCAAAGAAAGGAGCAGCCCAGACAATAGCCAACGAGATAATAGCAGCGCACAACATGTCGCTCGAGTCCACAGCCATCGCCAAGAAGAACGAGCTCGAGAGGCAGGCAGACGCGAGCAGATAAATCTGATTCATCTCTTATAATTTTGTTCCGCTTTTTCAAGAAGCTCTTTTAATTTGTCAGGGTCTTTTAGCTCCTCGACTCTTTTTTCTTTCTTTGCCTGTTTGACTATGTTATAGAGTGCATCTATTCTTTGGGTCCAGGCAGGCAGATCTTTGATCGGCGGCAATCCACCTTGTGTGTAGATGATTTTTCCGTCGTCATGTTCTTTGTCGAAATATTGTATGTGGCTAAGGCCCTCGCTTCTGAGGACTGGCCAGGCCACCTTGAAAGGCAATCTCATTCCCAGGAGCGGCATTACCGGTTTCTTCTTTTCACTGATGATTATCTCAAAACAGCCAGTGTCGTCATAGCTAGGGTTCACAGCGAACAAGCCAAGCTTGAAATCCCCCGCGTCATATCTTATCTGAAATTTTCTCAGCCCTGCATCGTATTTCCTTTTTCCAGGATAAAGCACAGGCATCTCCTGCTTTGACAGGATGCCGTAGTTTACCTTGCATTTGCCAAGATGCCTTAGTATGTAAAGAGCTTTCTCTGCGACGTCTAGTTGGCGGGATTCTAGCTCGCGAACCCTTTCTTTCACCGCTGGGACCGGCTTTTTCAGATATTCTTTCCTTGCTCTTCTGTCTTTGGCATGGAATGATTTCGCTTCTCTCCTGCCTGCAATCACGCGATCGATGATCTTCAAGGCATCATAGCCCTCTGATTCTTCAGCATCAAGATTATCTGGTTCTGCCATGAGGCTATTCTATAGGAAGCGCGTTTAATAATTTTTCGCTTGCCAAGACACGATTTAGATAATTTTATATAAACGAATCATCCTAAGCAGGTCATGGATCTCGCACGTGAGGAGAGCTTTGTGAATTCTTTCATATGCAAAGTTGTCGACAGGATAATCCAAGATGCTAAATGGCAGGAAGGCGTCCTTAAGAGGAAATTCGAGCTTCTTGAGATGATGGAGAGCAGCCGCTTCGATGATTTTGAGAGGAAGATGGCTGAGGAGATGAAGCTCCTGGACGAGCAGATAAGCATCTACTCCAAGTATTTGGATGATGAGAAATCGATGATAAAACTCATTAAGATCGTGAAGAGGATAGTTGACCGTGAGAGGTCTGTTGGCGTGCTCAATCCCGAATCTGAGAGGGATTATGTCATGATAAGCGATTTTCTTATTAATTTCAACCGAATATTGAAAGGTAGCAAGATTACGTTCACGCCGCCGTTCATTGATGTTCTTAGGAGGCAAAGGAAATTCCTCCGTAAGGTGTTTGCTGATAAGAGATCAGTCAGGCCTCGGGCGTATTCCAAACATTGCAAGAGATTTTCCAGGAATTTGAGCAAGGAGCTCTCTCTGCTTCAGAAACTCGGCAGGATAATCAATGAGCACAGCAACGTCATCGACCCCCAGGTCCTGACCGCCCAGTCCTATTCGATGCTGATATCCAAACCAGGCCATGCGACCGAAAGGCGGAGATGGCTTCTCAAGGCAGGCATTAGCGCTCTGGCCCTCACTCTTTTGTTTGGTGCAAAGCTTGCAGAGCATCATCTGCAGCATACTGAAGAGGCGCAGCTGCATGCAAACGCCGAATCAGCTTATACACTTAAGCTTTCAAATGAAGAATGGAATCGCCGCACTGCTGATTTGCATCGGCTCTATGAGCGAGCAGGCGAGGTGATACTTTTGGATCATGTGACCAAGGGTTTGGATGATCCAATCAAAGAGATAGCTGATGAGAGAAAGGTTTTTGTCTCAAAGGGATGAGATAGAGTCCAGGTCTTCGATGTTCAGTATCGGCTTTCTTATCTTCTCAGAATCATCATAGGCGATGCGCGGGCATGCTGTGTTGACAAAGCATTCTATGAATGGATAGTTCTCCAGCTCAGAGAAGTCAATGGTGTTCGAGAGCAGGAGATAGAAGTTCTTGTCAGGGTATCTCTTCTCCAGCTCACAGGCCTGCTTCATCCTGTTCTGGCCTGGCTTGGTGCTCACCAGCACTCCTATCTCTTTGCTTGCGATGAACTTGGTCAGTGCTCCTATCGCTCTCTTTCGCATCTGCTCGACTTCCTTCTCGTCGATCTTTGAGAATTTCTTCGAGAAAGGATCATAGGCGAACACCGGCTTGTCATTCTTCAGCATCAAGGCCTTCGGATGAAACAATCCATCGCCGACGTAGAGGAATGCGTCGAAATCCGCCTTGAACCTCTTGATGCTGCAGCCCAGCAGCTGGCCATCATGCTTGGCATGCTCTGGCTTTATCAGTGTGACTTTCTTTCCAGTTCCTTCAAGGGCTTTCTTCCATGCATCGACATTGCTGATGAATTGCACTGTGGTGAAGAGCATGATCTTTTCAGGCAGCGCCCTGACGAGCGTTGGCGGAAGCTCAACCTTGCAAGGATGCTTTGCCTCTATGAATACGGTCTTCATCTTCCCAGCACCACCTTTGACAGCTCTCCTGGTTTGCTTATCATGTAATCTGCAAACTTTTCCTCTCCGCCAGAGGCATGGCCCCATCTTGCGAAGATCGCCTTACAGCTGAACATCTTCTTTGCCTCAAGGTCGCTGAGCTTATCTCCAAGAACGAAAGCAATCGTTCCATGCTTCGCCAATGCCTTCAGGTTCTGCTCGTTGCTCACTCCCAATATCGGTGGCTGGCCATAGACATAATCGAATCTTATTGGTGCTTTTGTGATGGCAAGCATCCCTGAGATGATGTCAGTCCTGACTCCTGAGACGATCGCCAGCTTATAGCCTGCTCTCTGAATCTTCTGAAGCTGATTGAGTAGTCCTGCTGGGAATATATTCCTGCCGTGCTTCTTTGCAGCCATGAACATCCCTATCTGGAAAAGATTTGTGGCTATCTGATTTTTCATCTCTTCTCCAGTCAGGTTTAGGAGCGCAAGATTATTCTCTCTGTAGAGCACTGTCATGTTGTTTTTCAGGCCAACCAGCTTCTCCACGAACTCCCTGTTCGCCTTGTAGAGATTCTCTGGCGTGGAATGCTCTGCCTTCGAAGGAAGGCTTCTCCTGAGCACCTTTGCCCTAAACCTGTTAGCCTCTTCTATTATCTCTGGCCTTATCAGGGTTCCTGCGAAGTCAATAACAAATATTCTTTCGTTCATATGATCAGCGATGTCGTTGGCTTATATAAAAGTATTTCTTAAGTGCCTCTTGCGGCGCCATTATAATTCTAGCATAATCCTCGTAACCACTCTCTAATCATTCCGAATCATTTATATATTCCCAGGGCAAGATATTGTCCATGGCTGAACTGAAGAAGACTCTTGGCATGGGCACGATAATAGCCTTGACATTGACTTCTTTGGTAGGCACCGGAATGTTCCTTGGCACTTCCGTGGGCGCAGCCTATTCCGGCAACGGGGTGATAATCGCATGGGCATTGCTGCTCGCTCTCTCGCTCTATGTCTCTGCATGCTTTGGCGAGCTGATAGCGCTCTTCCCCAGCGCAGGAGGAGTATATGAGTTCTCAAAGCAGGCCTATGGCCGTTTCATCTCATTCATCGTAGGGTGGGTCTCTTGGCTCATGGCCACCATTGCCACTCCTGTCCTTATAATCGCTGCTCTTGGATATCTGCTTCCTCCCGAGGTGGGGGTCATTCCCAGGATGGCCATAGCCATCGCTGTAATAATCGTCCTGAATATAGTAGCATTCATGGGAGTCGATACCAGCGCCGCTGTCCTGATGGTTTTCGCTGTCGAGACAGTTCTCCTCTTCCTGTCGATAATAATCCCAGGATTCCTGAAGATAGATTATGCTAATTTCACCCCTTTCATGTCAGGGTCGTGGCCTATGCTCTTTGTGGCGTTGTTCTTTATGCTTGAGTCATTGATGGGTTGGGAGGCAGCTTCTTTCCTTGCAGAGGAGACAAAGGATGCTGAGCGCGTGATTCCCAAGGCTCTGATGATAACCACCATCGTCACAGGGCTCTTCGGCCTTCTGATAGCAGTTGTCTCTCTCGGTGTAATCCCTTGGCATCTCCTTGTCAACTCATCGGCTCCGGTCACCGATGTCGCCAGGGTAGTGCTTGGGGCGACAGGGGCGCGGATAATCGCCATGGGAGTGGTCTTGGCCTTGCTGGGATCAGTGATGGGCGTTGTCACATCGACACCCAGGCTTCTGCTGGCCATGGCACGAGACAAGGTTTTCATCAGCCAGCTGGCAGCCATCCATCCGAAGAGGAGAACCCCCCATAATGCCATAATATTCCAGGCAGTGGTCTCCATCCTGATAATAATAATAGGCTTCGGCCAGTACAAGGTGTTGCTAGCCATGTTCACCCCGCTGGCCTTGATAATGTACATCTCAGTCCTCCTCGCAGTCCCCATCATGAGGAGGCGCATGCCTGATGCTAAGAGGAGCTTCAAGGTGATCTTTGGCAACATTGGGCCTGTGCTTCTCTCGTTGCTCTATCTCGGGGTCATCTGTGTCTGGCTGACAACCGATCCCAGCGCCGTGACTATCTTCAGGATAATAATATCTCTTGTGTTTTTTGGGGTGCCCATATACCTGTTGATGATATTCTTCTACAATCCTGACGCCATATCTGGATTCTCAAATAGGTTCGCCTATCTCTCGCTGTGGCTTGAGAACATACTCCTGCCGAGACACATAAGGCGCGAGATAATAAATCTTTTCAAGGATCTCAATGAGAAATCGGTGCTTGAATACGGCTCAGGTGTCGGGACCCTGACGTTGCAGCTGGCAGAGGCAGTCGGCCCCCTTGGGAGAGTCTATGCCAGCGACCTGAGCAAGAAGAACATCTATCTCCTGAAGAAGCGTATGGATAAGAGAGGGCTAAAGCAGGTCACTCCTATACATGATGAGCACCAGGTCAACAGGGTGCATCCTTCGGTGTTGAATGTGGATGCCATCTTCAGCGTCGGGTTCATGAGCTACATGCAGGATATAAAGAAGATACTTAAGGAGATGCACCGCATCCTGCCTGAGTCCGGCAGGATCTGCTTTGTCGAGTATGTCAACTTCTTCAAGATATTGCCTGACAAGGAATGGCTCTCTGACGAGGAGAATCTCAGGAAGACATTCCGGGAGGCGGGCTTCTCTGTGAAGGTCGAGCGCAAGAGAGGATTTCTCTGGAACTACATGTTCATCTACGGAATAAAATCAGAGCACGATGTGCCTGTGATCTGATAAGACCATATGATCCGCTTTTTTATAGAATATGTTTTTTCTCCTATAAACAGCAACATATATAAACAATCATCTCTTCTTTCCCCAAAATGGGAGAATCAAATGATGAGGTATCAGCCACCTCTGCTGCAGGGTCAGGAGAGGAAGGCCAGGAGATATTCCGAGTCAGGACTCCCCGAGATAATGAAACTCTCGGGATCCTTGACAGGCGATTAGGCGGCAGCAGGTGCAACGTTCGATGCCTTGATGGCAAGACCAGGATCTGCAGGATACCAGGCAGGTTAAAGAGAAAGCTCTGGGTGAGGGAAGGAGATCTCGTGCTCGTTGAGCCCTGGGAGTTCGGCGGCGACGAGAAAGGGGACATCATCTACAAGTACAGGAATCTCCAGGTTGACTGGCTCAAGAAGAACGGCTATCTCAGCAAGCTCGAAGAGATGGATGAGTTCTGATTCGGAAGTTTTCTTATTCTAATTTTCTGATAATATTTTCCTTATCGTTTTTTCTTCTCAGTAGATTGTTTTTTACTTTTATCTTCCTTCTCATCTTTCTCTAGAAGGACTGCTGCTGCGAGCCATACCGCCCCTATGACTATGCAGCTGTCTGCCAGGTTGAAGACAGGCCACCAATGGAGGTCAAGAAAATCAACTACGAATCCGCGAAAGATCCTATCGATGAGATTGCCAACTAATCCTGAGATGATGAGTATCATAGGAAGTTCATGCTTTCGCTGGATGTGCTTGACATTCATCATGATGATGCCGAGCACCATGAGGCTCACGAATATCAGGGCTGTGTTATTGTCGCGCAGCATCCCGAAGCTGGCGCCTGTGTTAGTGACGTAGCGTAACGAGAATATCCCTGCATCGATGGATGGCCTTGCGCTTGAGACCCAGAATTTCAGCAGCTGGTCTATTATCACCAGAGCAGCCAGGATGATAAAGTTCCTTGTTGAAGGCTTCATGGGTTGTGTTGAGGTTTATCATAATAAAAATCTTTCTACTGAAGTCTTATTTGCCATTTTCATATCAAAATTTATAAATCCCTGCAGCAAAGATGTTATCATGAAGAACAAGATTGAAGCGATAGATTACCTGCGAGGCCTGGCGATTCTTGCCATAATCGTTATTCATATCCTGGCGTGGCATGATAACGCGATATGGACTGAATATACATCGATTCCGCGCCTTTTCGCTTTAAGAGATTTCCTGCAGTTCTCTGTGGTGACCGTCATAATTTGTTCTGGCTTCAGCCTGTATATGGCTCACGGCCAGCTCTCGCTGAACAAGGCTGATCTCACTAATTTCTATAAGAAGAGAGTCAAAAGATTGCTATTTCCTTGGTGGATATTCCTGGCGGTATTTTTCTCTTTTCACTTCCTGATAAAACAGATCTTTAACGTACAGTTGATAGAATTGTCTTGGAGCTATGTTCTGCTCTCGTTTTCAATGATTGGAGGCATAGGCTTCGGGTGGCTGGTGTTGCTTATGCTGATTATGACATTGCTCTTCCCTTTCCTGAAATATTTATATGACCATTCCAGGAAGGCGGTCCTTTTCAGCTTTGCAGTAGCAGCTTATCTGTTATCCTTCGCTCTTTTCAAAATCAATCCGACTAATACCCTTGATTTTGGTGCGCCAATGGCTTCTGCATCATCTGCTTCTGTAGCTTTCCTGGCCATATCCTTTATCGTCGGCTGGAGCATGGTATACATGATCGGATTCTTTTTAGAGCAGTTCTATAATGACCATCCGAGCCTGAAAAAAGAGCTGCGTCTTACTTTCTTTTCCATAGGGCTTTTTCTTCTGGTGTCTGCGATCTACAGCGGCCTTGGCATAGGAGAGTATCTGTACTTGAACAAGTATCCTCCATCTCCTACCTATATATCTCTGGGTCTTATGATGACTTTCATCCTTCTCTCTTTGTTCTTCAGCTTCCAGCATGTTATACATACCCATCTCAAAAGAGTGATGACTTTCCTGAGCTCTAACTCCTACTGGCTCTTCATGTGGAACGCCCTCACTCTTAGCATCATAACCCCTTTTCTAGGGCTGTTCAGCTTCAGCAGCGTATATCTCAAGCTGGCATTGGACATACTGCTGAATGTCATTGGCGTAGTGTTGTTGGTATTCTTGCAGAAAGGATTGCTAAAGATAGAGATTCATTATGAGAAGCATCATTTCTAGGATTAATAGAACAAGAGATATGGCCTTTTCCTAGTAGTTCCAGGCGTCCTTCCTGCTGCTGCCAGGCTCCTCTGCGATCCTCTCGATGCGCTTCAGGCGCTGGTTCATGCTGTCAAGCTCTGCCTTGATGGAGTCAAGCTTTGCGCTTATTATCTCAAGGTCCTTGCCGAAATTTATCTCAGAGACGCTGCCGCCGAAGGATCCCGATCCCCTTGGCTGCTGGCTTTGGGGGACTTTCTCAAAGCCGAAATCCTCAGGAGTGAACTGCTTCTGTTGCTGCGGGGGCATCTGCTGTTGAGGCTGGGGAGGCATCCCGAATCCCATTGATTGCTGCTGGTCAGGCGCTCCCAGGGGAGTATCAAGCCCTGTAGGCTGAGGGGCGAAAGGATCTCCCTGCTCAGGCATCTGCCTGCTGCCAAGCTCTGTGCCGAAATCAGTCATATCCGGCTCGTCATGCCTTTTCCTGAAAACATCAAAGATGCCCAATCATCCACCTCTTTTTTTAATCACCAATAGGTTCGAGATTATTATTCCTTGCTTTCTTTAAAAACTTTACTCAAAAACATGATTTGCTGCAAATCCTTCTGCTCAGATTATCGGAAGATACTTCGCCATCTTGAAGCTGAGGCTTTCTGGATAGATCACAAGCTCCTTGTCCTTTACGCTCTTGATCAGTGATATGTCCTTTAGCTGGAGATAATTTATCAGCATGGCCGCGAAGAGGTAGCCTTTTATCTTCTCATCATCGCCATAGGCATCCCTGAGGGCTGCTTCGATCTTCTCTGCGCTTGAGCCGTTATACTCGCCCTTGAGCTTGGCAGCCACCACCAGATAAGGCCTGTCCCCTCTAAGCATCTGCAGGGTATCATTCTCATTCAGGTCCACCCCTAGGTTGATCTTGAAAGGCCTGTTGATAGCCGCTGGGGTCAGGATGAACAGCTTATAATTGCTTCCCAGGAGCGGGGCATAGTCCTTGCTGTTCAATGATTGCTCCATCGCCTTGAGCTCTCCCTTGGTGAAATAGCCAAAGCTCTCAAGTGTGAATGTGCGATTGACCGCCGGCTTGAGGGTGATCGCTGTGTGGAGCCTGCTGCCTTCGTAGAGGAAGAATGTGTTGTTGCTCTCCACAAGGCCTGTGCTCAGCCCATCAAGGTCCTTCTTGGCAAGCACTATGAGAATGGCCAGCAGGACTATCAGCAGCAAGGTGCATTTCACCAATATGCCCAATGCCTTGCCAATAAATGTTGTCGCAAAGTATATTATTATCACACCCAGCATAATGAGCACGATCAGGGTAATGTCCAAAAGTCCACCTCTCTCCTCTCCTCTTGGTTCGTGGTTTTATAAAACTTTCTCATATCAGGCAGATAATTCGAAAGCAATATAAACTAATCATTTTATATGAATAGTGTCTGATGCTTGGAAAAATGAAAAAAAATCCCGCGCTTTCAATTATAATAATCTCGAAAAATGAGGAAAAATACTTACCTATACTTCTTGAATCCATAAAGAGGCAGGACTTCAATGACTATGAGCTAATCCTGAGTGATGCAGGTTCAACTGACAAGACAAGGAAGATTGGAAAAAAATACGGTTGTGTCATAGTTGATGGCGGACTGCCTGCAAAAGGAAGAAATTTAGGAGCGAGAAAAGCTCGCGGGGAATATATATTGTTCCTGGATTCGGATTTTTGTCTGCCAAAGAACTTTTTATCGAGTTTAATGCTATATGTAGCTAGAAAAGATTTGGGCAGTGCGGGGATGTGGTGCGTCCCTGATTCCAAGAATGTAATCGATTATGCTGTTTTTTTCATATCAAATATCTTTATCAAGGCCTTGCAGCGAATTCATCCGCGGACTTTTGGATGCATGCTTTCAAGAAAGGATATTTTTGAAAAAACGGGCGGATTTGATGAGAAAATAATTGTAGGAGAAGATAATGATTTCATTTTAAGAACAAAAAATCACGGCAGATACGGTGTGTTGACTGCGCCAAAGGTCACCGCTTCTGTGCGCAGATTCGAGCGCGAAGGTAGGCTCATTTATTTTTGCAAGATGCTTAAGGCCATCCTGTATGATTTCACCGGTAAGAAAATAACTAACGATAAAGATATAAAGTACGATTTTTCAACTTCATATAAATAAGGGATTGCGTGATGCAACAAGAACGTTCTTTTTATTTTCTCTTCTTTCTTTTATTACTCTCGATTAGTCTGTTGTAGGTCTTTTCCCATTCATCAATTACGTATCCGATGTCGTGTCGCTTGATCATCCTCAACGTTCCTTTCCTAAGTCTCTTCTGTAGTTTGTCATCTCCCAGGATCTTCACGACAGCGGCCGCGAACGCTTTCTTGTTCCCGACAGGGACTGTGAATCCATTCCTGTTGTTCTTGATGAGGTCCGGCACTCCCTTTGCCTTCACTCCGATGCATGGTATGCCATTGGCTTGGGCTTCAAGGATTGTCATCGGCTGGTTCTCTGTGACCGACGCGGTGACAAATAGATCTGTCGCTCCGAGTATCCCTGAGGTCACGAACCTATGGTGCGGGATGTTCCCGAGCATGATGACCTTGCCTTCAAGTTTCATGTCCTTTATCTTCTCAGCCACTTCAGTCCTCTGCGGCCCATCGCCCACCAGCAGCAGCTTCGTATCCGGCATAGCCTTTTCCACAAGCCCAAAGCAATCGAGAAGGTATTCTATGTTTTTCTCATAGGCTATCCTTCCGACGAAGAGCAGTATGTTTCCTTTGGGATTATATCTCTTCTTCATCTTCGGGGCATCTTTGTTGTCAAAGATATTGGTGTTTATTCCGTTCGATATAACCTTGATATTGTCTGCGCAGCCGTTCCTGATCATATCCCGTTTGGTATAATCTGCGCACGTGGTTATCAGGTCGCAATGCTTGTAGAACCAGTTCGAGAATTTCCATGCCATTTCTTCAAAGCTTTTGTAGTCAAGATGGGCATGCTTGAGGTATTGTGTATCCGCAAAAAAAGTATGGAAAGTCCCTACGAGCGGGATATTCAGTTTCTTTGATATGTTGATAGCCTGGAATCCGAGGCCGATGGTCACGGTGAAGTGGAGCAGCTGGATATCGTTGTGTTTCACAAGCCTTATTATCTTAGGGCTTATGAGGCTCGTTATCCTGAGACCGGGGTAGAGCATCGAAGGGATTGAGCTTATCCTTACAACAGTGACGTTCGGATATGAGAATTCCCTATGCGTGCCAGGAATCTTCGGGCATATGATCCAGATTCTATGACCTCGTGAGGCAAGGCCCTTGACAAGGTTCAACGTCGAAGTGACGACTCCATTGACGCTCGGCAGGAATGTATCTGTGAAGATAGCTATTTTCATAGCGTCAAAGACTCAATCTTCCTATAAAAATTTTGTGAAGCCATCTTGTCAAAGTCAGAATCGCAACCTTTATATCCTGATTTGGGAGCCTCTCTTTCATGGCTCACGCGCTAGGATTCCTGGTTTTCCTCCCGACCTTCCTGCTGGTATATGGAAGCATACATTATTATGTCTTCATAAGGTTCTCGAAGTTCTTTGGCATCAGGAAGACTCTGTGGTTCTATGCTGCTTTGGTCACATCATTGTTCTCTTTCATGCTGATTAGCATAGCCTACTCCTACTTCGGCAACTTCTTTGTCAAGATGTTATACATCATCGCAGCGTCTTGGATGGGTTTCATCTTCTTCCTTTTCTCTTTCACGCTATTGTATGATTTTCTCAGGCTGTTCAAGTCATTCCCGATCAATAGGGCCGGGATAGTCTTGCTTTGCATCGGCCTGGCTTTTAGTCTTTTCGCCGTAGCCAACGCCACAAGGCTCGAGACCAAGGAGCTGGAGCTGGAATCATCAAAGATCGTCTCTCCTCTCACCATAGTCCAGATATCTGATGTCCACATAGGCCCGATATATGGCGCCCATCGCCTGGAGAAGATAGTTGACCGGGTAAACGCCTTGAACCCTGACATAGTGGTCATAACAGGGGATTTGATTGATGGCAGGTATGAATTGAGTCCGGACGAGTTCTCATCGCTCGGAAAGCTCCACGGAAAGGTCTTCTTTGTCATGGGGAACCACGAGCGATACGCAGGGATCGCCGCAGTCGAGGATCTCTTGAGAGGCAAGAACATCACCCTCCTTAGGAACAGCGTGGCCTCAATCGAGGTGGGCTCTGACAGGGTTGACATTATCGGGCTCGATGATTCTGATGATAGGAAATACGTCACTGAAGAGCTTAACAAGACAGGGTTCAACAGCTCAGCATACAGCATACTTCTCTACCACAAGGCTTTTGGCTACAAGGATGCGGCAGCAGCAGGTGTTGACCTTATGCTCTCAGGCCATACCCACAGAGGCCAGATATTCCCTTTCAACCTTCTGGTGATGATGACAGAGAACCCTGTCTATGGCTTGAGGAAGACCGATGATTCATATCTTTATGTGTCGTCAGGCGCAGGCACCTGGGGTCCTCCGATGAGGCTTGGTTCCGACAGCGAGATAGTGAGGATAAGGTTGCTGCCAGCCAGAAGCATATGATCCGTGGAGCAATGAATAATAAACTTTAAATAATGCTCCGCAAGCCTGTCCTGAATGGGTGATAAAGTGAATCTTTCAAGGATGCTCATCATATTCGCTTTGCTGATCACGCTGGGCGCCAGTTTTGCCTCTGCGCAGAACAGCTCAGAGAACGGCTTTGTCTGCGCAGTATACTTCACAGGAAGTGCCTGTCCGCACTGTGCAAAGGCCAAGCCTGCCATTGAGCGCATAGTCAACGAGACTCCTAACCTGGTGCTGATAAAGTACGAGATCAATGATGTCAAGGAGAACGCTCCTGTGCTCCAGGATTATGCCCAGCAGTACGGCGTCAGGGCAGCGATTCCCCTAATCCTCTTTGGCAAGGACAGCTATCTTCAGGGAGACTCTCCGATAATAACTGATCTTGAGGATAAGATCGCCCTGGGTCCGAATCTCTGCCCGACTGTCGATGGTGGGGCGGTAGATTTCAGTGTGCTAAATCTTTCTTCTCTTCCAGGAAGCCCTGAAATAATCCTTTGCGGCAAGAACATAACAGTGAACGCCAGCTGCGAAAACTCGAAGTCAGATCTGACGGTGCTCAAGATAATCTCGCTTGCCTCCACCGACGCGATAAACCCTTGTGTCTATGCGGTGCTTGTGTGGATCCTTGTCGCCATCCTTACTAGTAACCCTGATAAGAAGCGAAAAGTCCTTCTATCAGGACTTGCTTTCGCAGCAGCTGTCTTCATAATATATTTCGTCTACGGAATTGTGATAGTTGTGTTCTTCCAGGCGATACAGGCGCTCTCCTCTGTCAAGGTGCTTTTCTACAAGATAATGGCGCTCCTTGCGATACTGCTCGGGCTTCTTAATCTTAGGGATTTCATCAACTACAAGCCTGGAAGGGCAGGCACTGAGATGCCTTTGATGTTCAGGCCAAAGGTAAAGAAGGTGATATCTGCAGTGACCAGTCCTGCCGGTGCTTTTGGCGTCGGGGCATTTGTCACCATTTTCCTGCTGCCCTGCACCATCGGGCCATATGTGATCGCAGGAGGGATATTGTCATCGCTTGAGATGATGAAGGTCATCCCGTGGCTGCTGTTCTACAACCTTATTTTTGTCCTGCCGATAATCATCATAACACTGATAATCTACGCAGGGCTTTCCAGCGTCGAGGATGTCTCTGGCTGGAAGGACAGGAACATAAAATACATCCACCTGGCAGAAGGAATAATCACATTGCTTCTTGGAATAGCCATGCTTGTCGGCTGGATCTAGAACTTGAACTTTAGCTGCTCTGGTTTTTTCTCTTCAGCCTTAGCTTTATTTGCTTCCTGGATGCCACGGTCTCGCCCCATAAAACTGTTCCTTAATGAGTAATATCTTTGCAGTATCTCTTCAGAGTACGGCAGTTCTGGCTCTGTTTTGTAACTTTTATGCTCATGAACATTTTTCAGCCGGTATATTCCGGCTGCTATTGTTTCAGCGACAATCAGCTCAACCGGCTCTCGCGCCAGTAACTCATCGTTATATTTTTGGTCTTCTGTTCTTGTCGATTTCTTTTTCCATACTCCTGCCATGAAGTATATTGCTTCCCAGTCAGTAAGAGCTTTAAATACATCTCGTCCGATGTTTTCGCAGTTTATCATGCCGTATTGGACTTGTTTAAGAGGCTCTTTTCGGATGGTTGAGTAAAGGTTCTGGCCGACAGAATATTTTGGTTTCTCATAGAGTGAAACTCCTTTCTCTTGCAAGTATTTTTGGAGATTGTCTGTTATGTTATATTTAAGATAACCAACCTTTCCCATTCTTTCCCTTGGCAGAATCAGCGGAGCGAGCAATGCCTCTTTTAAAGAATCCTTATCGATGTTTTTCAGTCTTTCTTCAAGGCTTGGTATCATCTTGATGAGGTTATAGCATTACATGTTTATAAATCTTTCGATTTTGTAGCTACTATTTGGTAGTTACTTTGCTTCAGATTTTAGAGCTATCTTTACTGAAAGAAGAATGCTCCAAGAAAAATCCTTACTTGATTAGGATTGCGTTGATGACTCCTTCCTGGCCAGGCCTGTTGGTTATCCTTGCCTTGCCCTTTGGGGTCATGACGACGGCACCCTTGGTCATTATGTTGTGACGGACGAAGTGCCTGTCTGCCGTGTTCTCAGCCACGGTCTTGATGCTCTCGATAGAATGCTTCTTTGTAGAAGGATCGTAAAGGTTGATCTTGTTGGCTGAGAGAAGCCTTACCTTGACTCCGCCGCCCTTGGTCCTTGAACTCTTGGCCTGGTTCTCATCAACCTTTGTGTGAGTGGGTTTGTTGCCCCTCTGCGCCAAGCGCTTGGTGAACGCACTTCTATACCTGGCTCCCGAAGGCTTCCTCTTTGATCTTCCATGAATGACTACCATGATTGCAAAGGAGAAATGGACGGTTTATAAATGTTGCGCTGCAACGGAAATCTGTGTTATCCCAAAAGTATTTCCCTACGGTAGGTTTGTTGAGTGTATGAAATTCACTCAAAAAACATTATTAGAGACTGTCAGATGCAAGAATAATGGCTGGACGACCTATCAGGCGAGAAAAATAGCTCATGTTGGTGT
>JAZDMG010000015.1:0-6044 GCA_043801165.1 archaeon
CTTGTCAGCTATGTTGAGCCGCTCTACAATTTCGGTGAGATGAAGGTCCTGCTGGAAAGATACCCTCAATACGCCAAGTATATGATGTCCTGCAGCCACGACCCCTATGAGGATAGGGAGAACCGCTGGTGCCAGGGATGCAGCGCCTGCATAACATCTTTCCTCTACATCACAGCATTGGGGCATTCACCCAAGAAGATGGGATTCACCATAGACCTTTTCAGGAAAGAGTCAAAGAAGCTGTACCGCCTCTTCCATGAGCGCCAGAGCAGCGCCTATGACAAGGCAAAGGATGTGCGCGACAGCCAGCTGCTGGCATTCTATCTCGCCTACAAGAACAAGTCAAAGGGCTATCTCATAGATGAGTTCAAGAAAAAGTTTTTAAAGGAAGCCATAGAACGCCAGGATGAACTCATAAAGAAATACCTCGGGCTGCACAGATCAGAGACAATACCGCAGAAGTACAAGTTGCAGGTCCGACGTATCTACAAGGAGGAGCTCGAAGACTGAGTTCAAGAAGGTGAATATGTGACCGAGGAGTTATTCTTAAGAGAGGCGCAGAAGGAAGATGCTGCACTGCTCGCCAAATGGTTCAATGACAAGGAGAACGTCGCCTTCATGACAACGCATGTGCGCAGCTCAAGGCACACCGCAAGGAGCATCTGGAAAGACATAGTTGACATGAAGAAGCTTGACCCTGACTATGAGAAGCTATTCATGGTCTGCATAGGAGAGGAGATGAAGCCAATCGGCCACGCAGGCTTTGACGAGATAGACCTCGAGGACCGAAGAGGAGAGATATTCTTCATGATAGGGGAGAAGGAATACAAGGGCAGGGGCTTTGGGACAAAGATCGCAGAGGCTGTGCTTGACCATGCCTTCAACAGGATGAAGCTCAACAGCCTATCAGCAACCATCAGCGAAGACAACAAGCCGTCCATCGCAGTGACTGAGAAGATCGGCTTCAAGAAGGTTGGCATCCGAAGGGAGTATAATTTCATCAACGGCAGGTTCGTGGATGAGATTTTCTATGACATGACCCTCAAGGACTATGAGGGCCGCAACAGGTTGAGATCGCATGGTCTGTAGGAACTGCATCATAAACAACGAGACCTGCTGCACCACCTATTCTCATTTCATAACCCTGAGAGATTATAAGCGCATAAGGAGCCTTGGCAAGAAGGGTTTCGCTGAATTCAGGCCATTGACAGCCCATGACAAGAGGACTGCGCTCTACAGGGAGAAAAAGCATGATTATTATTACTGGCTCACAAAGGGAGGAAAGATCCTCCAGCTCAAGAAAGGCAAGGACAAGCGCTGCATGTTCCTGAACAAGAAGAACCTCTGCGACATATACCAAAAAAGGCCTTTGATCTGCAGGATGTATCCGTTCTGGTATGACAAGAAGGACAAGAAACTGAGGCTCATAGTCGACCACAACGGCATAGACTGCTGCAACTTTGTAAAAGACAGAAAGGAGTTCGATGCCACCTTCTTCAAGAAGGCTGGCTGCTCCAAGAGTCTCTTCCTTAAGCTTGCCAAGCTGCTTGACAGGGAGATCGAAGAGTACCGCAGGGCTGATGCAAAGGAGATAAAGAAGCTCATCAGACCACGGAATTAGAGCAGAGCACTTAATGAAGCATTGGCTTGGGCTTTTTTATCTATACATCTTCTTGAACCAATCAGGAGTTGACTCTTCATCGAGATCCCACTCATAGTCATGGGTGATCTCTTCTCCTTTCCTTATGTCCTTCTCTGCCTTGAACAATATGGTACTGTTGCCGTGATCGGTGTAGAACTTAGCGTTCGGCTCCTTGGAATGATTGTACAACGAGCCGTAGCCAAGACATATCGCCAGGTCTCCCTTGTCATTCCACTCAAAGCAATAGTCAGAGAGCGCCATATCGTCTATCGATGACGTCTCAGCGGCCGGCAAGACTATGACAGGACAGACTTCGATAGTGTCTCCTTTCCTGAAATCCTTCGCGGCAAAGACCCCTCTTCCCTTGCCGGGTGCGTTGTCGATGTATATTGTCACAATCCTGCAGGTGCATGGACAATACTTTTAAATTTTGTCATCAGGCCAGGGCATGAACAGGTCGAATGAGAAAATAAAAAAACTGCTGACCGATTAGCTCAGCTGACCAAGAATCACTTCTTAGGGTAGAGCTTTATCTTAATTTTCTGGTCAGTGAATTTTTCAGATAGCACAGGCAGCAAGGAGCCACCCCCTCCTTTTGCATTATAACCTCTGAACTTGGTCACAAGATCAAGCGCAGAATTGCCGTCCAGCACAACCTTGATCTCTCCCCTCGGCTTAAAAGATCCTGATTGCGGAGAAATCTTTAATATGAATGAATCCCCTGTCTGATCAACCCTGAACACCTTACCAACCATCTTCATAGATCCCATGCAAATCCCTCCAACAATAATCAACAGTTATGACCTTGTTGATCACAGCCAATCATTACACACGGCTGTATTTAAATATTTTCATTAATAGAAACATATTTTCTAGCCCCTAAATATTTATAAACAAACGCTCGTGTTCGGTCTGGATGCCTGAGAGCAACTCAAAAAGGAAATTCGTGGTTGTCACAGGCGGCGTTCTCTCCGGCCTCGGCAAAGGAGTTGCTGCGGCAAGCATCGGAAATCTCATAACCAGGTCAGGCCTCAAGGTCGTGCCCATAAAGTGCGATGGCTATCTCAATGTCGATCCTGGCACAATGAATCCGACAGAGCACGGGGAAGTGTTTGTCCTTGATGATGGCGGAGAGGTCGACATGGACTTTGGCCATTACGAAAGGTTTCTTGGGGTGACTTGCAAGTTCCACTGGAATCTCACCATGGGAAAGGTCTTTGACCAGGTGCGTGTCAAGGAGCGCAGGGGAGACTATCTTGGGAAGACAGTGCAGATGATCCCGCACGTCACAGATCTCATAAAGCAATGGTTCTTCAGGGTCGCAGAGGAGGAAAAGGCAGATGTGCTCATGATAGAGGTCGGCGGCACTGTCGGTGACATCGAGAACGAGCTCTATGTCGAGGCCTGCAGGCAGCTGAAGAAAGAAGTAGGCAGGGACAATGTGCTCTATGTCCATCTCACCTATGTCCCGATCCCTCCCCATGTGAACGAGCAGAAGAGCAAGCCGACCCAGCAGTCGGTGGCCCAGCTGAGAGAGCGAGGCATTGAGCCTGACATAATAATCGGGCGATGCAAGGAATACATCGAGCCCCATATCAAGACAAAGATAAGCACCTTCTGCGACGTCGATGAGAAGGCTGTCATCAGCGGAGTGAATGTTGATTCTGTCTACAAGATACCTCTTGTGTTCTCCAACGAGGGCATCAATGAAATCATCAGGGACAAGTTCTGCATCGATTCAGGGGTCAGCGATGAATGGAAGACGCTCGTTGACAACCTTGGCCACCTTGACAGGCATGTGACCATAGCAATCTGCGGCAAGTACACCAAGCTCGAGGACTCATATGCGAGCATCCTCGAGGCATTGAAGCATTGCAGCGCCAACCTGAAGGCAAAGATCAATGTCAAGATGATTGACACAGAGAAAGTAAATAACCAGGAGGATGCTGGGAAGCTCCTCGAAGGGATTGACGGCGTCATAGTGCCTGGCGGCTTTGGCAGCAGAGGAGTCGAAGGCAAGATACAGATGATAAGGTACTGCAGAGAGAACAACATACCGTTCCTTGGCATATGCCTCGGCCTACAATTGGCCATGGTGGAATTCGCAAGGGATGTCTGCGGGCTCAAAGATGCTAATCACACAGAGATGGTGCCTGAGACAGAGGTACCTGTTATCGATATACTCCCTGAACAGAAGAACATCACCCAGAAAGGAGGAACCATGAGATTAGGAGCATATCCTGCTGTGATGAAAGAGAATACTTTAATCTGGGAGCTCTACGGCAAGGAGGGAGAAGTCTCTGAGAGGCACAGGCACCGCTATGAGGTGAACCCTGATTATCACAAGACATTGCTGGATCATGGCATGATATTCTCAGGCATGAGCCCTGACAAGAGGCTTGTCGAGTTCATCGAGCTGCCGAAAACAAAGCACAGGTATTTTGTCGGCACACAGGCGCATCCTGAGTTGAAGAGCAGATTGGAAAAGCCAGGGCCGCTGTTCTACGGACTGATCAAGGCTTGCCTTGAGAAATAGTTTTGTGTCATTTCTTTCCCTTCTCTTACCTGTAGCACTCATTACATAGATGATTCTGCGGCATCTCAATCGCCTTGCTAAGCTCTGTCGGATTCATGTAGAACAATGTCTCATCATCATGAAGGCCAAGGTCCCTTTTCATCTGATAAGGGCTTTTGTTGTGGGCAAAGATCTCATCAGGCCTATGGAAATCGACTGCGTGCATGCAAGGATTCTTTATGGCCGGGAATGTTATGAAGACATGGATTGATTTGACCCCGACAGCCCTGAGGTAATTGATGTCCTGCTTCAATGTAGTGCCACGGACTATTGAATCGTCGATCAATATGATGTTCTTGCCTTTCACATCTTCCTGGAATATGTAATGGTCAGCTATCGTCTGCTTATCGCGGTGCGCCTGGGTCGGCTGCATGAATATCCTTGGCGCGTTGGGGTGCTTCTCTATCGCATCACTGAACTCAAATCCGAGATTCCTGAGATAATTGCTGAGCTGCACAGAAGCCGAATTAGCAGTCCTCGGCACAGGGCAGATTATCGTATTCTCCTTGTCTTCGCAAAGATAATCATATGTCACTGGGCTCTCTTTTGCAAACCTATCCCACATATATAATATGATCTCCTTCCTTATCTGCTTCACTCGCTTATCATTCAGGAACGAGGATGCTCTCATGAAATAAGGCCCCTCGAACGGGCACATCCTGAGGTCAGGCTCGGCAATCTGCCTCCTGAAGAGCTCAAAATCCTTGCTGATGAAGACAAGCTCTCCGGGCTTGACCTCGTCATAGGCATGCTCTCCTGTTGAGTACTTCTTGTCAAGGGTTCCCTTGAAAAGCATCTTCTCAAGAGCGACGGTCTCAGATGCAAAAGCATAATCAGATATCTCTCCTCCAGTCCTATTGACTCCGAAGAACAAAGGCCTTCTGCCGTTGGGGTCCCTGAAAGCGACAAGCCCCACGTTATTCACCAATGAAATCACGCTGTAGGTCCCTTTGACTCGCTCAAAGACTCCTCTGGTGGATGCTGAGAGCCTATCGATGTTTGATATGTCTTCTGCTGAGAACTTGAAGAATTCTTCTGCGAAAACCTTCAATATCGCCTCAAGATCGTTGTTTGTGGCCTGCTTCAGCCCGATGCTCTTGAAATGATCAGTGACTTCCCTGAAATTATGCACATCGCCGTTATGCATCATCACTATCCTGGAATGCTGTCCTGTCGAGAGCGGCTGTATGCTGTTCCTCTCAAATGTCGCCTGCTCGCTCGCGCTCAGCCCTGCCTGGTCGTCAGGTATGGTATACCCTGCTGTTGGGTAACGCACCTGCCCTCCTGCCATGAAACCACCAAGGCTCCTGAGCTTCTCCTCGTCAAATACTTCGCTGACCTTCCCTCGTTCTTTGACGATACATAGAGGATTGAAATCATGATATATGGTGTCAAGCGCTATCTTCCTGAGGTGCCTATATTCCTGCCTGCTGAAATCAAGGCGCCTTATCGCTGCGATGCCGGCAGAATGGTCCCCTCGGTTCTGGATCTGATATAGGCCGTGGGCCACAAGAGCGCCTATATCATCCCTATCCTCACGTGATATTACCCCTACAATCCCGCACATAATCGAAAAGAAACCGTCCCTTTTTATAAAAATTGCTATTATTTACCATTCTGCGATAGAAAAAATTAATTCACTTCTTCTTGCAGACATAGAACGCGTGGTCACGCTCGAACGGATCCAGCTCCTTGTAATCGACAAGGGTCACGCTGCTGCTCTGCTCAAGCTCACGCTTCACCTGGGCGAAGATTATCCTCGGCTTTTCTGCGACATCGATGCTCCTTGCCTTGAGCGCCAGGAGGCCAAAGCCTCCTTTCTTGAGA
>JAZDMG010000020.1:0-60920 GCA_043801165.1 archaeon
ATTCTAAGCTAGCGAAGAGATTGCCTGAAGTCCTTTCCCAGGAAGAGGTCGTAAGGCTTTTCCAGGCGATCCAGAACCCTAAGCATTCCCTCATGGTCCGCTTGATGTATTCTGCCGGCCTTCGCATCAGCGAGCTTGTCAACCTGCGCGTCAAGGATTTGGAGTTCGGCAAGGGCTATGGCTGGGTGCGGAAAGGCAAAGGAGGCAAAGACCGGCTGTTTGTCTTATCTGAGAAAGTAGGTGCTGAATTAAAGGATTTTATCCTCTCCGAAAATCGATGCCCTGATGACTATGTTTTTATTGGCAGAAGAGGGCACTTCGGGCAGAGGCATCTGACAACAAGGGCTGTCTACGCCATCGTCAGGCGAGCTTCTAACTCTGCCGGCTTCGGCAGGCGGGTGCATCCTCACACCCTTAGGCATAGCTTTGCCACTCATCTGATTGAGAATGGTAATGACCTTGTCCGAGTCCAGTCGATCATGGGCCATAGCAGCCCAGACACCACAATGGTGTACGTCCACATGGCAAGCCCTGAACTGCTGAGCATCAGAAGTCCCTATGATGATCTTAGAGAGTATGAGGAGCCCCAACTTCTTTGACGCAAACTTTATTAACAAAGCTCTCTTCTGTCGGCTCCATGGCAAATGGCGGGAGCAATGATTATCTTCTCATACTGAAGGCAGTGAATGAGATCCCTTTCGGCGTAGGCAGGAACCTGTTAATCGATTTCCTCCAGGGAAGCGCTGAGAATGATTCCATAGTCAACAACAAGCTCGACGCCTTACCAAGCTACGGCTCCATCGCCAGGAGCAGAGGAGAACTGAACGGCATGATCGGCACATTGCTGATGAAAGGCCTTCTTGAGTTCACCATGGTCAAGTCTAGCTTCAGGGTTCTGCGCCTGACAGGCAAGGGTGCAGAGGAGCTGAAGAAGCCTTGCCTTGCCGAAGAGAGCATCAGCAGCAGCATCAGCTGTAACACAACGTTCACAGAAGAAGACAGGAACCTGTTCAAGGAGTTTGACTTCTTCCTCTCAGGTTATAATGATGAGCAGAAGAAATCCATCACCAGCCCTAACGCAAATATCCTCTGCATAGCAGGCGCTGGCAGCGGAAAGACCACAGTCCTCACCAAGCGCATAGAATTCCTGGCGAAGTTCAGGTCAGTGCTTCCAGATAGGATACTCGCCATCACCTTCACAAGGAAGGCAAGGCAGGAGATGATAAGACGCTTGTCAAGGGCAGGGCTCAGCAGCTCTGTGGAGATAGAGACCTTCAACTCATTCTGCGAAAAGACATTGAAGAGATACAACGACATAATCTATGGCAGGCCTGTCAAGGTCCTGAACTATCCTGACAAGATAAGGATACTGAAAGGCTCATTGGCAAAGCTGGGGATCACTCCTGACCAGGCCCTGAGCAAATATTTCAACCCAAACCAGAGAAGAGGCAAGAGCGATGACCAGCTCATGAGCATCTTCATGAACGACTGCTTCTTCATAAGGGATTATTTCAAGTTCAAAGGCAAGAGCCTTGCCAACTTCTCATTCGACAACGGCGCAGAGCAGAAGCACCAGGAGAGCGCCAAGATGGTGCAGGCCATCTGCAGGCACATAGAAGATTCGTTGGACAAGCATGGCCTCAGGGATTATGCTGACCAGCTCCTTGACACCATCAAGCTCTTCAACGCGCACAAGGAATTGATACCTGAGTTCGACCACATATTGGTGGATGAGTTCCAGGATGTCAACTCAACGCAGATGGAGCTCATGAAGCTCCTTGGCCCAAAGAACCTTTTCTGCGTAGGAGATCCTAGGCAGGCCATCTTTGGCTGGAGAGGGGCAGACATCGGCTACATCCTTAACTTTGACAAGGAGCATCCTGGCTGCGAGATAATCAACCTGACAAAGAACTACCGCTCGACAGGGCAGATTGTCGAGATAATCAACACCTGCATCGCACCGATGAAGCTCCCTGACCTGGAAGCATCCATCATGGGCGGAAGGGAGGTCAAGCTCCTGAATTTCATCTCAGAGGAGACTGAGCAGGAGTTCGTGATCCAGCGCATACTGACGGCTGATATTTCCCGCAGCGAGATATTTGTCCTTGCAAGGACCAACAAGCAGCTCAATGAGCTCTCTGCGATCATGCGCCTCAGGGGCATAAAGCACGTTGTCAAGAGCGAGGAGATCCACACAGAGATAATAACCACGGACGAGGATGTCACCCTTGCCACTGTGCACGCCATCAAGGGCCTGGAGGCAGACATGGTGTTTGTCATAGGCTGCACATCGCAGAACTTCCCCTGCAAGGGATCAGAGCACCCAGTCATAGATATGGTCAAGGTCGAGGAGTATGACAAGGAAGAGGAGGAGCGCAGGCTGCTTTATGTCGCCATGAGCAGGGCAAAGCAGTGGCTCTACCTTAGCTATTCTGGCAAGGGGATAACTCCTTTCCTCACTCGCGAGCTCATAGCCCTCATAGACCCGAGCCACGAGGCCCTGAAGCAGAGCAGGCTATCGGATTACGCCACAGAGCATCCTTCAAAGTCTGTCAAGAGAAAATCTGATTCGCGCGAGCTCATCGCCCGGCTGCATGAATGGCGCAGGACGACAAGCGAAGCATTGGGCGTTCCTCCTTTCATGGTGATGCATGACAAGACCTTGTATGACCTTGCTGATAAGATGCCTCTGCACGAGGATGACCTCAGGGAGGTCTACGGCCTTGGCCCTGCCAAGATACGTCGCTACGGCGATGAGCTGCTTGAGCTGATGATGAGATAAGATTTTTGAGCTGAGCCTTAGCGCGGCCATGGCCACACAGCCAGATGGTTTTTGTAGCCACTCTTTGGTGATTACAGACCGTAAACTTTATAAACAGCATTCTGCTTCTTCCCTCTATGAAGTACATGATATTCAGCGACATCCATGGCAACCTGCCAGCATTCCAGGAAGTTAAGAAGAATGTTGCAGGAAAGCGCTTTGACTTGAAGATATGCCTCGGAGACAGCGTGGGCTATTACCCTTTTCCAAATGAAGTCTTAAGAGAGGTCAAGGGATTTGCAGATGTGATCCTGCCGGGCAACCATGACATGGTGGTGTATGAAATCGCGCACAGGATAAGGAACAATAGCAGAGCTGAGCCGAGCCATGAAGAGAGCATGTTCAGACCGGCCGCTAGGGAAGCAGCTTCCTGGATTGCTCACAACCTGACTGATGAGAGCTTCTCGATGCTTGAAGGCATAGTGAACAATAAGCTTCCTGATAAGTTCTCAGTCCAAGAAGGAAACCTTTTATTCGCCCATTCGACACCGAAGTATCCTGAAGACATGGATTACATAAAAAACGTTGGCGATGCATATGAGCATTTCTTCTCGCTTTCTGAATTCAGGGGGATGACTGCGTTTGTCGGCCACACCCATGAGCCTCAGTTCTATGCAGAGCCTAAGGAAGATTTAGGATATTCTCATCCGCTGGGCGGCCGCATCAAGATAATTGAGGATATTGGCAGGGGAGCGCCTTCCGCAAAACCGAAAATGATTAACACTCCTGAGACGGCCTGGGAAAAAGCTCAGGAAGAGATGATGAATAAGTTGACTGTGCGTCACAACCTATCAAGACCTGTCGAGATCAAGCTCGACACTTCAGCATATGTTCGCTCATTGGCAGTCGTCCCAGGATTAGGCCAGCCAAGAGACGGTCTGAATTTCACAGGCTACGCGACCTATGATACAGAAACCAAGGAACTCTGCTTTGTGAGGATACCATACGATACCAAGCCTGTGCTTGATAGGACCAGGCAGATTGAGGCCCTTGCGCGGCAGGCAAACAGGTTGGTGCATGGCATCTGATGCGAAGGTTTAAATAATAATAAGCCAAAAGCATTTCTTGATGAGCAACCAGATCATCGGCCGATATCTCAAGGAACATAAGCTAGATGCCATTGTGCTCTTCAACAAGGACCCTAATTTCAAGTACTTTGTAAAGCAGGAGCTGGAGCACGGCCTAATGTTCCTGTCAGGGAAGAACAGCACATTGTTCATCTCTCCGCTCTACTCTCCGAGGCTCGACGGCTTCAAGCTGGTGCACTGGGAGAAATTCGAGGCTGACCTGAAGAAGTTCATCAGGCGCAATAAGATCAGACAGGTGGGTGTCGATGTCCAGAATCTTTTAGTCAGAGAGAAGATGTTCCTGAAGAAGCATCTCAGGATGAAAGATGTCACGAATTTCTTGTCAGAGATTAGGTGCTGCAAGGACCCTGAAGAGATCAGGAGGACAAGGGAAGCCTGCAGGATAACAGACAGCATATTCACAAAGATAATCTCTGGGCTTAAGAGGAAGAGATTCAGGACAGAGAAGGACATCGCGCTGTTCATGAGGATGGAAGCATTGAAGCAGGAGGCTGAGATGGCCTTTGACCCGATAGTGGCCAGCGGAGGCAACGGAGTTGTCGCCCACCATGAGCCTGATTCAAAGCTCAAGAGAGGTTTCATGATACTTGACTTCGGGGCAAAGTACAAAGGCTACTGCTCAGACATGACCAGGACAATATATCTCGGGACTCCAAGCCGAAAAGAGAAAGAGCTCTATGCAAAGGTATTGGCGATACAGGAGTCATGCATCGAGATGGCGAAGCCAGGCATCAAGGCAGCCAAGCTCCATGAGCATTCATTGAGGATGTTCGGCAAGGATGCGAAGTATTTCAACCACAGCCTGGGCCACGGCACAGGAGTAGAGATACATGAGCTGCCCAACGTCAGCATAAGATCAAAGGATGTCTTGAAGAGAGGGAATATATTCACCATCGAGCCTGGCTACTACAACCAGCAGACAGGGATTGGCATAAGGATAGAGGACGACATACTTCTGGGAGCGAAGAAAGAGGTATTGACCAGGAGCACGAAGGAATTGGTGTGCGTAAACTTTTCATAAGCTCTGGTTATCGCTGCTTCTCAAATCGCAATCTTTATTAATCATCCATGCAGGTTCTGCTGTTATCCGATAATCAGCAATCAGATTGACAGGTGATATATCATGAAATACGACTTGAAGGCATTCAACGACGCGGTTAAGTACTATGAAAGAGCGCTGAAGAAATTCAGCAAGATGACGATCTTCGTCATAATGCAGGCGGATGACGAGCCTGCTTTCTTTTCAATGGCCCCTTTCAGCAGGGCCGCCCACAACCTTGGCTGTGAGATGGCAGTGAGCATCATCGACAAGAAGTCAGAGGCCATCGATGCCATGATCGATGTATGGAAGGTGTTCGATGACCTTAAGGCAGGCGAGAAGAGCCCGAAGACAAAAGCATTGGATGAGTTCATCTCTCTCGTCGACAAGAAAGCCAAGGGTGAGTTCAGGAATATCTTCAAGCAGCCAGAGGTGTTCATCTACGCCACGGCAGGAGAGCTTGTTGTCGACGACCTCTATAGCATAAAGATGATGCCTGGCTGGTTCAAGAAATACAGATGGAATGATCTCATGGCGACAGCAAAGATTGTCTGGGACCAGGTCTATGACATAAAGAAGAGCGAGCGGGTCGGCTTTGGCTTCGACCTATTGATGAAGGCAGATGAGATGAAGAATCCGCTGGAGGATTATCTTGACTCCTATGCCATCGCCAGGACGATGTTCAATGCCTGCCCTGCAAGGAGGAAGACCATGAAGACCTGCACCAGCAAGAAGTCAATGCTCGACAGGGGGGAGCGCACCAGCGAATTGGCAGCCACTCTCCTGGGATGCGAGCTAGAGAAGGATATCGACGAGCCCATCTTCAAGAAATTCAGGATACTATCAAAGCTGATGAGGCTCAACCGCTTCAGGACTAATGACGCCACCTTCTTCATCAAAGGAGAAGGCTATGGCGGAAAGCACATCTTCGGAGAATTCATCGGCTATCCGACGCCGAACAAGAAATCGCGGTGGGACAGCCCTGGCGGGATAATATACCAGTTCCCCTGGTCGCCTCAGACCAAGATCGATGAGAGAGGCCCCCTGTGCAGAGTAGGATTCACCGATACCCTGCCGATTGATTTTTACATCGAGAGCTGCAGGATTGACTGGATGAAGATGAAGAAGACAGACGACAAATTAATCGCGTTGGTGAACAGCTCAGACAAGATCACGGTTGAGTCTGCAAAGAGCAGGTTCGAGGTAGGCCTTATCAAGAAGGACGGAGGCCGCAGGCAGCCGATGAACTCTGACGTAGACATAAGGACCATGCTTGACGCAGACGCCCTGAAGAGAGGCATCAAGGCAGGCAACATGGCCAACATCCCTGGCGGCGAGATGTTCCTGACGCCGGAATACATCAAAGGCACCTTCTACGGCGATGTGGTCATAAGCGTAGACAAGAGCTATGTCCTGAACTCAAGGAATCCTCTCGTGGTCAAGTGCATGGGCAACGAGTACAAGGTACTTAGGGGCCCGAAGGAAGTCATCAAGAAGATCATCGAGAAGAAGAACGAGGCAATGAAGATGCTCAAGAAGCAGGAGAAGAACAAGTCATTGCCCAAGGAGATCATCGAGATGAAGAAGAGGAACTTCAACAACCTCGGAGAGTTCGCCATCAACACCAACCCCAAGGCAAGCCTCTGCAACTACCTAATCGTCAACGAGAAGATAGCCGGCATGATCCACATAGCGCTGGGCTCCGGCTTTGAAGAGGACAGGTCATCGATATACCATTACGATGTCGTCATCAACGCCAGGGAGCAGAAGCTTGACATATACGGGGTCAAGGGCAGAGGCAAGGGCCAGAAGAGGCTCTGGCTGATGAAGAAAGGAAAGCTGGCTGTCTGAGAAAAATATTTTTGCATTTTCAAACTATTTATTCGCTGCCATTATTTTCTCGTCGATATTTTTATCCATATTTATATTCAATAGTAAGGTTTATAAATCAAGTGGGATTTCACCAAGCCATGAACACTAAAGAGGAAGTGAAGAACAACTCTGTTTTCTCCTATACGACTTCTTCAAATGAATTGGAAGAAGAGAACAGATTGCTCAAGGAGACATTATCCCAACTGAGGGAAGAGCTGGAGAGGTTCAGGAGCCCTGCGCTCATGCTAGCAGAGGTGCTTGACATCACAGGGAAGAATGGGATAATATCATTGCCCAACGGCAATAAGTTCTTTGTCACCATATCCAGCACAGTCCAGAACCTCAACCCCGGCGACACAGTGATTGTCGAGCAGAGGAATCTCACCATAGTCGATAAGGTCTCATCATCAAAGCAATTCAACGTCGACAAGTTTGTCATCATAGAGAAGCCTGACACTAAGTTCTCGCAGATTGGCGGGCTCGAGTCGCAGGTGCGGGAGATAAAAGAGGTTGTTGAGCTTCCGCTGAAGAACCCTGAGATCTTCAAGAAGGTAGGCATCCAGCCGCCGAAGGGGATATTGCTCTATGGCCCACCAGGAACTGGAAAGACACTGCTGGCAAAGGCAGTGGCAAATTCAACCAAGAGCACATTCATAGAGGTCGTCGGCTCAGAGCTGGTGCAGAAATTCATCGGCGAAGGAGCCAAGCTTGTCAAGGAGATATTCCAGTTGGCGAGAGAGAAGGCGCCCAGCATAGTATTCATCGACGAGATAGACGCGCTGGCGGCCAAGAGGATGGACCTGGGCACAAGCGGCGAGAGGGAAGTCCAGAGGACATTCATGCAGTTCCTCGCAGAGGTCGACGGCTTCAAGCCATTGGGCAACGTAAAGATCATCGGCTGCACCAACAGGATAGACATACTTGACCCTGCGATCATCAGGCCAGGAAGGCTTGACAGGCTCATAGAAGTCCACCTGCCGAACGAGGACGGCCTCAGGGAGATATTCAAGATCCATACCAAGAGCATGAATCTTGACAAGAAGGTGAATGTCCCTCCTTTGCTTAAGAAGATGGCTGGATTCTCAGGAGCAGATGTAAGAGCTGTCTGCACCGAGGCAGGATACTTCGCCATAAGGGAGAACAGGACCTGCGTGACGCATCACGACCTGATGTGCGCCGTCGACAAGGTGAAGAAGGAAGAGGAGAGCACAGACTTCACCGAGATGTTTGGCTGAGCTTCCAAATATTTATATAACTAGATGTTTTCTTTATCATCATGTTGAAGCTAGAGGATATTTCTATCGGGAAGCTCCGCAGCGGCAAGCTCATCAAGGAGCTGCCGGAGATTTATGAGCTGAAGAAGATCATCGAGATTAATCCTTGGCATGACCATGACTCTGTCTTTGATCACACGCTGAGCGTGATGAAGAACCTTAGTCTGGTCGAGAAGAAGCTCGGGAAGAAAGGCAAGGCTTTGCTGGGTAGGAAGATCGGTCCTCACTCGCGCAAAGGACTGCTTTTCCTCGCTGCCACGCTCCACGACATAGCAAAAGGTGAGACGCTTAGGATTCATGTCGGCTTGACCTCCTGCAAAGGCCATGATATACTTGGTGCAGAGAAAGCGAAGAAGATGCTCAATCGATTCAATCTCTCTGCCAAGGAAAAGGCATTTATCGTAGGCATAATAAGGATGCATCACCTGGTGCACAATATATTTGACGAGAGCGATGACATTCCTAGATCATTCCGGGAATTCAAGGATTCACATTCAGACCTGTTTCTGGAGCTTACGATGCTAGGATACGCAGACACCCTGGGCTGCAAGCCTGAAAAATCTGTGCTGGAGAACCTGAGGCTCAGGTTCAAATTCTACAAAGGAATGTTGAAAGAATACTGAAATCATTGCGGTGTTGTTGTTAGATTGTGCTCGGAAGTTACTTCCGCTCATCATCGCGTTAGCTCAGTGGGTGTTCAACTTCCTCATCGCACAGCAGAAGGTGTGTTGCTGAGTTATTTAAATCATTCGACCCTGAAGTCGACGCATATCCTGTGCTGGCGTGGTGCGTTCTGGCCGCACCTCACGATGTCAAGCACTTCGCAGCTCTTCCCTGCCTTCTTGCAGGCTGCCGCGATCTTCTCGACGCTGTTGTCGAACTCTCCTTCGTTCTGGAAATCATAGAAATGTATTATCGATCCTTTCTTCGCCGCATCAAGTGCGACGTCAAGATAGTCTGCTGCTGACTTCGGCAGGGGCATCAATATGCGGTCATATTTCTTGCCAAGTTTAGGGACGACCTCTCTTGCGTCGCCAACGAATACGCTGGCGTTCTTCAGCTTGTTGATGATGAGGTTCTGCTCTGCGTAGCGGTGGCCGTCTGGGTTTATCTCAACGCCATCGACATGATGCGCAGGAGTGTTCTTCGCTATGACGCAGACATAGGGCGCACAGCCAGAGAACATCACAAGCACATCCTCAGGTGTCTTGATCAGCTGCGCTATCCTCTTGCGTTCATGGCTGAGCCTTGGTGAGAAATATACTTTCTCGACATCAAGCTTCAGGTTGACATTGTTCTCCTTGTATGTCGTCTCCTTTGTGTCCTCTCCGCCGATGTGGACGAGCTTCTGGGTCCTGAACACTCCTTCGTGCTTCCCTTTCTTCAGCACCGTCGTGATCTGCCTGTTGGCCTTCATCAGCTCCTTCGCTATCAGGGACTCTTTCTTGCTGAGCTCATCAGGCACCTCTATGATTGCTATGCTGCCAGTCACATCCATGGAGGTCTTCAATGATTCCATGTCCTTCTTGCTCAGCTTCTCCGAGAGGGATGTCTTCAGGTCCTGTCGCAGCTCTTTCTCCTTAAGCTTCTTCTGCACAAACGAGTATTCTGTCTTGAACTTCTTTGTGACAGGGAAGTAGATGAACTCCTTGTCCTTTGCAGAGATGCGAGAATGATCAATCAATCCTTCGCGCATTATATGCTTCTTGGCTTTCTCAGCCTCCTTCAAGAGAACTTTGATGCATAGCATGCTGCTTAGAGTGTGGGCTTTGTCTTTTAAATCTTTAGAAAACTAAAGGACTACCAGCACAGCCCCGATTATCATCACCACGCAGGCGATGCTGCGTCTAAGGATGCCATGCTCATGGAAGAGCTCTCCTCCGATGATGGTCGAGAACAATGATGAGAGCCTCTTTATCGGTATTATCAGGCTGATCATCACCCCTGGCAATGAGATTGCGTATACCTGGGAGAGCCTGTAGCCAAAGGTCAGCACAGCCACTGCGATGATCCATTTGGTATTGTCCTTCAATGAGTTTCCTATGCCCTTGAAGCCGTCATGGAATATGAGCATCATCACGATGAAGTTCACTGCCAGGAAGAAATGCATGAGCGGCATGAATGTTAGCACAGGCACTCCCAGCGGCGCTCCCATGATGCTCTGCGCAGCAGCTCCTGTGCCAAGTATCTTCTTGTCAAGTATGCTGTCGAACCCGTAGAGGAGCAGCGCGAATAATATGTACTTGTTGTACTTTGACTTGAAGATGTGCTTGAAAGGCTCAAGCATGTTCTGATGCTCGTGGCTGTTGAGGATGTAGGCTCCGACCACCAGCACTCCCATGCCGACCAATTGCAGTCCGTTTATCCTCTCACCCAGGAGGATTGTTGCGAAGATGGCTGCGAACAATGGCTCGAAGACGAAGAAAGGGCTTGTCAGGGAGATGGCGATGTGCCTCAACGCCTTTGCCACGAACAGGAAAGCGACTGCCCCTATCAATGAAGCGATGTATATCAGTCCCACAGCTCCCAGGGTCAATGCCTTTGTGTCTGCGAAGAGCCATAGCGGTGTCGTGAGAAGCATGAGGACTACGCTCAGCCCTGCTGAGAATTCCATGGCATGGTGATGCAGAAGGTTTTTCTTCTCAACCACTGAGCTGGCTGCCGCCAGGATCGACGCCACCAATGCGAAAAAAAACCAGCCTAATGCCATAAAAATCTCCTCATCAAAACATCATCGTCAGCTTGAATATGCCTGCAGTCACGAGCAATATCACTATGAGCGCAGCAAGCCAATTCTTGATCTTCAGCTCATATTCAGGCTTTCGCTCTCCAAAGCGCTTTGCCTGCATGGCTGTGATGATTATGAGCGATCCGGTGATGACACCGCCGACTGTGCCAGATATTTCCAGGATGGTGATGAATCCTGCTATGCCGAAATAAGCCAATAGCAGGAATAACATATAAGGCACAAAACATGAGAGGAACCAGGCAGTGCCTTTCTTCAGGCCGAAATCATACCAGAATATCTCCTTGAGAGCCAATCCTATGGCCAGGAATGATGTTGTCATGTTGAAGATGGCGAACAGCTCACCCAGGAAAGCAAAGTCCTCACCAACTATGTCTGAGATATGCATCGTAGCTATCTCGCCAGTCCCGAGGCCATGCACCCCGACGATGGCGATGGCGAACACAGCATAGAACACGACAGGGATCAGGGTGCCTATTATTATGGCTTTCTTCAGATTCTTCTTCTCAGCGATCAGCTCCTCCCTCATCTCAGGGATGGCTGCAGTCCCTACCATGGCAAACACCATCACTCCGAAAGGCATGAAGAATGATGGGAGGGCGAAGCCCGAAAGGTTGCTGTGGTCGATTTTTAAGAAAGCCAGCACTATGAACAGCAGGAGAATGCCCAGAAGTATCGGGGTCGCGATCATCTCAGAATCCTCTATGGCCTCTAAGCCAAGATAGATGAGTCCTGCTATGAACAGGAAGAAGAGAGTGCCTGAAAGGATAATCCCTGTGCCGAGCAGGGAAGACAATGCAGTCCCTCCGCCGAGGATGTAGGCAGTTATGGCTCCATAGTCGCCTATGATGACGCTGATGAACATCAATATCTTGCCGCCCCTGCCAAGATACCTCCCAGCATAGCCCGGCAGCTGGTGCCTTCCCTTTGTCCTGAGGGTTATCTCTCCAAGCAGAAGGTTGATGATGAGGAAAAGTATGCCTACGAGAAATATGTTCACAAGGCCTGTCAGCAATCCTGCCTTTGCGACCACATAGGGAATTCCCAGAATCCCTGCTCCTATGGTGCAGCCTACAAGGGTAGCAACTGCCTCGAAAAGCCTCTTTTTTGACATTAGGTTAGACACTGAGCTGAAGGGCTTTTATAGTTTTCCATCAGAAGAATTCGCCAAGTCCTTTCTGAGATAGTATGCGAATCAGGCAGTCGCATACTATTCAAAAATCGCTCAGCGATTTTTGTTTTGTATGTGACGACAGGGTCATATACTTCAGAAATCACTAAGTGATTTCTGTTTGCGGTCCTTACTCTCCTCAAGCCTTGACAATGAGCTTTCGACGCGCTCCCTGCCGAAGTCATGCTCATCGACGAGCAGCGAGAATATTCTCTCCTTATCAAGCGGATTGAACTTGAGATTGTAATCGTCGCTGACTTTCATCTGTGTGATGGCGTCAAAGACTTCCTTCCAGGAAAAGTCAAAGTGCTCGCTCCACTTCGCTTCACTGAAGATCGCATCGTAGTCCTTGCCATGCTTCTTCATGAGAGCCAGTGCCTTCTTCGGTCCTATGCCCTTTATGCCGCCGATGTTGTAATCTGTGCCGACGAGGATGCTTAGGATTATCAATTGCTCCTGGTCGATGCCAAGCTCTTCAAGCACATCCTTGAGAGTGATCAGCTCAGGAGAGATCTCATCATAGGCAAAGGCTCCTGGCTTCTTCCTCTTTCCTGAGATGGTCAAGTTCTTTATCAGCCTTGGAGCTCCGAACATCAGGCAGTCAGCATCCTGGCTGAGGACATAATCAGCATCTCCCTGCTTGACTATGAATGATGCCTGGGCTTCTCCCTCGCTGGGAGCCTCGACTATGCACTGCCCTAATGCAAGTATGAGCTGCTTTGCATCATCGACCATCTCTGGCGTCAGCCTGCTGGTCCTGGCAGCGAACTTTTTCATATCATCAAGATTCTCTTCCTTTGCAGCTTCATCGAACTTCCTCTGCGCATCGACCTTGACCTCTTTCCTTCGCTCACGCTCCCTGTTCTTCAGCTCAGGGACCTTTCCGTCAAAGCAGAAGACGAACCTGATGTTGTAGGCCATGAGCCTTGTTATCCTGTTGAAGAGGCCTGTGATATGGCTGGTCACCCTTCCCTTGCTGTCGGTCAAGAGAGAGCCGTCTGGCTGGCGTATGCTGCTGAGGAATTGGTAAAGAAGGTTATATGTATCAACGGCAAGCACCTTGTTCTTCAGGTCATCAAGCTTCAGCTCCTTTGGGCTGAGCAGGTCTGTTATCGCGACACCCATTGGCCTAGAGAAGAGGAGTGGGTTAATATTTGTTGCGGTTCGCAGCCCTTCAAAAACTTTATAAACAACCGCAAAGGCGCAAAGACCATGACACTTATTATCGACTATGAGAAATGCTGCTGGAAGGACGGCAAGTGCTCAGGCTGCGGATGCGGCAAGGCCTGCGTGGGCTGCGTAGAGGCATGCCCTTTCGGAGCTCTCCAGAGGAAAGACAAGCTAATCCTGGATAAGGACCTCTGCTCAGAATGCGGAGCATGCGTGACGGCTTGCAAGCATGGCGCGCTTTCTCTAGAATAAGAATCAGATCGTCTTAACAGTCATGCCCTTGAATTCCTTCGCCAGCATCTCCTTCGCTTTCTTCGTCAGGTCGCCTGGCGTCAAGAACAGTATCGGAAGCTTTGATGCCTGGCCCTGTATGTATGCGCTTGATAGGTCTCCGTCGCTGATCCTCTTCTTGCTCTTTGCCTTGCAGTAGTATTCCTGGCTGCCGATCCTTGACGGTATGCTCAGCATCAGCTCTATATCAGATTTCTTTATTATCTTGTAATCGAGGATTGAGATATCGTTCTTCTCAAGATAGGCCCTGACCTGCCTGAAGAATGCGTCCTTCTCCAAATCCATGAGCGAGGATGATTTTCCGAGAGTCCTCTGCACTTCTTCTGTCTTCGGTGCTTTGCTCTCCTCTTTTTTCTCTTCCTTCTTTTCTTTTTTCTTTTTCAGGGCCGCAGGCGCCGGAGGCTCCTCTTTCCTAGTTTCCTGTCTCGGCTTCTCGATCAGCTTCTCTTCCTGCCTTGGCGGCAATGGCTTCTCGACAGCCACTATCTTTGGCTGCTCTGGCTTGAGAACCTTCTCCTGGCCCATTATGAGCTGCTCTGCCTCTTTTGCTTCGAGCGCATACCATTTCCAATAGATCTCTTTCCGGTTTTTGATGTTCACTTCAAGCGGCTTTGCGAAGTCTTTGATGTTCCTCAGGCTCACCCTGACAAGAGGGCTCTGCTCATCATCCTTCAGGATCTTCTTCTGCTGGAGCAGCTCTGCCGTGCGCCTGTCCTTTTCATTGAGGTGCTTTATCATATCGACAAGCCTTTCCTCTGTTCCAGGAGTATAATAGGCAGGGCTTCCGCCGATCTTCGTAGAAGTGATCTTGACCTTTCCCTCGGAGACCAGCTCAGAGAGTATGGCTCCTATGATTATGCTGTCGCTGGCGCCCAGCTCCTTCTTCATGTGAATAGGGATTATCGGGCCTCGTCGCTCGACAACGCCGAGCACAATTTCCTTCTTGATCATCTGATACATATAATTAGCACCCATCGCTTATCACTTCAATTGCCTTTATATAATTATTGTTGGGATTCAGATAGCCTTTCCTATCAGAAGGATCACGAATATGCCTGCTGTGTTCAGGACGTAGGATAGGACCATGAATGCCCTCGTTGAGATATTGGTGGCTGTGGCGAAAAGCGAGACGCCGATCTCGTCAGGCAACGGTGATGCTATTATCACTCCACCCAGGATAGGCATCAGGTATTTCCTGAGGAAAGGGGATAGCTTGCTGTTAATCCATGTCACCATTTTCTCAGAAGAGAGGTTCTTTATCTCATCTGAGAATGAGTACCTGATGAAATCGAATATCAGGAGGTCGCCAATCAATGCCCCAACCCCTGCGATCAGGCCGCAGAGGAGGATGTTCTCTTCCCTGGCGATCACAAGAAGAATCGCTGTGCCTGGCCCGGCTGTGAACCCGTAGACATAGAGCACGCCTGCCATGAATGCGCCTGTCAGGCCCAGGCTGACGATGAACTTGTCAAAGCCCATGAAGCTCCTGTGCGCCAGTATGAGATAAGCCAATGCGAATGTCAGCAGCAGCAGGGCTAATCTTGGATACTTCAGTTTCGGCAGGGTCACCATCATATCCCGGTTGCCGCCCTGATATAAATAATTATGGGAAATTTCGCAAAATTTACCTTGGTCGAAAACCCTGTCACTTCATCTAGTAAAACTAGATGAATCAGCGAGCTTTGTTCGCTTGCTTTAGTGCGAAATTTCTCATCCCAGCGAACCACCAATCCATGCGAGAGCCGTAAAGCAAAATCTTCTGATTTTGCACGTTCTGCAAAGCAGAATGAAACAAAATCTGTTGATTTTGAACATTCTGCAAAGCAGAATGAAACCTCGGACTCAAGCCAGCCGGCTTGTGCAACGTAACAACGTTGCTTTTAGCCCGAAGGTTATGGGAGAGGACGCTTCCTCTCACATGTGAGAACTTTCAGTTCCCACAGGCTCGAGCGGCGGTTCGCTGTTATCTGTGGGACAGATGCTGCTTTTCTGCCTCAGTTAAATTTAAATAAGAGGACTATTCTTGAGCAGCCATGGATACGTCTTTTATCCTATTAGGCATTTCACTGATAATCATCTTTGGCTTCTTCGCAGAGTTCATGTTCAAGAAATTAGGGGTCTCAGACATACTGTTGCTGGTCCTTCTTGGATTCGCCATCGGGCCCCACGGCCTCAGGTTTATCGATCCTTTGAGCATAGAGCTCTTTGCGCCTGTGTTCACCACGTTCGCCCTGCTGTTCCTGCTGTTCGATGGAGCGCTAAACATAGACCTGCACTCATTCGCCAAAGGGCTGGTCCCTGGTTTTTCATTGTCATTGTTCAATTTCATAATCTCATCGGCGGTCATCACACTCATCCTTTACTTGTTCAAGCTTGACTTCATGATAGCCTTGCTCATCGGATTCACGCTTGGAGGCGTCTCTTCTGCTTTTGTCATACCATTGCTTAAGCAGATAGGGGCCAAAGGGGAGGTTTATACTGTCCTAACATTAGAGTCGGCCCTCACCGATGTCTTCACCATAGTCTTTTCCTTGACCGTGATGCAGCTCATCAAGATCAACGTGTTCAGCTTCAAGGAAGTCTTCAGCCAGATAAGCTCCCTGTTCGCTGTCGCAGGGCTGATAGGAGTCATAGGCGCATCGTTGTGGATCTTCCTTGACAAGAGGGTTTTCAAGGAGAACAAGAGTTTCATGAGCACCATCGCGATACTGATCCTGATATATCTGATCACTGACTTTCTAGGGGGAAATGGGGCTATCGCAGCGCTGTTCTTCGGTCTGGTCCTTAAGAACTCTAAGCAGCTTACCACCATCGTGACTGACATGGCCGCCAAGACTGAGAAGGAGGCTGTCGCAAAAGAAGAGATGGGATTCAATGCCTTGACCGAGAGCGAGCATATGTTCTACAACCAGATATCATTCTTCCTCAAGACATTCTTCTTCGTCTATATAGGGCTTCTGTTGAACATATCCGATTCCAGGGCGATGCTCATAGGGGGTATATTGGCGATTGTGATAATGATTGTTAGAAATCTTAACCTGCTCGTCACAAAGAAGCTCAGTAGCCAGGATCGCAGCCTGGTCAGCTCATTGTTCGCCAGAGGGCTCGCGGCAGCGGCAATAATACAGATATTGGTGACTGAAAAGATAATAACCAGCCCCCTGATACCTAACATAACCTATTTCTTCATAGTATGCACCATCCTGCTCAGTTCCATCAGGGTGTTCTTGCATAAGATGAGATTCAAGGCAGAAGCCGTGGCGTGATCGTGAGGATCAATATTTCCTTGTCTTGATCTTTTCTATCTTCTCCTTCAAGGCATTCTCTATGTCCACGCCAAGCTCATCAGCCAAGACCAATGAGCAGAGGATAACATCAGCCAGCTCATGGTTTACGCTGCCCATTATCTTCTCCTTGTCCTTCCTTTGAAGATTATCGTTCTTGAGTATCGCCTCAGAAAGCTCACCTACCTCTTCCATGAGCTTGGCAAGCATGGTGTAGCGGGTCCTTGGATTGTTGGCTGTGTTGTGATGCGTGACTAGCCTATCATGCTCCTTCTTCGCAAATTCGACCAGCTCCCCAAATTCCATATCTCAGATGAAAGGAGCTGTTGTTAATAAAGATTTCTTTTAACAGAGCAATGATTCAAGAATCAGATGATGAACGTCTGGCTCAGGGCCTCATCCACTTGATCTCATAGTAGGTGACGTCGCCTTCGTCGTCGACGATTCCCATCATGAGCCTTTTCTTGGTGCTGTGCGCCACCCTGTTCTTTGCGGCGAACTCATACCATGTCAGGGTCTCTCCTTCGTGGACTGGGAATATTATCCATCGCGCATGGTCCTCTCCTGGCTTTACTCCTCGGTCATAGACCCTGAAGTCTGCCCCGAACTTGAGCGCGGTCTTGATTATGTAGCCTCTGTTCCTCATATCCTTGAAGACACAGTACCTGATCCAGAAGTTGGGCTCTGCTTTCCTGGCTTTCCTTATGAATTCCTCGACGCTGAGCTTTTTCTTGCCGTCCTTTATCTCGAGCTTTCCTTTTTCCAATAGGTAAAGTGCCTCTGGCAATGAGAGCTGGACTTTCCCTCCTTCCAATATCTGGCCATAGACGCTCTTGGCATAGAAGTTGCGGGCTTCGTCGCTTGATTCTGTGAGTACCCTTTCCCGGGCATAGATGGCCTTGACCTTCTCCTTCTTCACCTTGTCTTCGCTCTCCTTCTCAGGCTCGACAGGTGCAAGGGTCTTTTCCTCTTCGCCGACCACTGCCACAGAGGCTGTTGTTATGTTCTCCTCTGCCTTGATCTCCTCGATCTCCTTCTCTACGTTGAGGGTGGCCTGCTTCTCTTTCTTCTGCTTCCTTGTTTTCTTGATCAGTTTCTTCTTTGCCATCATCCAGGAGCAGTTTCCATGTTTTTAAAAATCTTTGTAAAACAAGCCAGGGAATATTATTTATCTATATGGAAAATAATTCTCCTTTGAAAACCATTAAAAACACCTCTGGACTACTCAGCCCCATGGCAATGGAAATAGTGATGCTCGGCACCAGCTGCATGGTACCGACCAAGGAAAGGAACGTGCAATCAATCTATGTTGAGATCAAAGGAGAGGGATTGCTGTTCGACTGCGGAGAAGGGACCCAAAGGCAGATGAACATAGCAGGCATCAACCGCAACAAGGTAAGGAGGATATTCATCACCCATTGGCACGGAGATCACGTCGGAGGCCTCATCGGGCTCCTGCAGACCATGAGCAACAACGAGAACTCGCAGAAAGTCACAATCTACGGGCCGAGAGAGACCAAGGGAAGAATATCATGCCTCCTGGGAGCAGTGAGCTTCGAAGGCAACCGCCTTGACCTTGAAGTCAAGGAGATCGATTCCCATGAAGTCATGAAGGTATGCGACAACGAAGAATACTATGTCGAGGCAGCATACCTCGACCACAAGATGCCCTGCCTGGGCTACAGCCTTGTGGAGAAGGACAAGAGGCGCATCAACATGGCACAGGCAAAGAAGATAGGATTGCATGAAGGGCCGCTCATAGGCAAGCTCCAGGCAGGCCAAGCAGTGACCTTCAAGGGAAAGACGATCAATGCCGATGAAGTGTCTCATATGCAGAAGGGAAAGAAGCTCACCATAGTTCTTGACACTCTTCCATGCGAGAACGCATACGAGCTTGCACGGGAAGCAGACCTGTTGATAGCAGAATCAGCCTATACCTCTGACAAGGAGGATAAGGCATTGGAATACAAGCACATGACCACCAAGCAGGCGGCGCTGATAGCGACGACCGCGAACGTGAAGAAGCTGATAATCACACATTTCTCCCAGAGATACAAGACGGCGGCAGAGCTTGACGAAGAGATAAAGACCTTCTTCCCAGAGAGCGAATGCGCCTTTGACTTCATGAAGATAAAGCTGTGATGATGTGCTTAAAGGACACGCCTTTTTTCTATTCTCCCAGGAGCACTTCAAAGTGGTCACCAGAGAAAACATTATAAACAGAGCTTTAATTCTTGTGGTCATCAGGGAGATTGATTTTTATGGACGGCGTGGTAGGGATATATTATCTTGGCAAGAATAGGGCAGGCGCATCAAACATCGTGCATATGGGAGCTGATGCCACTAGTGCAGTCCAGAACAGGGGAAATGCCAGCGCAGGCATAGCTGTCGGCAATGGCAGCGGATTGTATGTCCATGGCGGGATCGGAGGAGTGGGCGACATCTTGACCCAGAACATGATAACTAATTTTCAGGGGCTTCACCCGCTGGCATTCATAGGCAATGTCGGCTACACAAAGAACCAGCATCCTTCTCCTGAGAACACAGAGCCCATCAGGATCAAGCCAAAAGGAAACAGCAGCCTGGAGATGATGATCACCATGGATGGCTACCTCTGGAAAGAGGGTGATCTCAAGAAAGAGCTTGAGCCTGACTATCGTTTCGGGACAAGGAACAAGACGGAGGTTGTTGGTGCACTGCTGCACAAATATTTCTCAGAATGCGGCATAAACTTTGAGGCCGGAAAGAAATTGGTCGATAAGCTCCATGGCCGCGCCACATTTTCCCTATGCGCATTGGTCTATGACGGAAAAGAGACGCGCATGATAACGCTGAACGACGACAGGGCATTTGAGCCTTTCTCCTACGGAGTGGTCGATGATCATTTTGTTGTGAGTTCAGAATCATGCTCCATCAGGCGCCTTGGCGGATTCCCGACAAGAGAGTTCAGCGGCGCAGAGATGTCCATCTGCTCGTTCTCCAATGGCTTTGAGATAAAGAGATTGAAGGCAATCCCTCTTTTGAGGGACTCATTCCAGGCAACCTATTACGGAGGGCCTGATTCATTGTTTGATAGGATGATGATATTTGATAAAAGAAGAGCTCTCGGCAGAGCGAACGTAGACCATTATGGCTCATCAGAAGCGACGATAGTCATCCCCAACCCCGATTCCGGATGGGGTGTTTCTCTAGGGGTATATGAAGGGATAATAGCTCTCCTGGAAGAGGATGCATTGGATTTCTCAGGATATAATGAAGGCGGCGACACAATAAAGGTCGTGAACAGAGGGGCGTTTGAGCGTCTCAGGAAGATGGAATCTGTCTGGCCTGCCCTCACAAAGAAGTCTCAGGCGATAAGGACTTTCCAGCAGGGAGAGCCAAGCGTCCGTGCAGCGGCTGTCAGCAGGAAGTTTGGGGCGATAGACAGCCTCCTTCGGGACCAGACCGTGGCCTGCGGCGATGACAGCATCGTCAAGGGCAGCGTGAGCGAAGGCGGATCACTATGGATGCTTTTCAACTCAGGGATTGAGAAGCTGGAGTTCTGGATATCCTACGGCCCCATGATATTCCCTTCATTCAAGGAATGGCACAGAGGGCCAGAGTGCCTGCATGAGCTCGCCGCCCAGAGAGCCTTTGCTGATTCTGCGCCCTATGGTAAATCTGTTGAAGAGATGAATGAGGCGGTGTCGAAGATGATTGCGAAAAAGCTAGGCGTAGACAATGATCGGGTCATCGTAAGATATAATCCTCCTGACGTCGTGAAAAAAGTCATCGGCCCTGATTGTTCATACCAGGCGCTTGAAGCAGATTATCCTATCGCCGAGAAATTCTGGCCTGACTGGCTCAAGAGAGAAGTGGCGAAGTTTGGTGCAGCGAAGAAGTGAAGATGGCAAATATTATTTCTTGAGAGGGCTTCGCAATGGAGGCGAACCATTGGCAATACAAGCCGCCTTCGAAGGCGTCCAGTCTACTCATGATTAAGAGCCAGGACGTCACATTATCAAGACGAGGGAAAAAGTTTTTATATGTCATGGTTTTTTCTGCTAGCAGGAAGTTTTGAATATGAGGATAACGCACGCGGATGTATGGCGGAACAGGCCTTCGGAAAGGAACAGCTTTGTGAGCAACCAGGCGCATCTATCTTTCCCTTTCCTAAGAAGGAAAAAAGTCAAAAAAGTTCTTGATGTGGCCTGCGGGAATGGGTTAGGTGTCAGCCTGCCTCTCATGAGAGAGGGCTATGAGGTGCACTCATTTGACAAATGGAAATCCTCGGTTGACGCCCTTGAGAAGAATTCTCAGAAAGAAGGCCTGAGAGCCCATGCGAGAGTCTCCAACATGTATGAAGAATTTCCCTATAAGACAGCATGTTTTGATGCGAGCTTCTGCTTTCAGGCGATATACCACGGGGATATATCGCAGATTGAGTCCGCATTAAAAGAGATAAAACGCGTGACCAAAGCCGGAGGATATTTCTTCTGCACGTTCATCCCTTACCTGATAAAGGAGGAGAAGGGGAGGTCTTTCTTCAGGTATACCAAGAAAAACGGGAAGATAGGCAGGATATACGTCAGGCAGGACCGGGACGACCCGTTCCTATGCTACAACCTGGCGAAGGATTGCGAATATCTTGTGCCACACTATTACTTCACGAAAGACAAGCTTAGGTCAACGCTAAAAAAATATTTCAAGGACATACATATACAGAAAGTCTCCAGGGAAGAGAAGCTTTCAGATTTATGGTTCGTACGCTGTAGGATTTGATGCCTAGCATCCGGATCACGGGAATAGTAGGCTGGAGCGCCCAATCAGCATCCATGTTTTGCCCCTGCTCGAGATGGGGGTGTGATAGATGAGGCATATGACAATGGTCGCGGAGAAGCGAGCACACGGCAAGGAAAAAACAACTCTTCATGATGCTCTACAGGGCATAGGGACATTCAGCCAGAGGATATCAAAAAGTTACTTCGATCTTATCAAGGCTCTGGGTGAACCCAAGCTGAAGGTGGCTCTTATCAGCTTTTACTACCAAAGGCCCTCAATATCTGGCGTCGGGATTCACGTATGGAACCTGGCTAAGCATATTGCTGATCATGGCTGCGAAGTGCATGTTTTCTGCAGCGGCGTGCATGATGGCGTCTACAGGGAGCATGGCGTGATAGTCCATGCTGTCGGGAGAGTGTTGATTCCTCTGATGGATGATTTCTCCAGGAAAAGGCTTGAATACGACCTTTTTGAGTCAGGGGTGATCAAGGATATCATTCGGGAGAACACAAGGAAAAAGTTCGACGTCATCCATACGCACCAGGGAGCTGTCATCAAGGCCGCTTTCGTAATAAAAAAGATTTACGGCATGAAATGGATATATACTTTTCATGCGATAGAAAAGCTGAGGATAAGAAAGCTAGGGAAGGAAGAGAAGCACTTCCAGGACCTGATATCCTGGGTCGAGCAGACGGTGAACTATTCTGACGGGGCGATATTCGTCTCAAGGGACCTGTTCGAGGAAGGCCGGAAACACTACAAGCTCGGATCCAGCATAGTCATACCCAATGGCATCGACCTGGAGATGTTCAGCTATCATCCCATAACCGCCAAGAATGTGCTGTACGTCGGAAGATTCAGCAAAGAGAAAGGGATTGGTTCCCTGCCGAAGATAATCTCCTCGGTGATGGCAGTCGACGGTTCTACATTCACAGCCGTATGCCCATACAACGCTTTGGGAGGGGAATTGAAAAGGATAAGGCGGCTCATATCTGCGCTGGAAAAGAAGCATCCTGGCAGGATAAAGATAATAGACAAGCCTCAGGACCCTGAGGCGGTGAGGGATCTTTACAGGGATTGCCAAGTGTACATACAGCCTTCAAAATATGAATCATTTGGATTGTGCGTATTGGAGGCGATGGCCACGGGCAGGCCGGTGGTCGCGCCTGATATAGGAGGGATGCCTGAGGTGATAGGAGATTCGGGATTCATCGTGGATGACATCGAGGGGCTGATCCGTACGGTGACTGAGCTCCTGGACAACAGGGACGAATGCGTCCTGGTCGGAAAAAAGGCCAATGCAAGAGCCAAGGGCTTTGACTGGGATATCATAGCGCAGGATATCATCAAATATTATCGGGGGTTAAAAAATGAATGAGCAGATAATTTACCCGGCGCTGTTGGTCGCAGCAGGGATGCTGCTTTCGACAATCGTCATAATAATCTTGACAAGGTTTTCGAATAAGGTAGTGAAGTTCTTTGAATTATATCCTGAGTCGAGAGGGATACTCAATTTCTCGCTGAGGTTCATATCATGGTTCCTGGGGCTGATGGTGCTGTTGGTCTTCATCAGGCTTGCCTTGAAGATGCTGAACCTAGAATTCACGATGAAGATCACCGAGGAGGCCATACTGCTGGCCCCAAAATATATCCTGGCCACATTGCTGATTCTGGCAGGATACCATATCTCAAGATGGATAAGGATTAAGTCAAGAGATAGGAGATTCGAGTTCAAGGACAGGATACTCACAGTCATGGATTTCATAGTCTACATGACCTTCATATTCACCGCGCTTTATGTTATAGGTGTGAACATGACCTTCTTCCTGGAGTTCTATAAAGTGGTCCTGTGGGTCATCGGAGGGATTGTGGCTGTCGTCATAAGCATGGCCATCGGCATCCCCCTCGGGATGAGCATATACGATAAGACGAAAAAAGAGAGAAAGAAAAGATGATGCCGGGTCTCCTAGTGCTTCTACTCCTCTGCTTGTATTGATTAAGGCAGTCTCTGAAGCGTCATATTATTATACCATAATGCTTTTCAAGAAGGAACAGCAGCTCAGGATGGAACTTATCTCTGTGGTTCACCATCTTCTGGATCTTCTTCAGGCTGAAGAACTCCACGCGTTCAACTTCTTCAGGGTTTATCTTGAAAGAGCCGTCGAAGGCTGTCGTAAAAGTCACAAGGAACTTTCTCAGCCCATCAGGAGCGACATAAAGATCCTTGAAAGCGAACTTCAGCTTTCCTTTCCTGCAGAGCTCTTCCTCGTACTCACGCATCGCCGCCTTTTCATAGCTCTCGTTCGACTGCACTCTTCCCCCGACAGAAGTCGACCAATGATGCGGGCAGAAAGGCTTATGCTTGCTCCTGAACTGCAGAGCCATCTCTTTCTTGTCGTTGAAGATCAGGATGTGCACTATCCTGTGCATGAGCCTCTTGGCGTAGATGTCCTTCTCAGAAGCCTTGCCTATGACTCGGTCATCATCGTCCACGACGTCAAGGAACTCCATCACAAACCCCTAGAACTTCTGCTTCGCAGCCATGCGAACATCCTCTGCCTTTATGGTGCGCCTGTTGGCGTGCTTGCTGAGCTCATCAGCGTCCTTGCTGATCCTTGCGCCGATCTCCTCGAGCACTGTGCGTAATTCTTCCTTTGCAGGATCGCTGACCCTGTTGGCGCCAGCGCCCTTCATGATCTTCTCCATCGCAGAAAGCGAGATGACTTTTTTTTGTGCCATGAAGATGAGAATACTCACATTATTATAAAATTATCGGAGGCAATTGGCAAAATTATTTAAAACAAGACATCTTACCATAAGCCATGAGTGTAGCTTTCAAGTGGCGTAAGAGCAAGGGAAGCAAGGCTGAGCGGGAGCTCATACATATGTTCTGGAAAAAAGGCTTCGCTGCCATGAGGGCAGCAGGCAGCGGCTCTACGCAGCTCCCGAGCCCGGACATCGTCGCCGGCAACGGCAAGATCTTTCTCGCCCTCGAGTGCAAGGCGTCCCATGACCTCGTCAAGTACCTTGACAAGGACGAGATAACCCAGCTTGACCTGTTCGCCAACAGCTTCGGGGCAAGGCCTTTTGTGGCCATCCGCTTCGACAACGACAGGTGGTATTTCATGCGCCTAACAGACCTCAAGGCCACCAAGAAGAGCTATGTGGTGAACTTTGAGCTGGCCAAGAAGAAATCCCTCAGCTTTGAGGAGCTGATAGGCGAGTACAAGCAATCAAGGCTTGAGGACGAGAAGACTGACAGGGCTGGCGCCGATATAAAGGATAAGTAGAATAATAAAAGAATTTCAGAGGATGTTCATCTCTTCTTCTTGAGCATCTTCTCGATCTTGAATTCCTCAGTCTCTATGCGCTTCTCCTCTGAGACCACGCGCATCACGATCCTCTCGAGATTCATGTCGATCTTGGCGATCCTTCGCTCCATCAGGACCAACACTCTCAGGCTGTATACTATAGCCGCCAGTGTGCCGATGATAATCGCCAGAATGATTGAGTCTAATGCCATTTTTTATCCTCCACCTCTTTTATAGATTATGATAGGCATCTGCCCGGCCATCTTTAAATATTTTTCTTTTTTACTGTCACAAGAGTTTAACTGCGGAGTGAGAATGAATCAAAACCTTTATAAACTCTTGGCTCTATTGTAGCGGATAAGATTGTATAAGAGTTAAAGGTGATGCTGAATGCTTAAGATGAAGAAAATTTCTGAAGTTTACGAGATGAGAGTTTTCACTGACAACGGCGACTACTTCGGCGACGTCGAAGAGGCCATCCTGGCGCAGAACAAGATCTTCGGATGGAGGATCAAGTCCACCAAGAATAGCTTCCTCAACAAGGTATTGGGCAGCGCAAAGGGAGTGATCGTGCCGCACCAGCTCGTAAAGAACATGGGCGACATAATGATCATCAGCAAGTCAGCTGTGCCTAACTACGGAACTGACGACGAATAGGCCAGCCAAACTTTTTTATTCTATTCTTCTATTTCTTCTATTATTCTCTTGTTTTGCAAAACCCTTTTAAAGCCAAACTCCCCTCTCCTCTGAATAGGCCGCCATTGGCGGAGAGGGGGATCTGATGAAGCTTAACCGAGAGCACATGCTATTGGCAATAGTGTTTGTGGTGGTGCTGATCGCAAGGCTGGCGTTCATGTCATCCGAAGGCAGCTTTGACAACAGCTCATACTTCGCCCTGCGCCAGGCAGAGCACATACGCCAGACAGGCCTACCGCTATTCAACGACCCCCTGAGCTATTCAGGCAGGACCTTCATCTTTCCTCCACTGTTCCATTATCTATTGGCAGGGCTGAGCATAGTAATAAGCTTATCATTGGCAGCCAAGATCCTCACAAGCGTGCTGTTTGCCTGCTTGGCCTTGACAGTCTACGCCATAGCAAAATACCTTACCAAGAACAGGACTGCCTCTTTCCTGGCAGCTCTTTTCTCAGGGCTCATACCTGCGATGTACTCCAATGTGAACAGCATCTCTGCCATGCCATTGAGCCTTCTGCTGGCATTCCTGCTGAGCTACACATTCATGAGATTGGAGGAGAAAGGCTTTGCGACCCTCAGCATAATAATAACAGTGCTATTGCTGCTCACAGAGGCATCGATATTCCTGCTCCTGCTGACATTCATGTTTTACTTTGTTGTGCTCGCCCTGGAGCAGCAGAGCCCGAACAACAAAGAGGTAGAGCTCACGGTGTTCCTGTTCTTCCTGTCATTGTGGTTCTACATATTGGTCTATAAGAAGGCTTTCTTCATCAACGGCCTCAGGGTCATATGGGAGAATATGCCTGCTCCTCTGCTCTCATCCTATTTCAGCGACATAAACTTCATAGGTCTCATCTACTCGGTGGGAGTGTTCTCCCTGGTGCTCGGGGTGTATGCCATCTACAATGTCTTCTTCAAGACCAAGAGCAGGGCCACCAACCTTTACATAAGCTTTGCCCTGATATCATTCGTCATGCTCTGGTTCAAGATGATCACGTTATCATCAGGCCTCATGTTCCTGAGCACATGCATGATAATCCTCTCATCATATTCGATAAAGACCATGATGGTCAGCATCTCAAAGACAAAGATATCCCATCGCATCAACATCGTGCTTGGAGCGGTAGTGGTGCTCTTCATATTGACCTCAATAGCTCCCTTCTTCACACTGGGAAAATCCCAGGCTCCTGCCCAGGATGAGCTCTCTGCCCTGGATTGGATAAAGGAGAACACAGGGCCTGACGTAGTCGTTCTCGGACGTGTGGAAGAAGGGTTCCTGATAAACTATTTTGCCCAGAGGAAGAATGTGGCTGACACCAACTTCCTTTTCATAAATAATATCAACCAGCGGTATTCGGATGTAGAATCCATGCTGACCATCAGGATAAAATCAGAGGCTGTCAGGCTCATCAACAGGTACAAGGCAGATTACATCTATCTCTCAAGCTCATCCATGGAGGAATATAACATAACCATGTTATTCTATGCAGACCCTGACTGCTTCGAGAAGGTCTATGACAACGAGACAATGATATACAGGTTCCTGGGGTGCACGATAAATGACTGATCAGGACAAAGGAGCTGGCATCGATGATAAGCTCACCATATTTGAGCTTCTGCTGTTCGCATTCCTGCTGATCATAGCTTCCCTCTCTGCGGTGGCCTTCCTGAGGCTGGCCCATGACAATCCAGTGTTTCCTGTCGGAGAATCATATTATAATCTGAGGATCGCAGAGGCGATACGCGCAGACCCATTCCTGGCGCAGGATGAGCTCCAGGGAAAGCCCTATCACCAGAACCCTTATCATTATATCCTGGCAGCCATGATTTCAGCGTCATCTTCTGACGTAGTCTCGCTGATGTTGCCGATAGCTCTTGGGTTGGCATCTGCGCTGCTGTTCTACCTGCTGCTTGTGCTCCTTGGATTCGACGAGAAGAAAGCAGTGTTCTCATTGGTGCTTCTCAGCCTTTCGCCTGCTTTCATAATCCTCTTCACCACTCTCTCTTTGACTGGTTTTGCTGTATTCCTGAGCCTGCTGAGCCTGGTCCTTTTGTTCGATCATAAAAGGTCTGTTCTCCAGCGAGATACTGAGGTGTTCATAGGCATAATGATACTGCTGATACTGGCCATGACCAGCTTGGCGGCCTTTGTGATAACCATGCTCCTGCTCTTTACCTTCACGCTGATGATGAAGAGGAGATTACGCGTGTTCATGCTTGCCCTGCTGCTCTTTATGCTGCTGCTGATTCCCTTGATCATGTTCTCAAGCTATCCATTGGAGAGCATGAAGAGGGCAGGATTCCATGCATTCGAGGTCAAGAGCATGTTCTCTGTCTTCGGGGCGCCTCTCGGATTCGGCATATTCTTTTTGATGCTCTTTATAACAGGATTCCTGGTGATATGGGACTCTGACTATGAGAGGAGACTATTCCATCTGGCTGCATTGCTGTTGGTGATATTGGCATTCTTCAACAGCGTCGCCCTGGCCTATGCAAGCTTCTTGATAGTGATTTACTGCGTCATAGCAATATATTACCTTTTCAACAGGCATTGGGAGCTGCAGATAGTCAAGACAGGCACACTGCTGCTGGTCGTGTGCGCCATGATATTCTCAGGCCTGAACCAGATTACTGTGCTGGCCAACTCTGAGCCTAGCAAAGAGCTTCGCGATGCCTTGTTCTCCTTCAGGGGATTGGAGCCAGGGGCTGTGCTGACAGACTCCGATTATGGATTCCTGGTTGAGTTCTATTCAGGCCAGAGGGCATTCACCGACGCCAACAGCTTCATATTCGATGACTACAAGGAACTTAAGGATACTGAGGCTGCGCTACTAAATTTCTCAAGGCTGAAAGAGGCAGAGCCTGTCCTCAACCAGAGCGGCGTCAGGTATATCCTGATAACTCCCCGCATGAAGGAGATTATATGGGAAGACCGTGAAGAGAAGCTCTGGTTCCTCCTTAGGCACAGCGAGAGCTTTGGCATAAAGTTCAGCCAGACAGGCATAGACGCCTGGGAATACATAGGATCTGACTGATCTGTCTTCAGCCAGGCCTGTGTTCTTCTCGCCGCCCCTGATTATGGCTTTTTTGCTCATATTATCCAGAATATTTAAAAAAGACCAGGCATTCTGTAGCATCCTGAGGCTCAAATGAACATAATCTACAACATGTTGATCTACTCTGTGTGGTTCTTCGCCACCTATTATGTAGTCATACTGCTGCTGCTGATGTTCCTTGGCAAGAACAAGCTGTTCGAGAGCAGGGCCTTTGATTTCAAGAAGAAGCCGATGGTTAGCGTGTTAGTGCCCGCCTATAACGAGCAGGGCAAGATCAAGCACACCATAAACTCTCTCAAGAAGATAGACTATGACAACATTGAGTTCATAATAATAAGTGACGGCAGCAAGGATGGGACTGCCAAGGAAGTGAGAGCCAACATCCAGGGCGACAAGCGCTTCACCTTCATAGACAGGAAAGAGAACCGCGGCAAGGCAGCCACCCTCAACCAAGGCATAGAACTGGCTAAGGGAGAGTTCATCGCCACCATGGACGCTGACTCTATCGCAGAGCCAAGGATATTCTACAAGGTGCTCCCTTACTTCCATGACAAGAAGGTAGGGGCGGTGACCGTCTCTGTGCTCGTCAAAAATCCTAAGGGATTTCTCCATAAGCTCTTCTATCTCGAGTTCGCCATAGGGCTATCGTTGATGCTCAAGGTCTTCTCATTCGTGAATGCGCTGTTCGTCACTCCAGGGCCTTTCTCCATCTACAGGAAGAGCGTTCTCGATGAGATAGGTGGCTTTGACCCGAACTGCATAACAGAGGATTCTGAGATAGCCTACAGGATCCATAAGCACCATTACAAGATCGACAGCTGCATGGAGGCCAAGGCCTACACCATCCTGCCGCCGACTTTCAGGAAGATAACGATACAGAGGAAGAGATGGTATTCTGGCGCCATCCAGACCATTATTAAGCACAGGAATATGCTTTTCAACAAGAAGTATGGCGCCTTCGGATATTTTGTCGCCTTCAACTATATACTGATCTTCCTGGGCATCACATTATTCTTGGCATCATCATACCTTGGATTGCACAGGACCCTTGACAGCGTGCTGTACTTCAAATACACTGATATCAACGTCATTGAGCGATTGATGGATATCAGGTTTGACATCCTGGCCATGAGCAGGGCGACTGTGCTAGGTCTGTTGTCGCTAGTATTCACGATGTTCGTATTGGTGACAGGGCTCATGCTCACAAGGACAAAGTGCTCCAACAGGAAACTCAGCATTGTGGCATGGCCCCTGATGTTCTTCCTGTACCAGTTCTTCTGGCTAATATCTGTCGCTGCTCTGCTCACAGGGAGGAAGATAAAATGGAGATGAAAAAAAGCGTTTTCCTGATTGCGTTCCTGATAACAGCATTCCTGCTGTCATCCATACTGCTGATCGGGAGCCTGATGAACAACGAGAGGAAAGGCTATGTGCAGGACCAGATGACCATCATAAAGGACATGAACGACATACAATCATACTCGCTGATGTCAGATGTATATGGCAACAAGATAGCATGCCTTGCCCTCAAGAAGAAGCTCAAGGACTGGGACGCTTCCCTTTGGGATCTTGGGATGAAACTGGAGCAGTACAGGGTCGCCAGCGAAGAGTTCCAGAAGGACCCATTCTACAAGGAGCAGAAGAAGACATTCAACGAGAACCAGCTGCTGTACCTGCTGTTCCTGACAAAGATAAAGAAGGAATGCGACATCGAGCAGAGCATAATCACTTTCTTCTACCAGAACTCTGCTGACTGCAAGAAATGCGATGACCAGTCATTTGTGCTCTCTGATGTGAAGCGTGCGGTCAAGGATGAGGTATCCATATTCTCATTTGACATGGACCTTAACATCAGCAATGTCAAATTGCTGAGTGAATACTATGAGATAGAGCAGATGCCCTGCGTGATAGTGGATGAGCATAAGAGCTGCGGCATCCAGAGCAAGGAGTTCATATTGGGGCAAATGTGCCAGAGCACAGAGAACCTGAGCATCTGCACCAGATAGGACTGATGATAAGAATAAAATATTTGTTTCTTTTCTCTTTTATCTAGCCTACTTCAGGCGTATGAGATCTCCGATGGTAAGGCCTTCACCTTTCTTCTTCGCCTCTCCGCCGCCAACTTCTACCTCTACCTGCTCCACAAGGACTATCTTGAGGGCTTTCTCAAGCTTCCTGGCAAGCTCAAGGTCAGGCTTGAGATGACCTGATTCTATCTTGTGCATGAAGCTCTCCTTGACATTGAGCATCTTGGCGAAATCCTCCTGCTTCATCTCAAGTTTTTCCCTGGCGCCCTTTATCAGCCGGGCGTAGTCTGGCTTGATTATCTGGACAGACTCAGTGGTCTTCTTGGGAGCTATCTCAAGGGCAGCTTTCTCCTTTTCCTTCTTTGACATCGGAGGCTGGACTGCCTGGATCCTTGAGATTACCCTGCCGAAGCGCGAGCATTTCTCGCAGACGTTCAGCTTGCTGCCCTCAATATCCACCTTGAAGACCGCATCCTTAGAAGAGCACATGTCACACATTGGTTCCACCCTGAAAACTGAGTATCATGAGCTGTTGATAATTTATAAAAGTTGTGGAATGGCCATGCAGCTGCCTGTCCAGCTGGCAGGTTCTCACCTATTTCTTCATTATGGTCACGAAATGATAGATCTGCTTGCCAGCCCAGAGATCCTCCTCTGAGACCAGCTCGAACCTGTCGTCAATCATCCCCTTGAGAAGGTCTGTGTTCTCTGCCAGCAGGCAGAGGCGGCCTTTCTTCTTCATGAAGAACTCTGCCTGGTAGAACAGTTCCTTATATGTCTTCTTCACAGCGCCCTCAGCAAGATGCTTGCTCGGGCAGGGAATCCTTGAGATGACGACATCCACGCTCTTCTCATCCAGCTTGGTGTCAAGCCAGTCAAGGTCCATCTTCGAGAACATTATCAGCTTGTCGACTCCTGCGAGCTTTGCATTCTTCTTTGATGCTTCTATGTTCCGCAGGATAGGGTCAAGCCCTAATATGTCCTGGGGCTCTTGGCTGTTCTTGGCGTCGGCCTTCTTGAAGAAATCATCCCAATCCCTCTCGAACTTCCTGATCCTCTTGAATGCGAAATCCTTATTGTAATTGTTGATGCTTATGCCAGAATTCTTCAGGGCTGCCTCGATGCAGATGATGCCTGACTTGCAGAAGAAATCCACCAGCCTCTCCTTTTTCTTGTAGTTGCTGAGGCACACCATGGCATAGGTGAGATTGGCATTGATTATCCCTGGAGAGGTAAATATTCGATAGTGCCTCTTGCTGAGATCCCTGCCCACGAGATCCATCCCAAGATATGCTCTCTCTTCATTGACGAATATGTAGAAGATGAGCTCTGGGCTCTCGAGCTTGACCGCTGGCTCAAAGCCAAGGCTTTTCTTGGCTCTCTCGACTATGAAACCGCCGACATCCTGCTCAACGGTGCTGCTCCCGAAATCATGCTCTCCAAGGCGCTCGCAGGAGACCCTGAAGGATGAGTCTTCTCTCAGCCACCCCTTGAGGTCAAGCTTGCCGATGATGGCCTCTGCCTTTTTCAGGAAATCCTCGTAATCAGAGAACACGAACTGGTCGAACAGTATAAGGACTCGCTGGCTGCTCTGAGTCTTGTAGCAGAACCTCAGAAGGTCATCCTCTGATTTTGCCTCGAAGATGGCCACGCGCTCTTCTGCCTTACCCTTTGCCTTTATCATCTCATCAAGCTCGATGAGAGCCACCTTCTCGATTCCCTTGTCAGTCAGCGCGCATGCCTTGATCATCCAAATTGAGAAGCCAGGCTGTTTTATAAAGGTATTCTAAAGGCGCCTTTGCCCTGGCGAGGCAGAATTATGAATTGATGATCCTGATGATCTCATCATGGCAGCTCTTGTTGGAGGCGATGACATTCTTAGAATCCATGCTTGCCTTCTTGCCAGACCAGTCGGTGACCCTGCCGCCGGCTTCCTCCACGATGATCATGCCTGCTGCATTGTCCCATTTCACGAAGTTCCCTTTGAAATAGAAATCAATCTTACCTTCAGCCACCTTGGCAAGGTGGAGGGCTGCTGACCCAAAGATCCTGAGAGTCCTGGCTTTTATGGCGACTTTTCGCACCATCTCAAAGCCCTGGATGCGTTCTGACTCCTTTGCGAAGTTATCCGTAGTAGCTATCATCTCTGCAAGGACTGTCTTTTCTGAGACGTGGATGCTCTTGCCATTGAGGGTAGCGCCCTTGCCTTTCTCTGCGACGTAGAGCTTTTTCCCTGTCGGCTGCAATATGACTCCGAGAATTATCTCATCACCTTTCAGCAAAGCTATTGAGACGCAGTATTCATCGATGCCGTTGATGAAGTTCAATGTGCCGTCAAGCGGGTCTATTATCCAGATGTATTCAGAAGGCTTGGTCTCAAGGCCTTTCTCCTCTGACAATATGCTGTGGCCAGGGAAATGCCTGCGGAGCTCGTCGATTATCGCCTTCTCGCACTCCAGGTCAGCCTCTGCGCAGACGTCGAATGTCCCTTTCTTCTCAAAGAGTATCTTCTTCTTTGAGAGCTTGAGCAATATCCTGCCTGCCTTCTTAGCTGCTCTGATAGCGACTTTCTTCGGGTCTGTCATGGTCATCACGCTGCTTACGCCTAATATTTATATGTATCGTATATGAACTGCTGGTTTGCAATGATTCTCTCTAGAAATGCAGGGATGGGGATGCGGAGTTGCCTTGGCTCCTATTCAAAGCCAAGCTTTCTCATGATGTAATTGTACAATGACCTGCTCTTCCTGTTGACGCTGTCAAAATACTTACGGCCCAGCAATGTGCCTGCCAGTTCCTCGTAGCTCCTGCTCGCCCTGCTGCGCGGATGGGAATGGGTCACAGGATGGTTCTTCTTCTGGGCTTTCCTGACGGCATCATCATAGGGTATGACTCCTATGACCGGGAGGTCGAGCAGCTTCTCAACCTCAGTGATCTTGAGCTCATGCTTATCATTCCTGACCTTTGTCAGGACTACGCCGATGATTGTCTTTCCTATCTCCTGGGCGACCTGTATGGTCTTCTGGGCGTCGAGCACTGCGCTGAGCTCAGGATTGGTTATTACAAGGACTTCATCGCATGCCTCGATGGCGGTTATGGCTTCTCGGCCGAGCCCTGCGGCGCTGTCCAGGATTACGATATCAGCCTCTGTGCGCAGGTCCCAGAGCACTTCCCTGAGCTTCTCATACTTGAGCTTTCGCAGGTCCTCCATGGTGCTTATCGTCGGAAGGATCCTGAGCCCGGACTCATGGGTATAGATGACCTCGTTGAGGGTTGCCTTGTCATTGATGAGATCGGTCAAGCTCTTCTTCAGTATGGGCCAGCCAAGATGCACATTGACGTTGGGAGTCGTGAGATTTGCATCCACAAGAAGGATATTCTTATGCTTGTTCATGGCATGCGCGAGGCTGACGGCGCTCGTGGTCTTGCCCACACCGCCCTTGCCGCTGATTATGCATATTGAACGTGACAAAAAACACCCCTTTTTAAAAAGATTATTTGCCTGGTTTATTTATCTTTGCTTCTACCCACTCAAAGAACTCCTTCATCATAGCATAATACTCAGTCACCTTGTCGATGTCGACGGTGATCTCCTTGTCATCCACCATGGTCCTGAGGGTGACATGGCGCCTGAACTCCTGCTCCCTCTTGGGATTGGTCTTGACTATCTTCCTCATCAAAGAATAGAACTCCATGTTCTTGAGCATGATATCGTCCTTGAACAGCTCCAGGGCGAAGCTGAGCTTCTCAAGAGGAGTAATCGGCACGAAATCCTCTTTCACCATCTTTTTCTCCACTGCATACTTAAGCAGCGCATCGACCATGCACGCATAGGCGTCAATCATCCTGCCGAGGCAGTTCATCAGCACATCAACTGTACGGGTGTATTTCAGGCTGACATAGATCTGGTGGTCGACTCTCTTGAGCTCTTCCTTGGCATCAAACAAAGATTCTCTCATTCTTCCTCACTATCGCATCAATGTTCTTCACGAACAGTTTAGTCTCGAAAACATACTTCTTGGCAAGGTTCACGTCAATCGTCTTCACCTTGTAGCTGGGCGAGAGGATGACAAACTTGTCGTTCTTCACGAAAGAGACAGGGCTCTTCCTGTGCTCCGACAGCACGGTCCTCACGTCGGTTATCAGCCTGACATAGCCCGGGTTGAGGTTGTAGTTTGGCACTACCAATCTCCTGAAAACCTCGAGCCTTGACTGAAAGCTCTCCTGGAAAGGAGGCGCTCTCTTAAAAAGCTTCTCATGGTGGAGTATGGCTCCCACGCCGAAATCAAGGCTGGCATAGACATTCTCGATCACAGCCAGCAGTATCTTAGGGTCCTTGATCATAGGATAGGTCATGAACAGCATATGGTCTGCTACCTGAATCTTCTCAACTGCCTTGTCCCTAAGAAATTGGAATTGCTCCATGCCCTCAAAAGATTAAGGCGAGAAACTATTTAAATGTTGCGCCGGAGAAGAGGGTTTTTGTGTCGGCTACATCCGATGCATCCCCTTGCAAGGGGTAAAAGACCGTTAGGTTTATATTCTTGCCGTGATTCCTCCGGAATTATGGGATTCAATCGAATACAATTCGGAATAATGGTTGGATATTATGTAGGGGCAGGAATGCCATCTCTAGAGACTGAGATTGGTAGTGCCAAACACACAGTAAAGAAAAACAAAGGAAAGAAAGCCGGCTTAGATATACTTATTGAGACGCCATCGATAGGAGCATTTAACCTGACTTCCAGGGTGGATGCTGCCACCGGCAAAAACTATGTTGATGAATTCCATTTCATAGCAGGCCCATTTGATTATCTTGTCTACTCTGATTCTAGAGTCAGACCTTCTGCAACAACCTCCTCTCCATTGAGCTGGAAGCTGGTCTCGAAAGAAAACACCTACCGCATCTCTGTCACCTATGCTCCCAAAGGGACGATAAATCTGTACTACAAGCCAAACGCGGCAGGAAATACGGTCCTTCAGACCGCATCTGCGGTCAATAAGGCCGGAAGGAAGATCTTCGCGTACAGAAGGTCTTGAAAGATTTCCGTATATTTCTAAGCAGGTTATTTTAAGCAGATGCGCAGCTCCATCATCATGATCGGAGGTGCCGCATGACAAAGCTGAGAGAGTTTTTGAGGCCTAAATCGTTGGCATATATCCTTGATGACAGATTAGCTGCCACGCTTAATTCGGATATAGAACGCATGAGAGCGCAAGGCAAGGACCGCATGATGGAATGGGATGAGCTTGATGAAGAAGATAAGGCGTACATGCATGCCTTGAAAGACATGGTATTCTATAACGAGCTGATGCACGCCCTGAAAAGGAAGGCGCCTGCCAGATATGAAGCGCTCAAGGATGAGATAAGGACTAAAGGTGCTGACGCAGAGATCGACATAAAATATCTTGAGCGGAAATTCCCGATGATGAGGCAGTTGAACTCCATGTTCAAGGTCTACGGGGCAGAGATGCGGAGCGGCAGCGGCGGATTCTTCTGATAGGCTGCATAATCTCCGCATCATGGTATGCGGTGCAACAGAAAGGTTTAAATAACTCGACTTCGAAAGCATCCTTAGATGGTCAGCCTTCGACGAGTCTTTCACAGAGTTTTTGGCCGAAGAGTAAGAGGATTCGCAGCTTTAATAGAAGAAGGACGTATGGCTGCGGCAAAAGGCGACTTGGATGGAGTGCGTGCAGCCAAGCAAAGACTTAATGAGAAACGCCGAAAATACACCTATTCCTACGATGAGATCGCCCATGCGCCAGTTCTAGTGACCAAAGATGGGCGGAGAGTAGTCCAGCATCCCAAGACAGGAGAGCTCTGCATAGAGCACATCACCAAGGAGAAACGCCGCGTCGGGCTGGTAAGCACGCTTATTGATGTCATTTCATATTATCCTGTCAAGGAAGAGGACACGATAACACTTTTCGGCCTGGAAGGATGGTACAAGGACATTTCTGAGAGAAAACGTGTAGCCCAAGAAGAGCGTGCCCTGATCAAGGAAGATCTTGCAAGGATCACTGAAGAGCTCAGGCGCAGAGGAAAAGAAGATTCTCCTGAAGTAAGAGCTCTCAAGGAGCAATACAAAGAAAAGATCCACATACAGCTGAAGGCAATAAATGAGACGGCAACCACGACTCAGTTCTTCAATAGAGAGCTGACCAGGCTAGGCAACACCAAGAGGGACGCTGAGATTGATATCCGGAAAGCGAGACATCGCCTTGAGAGCCTCATAACTTTCAAGCTTGTCGAGGATGCTGGCCGGACAGTGAATCTTGGCGCCGCCAACGAGTCTTCTCTCTTCAGCAATGTGTTCGCAGACATGAAAAAGAAGGAGAAGAAAGAATATAATGAGGCCTTGAAGGGGACTGACAGCGTATTCTGGAAGCTGAATCAAGAGCTGGATTACATCTACAAGAGTGTGGTCAAGCTATGCTTCGCGCTCAGGACATACACTGACAAGACCCGGGATGAGCTGGAGATAATGAATTCCTATCTCGGCGAGATCGGAAAAAAACATACAGAGGAAATATTTCATAACAACGAAGGAGAAAATAAGGAATTTGACTTGGAGATTGCGATGGCCTACACTCTTTTCAAAGAGGTCAATGAAACCGTGAAGAACAGAAACGACGTCCTGAATCAGCAGACCCAGAAGATATTGACGCTCATGGACATGAATAAGATGAGGTCTTGGCTGCTGGATGACTATGAGTTCCACGGCAGGTCAATAAAAGAATTCCTTGACCAATACGACCTGATACTAAATTCTGAGAGGATAATATACGAGAAGACAGAAGAGCTCCTCAACAGCAAGAGGAAGATGCTGAAGGTTGCTGTGCACCAGACTGACGAGCTCAAGAAAGGGCTTCTTTTCATCAGGGACGCACAAGAGACAGGAAAGGTCGGATTGAAGGAAGGGATGCAGATAGCTGCGATGGACTGGTGCAAGAAGGCCATGCCCTTAATCGCTGTCTGTGCAGTGATTGGTGGAGGGCTCGCGATCCTTGGATTCGGCTCTGCTTTCTTATCAACAGGCTTTCTAGTGGGGAAAGGATTCACCATCTTTTCCAGCACGACAGGAGTGATGAGCCTGATGGTGGAGAAACTGCCGATGGCTGGTGAGTTGGTCTCTCAAACAGCTGATCATCTAGCCGCGTAGAGAGGTATTTCATGTTAAGACAACACAAGATTGGATTGATGCAGGACAAGAAAGAAGATCTTCTCGTCGAGCTCATCCAGGAAGAGATCGAGCTCAAGGGCAATGTCCAGAAGATAATGTACTGGAGCCATAACTCAGCGCCCAATGACCTGAAGGCGAGCAACATAGTCTCTGCCTGCAAGACGATTCTTCATGTGATGAACAAGATGACAAAGGAGATAGACGAGGAATTCAAGGGTCCTGAGCATCTCGTCCACAGGCACCACGTGCCCGAGCACATGCCGAAGCCAAAGCACCTTGCTAAGATATACAAGGACAACCACGCCATCGTGAAGCACACCCATGCGATGATGATGCACGTGTGCACCAAGGATTTCTCGTTCTCAGAGCAGGAGCAGAGGATGCTGCTGGATTTCTGCATCAAGATATTGAAGGAGCTGGATGCCCATGACTTCGAGATAGATGCTGCGCTTGAAGTGATAGGTGTGAAGAAAAAATAGAATAGATGATGCGCTGGGCACATTGATACTTAACTAATCTTCTTTCAGCTTGAGGATCGCCTCAGCCAGGTCTCCCTTGCTGTCGTTTATCGCCTTGAGGGCTTTCTCCCTGTCCACGCCTGCCTGCGCCATCACAGTCTCGATGTCCTCGTCATTGATATCAGGGTCTGAGCCAAGGCTTCTCTCATGCTCCTCTCCGATGATCTGATAGGTCTGTTGGCCCATCATGTTGACCTTCGATACCTGGGGATTAGAAATGACGATCTCGCGGTCCTCCAGGCGTATGATGACCTCCTTGGCGTCAAGCTCCTGCTGCTGTATGCCTAGGCGTTTCATAGCCATTTTCATGTCACGAGGATTCATGCCTGGGATCATTTGAACTCACCTGCCGCTTACTTGAACCAGACTCCACCTTGGAGATGAAGGATGATGATTATGATTATCACTAGCACAGACAGCACTATGACGTGCATGGGCTTCAGCTGGAACCTCGACTTATAATCATCGAAGTATCTTGTGATCCCTGCGCCTGAGCTGGGCATCTGAATCTTGTCGTTCTTTGCCATGCTGCTGCGGAGTCGGCGGGTGTTTAAAAAGATTGTTTTTTTGGCGCCAGGATTGTTTCGTGATTCCTCCATTTTTCTTCCAGGGCAATATTTTAAGCACCTCCCCTAAGCTGATATGGAACCAAACGGGGGTGATCGTATGTTTGGAAAAAAGAAATATGACCTGAGACAGAACCCAGAGCAGTTCATGCCTGCGGCAGATGCGTATATCCGCTCCGGCTCAGAGCAGGACTTTGCTGAGGCAAAGGTCGAGCTTGAGACCCTGGTGCGGAGCGGCGTGGTAAGAAGTCGTGTTCATGCAGCGTATCCATTCTTGCGTATTTTCAGCAATGTCTTTGCCGAGGGAGCGAAAGAGCTGGGTTATCACGCAGAAGAATCATTGGATAAGTATGGCGAATTCTTGATGTATAAAACGCGGAGCATCGGCTACAGGGCTGCGGATTACATAGCTTTCGCATTGACGCAGCACATAGTCATGGAAGTGCGTGAAGTCTTAAGGAGTCAAAACTCCCAAGATCATCTGTAAGAAAAGTCAGGTAGGATAGCTGTAAGCCGCCTTATGTCAACCCAAACGCCGGATGGCATTTGCGGGTTGTGCTTGCATTCGACTGAGCGTCGCAAAGGACTTGCACCGGTGAGGACTCGCCGTTTCACCCGTTCCAACAGAGACGTCAGACAGTTAGCTCGCTTCCTGTCGCCAGAAAGCTTCAAGTCATCATCCCATTCTGTTGGTGGTCTCGTTTCTGAGCCGTAGCCCTGGCTTTCACCAGCTAGCTTCCACTAGTCACCTTTTCTATGGTGGGCGGACTTTCCTAAGCAGAACCAGCAAGGCCCGGCCGTTTAAGGCCAAGGCGCCTGATCGGTTGCTACCTGCAGACAAGCCGCTACCCTACCTGCCGAGAGAGTGGTCTTCCTGCATTTAAAAAGCTATTGCTGCATGTCGATGGAAAAGTATAAATATATCAGTCACGAAGATTGATTGGAAGCAGGCTCCAATATATTTATCTGCTAGCAGGTGAAGTCTATGGAAAAACACATAATCGCATCAAGGCATTCTTTGAAGAAAAAAGAGCATTTCTATGATTTTAATTCCAAGAAATATCCCGGGCTTATCTGGCGCGGGATCGGATTAGCAAAACAATCCGCAAAGGATATCATCAGTGAGCTTGAACAGACTCCTCACAACTCGGTTTTCTTCCTTGGAGCGGTGTCTGATGAGGTTAGGACGCATTCGACAGCCAGGATCTATGGCGCTGAGATGAAGAAACTGCTGGCGGATAACAAAGGCTATGTTGTTGTGACTGAGGAGGACATGGCAGGAAACAGGCAACAAAGCTATAGGGAGACGATAGGCCAGCTCAAGAAGATAATTGATGATAACCCAGATAAGCGGGTTGTAGTGGACGTGCCTTTGTTCGTGAAACAGTTCTCTATGCAAAGGATAGGATGGGTGGATGGCGCTGGAAACCGCACCCCCTATTCAAAAAAGATCCTCGGTAAGGCCGGTGGCGATCTTCAGGCAGCTTTCAGGTATTGGGTTGAGCACCAGGGAGAGCCTATCGATGGCGTGGAAGGGCCAAAGCCAGTGGAAGTGGCAAAGGATTACCAGAAAGGGCTTGATAGGCTAGAGCATTTTGTGAGGAAATATGTTCCTGACAGGCCTCTGGTCACGGGATTTGTCGGCCATAATTATGACGCTACAGCATTCCTGACATACATCGCCGGTGGCGGAAAAGTAGACCTTGCGACCTATGACCGAATCCGCGGAGGAGAACAGATGGTTAAGGAAGCTGAGATCGGCACTGTGAAGATAGCCGGGGAGAACGCTACATTGACCTTCAGGAAGAAAAAGCACTCATCCACACTTGAGAAGCTGGTGGCGGCCATAGGCGTCATAGGCATCCTTGGAGTGGTATTCTCGCTCTCAGGTGTGACAGGCAATGTGGTCGGGGCTTCATACAACAGTCCCCTAGGGATAATATCTGTGGTTGTCTTCCTGACAGCCATGCTGCTCTATAGCGTGATAAGAGAGCTCAGGGCATAGGCAGCAAAGGCCTCATGGGCTGGATCAATCGGGTGGGGCGCATACATCTTTTCCAGTCGCGGTTATAGTAAGATTTAAATATCCCATCCTCCAGGAGTAGAATAAATCATTTTTGGAATATAGAGGTGGTTTTTTATGGATAAAGGAGAGATGAGCATCGCAGTCATCATCGCTGCGGCGATCGCGCTTCTGATACTGGTGATAATGGCAGTGCTGATATTGAGGTCAGGGAATAGCATCGCAAAGGGAACCGGCTGCCAAGGGGTAGGCGGGACATGTTCTCCTTCATGCAGCGAGCTGGGCGACGAGAACGGCGGCACCTATATACCGAACCTGCCCAACAGCGGAAAGGACGGCGGCTGCAAGGTAGATGAGGAATGCTGCGTTACGCTGCTGAAAGGCACAGTTGAGTAAAAAAGAGGTTTGAAAGGTGAAGCTCTCTAGCAACAGGCGCGGAGCAGAGATGGCCATGAGCACCATAGTGGTGATTGTGCTCGTGCTGATTGTTCTTGTTGTCCTGCTCTATATATTCGGGAAAAGCTCTGGAGGATTCATATCCGGAGTGACTAGCTGCGAGGATCGAGGCGGCAGCTGTCAGGGCAGCGCAGAATCATGCATCAGCTCTGGCGGAAGCGTCTACAGGATAGGAAGCTGCAAGGAAAAGGACAGTGTCTGTTGCCTGCCTGAGAAGAGTTCTAGCCAAGATAATTGATTCCAGGTGACAAATGAAGCTAACCAAGAAAGGACAAGAAGGCGGTACCAACTGGATCGTAATAGGGTTTGTCATCGCTATTTTTGCTGCTTTGTTATATTTTGCCATTTTTAGGATATTTCCCAACACCTTCAATTCCATGACCTCTTGCTATGACAGGGGAGGATCATGTTCTGAGGGCAGCATGGTCTGCGAAGAGGGCTATTACCGAGAATATGCTGGCCGATGCACTGACGAGGGGCAGATATGCTGCATGCCTTCTGATCCTGAGAAGGCGAAGAAAGTGCTTCAGCTCACCGACAAAGAGAGAAAGGCTCTGATGAATCCTTTCATCGTTACCTTGGACTCCAGTCCAACAGCGGTGACTGAATTCAACCTGAAGGCAGGAACAACTTACATCATCAGGATGAAGCTCAATGATAATCTGCCGACCGACACCGGGCCTTTCCTATTCTATCTAACCGATGCTAAAGATGATAGTAAGTACTATGAATTTATCACTAAATCAGATGGTTCTAGTGGTTCGCTTGGTTTTTTTACCAAAGATCAACTAGCAAAGGTAATGGCGGCTGAAAAAAATACTTATTTGGCCGGAGGTGCTGAGAAAGGAAAGCCTATAACTCAGTCCTACACCGCCTCCTTGAAAGATTCATACAAAGACTTGACGTTACATCTTGTGCTTTTATCAAAAGATGCTGTCAAGAACAATAAAAATGAGCTGATTGAATACGATGCAGATTCTTTCCTTTCCCTTCTGGCGAACCCAACAATGCAGCTTGCTTCAAAGAGCTACAAGTTCAAGATCAACAGCGTCCTCGAGGTGACTGGCCTCAACACCATGTGGGCTGCGGATGACCAGATTACCTTAACCTGCAAGGAAGCTGGCTGCACAGAGTTTGGTCTGACCATATTGAGCGAAAAGGAGAGTACGAACTTTGATGATCTAGTTGAAAAATGCGAAGGGACCGACTCCTCTAAGTTCTCGACCAAAGTGTTCAACATTGTCGGAACAACAATCGAGACCAATGGGTTGCCTCTCAACTTAGACATAGGCGGCTTCAGGATACCGACTCAGAAGGAACAGCTCAAGTATGTGATCCAGGAGAAGCCGATAATCATAGTCAATAATATGGCCAATATCAAGATTGACAAGGCTACGATGCTGCAGAACTTCTACAAGAAGACTGAAAACGAAGACTTGTTTATCGGTGAGTCAACATTCATCTGCGCCAGGGCGATGATTAGCAAGAAAGGCGAAACGCCTGTATATACCTACGCAGTATCGACATCGCCTCTGAAAGTCGACATACTGCCTCCGGCAGTGACATCTGACAATGTCCAGCTGATATATCCTGATCCTGTGATGAATAATATGAACCAATACGGAAGCCAGTATCCAAGCGTCAGCGGCCAGAATTATTTCTACAAGATGTATCCCCGCGTCGTCGTGTCCGGATGCTATGACTATGACCAGAGCGGCTGCACCAACTACGATTATTACCTGAGGATGGGTGATTTCATAACCCTCAATGTCAACTCAAACAAGACTTCTGACATATTGACAGGGATTGCTCTCACAGAAGGGCTGAATGCCCTGCTGAACTACTTTGCAGGCAAAGACCCGCTAAACACGGTCTGCCCATACATCCACAGCAACGAGTACAGGCCAAACACCCAGCCTGAGATAAGGCTGCCTTACCAAGGTCAGGGGATGATCTGCATAAGGATCAAGGACAAGGCAGGCAACGCAGTCCTTGTATGGAAGCAGATTTGGTCTCCTGAGCAGATGTTCAAGAAGATAGCGCAGGAAGCCGCTAACCCAATCTTAGGGAGCCTAGGAAGCTGATTTCTCTATCCTTGGATTTAATCGAAAGATTATTAAACTTCTCATACCGATATTTGACTCGGATATGGATGATTCAAGTGAGAGCAGCGGTCTTCATTGGCAGCACATCGCGATAAATGTGTTGATAGTAGGATCACTAGTGTTATTCATAATTCTCTTCGGCAAGATGATACTTGGAAAATGAAAAGCAAGAAAGCAATGGCGATGGAATCCTTGGTTGCGCTGATAATTATAATAGCGGTAACTCTCTTCGTCCTGCTGTATTACCTGAAAGAGAAGAACAAGTATGATGTGTACTCTGATCGCGAAGTCTGCAGGGAGTCTGCGCTAGCGCAATCTATTTCGACCTATGTCGAAGGAAGCGGTGATTTGGTGAGCCTAAGCTGTCCTACCAATAACATCCAGTTCTTCAATAATCATGTTGAGAAGAATGGAAAGACACTTGTTGTCCGTGATGTTGATAGCAATAAAAACATCAAGAAGTTCAAGCAGCTTGATGACAAGATAGTCGACCAGGTGCTTGCCGAGGAGATGCGCTGGTGCTGGTACCAGTTCTTGGAAGGCCAGAAAGAGCTCTTCAGCAGGAATTTGCTTGGCGCAGGGTTAAGGGGAGTACTCAGTGATGCATATGCTTTCTGTTACATCTGTGACGAGGTTTATTTTGATGAAAGCATCAGCCAGGCTGACTTTGGGACGATTAAGCAATACTTGATGAAAACAAAAATGCCAAATACAGAGCTCACCTATTATAATTATACTATGAAGAATCCGGCGTCCAAATGCGACCATTTCAAGGATGAAGCAGAGAAGACTTCCTGTTGGGAGGGCTACTTTGAAGAGCATATCAATGAGGAGAATGAGTTCAAAGGCCAGGAGAGCTTCTACGAACCTGGTGGTTACGCGAAGCTTCAGACAAGTGTGCCATATGTCATAGCATTTGTAAGGATTGGAAAGCCAGCCAAGGTCTTAACTGCGGACTTGAGTTATGTTGTGAATATACTTCGGACTGAGACATTGCCGGTTACTTGCGATAGTTTCGTTAGAGGCGGAGCAGAATGAACAAGAAAGGATTAGCTATGATTCAGCTGGTGGTCGGGGTTATTATCATCGCATCAATTGTGTTCTTTCTGATGTATCTTTTAAAGGTGGGCTTTCAGGCACGCAATGCTGCGGTGGATTCTGAATGCACGGCCAGCATAGTCGCCCATGCGACTATTGTCAAGACCGTAGGCGGTGATGTCGCTCCGGACATCTATTGTCCTACTAAATACTACACAATTCTGGCCAGGAATGATGAGAATGTTAAGAGATTCATGGCAGACGAGATGAAGTCCTGCTGGGGCACCTGGGGAAAAGGCAGGTTGGAGCTTTTCAAAGATGATGGATTCTACTGCCATATTTGCTCGCTTGTGGACTTCAAAGGGGACCAGAAACAAGTGAATGGCCTGCTGGATTATCTTTCAACCACATCAATCCCTGAGGGTGACGGACAAGGCATGACCTATATACAATATCTGGCAAGCAAATCAACAGAGGATGTGGATCCTGATCTCGAAACCGCGATTAGCACACAGCAATCGCCAGATTATATGGATACATCCAAGTCATACGCAGTAATATTCGCCTATGCTAAGGGAGAAGGAGCCATGGAGAAATTCATGGAGAAAGCAGGTACGGTGGTAGGTGGAGGTATCGCTGGCGGAACTGCCGGATTTGCTGTGGGAAGCGTAATACTGGCATCGAAGGCAGCAGCCATAGGTTCTATCGGAGCTGTTGCTGCAACAGGAGGCACTGTTTTAGTGGTGATAGGAGTAGGAGTCGCTGCTGGGGCAATCATCGGTTGGATAGCTTCCAATCATGTCGAATGGGCTTCTGTGACGACGATAGAGGAGTTCAACGCCACGAACTTGAAAGAGATGGGCTGCGAGATATCTGATGTCAGGCAGGACAAGCAAGCGGATACGCTCGGCTGAGCTGTTGGAGCAATCGAAATAATTAAAAAGGGTGGAAGCGATGGGAGGCATCATGAACAAAAAGGCTTTTTCAAGTTTAATGATTGGTATACTAATACTTTTAGTACTGCTGCTTTTGTCGATTTTGGTGCTGCCCAGATTATGGAATGCTCTTCCTCCATAGGTGTTGTTATGGATTTAAAAACTGTTCTTTGGATTTTAGTTGGTCTGGTAGTCGCGTCGGTGATTATTAGTTTATTGATAAAAACTGACAAAACAACCACTAACCCTTTTATTAATTCTCTAGGCGCCCAGGCGCAGGGCGGAAGAATGGACTATGCTGTTGTTGAAGGAGTCAAGGATGCCCAGATAACAGAGACCCAGTACGCAGCAGAACCAACGGCGCCAGCCCCCGGATCGACCCAGCCTCCTCAAACAACTGTTCCTTCACTAGCTCCTGGCGAGCAGACAAGAGAATGGGGCAAGATATCGAAGGAGAATTTTATCAAGGCAGTAAAAGATGCCTATTCTTCTGAGAGAGGCTCACCGCCGACGAAGAACCAATTGAAAGCATTGTACTCCATCGCTGCTTTTGAGCAGGGAGCCATCGGGAAGAAGGAGATCGGGGCGTACAACTGGAACTTCGGCAACATACATCTTCCATCCTCAAGGAACATCCTGCTGAGCAAGATGGGTTTCTCACGGATTTATGACAAGACAAGGTACTTAGAATACGTAACTGCCGTAAAGAAATATGTGGTTGACAACAAGATCAACTTGGTGACAGACATTCCTTACTATTGGAGCGCTGACAGCAATGGCAAGGTAGGGCCTGCCAGAGAGTACTATTATACGCAGTTCCAGGCCTTTGGCACACCTGCTGAAGGGCTCAGGAGAAAAGTCAGCCTGATAAGCAACACCTATCCTAATGCATTGGATGACAAGAAGCTCTCTGCAGTCTCAGACAATGGGGAGAAAGCCTCAATCGTGGCTGCAGGGCTCAAACATGGCAATGATGATCATTCATATTATGAGTTGGACGAAACAGCCTATGCTGGCGGCTTGAAGGCGAACATGGATGATTTTGACAGGATGAACATCAACTGAGAGCATTGAAAAGATTTATATAAGAGCAAGCCAAGAGTGATGTGAGCACATGAACAGGTTTTTTAGGAACAAGAAAGGGTATGATCTCAAGGAAGTGGTCAAGTTCTTGGCCATCCTGGCCGGAGCAGCCATCATAATCATCATCGTCATCAGCAACACCAAGTCATTCGGAAGGACAATCGAGAGCGCCTCCAAGTGCTCAGGCTTCGTCGGTTCTGGCCAGTATTCTCAAGGAGTATGCATCTCTTCTTCACTATGTGGACAGGAATCAATAGCCTTTGGCTGCGAGAAGGATCCCGGCACAGTCTGCTGCTTTGGTTCAGGCGGAGGAGAAGCGATATCGGCCAGCTGCGCCAAGAATTGGAATGACTGCAGCAAGTGCAAGGTCAAGCTAGTAGGCATGGAGCTGAGGCCCGTCGTCACAAAGCTGAAAGAGAATTTCAAGGTCGTCTGCAAGACCAGCGTCCAGGACGCGCCTTGCGTTAAAGTTGAGATAACAAGCGACAAGGTCGGCAGCAAAACCGGCTATTGCAATTATGTCCAGGGTCAGCCAATTCACACAACCGACAGGATATTTGATTGTGTTGGAGACTATTTCAACGATCCGACAAAGACCTATACGCTCACCTGTGTCCTTCAGGATACTGGGACAAAGGATAGTGCATGCTGCATAGACGAGCCTAGTGTTGAAGGCAACTCAAAGAGGTCAATATCTATAAAGCTAGAATAAGATGAGGATAAGATAAGGCTGCCACTGTGCGGCTGATGTGTTCTTTCCCAGCCTTCCAGCAATGATGTTGCTGTCGCTGTTTTCGAAACAAATTTAAACAGCGCTCTCCAGGAGTCATGCTATGCCTTCAAAGCTTCACAACAAGCGTGGCCAGGCCACAACTTTCAGCATAGAGTATTTTGTGAAAATAGTGTTCACCATAATGGTCGCAGTCATGTTTTTTCTCATCGGGTTCAAAATCTATTCGATGTTTTTCGCCTATGACAAGGATGCCATGAACAACTTCAATGCCCTGGCAGACTCGATGGAGATAATGCTCCAGAGGCCTGATCAGTTCGACTATTCAAGGATGGTGATCCAGATAAAGGAGCCCTACAACATCTTTGGCTTCAACGGAGCTTTTGACGGCTCTACCAGTGATACATGCGATGGCTATCCTTGCATTTGCATCATGAAGGATGCGAAATCAGCTAAATGCAGGATATTTAAGCCTGAGAAAGGCAAGGTGTTCATGGGAAGGACAGTCACTATGCTGACAGGGCACCTTTCTGACCCTCAGGATAACTTCCTCAATGAGAAGTTCCCCAACCAGAAGCAGGTGCCTGCCTGCTACGGCTCTGACTTCCAGATGACCTACCGTCCATTATCACTCTATTATTTCACCGATGACAAGTCTGAGTTCGAGGAGATTTACCTTGAGAAAGTGGCCTGCGGCCAGGACAACTTCATAATGCTTGGTGAGCGGCTGAGCCTCGGCACCATAAACTCAAGGATAGCCCATCTCTCGATGTGCCCGGAGGGGTCTGATGATGCCTGCAAAATCAGTAGGAGGGACACACAGGCCGGCGGCGTTTTCTGCTACTATGATGACTCTCAAAAGAAATGTATTTCGACAGAGGCAAAGCACTGCGAGTTCGGGAAGGAGATAACTGAGAAATGCATCTGCGGCAGCAAGGATGCCAAGGAGCTGGTGGACCCTGCCAACAGGAAAGTGACGCTCCTCTACAAGCAGTTCAAGTACGAGGGAAAGCTTTACTGCACCAAGAGAGCTTCTGACAGCTTGGAGGTAGTCACTCCTTTCAGCTGCGACAACATCTGTGAATGCAAGCATTACTGCTATTTTAGCTCAAAGGACGCTGAATGCAATGAACTTGAAGCACAGTACTGCAACACCATGGATCTATGCGCAGTCTTAGGATCGTGTGTGCTTGAAGACAACCGCTGCGAAGTGCAAGGCCAGGATCAACTCACTGCGGAGCAGGTCGCGATGGTGCGTAAAGGGTGCGAAGGAAAGACGCCAATATCCAACTAAAAACTAAACATTTTTAAACCTGATTTCTAAAGATTCATCAGGATGGGAAGGTTGAGAAAAAGAGCTGAGATGTCTTCTTTTTTGTACTTCATAATACTTGAAGTGATAGTGTTCGGGATGTTCGCCTACGCAGTCACCACCAAGGTAAATTCTGCGGTAAAGGACACGACCTTTGTAAGAAGGGTCTATTCAAGGGACCTGGCTCTCCTGATAGACTCGCTCCATTCAGCCAACGGAGAGTTCATTGTAAACTATGAGCTTGACCGGCCATTGGATTTCGCCATAACACCTCAAAGAGTAATCTTCTTCGATCATTCTGACATCAATGTGAACAAGAGGCCGTTCTCAGCGTTCCTTTTCGGATCAAACGGCTATGTCAATGTTACACCGACCTGGATGAATGAATCTAGGTTAGTCTATTTCCTAGTTTCATCAAACAACACGATATCATTGCCGGCAGAAGTGAATCGGGACAACCCGAGCAACCAAGACTATGAGCCTCGAGAGAATCTTGACGGCACGATAACATTGGTCGCAAAAGAGATGGTGGATAAATGAGAAGGCGCGAAAAAACCAGAAGAGGCACAGTGGAGAACTGGATTGAACAGCTTCCTTACATAATCCTGACTGGAGTGACCTTGATACTGATTTATGTGCTGATTGACATGCTGATTAAGACAGGAGTTGATGTCAAGCCCATCCAGGCTGAAGTAGGTTTCTACAGGATACTCTATTCTCCTAACGCAATAACATACCAGGACAATCTCACAGGCGCAGTCTATCCTGGCGTCATCGACCTGCTGAAATTCAACGACACCACCATCGATGCACTGATGAAATACAGCTATGAGAAGCAGCTCTGCGCCAGGTTCAGGATAATGAAGATGCAGAACGGCAAGTGGGTGCTTGAGAAGGAGGCTTATTTCAGTAAGGTGTGGTTCGAGAGGCTTGAGCCGTTGGCATCGGCAGGCATCATCGGCCTTGGCAGCGCCCAGAAATTCACAAAGATAATGCCCATAGACTATATCAAGGACGGTTCTCTCATGCAGGGGTTCCTGCAGGCAGACTTTATACTCCCAAGGAGCTGATTCAAGGATGATTTTTGGCAAGAGAAACAACAGGAAAGGTTTTATCAGGATAATCATATCGATAATGGCCTTGTTTTTCCTGGCATTGACATTCGTAATTTTCTTCTTCCTCTATAAATGGAGCGCTGTTGAGATGTCTCAGAACCCGTTAGACTATGATTTCAAGTCTCTCAGCACAGAGCTCGTGCTCAAGACATTCCTGAGGACGAGAGTATCTGACCAGAGCATCCGCAGCCCTGCGCCATTCATCAAGGGATATACGACCTATGCCGACCTGATATCCTGGACCTGCTCCGAACCAAAAGATACGACCAACCACAAGCTGCTGGCATCAGACAGATCAGCCATCTCTGTCAAGAAATTCTTTGCCAGGCTATACAACAAGAATGAGGACGGCGCCAGCAAGTGGGGGCTGAAAATAATATACTCTGAACCGAAGATTGATCCATGGACGTTCGGTAATGCGCCTGGCTATGAATATGATGTCATCGAAGGGATAAAAGAGGCCTCTGGCTCAGAGGACTCCTTCAGCTACTGGAACAACAATGTCCGCTGGAAGAACTTCGCCTCCCAGGTAATACCATGCAGGAACGGAGGATTGGCCAATGTGCTGCTGTTCACGGATGAAGATGGCATTAACCAAGACAGGCTGCTTGAGATGATGAAAAACTGATGATTAACATGACTAGACACAAAAATTCAAGGATGAGGAACAACAGGAAAGCTCAGCTGTACCCTGTCGCCATCACATTATTCACGATGGCAGTATTGTCAATCGCTTTTGTCAATATCATGGCATCAAAGGAGATGAAGGGCAAGAAGATAGGCGAATACCAGGCCGAGGTGTTTGCCTCGCTCCAGGACTCTGACTCCATCAACCTGTACCTTGAGAAGAGTGCTGAGCTCGCAGCCCAGTTCGCGTTGAATGATATTGAGAAGTCCTGCATGGTCAACATCAACATGGAGCATACCGTTGATCCGTTGGAGTCAGAATGCGGAAAATATATCTATCCTCTGTGGAGCACCAGTGTGAGCATATGTCTCCCTGACTGCAAGCAGGCCTTCAAGCAATCATTCCAGGAGTATCTCCTGACAGGCATCGACAGCTACAGGAAAGTCACCTCGATCCTGCTTCCAGTTTCATATGACATCCAATTAGATGCTGGAGAAAAGCAGTTCACCATCAAAGGGATCGCCTCCAATGACGAGAACCTGAACGTGCTCAGCCTTGACCAGAGAAAAGATTATCCTGTGAATGTCCAGCCGGACTTTACTGGGATTGTCTCTGACCAGCAAGCAATCTCTGCTCCTAAACCGCCTGTTGATACCACATCATCTGTCGGCACATACTACGGGCTTTTAGACTGGCCTGTTGATGACTCCAAATGGAGTCAGAAGCATTACCTTGTCTCGTGCTTTGGTGAAAGGCCGGCTTCTGGCTCCAACTCAATAGAACATGGTGGAATCGACATATCTGTGCCTTTAGGAACTCCTGTGCTGGCGGCTTATGATGGAGAAGTGACCCAAGCAGGAGGGAAAGTGGTTCCTGGCCAGAAGAACAAGCAGATTACAACAGGGGATTCCACTCTGAATTACGATTGCTGGGGCGCGGTGGTCATAAGGCATGGTGATTATTTATCAACTGAATATATGCATCTTGACACCATTGATGCGAGCATAGTTCCTGGCGCCAAGGTTAAGAAAGGGCAGGTCATAGGGACGGCAGGGACTAGAGGCACTTGGAAGAGTAAAACAAAGAATGTGAAGTGTGATGTCGGTGCCTTCGGTGCACATCTTCATTTCGAAGTGTTATATGACAAGGTCACTACAGAGAAATATACTGAGAATAAGATTTCCCAGAATCTGTTTGTCAAGGGAAAAAGAGTCCAGACTTTCTGTTTCCTGAAAATAGGAGATTACACCAAGAAGCCTGCTGCGCAGAACAACCCCGAGTGCTTCACGCCGATAAACCTCGAGGGCAACCTCGATGAGGTCTGCGGGATGTATGATTTTGATTTCTCTCCTCCGGCGACTGCGCCTAAGCAGGCGTTGAAAGCACCGGCATCACCAACATCAAACAAAGCCACCGGCAGCATAATCGCAGCGATGACCGGTCAAGCCACGACCGATGCCAGCGCTTCAGCTAAAGATAAAACTGCTGACTCTGTTTCAGTATTCAATCCTTTCGGAACCTACTCCTTCAAACCATCATTCTCAGTGAAGGTGAACAAGGACCTGAACGACCCAATCGCTCCGATAACCGCTTGGTTTGAGAAGACTTGGCAGGAATGCGAGGACAAGGTCACAGGATGCGTGGAAGAGAAGATGACAGCGTTCAACTCCGTCGAAGGAAGGAAGTTCGACCTCTCTTTCGCAGACCGGTGCGAAGCCAACCCTGACTTCTACAACATGATGGAATTCACAGAGGACTGCCTTTCGAATGGAGCTTACAAGTGCGGCTGCGAATTTGACACGACAAAAATCCAATCATCAAAGAACATGAAGATATCGTTTGATTTCACAGAAAACAAGGCAACGCTCTATCTCGAGAAGGATGGTAAGTTCGAGGAGGCAGAGAGCTATCAGCTTTACTTCGGCAGCCTCGAATCTGCCGCAGGAAAATATGAGCGCATGGACTACCTGCTCAATTTCAAGGATGACGGGAGCCTTGACACGGCTCGGCTCATGGCTTATTCAAAGAACGAAGACGGAAGCTATTCCCTTGACTCATCAGCCTCGCTGACAAATTATCTTAAGCTGAGGATCGCAAAGCCAGAGAAAGCAGACGCAGGAGTGCTTTTCAATGACCCGAACCTGCTGAGCTGCGTCTACAAGAAGAACAAGTTCAGGCTCTGCGCAAAGCCATTAGCACCTGAGCTTTCAATATTGAAGTTCGCCATGACGATAAAAGACAAGCCTCCGGCAGCCTTAGGCAAAGATGCCGTGAGCGTGACCACAGTGGCGCCATGCTCAGAGACTGAGATACAGAAGATATTGACTGTCAAAGGCATAGACCTCATGAAGATAGCGTCAATGGTTCCTATACCCGGGGTGAATGTGATAGGCATAGCTGATGTGATGAACAACCTTCCTGAGAGCAAGCCTTCCTCTCTCCAGGTGGCTGTGAACAATCCTGATTCTGATATCGCAGGGTATGAGGTCTACTGCAATGATATCCTGACAGATATGCTCCCTGCTGATGTGCTTAACAAGTATAATCCTAACAACTTTGTCACCGTGGCCAACAACCAAATAGGCGGTAAGACAAGCCAGCTGGACAGCTATGTCAAGAGCAATTCCTATGCTTCATTCCTGGACGGAACAGACTGCGGGGTGCCTGTCACAAGGCCAAATGGCGAGACAATAAAGGTGCCTGCTGTCAAGGGACTCACAAAGGATGGCAAGACCGTCTTCAGCATCGAAAAGTGCGGCAATGTCCCTGTCATCATGAGCAAGATGCTGCCCAACAACTACTGCGTCTCGATAGTGCCTGTTGATAAGAACGGCAACAAGATGAACCAATATGCTTATACCAACTGCGCCCAGACAAACTCCCTGCTCAATCTTGCTTTGAAGGACTTGCTTGACAAGCAGCTGGGAGGCTTCCTTGTCATCCCAGAAAGCTTCCTTCCAAAGGAGCTGAAGCCCCAGGCAGAGCAGCCCTGCCCAGGAAAGATCGACGCCATAGCCAGCGGCAAAGGGCTTGACCTGATGAAGCTGGCAAATTTCGGAAGCGTCGACTATATCAAGAGCTATCTCCAGACCGCAGCGACAGGCATGGTAACCTCAGAGGTGACATCCACCGCCTTAGTGAACTCCGTCAATGGCATGAACAGCATGTGGGCGAAGCAGGCAGTGTTCACAGCTCTTTCAGGCGAGATAAAGAACGAGGACTCCAAGCTCCTGTTTGACAGCGCAATATCAGGCAGCATGAGCAATGCAGCCAGGAGCTTTGTGCTCCAGAAAGGCACGAAATACATCTCTGATGAAAAGGCCAAGGAGATAGTAGGAAAGGCTGCTGCAGGTGAAGGTGCTGACAGCATAGCGAATTCAGAGCTCAGGGAAGCCCTGGCAAAAGACCTCACTGCAGACCAGAAACGCCAGGACATACTATCAACAGCCAATGATGCCAGAGGAGGAGACCTTGAGCAGAAGATCATAAACAAGGCCCTGGAGAAGAGATGCGGAGACTACGACATAGATGTTGAGACAGCGATGGACTGCCTTGATGATAATGATGTGGAAGAAGCATATGATGAGTCACTCATGGAATTCAACGCAGTGGAGCAGGGAGGAAGCGCCGCTCTCATCGAGAGAGGCATGGATAGGATGGGTCCAACAAAGACAAGAGACATCCTGGGCAATGTTGTAAGCCAGAATTATCGTGGATTAGCATCTGACATGGTCCAGGCTGAGCTTGCCAAGATGCCTGAATCAAGCAAGAGAGAGTTCATCCAGGACGCGCTGCAGGGAAGGATACCTGATGCGAATGTAATACAGTCAGAACTGCTCAAGATGGCGACCACGAATAACAACGATTATGTCACCAAGATACTTCAGAACGGCAATATCAGAGACCTGCTGCAGGATACATTGAAAACAGAACTTGAAAAACAGCTGAAATCATTCATCAAGAGCGAGTGCAAGCCAAAAAGCGTCCCGCTGCAATAATTCCCGGTCTTTCTTTAGAAAACTATTTAAAACACCCCTGAGTCTTCCCAGCCATAGTCAACCGATAGTCAAGGGTTATTCAGGGGGTTCGTGATGATCAATCTTCCATTGAATGAGAGCATTGAGCGTATTTCTAAGAAGACAGGACAGTCTGAGGACGATATCAGGCAGAAGATCAAGGCAAAGCTGAAGCAGCTCTCAGGCCTCATATCTGAGGAGGGAGCAGCCCACATAGTGGCCAACGAGCTTGGGGTCAAGCTCTTTGAGCCAGGAGAGGCTTTGCAGATAAAGAACATCATGGCCGGTATGCGCAACGTCGACGTCGCAGCAAAAGTCCTCCAGAAATATGATCTCAGGGAGTTCAACGGCGAGCGGGGGCCTGGCAAGGTCGCAAGCATGCTAATAGGCGACGACACAGGAGTGATTAGGGTCACCATGTGGCATAAGCAGGCAGAGGTCGTGAACCAGCTGAAAGAAGGAGATGTCGTGAAGATCGTGGGCGGCTATGTCCGTGAGAATAACGGCAGGCGAGAGATCCATCTCAATGAGATGTCAAAGATCATAATCAACCCCCAGGGTGTTGAGATAACTGTCAAGCCCTACACCCCAGTGGCTGTTGTCAGGAAAAAGATATCTGAGATAACAGAGACAGACACAGGAGTAGAGCTCCTGGCCACAATCGTGCAGGTGTTTGACCTGAATTTCTTTGAGGTATGCCCTCAATGCAACAAGCGCGCCAGGCTAAGGGAGGAGGGCTTCATGTGCCCGACCCACGGCAAGGTGGCTCCTGACTATAACTATGTCCTTAACATCTACCTGGATGACGGAAGCGACAACATGCGCGTAGTCCTCTGGAGAGACCAGGTGGAGCAGCTGCTGGGCCTGGGAAGAGCCCAGGTATTGAGCTTCAAGGAGGATCCTTCGAAATTCGAGACCTTCAAGACAGACCTGCTCGGCAACATAATAAAAGTTCAAGGTCGAGCTAACAAGAACCAGTCATTTGACAGGATTGAGCTTGTTGCCAGCAAGATCGACAAGAACCCTGACGCCGAAGCAGAGCTTAACAAGCTAAGGGAAGACGGCGCCAAGGCAGCGGCCAATCCGAAGCCAGACAATGGCCATGGAAATAATGACAAGGCAAAGCCTGTCTTCGCCCCAAGGAATGAGAAGAAGGAGCCGGGGAAAGAGGATAAGGGCGATAATGATGGCTCTGAATCCATTGAGGACTTCAATATCGACAGCGAGCTCATGGACATAGAAGACATCTGAACAGAAGCCAAAATCCATGGAAAGCTTTTTATACTTGATTATCCACGGCCAGTTAGGAGGGTGAAATCATGAAATCAAAGAAAAAAAATAATCCTGTCTTCGAGATTATTGTTGTTCTTGCGATCGTAGCGATTGTAGCGGTGACCGGCCTTGTGCTCGTGAAGTTTGAGAGCAAATCAGCATCGCTCTCAGGCATAAGCCTTGATGGCAGCGGCATGACAGGATTCGTCGTCTCTGAGCCAGAGGCTGATGCATCATTCACAGACATAGCCATCTCTGAGATAACAGTCAATCCTCCAAGCCCGATAATCGCAGACCCGTTCGAGGTCAGGATAACCCTGAAGAACGAGGGAGCAGAGGACATAACAGTCCCATTCTATGTCAGGGCAGAGTTCATCCCCAACCTGGAAGGAGTAGAGCCCATAGCGCTTGACACCATCATGACAAAATCAATCAAGAAGGGAGAGAGCGCAGCAGTGGTATTCAATGTGGCGGCAGTCACCAACGAAGGGCCGTTCAAGATAATCGCCACAGCTGACTCGACTGCAAAGCTCGACGACATGAACTCAGCCAATAACCAGATGAGCAAGACGATTATAATAACGAACAGCTAGAGAGAACAGCAAAGTCAGATAGATCATTTCAAGTTCTTTTTTACTTCAAGAATACATCATGCTGAAAGCATACACCTGGTTGAGAGCCCCTGAGTGGTTGAGCACCAATGTCTCTACTATGGCCCCGATGATGAACAGGGCCAATGCCAGGACAAACAGGTCATAGTTCTGGATGAACACCTTCTTCAGGCGCTTCTGCTGGAACAGCCTACCGATGAAATGCAGCGCAGGCACTATCATCAGTATGCTGATGATGCTGAAGACGACCATGCTGATGGCCAGCACCCTGAAGAGGAAGTAGAGCATGAACATGAGGGCTGCCCCGAAGACAGCGTATATTATGAAATTCCTGATGTCCTGCTTCTCCTTGATTATCTCATCAGATATTATGTTGCCGGAGATGGCTGCGAAGATGTATGCCCCTCCCTCTAACAGGACATGAGGCAAGGTTATGGCGAGGACAAGGAAAAGATACCACAGCGGATTAGCCCCTGAGAAAGCTGCTGCAGAGAAAGCCCTGTAGCCGAACAGCGCGCCCCAGCTGCTCGCATTCCAGGTGATGAAGAAGATGGCTCCATCGCCGCTGGCTATTGATAGCAGGAAGCAGACCAATAGCACCCACCAGTTGTTGGCTATGATGCTGACAGCAGTGCCTGTGTCAAAGGCCCGTCCCCTGAGCGCAGGGTCGACAAATAGCTGCTCCTTGAATACATCGAATGTGTTTACTCCGAGTTGAGGGAGTAGGAATGAGTCGATGGCATACATGAAATATATGCCGAAGAAGATCGCGAAATACACCCTGATGGTCTGGTTTTTCTTGATAAAGCGCCTGACTGACTGGAATCTTGTGAAAGAGACAGCTGCCTCTTTTTCCTCCTCACGCTCCTCTTTGTCGAACATCTTCTGGAGATAGGGAAGGATCAGGAGAGAGGTGAATATCACAGAGACGATGCCTGAGTTGGCTCCGAAAAGCAGGCGGGCAGCGATGATTCCCAATGTAGAGTAGACCGCTGCTATGATGAAAGCATAACGGACCTTCTTCTCAAGCCAATCCTCCGGGAATAAGTGCTCTAAGACCAAGCGATACCTCTTTTTTGATAGGAAAAATAAAAAATTTTATCAATTTTTTGAATGCGTTTATTCATATTTATAATATACTCTTGCTGGTGCAGCTCCGCATCTTGTTGGAGCATATTTGGCGTATTGTTCGGTGTATCCCTCGTTCGACAAATCCCACCACCCTTGGCAACTACTCGCCGCATTTCCTATCATATTCTCATCAGCCTCGACTATCACATCATCGGCCAGGCTTATCTGGGCAAAGCCTATCATGTTGCCGTTCGCGTCATAGAACTCCATGTTCTTGTCAGCGAGCTGACCAACCAGGTTGAAATCCCCGTCATAGAGGTTGCCCTGCTCATCGATGGCCACCTTGAACTCAGGATGGCTGCTCCGCAGGCCGTTTGACTCGACCATCTTGGAGAACATGAACACCATGCCTACGATGGCAACAATCGCCACGATGGCGACGATCATAAGGTTGTTGCTTTTCCTATCAGCTTTCTTACTCGCCATAAATCTCACCCTCTTTGTTAACCACTATCATGATCCTTGTTTGGCGAGTATTTAAAACTTTCTAGGGGAACGACTTCGACCGCGCCAAAGTCGAATCATTCTGCGATCAAGGCGCGTTCGATGAAATAACAAGAAAAATCTCCGGATTACGCCTGATTAACCACAGGTCACACTGGACACCCTGACGTAGCCTATTTAAATAAAGCCTGACTATGTGAATATCAAGGCGAAAAAGCCTTACTCCGGCCCTCTGGTCACACAAATTGGCCTAATCTAAGAGGGTCTTGAAATAAAATGCGAAAGCAAAGGAGTGAGAGTATGGAGAAAAACAAGAATAGCTCTGCTATGCAGGGCACAGGCAACAAGCCCCTGACCAAGTTCAAGGCAGGAGCGATTTCTGCGACCATCTGGGAAAACCAGAACAAGAACACCAAGGGCGAGCTGATAAGCTTCAAGAGCGTCAGCTTCGACAGGAGCTACCGTGACGCGAACGGCGAATGGCAGAGGACTAATTCTTTGCGGATGCAGGACCTGCCAAAGGCAGTCCTGGTGCTCAACAAAGCCTTCGAGTTTCTGGCGCTTAACAGCGCCGAAACCGAGGAAGACTGAAGATTGAAAAAATTTAAAACATAGAGCGAGGTGCTAATCTAAAATGGGTAAGAAAGACAAGGAACAGCAAAGATATGAAGAAGAACAGGAGATAGAGCTGACAAAAGAGAAAAAGGATAAATTTACCACAATAGAGGACTTGCCGGGCATCGGAGCAGCCACAGGTGAGAAGCTCAGGATAGCTGGTTTTGACAATCTTTTGAGCATAGCAGTGGCTACGCCCGGAGAGATTGTTGACATCGCCGGAGTGACAGAGCTCACAGCGAAAAAGGTGATAAAGGCAGCCCGTGACAACCTTGACATGGGATTCCAGTCAGGCGAAGAGCTCATGAAGAAGAGAGACAGCATAGAGAAGCTGAGCACAGGCAGCAACAACCTCAACAAATTGCTGGGCGGCGGAGTGGAGACAGGCGCCATAACAGAGTGCTTCGGAGCCTATGGAAGCGGAAAGACCCAGATAGGCCACATGCTCACGGTGCAATGCCTGATGAGAGACCCTGATGCGGCTGTGCTCTACATAGACACAGAGAACACCTTCAGGCCCAACAGGATAAGGCAGTTCTCAGAAGGGCTGGGCATAGACTATCTTGACATACTCAGAAGAGTCAAGGCCGCGAGGGCATTCAACTCAGACCACCAGATGCTGCTCGTCGACAAGGCAGAGGAGATGATAAAGCAAGGGCTGAAGGTAAAGCTGATTGTCGTCGACTCATTGACAGCCCATTTCAGGGCAGAGTTCGTCGGCAGAGGGACTTTGGCTGAGAGGCAGCAGAAGCTCAACAAGCACATGCACGCCCTTGCGAAATTGGCTGACATGTACAACCTAGCGATATATGTGTCTAACCAGGTCATGGCCAAGCCAGACCAGTTCTTCGGAGACCCGACAGAGGCGATCGGCGGTCACATAGTGGCGCACAACAGCACCTACAGGATCTATCTCAGGAGAGGAAAGAAAGGCACAAGGGTCGCTAAGCTCGTGGACGCACCTGATCTGGCAGACAACGAGTGCGTGTTCAACATCACCGAGGCAGGGATCGAGGACGCTTAAGTCTTTGGCACTTGATTTTTAAATTATTTTATTTCTTTTTTGTTTTCGTTGTTCTGTTGGGTTCAATTAATGCTCAAGCTCTCTTACTTTCGAAAGATATTTAATAAAATGGGCTTATTTGTTTCTCGTGGTTAAAATCATTTTTATCCGAGGCGCTCCTGCTGTCGGGAAGACAACTATAGCACTAGAAGTTCTAAAAATATTAAAGAGTGAGCATAAGTTAGATTGTGCTTACATATGTGAGGATGATTTTAGAAAACAGATGCAGTTCAAATATAAAGCAAACGACATCATCGCGCATACGAACTCTGTAGAAATAATAGAAATGATAATTCAAAAATTATTAGAATTGGATAAGTATGATGTGATTATTATTGAAGGTCAATTCCGTTATAAGCAAGTGTTAGATAAATATGATTGTTTTATTAAAGAACAAAAGTTCAAATCAGTATTCTTCCAATTTACTCTAGACCTAGATGAAATGAAAAAGAGGGATGTTAAGTTACGTAATACTAAGAGTAAGGATATTGAAGATGTTAAAAAGGATATTGATTCCTACCTGCCAAAGAATGCAATAATTATCCGCACAAATAAGCCCCTTAATGAAACAATCCAAGAAGTTTTATCTAGGATAGTGTAATAATCTTTTCAGATATAGTGCGTGCGCTTGTTTTGCGAATTGAAAATATTTATCTCTCTGCCTCGGATGTAATTCTATGCATCCCCTATTGCCAGTCGAGAACGTCATTCTTGCGTATCTCAATGGTTCGTCAACCTTGATATAGTGTCCAGAATAGCTCGCAACATATTTGTTTATCCCTTTAGGCAGAAAGAAAATAAAATGTCCTTTATCATCTCCATTCTGCACGCTCTGAAAATCGAAATTGATATCGTTAAATATCTTTTGAGCCAGCATACCTATGTCTTCCAGGGTCACAAAAGGCTCTTTCATATCTAAGAACTCCCTTTCAGAGAAGTTCAGGTGGATCCTTTCTATCCATGTAGGCCTCTCCTCATCACTGGGAGGATACACACTCAACCTTTTGTATCCAATAGGTGTTGGAGGGAACTCGCGGCGTAATCTTTCATAAAGCTTGTCTGACATGACTAGAGGCATTCCTCGCAAATTTATTAATCTATCGCCAGCCAATCCTTCGCACAACCTACGGATTGTGTCCGTTCCCGCATCTGCGGTATCCTTGCCATTCGATTGAGGCTCGGTTCTGGAAAATGGTAGTAGAATAGGGTTATTTTCTCTTTTTCCATGGATTTCGCATCCGGTTCTTACGAGGCCGAAAGCGAAATCTGAGGAGTCCATTCCCTGGGCTTATTCCCTTGCGATATGATGCCTTTTTATGACTTAAATAGTTAGCGACATAAGTAACGCATAAATTCTTGCATAAAAATATGTTCTGTCCAGAAGTTTTCCAGTGCTTCCTGCATGCCATCTATTGTTGGAAAATACTGTGACTTGGTCACAGAGTTTTTTGTGACTTTCCAACAA
>JAZDMG010000025.1:0-2399 GCA_043801165.1 archaeon
ATCCGCCTTTATCACAAATGGTTCTTTCATGAGTTTCACATATTTTATTGCGGTTTCAGCGCTTTCTATCCTACAGAAGTCTGCTGTCGGGACATGGTTCTCTATCATGAATTGTTTCGCAAAGGCCTTGCTGCCCTCTAACTGTGCTGCTGCCTTGGTCGGGCCGAATACCTTGATGTCCCTCTCAGCAAAGTAATCCACTATCCCGCTCACCAGCGGGCCCTCTGGACCGACGACCAACGTGGCTGATCCTAGGCTCTTATGCGCTGACTCAGGATCCTCTTCAGATAAGTATTTGAGAGATAGCTCTATCAGCTCAAGATTATCTGGCTTCACAGGTATGAATTCAAGTTCGGTGTTAGCCATCATGCCAGGATTGCCAGGCAAGCAGAAAACCTTGTTCCTAGGGTTCTGTCCTAATTTCCATCCAAGAGCATGCTCCCTTCCACCATTGCCGACGACAACATAATCCATATTCCAGCACCCCCTAATCCTACGGGCGAAGAGTCAACGCTCTTATTTAAAGCTTGCTTTTTTTTAACCATTCCCTAGTGGAGTATTTTCATTGCCAGGACCTCGCCTTGATGCTGCCTGTTCAGAGGCTCCATGGTAAGATATAGCAAGATTTAAAAGAATCGCTCTTCTACTGGAGAGCATGGCTGACCTCCAGGAATTGAGAAGGAAGAACATAGAGCTCGCCCGCATAGCTGTGCGCGAGAGCGTCAGCCCTGACCTCTTCATAATCAATGCCATAAACAACATCGAGGAGCTCCAGCGCCTCACCCATATGCTCTCAAAGCGCCTCAGGGAATGGTATTCATTGTATCTTCCTGAGCTTGACAAGCGCGTCAGCGACAACGAGGCATTTGTGCAGTTCGTCCTCAAGAACGACAGGAACAATCTTGTGCGTGAGTTCAAGATAAAGGATTCCATGGGCGCTGAGCTGGCAGAGAAAGACCTCCATACCATAATCGGCCTTGCCAAGACAATAGCTCTCATAATCGAAGAGGAAGGAGTCCTCCGCAAATACGTGGATGAGCGAATGGAAGAGCTATGCCCCAATGTCAACCTGCTGGCCGGCTCGCTTATCGGGGCAAAGCTCATGCGCGGCGCAGGAAGCCTGAAGAGGCTGGCCATGATGCGCAGCAGCACCATCCAGCTCATCGGAGCAGAGAAAGCCCTCTTCCGCCACATCACCACCGGCGCCAGACCTCCGAAGTACGGCTTCCTGATGCAGCATCCGCTGGTGCAGAAAGCCCGCCGCGAGGACAAGGGAAGGATTGCCAGGACATTGGCTGACAAGATATTCATGGCTGCGAAGATTGATTATTTCAAGGGAGAGTTCGCAGCAGACAGGCTGTTGAAAGAGGTTGAGGTGAAGCTGAAATGAAGGTCTCGAGACATGATAAGGCATTGCTTTTTGAGCAGGAGATATTGACCCTGCTGCTGATAATAGTGCTTGGATTTGTTTTCCATACGCTAAGGCTTAATCTCTATTTCTATCTCATCACCCTCGCAGCAGGTTTCATCCTTTACTTCTGGATGATATACGAGGAGGACGTCCATAGGACTGGGAAGAAGCATGAGTACTTCGAGCATACATCAAGCTTCATAATGATAGCCCAGACAGCCGTGGCATTGGAGCTGCTCTCATTGAAGTTCAGCTTTGATTTCCTTGTCTATATGTTCCTGGTGATAGCAGTGATAATGTACAGCGTGAGCCTGAGCAGGATAATACTATTGAAGGCAGTGTTCAACAGGGAGCGCCTGAAATGATGGAGCAGATAAATAAGTTCAATGTGTACGATGACAAGAGGAGCAGGAGATGCATCTATACAAAGAACCTCACTCCCGGCAGGTCATTCTTCAACGAGGAGCTGGTGAGAGAGCAGGGTACCGAGTTCAGGTCATGGGATGCGACGAGGAGCAAGCTCGGTGCTGCCATAAAGAAAGGCATATCCCAGATAGGATTGAAGGAAGGAGACATTGTGCTTTACCTTGGCGCAAGCCACGGCTTCACACCGAGCTATGTCTCTGACATTGTCGGCGGCAGCGGATTCGTCTTCTGCCTTGATGTAGCTCCACGCGTCGTGCGAGACCTCATATTCGTCTGCGAAGAGAGGAGGAACATGGCTCCTCTGCTGAGGGATGCGAATCATCCTGAGAGCTACAAGGATCTTATGACGAAGCAGGTCGATGTCGTATACCAGGACATAGCCCAGCGCAACCAGACAGGGATATTCCTCAAGAACTGCGACGCTTATCTCAAGAAAGGAGGCTTTGGCCTCCTGGCGCTCAAGGCAAGGAGCATCGATGTCGCAGAAAAGCCGAGGATAATCTTCGCCCAGGTGAAGCGTGAGCTTGAGCAGAGCAGCAGCGTGACCCTTGTCGATTACAAG
>JAZDMG010000005.1:0-7720 GCA_043801165.1 archaeon
GTCTGGGCTCATTTCGGGCTCTGGGACTTCGACAAGTCATTCATAGTGAACAATGTGGTTAACAAGAACTTTGAGGAAGGGACCAAGCTGATGATGGACCGCTGGAACTACACAGAGGACCAGGCAGCGACGATATACTACGATGTCCAGGCCCTCCAGACAGACAGGGAAGTAAATGATTGGATATCGCCATGGCCTAACTATTTCACGACAGACTGGTCCCCCTGCAAGGAGCTCAACAATTCAGTGGTTGACAACAAGACCAACATCACGACAGTGACCAAATCAATGGTGTGCGTCATCAACAGGGTGGTAAGCCAGGATTCAAGCTCAAGGACAGTGATAGAAGGAGCCATATTGGACCTCGGCAACTACAAGAACTCACATCTTGTGGTAGCAGCCTATGATACCACAGGTCTCAGGAGAGGATCTGGCAAGGCGATACCAGCATCATTCAAGGTGCTCACGAACGAGAGCATAGAAAGGGTGGCCCTTGACAATGTCACATTCCCTTACGATGTGATCATAGACATGGTGAATAGCAGGCTGCTCGTATCAGACCCGCTGCTTTCAGAATCGACCTTCACAAAGCTGTTCTACCTAGATGGCAGATACATGAAGCACTTCGAGAAATTCTCTGACATCACAGACGTGACAGGCCAAAGGATAATAATATGGAAGGTCAATTGGGCTGGCACAGAATAGATGAAGGTGAAATGAAATGGATAAACTCGGATTCGCGCTAATCGGATGCGGCAACATAATCAAAAAGCACATACACGCGCTGAAGATGCTGAAGGACTCGGCAGAGATCATAGCTGTCTGCGACCTGGCAGAGGAGAGAGCAAAGAAGGTGGCTGATGAGCTGAATGTCCCGTTCTACACAGACCTGCATGAGATGCTCAAGAAAGAGAAGAAGATTGATGTTGTGAACATACTCACCCCTAGCGGGACGCATGCGAAGATCGCCATCGAGGTGGCAGCCTACAAGAAGGACATCATCGTGGAGAAGCCCATGGCATTGAAGCTCAGCGACGCAGATGACATGATCCGCATCTGCGATGAGAATGGAGTCAAGCTTTTCGTGATAAAGCAGAACCGGTACAACCATGCGATAAAGAGATTGAGGTCTGCTGTCGAGAAGAAGAAGCTTGGCAAGCTGATTCTCGGGACTGTTCGCGTCAGATGGTGCAGGCGCCAGGATTACTATGACCAGGAGAAATGGAGAGGCACATGGTGGGGTGACGGAGGAGTGTTCACCAACCAAGGAGACCACTTCATAGACCTATTGACATGGATGATGGGAGATGTGGAGAGCGTGATGTGCATGACCACGACTCATTTGGCGAAGATAGAGACAGAAGATACAGGAGTGGCAATCCTGAGATTTACCAATGGGGCATTGGGAGTGATTGAGGCTACCACTGCCACAAGGCCAGTGGACCTGGAAGGTTCCATAAGCGTCCTTGGTGACAAGGGCAGCGTCATCGTCAGCGGTTTTGCGGCCAACAAGATAGTGACCTGGAAATTCGAGGACGAGCTTGAGAAAGAGCAGGAGATCCTTGAGGAATATACCAACCTGCCGCAGGATGTCTACTACCAAGGCCACTATGAATACATCAGGGATGTCATCGAATGCATAAGGCAGGACCGCAAAGGGATGGTCGACGGCTTCGAGGGAAGGAAATCATTGGAGCTCATCAACGCCCTTTATGAGTCGGCAGAGACTGGCAAGGAAGTGTTCCTGAGGTTCAGGCCAAGGAACTCAAAGCTCGGAAGAAGGATGCCGTGAGCTTTCAGGCTGCATGATATTATTTTCTGATACATTGAGGTGATTTTCATGAAGGAAGAGAAACACACAGGAAACATACACGCGACAGCTGACGTGATCAATTGCCATCTCGCAGAGGATGTTAGTGTGGGCAAATGCTCGATGGTCAAGAACTGCAAGGTAGGCAAAGGCTCGAAGATTTGGCACTTCGTGAACATGTACGGCTCAGAAGTCGGAGAGAACAGCATGATAGGCTCCCTTGTTGAGATCCAGTGCGATGTCAAGATCGGCAACAATGTCCGTGTGCAGAGCCACTCATTCCTATGCTCACTGGTCACCATCGAGGACAATGTGTTCGTCGGCCACGGAGTGATGACCATCAATGATCTCAAGCCGCCATCCGGTGATGCTTCGATGTGGAAGCCTACCTTGATAAAGAAAGGGGCGAGCATCGGCAGCAATGTGACTCTTCTGCCTGTCACCATCGGTGAGAACGCGATCGTCGGAGCAGGAAGCGTCGTGACAAAGGACGTGCCTCCTGGAGTCATCGTCGCAGGAGTGCCTGCTAAGATAATCAGGAAAAGGGACGACCTCTGATTAGGTTCTAGATGGTTCTGTGATTCTATATTTGTGCCACTTTAGAGTGGTTACAAAATCGAAAGATTTATAAATTACGCTTTTTTTATATCCTGCTATGAGTAACATAAAGCTTTCATTCGGATATGACACAGAAAGGCCATACGGCCAGCTAGCACTGACACCCGAAGGCGAGGCTTTCAGGACAAGACAGGTTAAGATAGTGAGAGACCTAATCAAGACCTTTGACTTTGAGGGAGTGCCAAGGACATTCTTCATACTTGGACAATACCTGGAGAGATGCCAGCCGCAATTCTCAGCAGAAAGGCTGAGGGATATATTCAGCCCTGAGAAGCATCCTTTGAATGACGTACAGCAGCACAGCTACTCGCATCCTATCTTCAGGAAGATACCTGCCAAGCCAAATAATGTACCAGTCACAACCGCAGAATTCCTGAAAGACTTGGAAAAAGCAAACCAGATAATCGGAGAGATATTGGGTGTCAAGCCAACAGGGCTTAGGACGCCTCTTGGCTATCACTGTGACCTTTCAGATATGCCCGAGCTGGTCAACGGACTAGTCCACATGGGATTTGACTTCGTATCATCAGACCTTAGAAGCATCGACTCAATAGATGCAAAGCTGAGAGCAGACAGGCAACCACACACATACGAGCACATTGGGCAACCAGGCATTGTGGAGATACCATCCTCAGGATGGCAGGATGTCATATTCACACCAGAGAAATCAAAATTTTATCTCGATGGAAGAACATTCTCGACTGATGATATAGTGGATCACTACACGGCGCTTTTCAGCCAGGCAAAGAGGATGGCAAGATCAATGCCTGAAGGAAAAACAGTTTACGTATCGCTCTGTATGCATCCCTGGGCTGTTATGGAATACGACCCGAAGCTTGAGGCCCATAAGAGGATAATCAATACTGCGAGGACCAAGGGCATCGAGATAGTCCCTTACAGGGAAATCGCTGATGCTATATTGAAGAGGGGTTGAAAAGAAGAGGCTAAAGGATGAGCAAAAGGATAAATCTCGCGATTGTAGGACTGGGCCATGTCGCAGAGCATCAGATGGCTGCTATCAAGGAAATTCCAGACCTGGAGTTGATTGCAGTCTGCGATGTCAGCAAGAGGGCGCTTGATGCACGCGCAGGCTATACGCATCGTTATGTTAATATCTTTGATATGTTGAGAAGAGAGAAAGACTTGGACGCAGTAGTGGTCTCTGTCCCGAATAGGTCACATTATAGGGTCGCACTTGAGGCGATTGACTTTGGAAAACATGTCCTTGTGGAGAAGCCAGTGACCAATACCATGGAAGCATTCGATACCATAGCAAAAAGAGCCAAGGACCGCGGCGTCCTTTTCTACACCTTGTTCCATGCGGCCCATGGAAAGGAAGTAAGACATTTTATGGATACCATGTATAACAAGACAATCAATCCAGGCGTCCCTCTTAACTTTGAGGTGGATTTCTCAGAGCCGGTCATCGGCAGGGATGGAGTCCCCGCCCCTGAGGCGCAGGGCTGGCAGGGGAGCTGGACTGACGGAGGGATAAATGCTATCAGCGTCATGAGGCAGATAATTCCTGATGAGATGAGGATCGTCCGAGTTGACATGAGCCATATGCCCTCGCACAAATTCGGAGAGGTATGCGCAAAGGTTTACTTTGAGTATGACAATGGAAAATCTGGTCTGATAACCGTTGATTGGACAAGGGTGTGGTCTGGAAGGCCAAACAAGAACATGAGAAATGTCATCCTGGAATATGAGGACCAAAGGATAATCCTTGACAGCCTCGAAAGGAAGGTATATCAGGGAGGCCTCAGAGAGCATGACCTGGCCTTTCCTATCGCAGACTTCAGCCAAGGGCCGCATACCAGGCTCACTGAGCATTACATCGGCGCTTTCGAAGATTTCGTGCAGCATTACAGGAAAAGGACAGACAACCAGGCTTTCTCAAGGAGATGCCATGAGATCCTATTCCGTGCACACCAGATCGAAGGCCAGAGCAGGATTAGGAGAGGGGATGAGGCACCTTTCGGATAGGAAATGACTTTTCAATACACAAATTATATAAACCTCTTTTCTGTCTCTCGGATGCATGAAAATACCTCTTGTTGACTTGAAGGCGCAGTATCTTAGCATGAAGCAGGAGATTGACAGCGCCATACAAGTGATAATCGACAACACTTCTTTCATAATGGGAAAGCCTGTCAAGGAGTTTGAGCAGCACCTCGCAGAGTTCTGCGGCTGCAAGCACGCAATCGGCGTCAGCAGTGGCTCATCAGCATTGTTCCTTGCATTGAAGGCTTCCGGCATCAAAGAGGGAGATGAGGTCATCACAGTCCCGAATAGTTTTATTGCGACAGCAGAGGCCATCATCCAGTGCGGGGCAAAGCCAGTATTTGTTGACGTCGATGACAAGACGATGCTCATGGATCCAAAGAAGATAGAGACTGTCATCACCAACAAATCCAGGGCGATAATCCCTGTGCATCTCTACGGTCAGGTGTGCGACATGGATGCGATAATCAGCATCGCAAAGAAGCACAATCTCATAATCATAGAAGACGCAGCCCAGGCTATTGACGCAGAGTTCTCAGGCAAGAAGATACCTGTCCATGAGACAGCGATATTCAGCTTCTTCCCTGCAAAGAACCTTGGCTGCTACGGAGACGGAGGAGCAGTTGTCACCAACAATGATGAGACCGCAAGGCTTGTCTCGAAGCTCAGGGACCACGGCAGGGTCAGCAAGTATGACAGCGACATGATAGGCTATGGAGAGAGGATTGATGCATTGCAGGCAGCCATCCTGAGCGCCAAGCTCAAGCATCTCAAGGACTGGACAAACAAGAGGAGAGAGCACGCCCATAGATATAATGAGCTTTTCAAGGGATCAGCAGCCATAGGCACTCCTTTTGAGGACAAGAGATGCAAGCATGTCTATTATATGTATGAGATCCGCGTCAAGCGCCGCGATGAGATGATGAAATATCTTGACGAGAACGGCATCGGCACAGGAATCCATTACCCGATACCATTGCATCTGCAGGGAGCATTGGCTTACCTTGGCCACAGGAAGGGAGATTTCCCGAATGCAGAGAGGCAGGCCAATGAGATTCTCTCGATACCGATGTATCCTGAGCTCACAGAGGAGCAGATAATGTTTGTCGCTGACAAGATAAAGAGCTTTTTCAAGGAAAAGCATTGAGCATCATATTAACTTGATTTGATAGGTTTAGTTTGAGGGTGGTTTTTTATGGCAAGATTTATGTTGAAGAATAAGTCTGTCCTGGTGACAGGCGGCACAGGGTTCATAGGCAGCCATATCATCGATAGGTGCCTTGCAGAAGGAGCTGAGAAGGTTGTCGCCATCGACAATCTTGCCGGCAGCACAACTGGCAATGTCGCCCACATAATGAATGATCCTGCGCTCAGGAAAAGATTCCAGTTCGTGAAAGGAGACATACGCGACCTCAAAGCTATAAGGCCATTGGTCCAGCAGTCAGACATCGTCTTTGATGAGGCAGCATCGAAGCTGGTTGTCTCGCTCAAGGATCCCAGGATAGACATGGAGACCAATGTCATGGGAACATTCAATGTGCTTGACTCTGCGCTCAACACCAACACAAGGATAATCCATGCATCCACAGGCTCTGTGCTCGGAAGCTCTGACAAGCCGATGCGAGAGGATGGCAACCCAAGGCCGACAACAGCCTATGGCATCAGCAAGCTCGCAGGAGAGAAATACTGCCTTTTCTTCGCAAAAGAGTACGGGCTAAAGGTTTCTGTGCTCAGGTATTTCCATGTCTTTGGCCCGCGCCAGGATTATTCTGGAGAGGCAGGAGTGATAAACATATTCCTATCAAAGGTCTTGCAAGGCCAGGCACCGACAATATATAGTGGTGGCAAGCAGATAAGGTGCTTCACCTATGTCACAGACGACGTTGAGGCCAACTTCCTCATGCTCAGGAACAAGAACACCATCGGAGACGTGTTCAACGCAGCCTCAAGGACAAGGATCAGCGTCAATGAGCTTGCTGAGACGATAATAAGGAAATATTCACCTGTCAAGGGCATGAAGCCCATCATGGGAGAGAACCGCATGGGCGAGAACTTCAGGCCGATACCTGACACCAGCAAGATAGAGGCTCTCGGCTTCAAGGAGAGTGTGACTTTTGAGGAAGGGCTTGAAAGGACAAAGAGATGGATAGAGCAGGATCTCATACAGAAAGGCCTGCTTATTAGGAAATAATCATCAAGATCATCAACTGATCATTAGATGAAAGTGCGAGTCTGATAACTTAAAATGTGCGGCATCTGCGGCTTCAACTGGGAGGATGAGCGCCTGATAAAGGCGATGGCCAGCGTCCTGCAGCATCGAGGCCCTGATTCTGAAGGATTCTACGTCAACAAGGTGAGCCTTGGCCATAGGCGGCTTAGCATAATAGACCTCAGCGAAAGAGGAAGCCAGCCCATGTGCAACAGGGACAAGAGCGCATGGATAATATACAACGGCGAAGTCTACAATTTCAGCGAGATAAGGGAGAGACTGAAGGAGAAAGGGCATATCTTCCACAGCGATTCTGACACTGAAGTGATTCTTGCCGCATATTATGAGTATGGCAAGGACTGTGTCAAGCATTTCAACGGCATGTTCGCGTTCTGCATCTATGACCTAAAGAAGAACATATTATTCTTGGCAAGAGATAGGATTGGTGTCAAGCCGCTCTATTATTATCATTCTCAAAAAGAGGGGAAGTTCATATTCGCATCTGAGATAAAGGCATTGCTGGAGCATGACATCAAGAGGATTCCTAATGATGAAGCCATAGCTGACTATCTCACATTCCAGAACATAATGGACAACAAGACCTTCATGAAAGACATCTGGCTCCTTGAGCCTGGGAAATATATAGTATATGACCTGAAGAGGAAAAGGCTTGAGTCAAAGGCTTACTGGGAGCTTAATCTTGGGAGCAGCGCAGGCAAGCAAAAGATAGGCAAGCAGAAGGAGCGGATAGATGAATACATACACATGTTCAAAGGCGCCTTCAAAGAATCTGTCAGGAGGCACATGATAAGCGATGTGCCTGTCGGGGCATATGTCAGCGGAGGATTTGATTCAGGATCTGTCACAGCACAGGCCTCTGAGCTTGTGCGCGAGAAGAAGAAAAGCTTCAGGCTTGACACATTCACAGCAAGGTTCAGGGAAGGAGGATTCTATGACGAGACAAAGTGCTCAAGGGCGCTGGCGAAGAAGTACAATGCAAAGGCGCATGAAGTCACCATCGGCCCTTCGGATTTCCTGAAATCAGTAAATAAGTTTGTCTATCACCTTGATGAGCCAAG
>JAZDMG010000031.1:0-30220 GCA_043801165.1 archaeon
TCTGAACTTCATTATGTGTCCAATTGTGCTCAAGATAGAACTTACGCAAATCTTTCAAAATTAGAGGGTTATCAAGTTTCATACCCTTGATAAAATAAGGGCTTTAAATAGGGGGTGACATATCAGGTGAACCTAGACAGCAGGAGAATAAATCAGAGATATTACTGAAGCTGGCCGAGGAAGAGGAGTCCTTGTATCTTTTTCCTAGTAGTATAATCCTGTTCCTGTCGAGAATAATTCCTTTTGCCGAGAGCAGAGCGCTGTTCTTCGCGATGTATTGCAGGAATTGCGTCACGTTCTTCGGCTTCTCTGTCATTTTGCAGCGCTCGAAATCAATGAGCACCGCCTTGTTCTCGGGAGTGATGATTATGTCCTTGTAGGGGTTGGTAAGCTCTGTCTTGTTGATGCCCAGGAGATCAATCTTCCTGCATTGCTCAAGTATCTGGAGCAGCACAGATATTATTTTTCTCTTGTCTTCCTCTTTCGCAAGGAATTTGCCGAGCGGCTCTCCCTCGATGAATTCACGGTAGAGCTTCTTGTCCTCGTATTTGATGAGCTTCGGCCCGATATTTTTCCTGTTCAGGATCTTCAGGAACTCTGCCTCGTTCTTCAGCGTGTCGACGGCGCTGTCAGGGTTCTTCTCCTTGATGCAGACATCTCCCTCAATATATATCAGGCCGCGCTTCCCGTGGGCGAATATCTCTCGCTCCTTCCGTGGCACTACCCTGTAGACGTAGAGCTCTTCGAAGAACGGCAGGCTTTTCCTGCCGAGCAGCTCTGCAGAATAGTGCTCATTCGATATTATGCTGTCGACCATATCTTTCCCTGTCCTGTTGCTGAAAAGCAGCAATATGAACCCGCGCTCTGCCAGGTGGCGCTTGGCATCGGCGAGAAAACGCCCTATGATCTCGTATCCTTCTGCTCCGCCATCGAGAGCAGCGTCCATGTGCTGTTCATCATCCGGAAGATATGGCGGATTAAATATGATTGTATCAAAGAGGCCTTTGATGTTGGAGAACAGGTTTGACCTGACAGCAGAAATTTTAGCGATCTTTTTTTTCTTGACCAAAGTGACCGCTTCCTCGTCAATATCAGCCGCGACCACTTCGCGGACCTCTCTACGGGCAGCGGCGGCCATCGCCTGGATGCCTGAGCCTGTGCCAAGGTCCAGCACTCTTCCTATCGCAAGTTTCTCGACGAATGTTTTCAGAAAGAACGAATCCTCTTCTGGCTCGTAGACCATCTTCTCTCAGGAGCTCTTCCTGCCAAAAGTCCTGTCTGTCTCGCGCAGGTATTCCTTCACGCGATTGATTATGCTGGTGAGATAATATTCCTCTATGTTCTCTTCGAACAGGCTGATCAATGTGCTGTTTTCCTTGATCCTGTAGCTGTTCTTGACTTTCTCGACTACAAAGATATCCCTCAGGCGCAGCAGCTGCCGCCTGACATTTGAAGGCGCCACCCCAAGGATCTTCAGCTTGTGCTTTTCCCTGTTGGTGATGGTCAGCTTCTCGATCTCAGAAGAACTCAGCTCCTCTTTCGCCTCGAGCATCACCTGGAGCACGTCGACGACGACATCCCTGGAATCGCCTGGCTGCAGCAGCCCGAGGCTAAGGCAGATCTTCCTGACCAGCTCCCGCTTGGTCGGGCTCTTCGGCTTCTCGTACTTCCTCAGCGTTATCTCTGCCAGAGGCGTATCTATGCTTATGGTCTTTTTCAACTCACTCCCCCTATGTTGAAATGATAAAAACTGAATATGTGATTGTAATCAATGCGATTGTATGGCAAACAATGATTAATAAGCAATCATCCTGTTTGTTGACAAAAAGATTTAAGCAGAAGTATATAAAGTTTGCTGTTATGGCAAAAGGATTAATTCGCACTATTGTGACGCATGATGTGATTTAGATAGGCCCTATCGTGGCTCTGTTTCGGCATCACTTCATGGATGCTGGCTGGATGGAAAAGTTTTATGACCTCATTCCTGAGCGGCGCCATTTTTGAATAGATGAACTCATTCAATCCTATGGATGCAAGCATGAGCCCTGCTGCCATGGCCTTTTTTACCAATGGTATCTGCCGTCGGGCCCATTGAGGATATGATTTTCTTTCACATTTCTCGATACCCGTCAGGTCCCTGTATGAATCCATGGCGTATCCGATTGGCCCTCCGTAGCCGTAGCCAACAACCGCGGCCATCGCTGTTCCAGCAGCTATTTCGACGACTGCTTGAGCGAGATCTTTTGGTTCTTTCAGTCCTTTAATAATGTGCGGAAGGATAAAATACGATATGGAATAGATGAACGGCGAGATGGCTGCATTATATGCTGAGCAGTAGAGCCGATCATATCTCTTCTGTTTCTTTTCTTCCGTAAGGTCGGTTATGCTGAAATGCTTTCTCCACAGGTCTCTTCCTTTCCCAAAGACGTAGCCAAAGCCGGCGTATCCCAGCCCTACGGCAAGCAATCTTGAGTTTCTGGATCTTGGCACAGACATTCCTATGACCACTGATTCGATTAATCCGTAGACAGGCACTATTGCTATTGATGACGATGTCGTGTCGACCGCGTTATATTTCAGGAAGATCGTTGCCTTCTTCACTACGTCTGCCAGGCTCATGTCATGTCTAGAAAAAGCAGCATGCTTATAAAACTTTTCTTGATTAACTACTTCGATGTGGTTAATAATAAAACGCAGCGAATATTATAAAAAAATATTTCGGTTCATTTCTCGAGCATGAAGACGAACTTCTTGTCCCTGATATCAGCCTTGTCGCTAAACTCACATTTCTTGTCTATTCTTCTTCTCTATGCAGAGCTCTCTCGCACCTACCTTGTCCTTCATCTCCTCGATGAGCTTCCTGTCGATCGAATAATCGGTCTCAACATAGAGATTCACCTTGTCGTTCTTGCTCAGGCCTGCCTTCTTACGCAGGGACTGCAGCCGCCTTGTTATCTCCCTGGCGAATCCTTCCTGCTCCAGGCCCGGAGTCATAGCCGTGTCAAGCTCAACCTTCAGCTCTCCTTTGCCAGTTATGATCTTCTTGACATTGGTCTGCTGCTTTATCAGGTTCTCTGTCTTCTTGAGCAGCGCAGGGTTCTCCAAGAATATCTCTGCCCGGGCCAGAGGCCATCTGACACCAATGCCAACCTCTTCCCTTTTGGCAAGTATCCTTGTGATCACTTCCTTTGCCAGCCTCAATTCTTCTTCAACAGCAGGCGCTATGAGCTTCTCGTCTGCTTTCGGCCATTCGAAAAGGTGCACTGATTCTTCTTCAAGCCCGTATTCTGCCTTCATGGTCTGATAGATCGATTCTGATATGAACGGCAGGCTCGGCGCCAGAATCTTTATTATGCTTATCAGGCTCTCATAGATCGTGTCTACGACAAGCTGCTTATCATCCTTATCCCTTATGAACTGGATGTAGCTCCTTGACAATTCAAGGAAGACCTCCTCAATGTGCGGAGTCACCTCGCTCAGCAGATACTTATCGTGCAGTTCATCCACCTTCTTTATGGCAGAGTGCACTCTTGAAAGTATGTATCTCTCCTCTATGCCAAGCTTGTCATGGGCGATCGGCTGAGGCTTCAATCCATAGGTCCTTGTCAGATCAAGCAGATAGTTCTGGATGTTCCAGAATACCTGGAGATTCTTGAACTTGAACTTGACCTCATCCCAGGAGAAATTTATGTCAAGGCCCGGAGGAGTCTCACACATGTAATATCTCAATGTGTCTGCGCCATATTTATCAGTTATCTCTTGGGGAGAAATAACGTTGCCGAGGCTCTTGCTCATCTTCTTTCCCTCAATGTCAGTCAGCATACCGTGCATATACACTGCCTTGAAGCTTGGCCTCTGGAAAGCCATGATGCTGGCGACCATGAGCAGGTTGAACCATCCCCTGATCTGCTCCTTTGCCTCAAGTATGAAATCAGCAGGGAAGAATCTCTCAAAGAGGTCTGTCCTCTGAGGATAATATAAGCAATTCCAGCTCGCTGTACCTGCATCTATCCAGACGTCAAGTATGTCAGGCACCCTTCGCATCACTCCGCCGCATTCGCACTTATATGTGACTTCGTCTATCCACGGCTTATGGAGATTGGCTGGAAGCTTGCCTGCTTTCTCTTCAAGCTCTGCGATGCTTCCGAACACATCGTAGATGCTGCATTTCTCGCAGCGCCAGATCGGTATAGGAGTCCCCCAGTATCTCTGCTTTGAGATGCTGTTGTCCCTGAGGTTCTCCAACCATGAGTTGAATGCGTTCTGCCCTGCTTTCGGCACCCAGTAGACATCCTGGTTGGCCTTTATCATCTGCTCCTTCAGATCCTCTACCTTGAAGAACCATTGCTTGGTCTTCCTGAATATCACAGGGCTCGAGCACCGTTCACAGTGCGCATATTCGTGCTCCACAGGAGTCACTGCAATCAGTATGCCTAGTTTCTTGAACTCTTCTATGAACTTAGCATCATCCTTCCTAGCGACCAGGCCGGCGAATTTCCCAGCGATCTTTTTTGGGAAGACTCCGCGCTCATCAAGGTTGTTGAACGGCGGGATGTTGTTCTTGTATCCTATCTCATAATCCTCTGGCCCACAGCCAGGCGCACAGTGGACAAGCCCTGTTCCTGCGCTGGTGTCAACATATTCTGATGAGAGGACAACGGTGTGCACCCTTGGATGCTTCTTCTTCAGCTCCCTGTAGAAATCAAGATCATCATTCCACGGATGCAGGTACTCTATGCCCTCAAGCTTTGAACCCCTGAACTCCTCAATTATGGTGTAGCTCTTGCCTGCCACCCCCGATACAAAGACATTGGCCAATGCCTTCGCCACTATCCATCTTTCTCCGCCGACATCCACCTTCTGATATTCCAGGTCAGGATTCACCATGATGGCGAGGTTGAACATTATCGTCCATGGAGTCGTGGTCCAGATGACAAGATAATCATTCTCCTTGCCCTTGACCTTGAATTTCAGGAATATGCTGTCATCGGTGACTGTCTTGTAATCGCACTCATGCTTGGCCATTGCCGTGGCGCAGTTAGGGCACCATGTCAGGGTCCTGTCTCCCTCATAGAGGCGGCCCTGGTCGTGCGCTCTCTTGACAAGGAACCATTCCCCCTCTATGAACTCATTCTTGACAGGCATGTAAGCATTTTCATAGTCCATCCATATGCCAAGGCGCCAGAGATCCTCGTTCATGGCCAGGGCTTTCTCTGTTGAGTATTTCAGGCATTCCTCACTGAACTTCGAGATGCCGAAATCCTCGATATCAGACTTGAGCTTCATCTTATGGAGCTCCATGACCTTTCTCTCTGTCGGAAGGCCGTGCATATCATAGCCTGCCCGGTCCCAGACATCAAATCCTTTCATGCGGCGATATCGCATGGCCACATCTTTCAGGGAATTATTCCAGGCATGGCCTATGTGGATCTTTCCGCTGGTGTAGGGCGGCCCCTGGAGGAAATAGAAGCTCTTTCCGCCGCTATTCTTCTCCTTGACCTTCTGGTAAATATGCTTGTCTTTCCAGAGCTTGAGCACGCCGTGCTCTACCTCCTTGAAATCATAAGGTTTTCCCATTGTAATTCCTCTTCTCCTGCTAGTTCACTTATCTCTTGCGCTTTATTTATATTCTTTTCTATCATCCGCCATTCAGACCAGCTCCTAGGAAGGGCCGGCTCTTCAAATGATTATGATGATGATAGAAATCAAGCTAACTATGATGCCCTTCTCAATCCCTGATGCATCCTTGCTAGCCATGCTCCTGAGGATGAGCCGATTGTTTATAAAGATTGCTCCTCAAGCGATGCTCCCGGCCTGATTGGCTGAGAAAAGTTTAAATAATCCTGAAATTGTCTCTATTATATAATGAAGAAAATCATGAGCCAGAGTGTCCGTCTTGGAGACTTGATAAAAGATTATATCAAGGAAGGGATGGATGAGAAAGAGGCTAGGAACCTGATAATGAACAATATTGAAACCCACGCATTCGAAAGGCTTAGGGACATTTGCGTCCCCGTAGTGGAACGCAGATATGACTATCTTTTCGATGCAGGTGTCCAGCATCTCCTGTATCTTGAGCCGGGCATGGTGATGCTGGCTCAGATTGACTTCGATCCAGATCCTGTTGCCTTCAATTTTCAGGATTCAAGCTTTTTCAACGAACCAATAGACATAGTTGAGTTCATAGAGCAGCAGCACGAGAAAAGAGGAATGAATGCTATGTTTGTCAGGATGGAAAGAACCAACCATCTCTCAAGATATGAAGAGTTCAGCAGGTTCAGAATCCCTCTCTTCAAGGATGTAATGCAAGTGCCTAGCTGCCTAAGGATGAGAACAAGAGGAGGAGTACTATACCTCCATGATCCTGCTGATGAGAGAAAAAGCCTCCGGCTATATAATTGATGCAAGATGATGAAAACAGAAGAGAGACGGTCATTGGAGAATCGCGCCCGCGGGTTCTTGAACAAGCATGCTACGACATTATATTTCTTTGGCTGTGCGCTGATGAATGAGAAGAACAGGCTTCAAAATTATATCTCTACTGAACTGGGAGAGAACCACAGAGGGTCAATACTGACGATGTACCCGCTATACGAACCGGCAGGGCAGAAGCAGCTGACGGATGTGATAAGGATTATGTTCTCGGCATATTCCGGCCAAAGCATGACCTATAAGTTCCAAGGGCTCGATATACTAGCAATGAATGTGATGTCTGAGCCAGCAGAGGGGATGTCATTGATGGTCCATGTCCAAGCCTCCACATTCAAGGAGCCGGATGACATCGCCAAATTCCTGATGGCCCAATACAGACTGTTCTCTCAGCGAGATACGATTGTGTTCAAGAGCAACAGCAAGATACATGATTACTTCAAGAATGTGGCGCACAATCTGAGGATTCAGGCCAGGCAAGACAAGGTGATAACCCCCGCTCTCAAGGTCAGGTGTGCAGATCCGCAATATTTCGGCACTTCCAAGAGAGAGGCAGGCACATCCACCCAGCTGAGCTGGGAATAGATCGCAGATTCTCACAAGGAAAAATTTTATAAATACCTTGGTTGTTTTACATCTCGCTCTGATTGGTAATCGAGAATAACCAACGCAATTAAGGGTGAATCTTATGCATGACATCATAATAATAGGCGCGGGCTTCGCAGGCTATACTGCAGCGATATATGCTGCACGCTACAACATGAAGCCGCTTGTCATCGCGAGCGAGCTCGGCGGCCTGATAGTCGAGTCATCAAAGGTATGCAACTATCCAGGCTTCAAGGAGGTTTCTGGCCTTGACCTAATGACCAAGTTCATGGAGCAGGCCAAGGGCCTTGGGGCAGAGATATCAAATGACGAAGTCCTCAAGATCTCAAAGTCAGGCAATGTCTTCCTTGTGGAGACCAGGCGCAACAAGAAGTATGAGACCAAGACTCTTGTCCTGGCACTTGGCACCAAGAGAAGAAAGCTGAATGTTCCTGGAGCAGCAGAGTTCGAGGGCAAAGGTATCCATTATTGCGCGACCTGCGATGCAGCCTTCTACAGGAATAAGGCAGTTGCCGTCATAGGAGGAAGCAACAGCGCAGCCCACGCCGCGATGCTGCTATCAAACTTCGCAAAGCAGGTCTACCTAATATATAGGGGAGCTGATTTGAGATGCGAGCCGACAATGAAAGAATCTCTTATAGACAAGGGCAATGTCAAGATAATATATAATACCAACCTCACAAATATCTCTGGCTCAAAATTCGTCGAGAAAATGACGCTCGACCATCCATTCGATGGCAGCGATGAGCTTAAGGTGGATGGCATATTCATTGAAATCGGTGGAGTGCCTGGCTCAGCCATCACAAAGGAGATTGGCGTAGCTTTGACCGAGAGCGGCGAAATAATAGTCAACCAACGCAGCGAGACAAATGTCCCCGGCGTCTTTGCAGCAGGAGATGTGACCAACACTGTGCTTCGCCAGGGAATAGTCGCGGCTGCCCAGGGAGCCATAGCAGGCACCAGTGCGTACCAGTTCATCACAGGAAAGAAGAGCTCAGTCTCCTGGTGAGGGCTGATTGATTTTTATGTTATAATCCAAGAGGGTGATATGATGGTTGTTGAACTTGAAGAGAATGAATTCGAGCAGAAGACAAAGACAGGCAAGGCAATAATAGATTTCTACGCAGACTGGTGCGGGCCGTGCCAGATGATAAAGCCTGTATTCGAGAAGATTAGTAAGGATTTCAAGAACGTGAATTTCTTCAAGGTCAATGTCGACTCAAACCAGAAAGCTGCCGGCAAATTCGAGGTCAGGAGCATACCGACGCTGGTGTTCCTGAAGGACGGCCAAGAGGTAGACCGCCAGATTGGTGTGGTCTATGAAGAGGATCTCCGCGACAGGATAAAGGAAGTCTTCAAATAGGGCTGAGAAGAGGCTAAGATTTTCAAATGAGGAAAATTTTTAAATTTGATTCATTTTCAGACGCATGTGTTCATCAACAATATTAACCCTGTCATCGCGCAGCTTGGCCCATTTGAGATAAGGTATTATGGCCTTGTGTATGCGATTGGCTTTCTCATCACATATCTTCTGCTGAGAAGACTGGCCAAGAAGAAGACAATAGCCAACTTCACCCCTGACTTGGCAGATACCTTCACTCTCTATGAGATTGCAGGCATCATCATAGGAGCGCGTGTGTTTGAGTTCGTGTTCTACAATCCAGGCATCCTAATCTCTCGACCATGGGAGCTGTTCATGACCTGGCATGGAGGGATGAGCTTTCACGGTGGCGTAATAGGCGCAGTCATCGCAGGCCTGATCTTCTGCAGGAAACACAAGGTCAGCTTCTACAGGCTGGCTGATTTCATGGTGCTGCCGACAGCAATATTCCTTTTCTTCGGCAGGATAGCTAATTTCATGAATGGAGAGCTGGCAGGCACAAAGACCAATGTCCCTTGGTGCGTCGTCTTCAGGGATTATGACGGCTGCAGGCATCCAAGCCAGCTTTATGAGTCGGCAAAGAACATAGCAATATTCTTTACTCTGCTGGTGATGTATACAAAGAAGAGATTCAAGGACGGAGTGATATTCTGGACATTCATCCTGATGTACGGCGTGCTGAGATTCATCATAAACTTCTGGCGTGACGATTCAAGATTCCTCGGCGTCAGCACAGGGCAGTACCTCTGCATAGCCATGATGATAATCAGCGTCTTTTTCCTTTACAAGATAAACAAAAGACCTTTGAAAGGGAAATAATTAAAAAGCAACGAATGAATACCAATCGCAAAGAAAGGAAAAAGGGTTGCGAAGGCAAAAAACAAGGGACAAGAGCCATCATGAAGAAACCGATCATAATAGTCAATTTCAAGACCTATATCGAAAGCAGCGGAGCGAACGCCATAAGACTGGCCAAGATTTGCGAGAAGGTATCCGTGGAGACAGGCACTGACATAAGAGTGGCAGTGAGCGCCCCTGACATATACCCCGTTAGCAAGGCAGTCACAATCCCGGTCTATGCAGAGCACGTTGACCCCTATCCTCCTGGAAGGAACACAGGCAGCGTCCTCATCGAGATTGTCAAGGTGGATGGGGCCACGGGCACCCTTCTCAACCACTCAGAGCATAAGATTCCTCTAAACCAGATCGCAGAGAGCATAAAGAGGGCTGCGAAAGTTAGCGTCACCACTATCGTATGCGCAGAGAGCCCTGAAGAAGAAGAGAGTATCTGCCCTTTCAAGCCAGAGTTCATAGCCATCGAGCCTCCTGAACTCATAGGAGGCAACATCAGCGTAAGCACAGCCCACCCTGAGCTCATATCCCGCAGTGTAAGGACGGTCAAAGAGAGACATAATCTCAGGCTTCTTGTGGGCGCAGGCATTCACACTAACAAAGATGTGCACAAGGCAATGGAGCTGGGAGCAGATGGAATACTTCTGTCTTCTGCGATAACCCTTGCTCCAGATCCAGAAAAGATCCTTAGGGAACTCATCTTACATTAATCAGAATCTGCTGCATCTCGCCATACTTCTTGAGAGAGCTAGATTTGCAGTTTGCATCATTGCAGACGTAGACGTTGAATATGAAAGTGCCCTTTTCTGCCTCTTTCGGTATCTCTATCATTATAGGCCAGAAATGATGGTCATTGTTCTTAATCTTGATTGCATCTCCTATGAAATAAATATTAGGAGTGCCTCTTATCAGCTGGTTTTCCTGGGCGATCGTGAAGCTGAACTGGGTTTCCTTGCCAAGCTCATTGCTAATCCCTAAAGTGAATGGATACTTATCGCCTCTGTCAACAGTGACCTGTGTAGGCACTACAACGACAAGGCCGCCGTTGCTCATCAGATTGACAATCTGGCGCTTCTGGTCCTCATTGACATTCTGGTTCCACTTGTCCCCAACAGATACGCCCTTGCTGACAAGGAATATGCCGACGCCAAGGAGCAGCAGGCAGATTATCATCACCACAAGAAAATTTACGCTTAGCTCCATGCTGGCTTTTGTGTCCATCAAAAATCACCAGAGTGATTTTTGGGGGATTCCAAAAAATCGTTTTTTTTGTTATCCATCATTATCAATTCTCATTCAGGCACTATCAATGTTATCTTCTCAGAGAGGGCGTTCTTCTTTGTCAGGCGCTTAAGGACATCTGCCCCTCGCTCTGTCACAGTGAACTCATAGTCGAGCTTTATCTCAAGGCTCATCTCCTGCTCGACAAGGCTCTGAGAACTGATGATGGATAGCTCCTCTACAAATTCATCGCCCACATTAGCCAGGACATCGCTTATCCTTTTCTCACCCAGCAATGAGCTTCCGCTAAGGACCTGTATCCCTGTAAATGTTATGGGGCTTTTGACTACCTGATTAAAATCTGTAAGCCTAATCCTGATATTTATCTTATCGGATCTGGTGGTGAATGGCTGGTTGAGGATGTTGAGTATCTCAGCCTGGAAATAGCCGCGCTCATCAAGCTTCTGCGTCAGCCTCAATTGGTTGACAATCGCAGGGTCTGCCCCTATAACGCAGGTATGTGATTCATCGCACATGTACTGGGCATATTTAGCCTCCATCGGCTTAGGCCCCCTGGATGAAGTCAGGTTGTATTTCACCTTGCCCTTTTTTGTGCAGTTGCCGCAATCACTGCAGGTGCAGCTGTTCTCGCCAACTCCTGCATCGCATTTCGCATTGCCGCAGCAATTGGGCTTGGCTATCTTCTGGCAGATACCATCAGAGCATTTGCCTGTGAAGCAAGCAGTCTGGGCGCAATCGCTGCTCACAGAGCACTCCTTTTTGCTGCATCCAGCGAGGACAATCACTAGAATGAGAATTGACATCGCAAGCAATAGCAGCGAAAATACCTTTGTATCATTATCAACGGATTTCTTCATGGTCGCTCAGAGAGTTAACCTGTTGCTTACCTGCTCAGGAAATTGTATTCCTTCACAAGTATGGCTATGAATATGAGCAGCACTACCGCACCGGCAGCCATCACAGATAACCCGTACAAAAGCTCGTCGCTCAGGGTCACCAGCTTGTAGAAGCCGAAGGCCATGATTCCCACCCCGATCCAGAGAAACTTGTCCAGGACCATCTTCAGGATCTGGAATTCCTCATCATGAGTCATATGTCTCTTAATCTTTTGCATAATACTTCACCCCTTTTGTCTTGATGATTTAGACTATAACATTGATGAACAGCTGCTGCGAGATGCTGCTGTCAAAGTTGATGGCTCCGTTGGAGACTGGGCCAGCGACGACTGTGCAGATGTACGTCCCTTTCTCGAACACCTCTGGCTCAATCTTGGCGACCTGTATTATCGCCTTGTAGCCTCCATCTGAGCCGAGCTTTATCTTCTGCTCAGGAGCAGCCAGCTTTATGAGAGGATCGGTCGTGGTGTCTATGGAGTTCCCTGAAGAATCGACGCATTTAGCTATCACGATGCCAATCTCCTGGTCAGCCTCACCAATCCCTGAATTATAGACGCTGATGACAACCTTTCCGCTGCCGCCTGACTTGATTGTTATGTCAGATGAATCGAACATGATGGGTGTTGAGGCGTCTGCATGGATCGGAAGGTCTGTCCTGTCTATCAAACCACCAAGCTTGCTCTGGCCGCCCTTGAAAAGATTTGTTATGAATGCAATCCCCAGGCCCAGCAGGGCCAAGGCGATTATCAGCACAACGATAGAATTAACTCCAAGTTCCATGGAACCTCTCTTGTTCTTCCTCATCAATACACCTCTTTAAGATTTGATTATCTTGACCTAGGCCTTGGCCTAATCTTTCCTAGGACTTTTTCTTGAATCCTTGATATTTAAAAGTTTCGATAATCATAGCGAGAATTGAGAATGGGAAAACAGTAAAGTTTATAAAGGGTTCAGAACTCTCATCGTAATAAGCCGAAATTAGGAGTTATATTCATACGATTTTGTGAGTGGTAGAAAATGTTTTTGGGAGCAGGAAGGTTCTAATTGTCATATACAACAGCGATTGAGCCACAGCACTCCTGTCATACCATGCCCGCAGAATCAGCATCCAAATCGCAAATCAAGCAAATCCGCTTAATGATATTCATGATTGCCTTGGTAGTGTAGTGGCCTATCATGAAGCCCTGTCGAGCACTAATAATCATTCAATCATTAGTCGCGGTAAGGCTTCGACCCGGGTTCGACTCCCGGCCAGGGCGTTGGAACAACGCAATGGGCGGCTCAGAAAACGAGTGTTTTCTGTTTGCCGGCCAGGGCGTTTCATTCCCGTATTGGGCCGGTAGCTCAGCCCGGATAGAGCACTGCACTTTTAATGATTAAAAATCAAGAGATATGCAGTGGTCGCGAGTTCAAATCTCGTCCGGCTCATGGAGCAAAGCGAAATGAGAAGGGCGAGCCAAAAAACGATGTTTTTTGATCTCGTCCGGCTCATTGAGTAAAACGAGATGAGATGGATTCATCGCGATCCAGAGAATCATAATTTGAGGAGACGAGGGGTTTAATTATGAGCGGAAAAAATGATGAGATTGTTCATGATTTGGTGCCTGAGCACACAAAGCTTTCTGAGAAGGATGCCAAGGCATTGCTTAAGATGTATGAAGTGACAATAAGGGAGATGCCTAAGATTTATCTTTCTGACCCTGGCATCGCACATCTCGATGTGAAGGAAGGGGATATCATAAAGATCAAGAGGAAGAGCAGGACTGCCGGCGAGACCGTATTCTTCAGGGCAGTAATCAAGGAATGAGGTTTGCAAAAATGAATAAGTCATACTCGTTGCTGAAAAAATATTTCGACGACAACAGCCTGGTGAAGGCGAACATAGAGTCATTCAACAACTTCATCGATGTGGAGCTGAAGGCCATCATCGAGGAGAACAAGATCATCGAGCCGACCATCATCCCATCGAATGTGGATGATTTCAAGATAAGGCTTGACAACGTCTGGGTCACCAAGCCAGAGATAACAGAGGCCGATGGCTCTAAGAGGAACATCTACCCTGTCGAAGCGAGGCTGCGAAAGCTCTCATACTCGGCGCCGATGTTCCTTGAGGTGAGCGCCCACGTCAACGGAGTGCAAAGGGAGACTTTCATAACCCAGATAGCGAACCTTCCGATAATGCTCAAGTCAAAGTATTGCCATCTCAACAATCTCAATAGGGACGAGCTGATAAAATATAATGAAGACCCTGATGACCCGGGCGGTTATTTCATAATCAACGGAACAGAGAAAGTCGTGGTCAACATTGAGGATTTGGCGTCCAACAGGTTCCTGATAGAGAAGGAGAACACAGGCGTGAGCGAGTATGTCGGGAAGATATTCTCAGAGAAAGGCTCCTATAAGATCCCTCACCAGTTCGAGAAGCTCAAGGACGGGCTGTTCTATATAACCTTCACCAGGGTCAAGAGGATACCTCTCATCCCGATCATAAAGGCATTGGGCCTTGTGAAAGATGAGGAGATCATGAAATTTGTCGGCCTCGAGGACAACGCAGAGGTTCTCATCAACCTCTATGAGTTCATCGACATAAAGAACAGCGATGACGCGATTGACTATGTCGCAAAGAGGATAGGCATCACCCAGGCAAGGGAGATAAGAATCCAGAGGATGCAGGAGATACTTGACAAATACCTTCTGCCTCACATCGGGCTTGAGCGCGAGGACAGGACCATGAAATCCTACAACCTCTGCAAGATGTTCAAGAAGATGATCCTAACAATCAGGGAAGAAGGCGAGGATGACAAGGACCATTACATGAACAAGCGCCTTAAGATGCCGGGAGACCTCATGGCAGACCTTTTCAGAGTCAACCTAAAAGTGCTCGTCGGCGACTTGCTCTACAATTTCCAGAGGATAGTCAAGAGAGGCAAGTTCCCAAGCATCAAGGTGATAATCAGGGAGAAGCTACTGACACAGAGAATCTATTCAAGCATGGCAACAGGCAACTGGGTAGGAGCAAGGAAAGGAGTCAGCCAGAGGATAGAGAGGCTCAACTACCTACAGACATTGTCGCATCTCCAGAGAGTGGTCAGCCCGCTTTCTGCCTCGCAGGAGAACTTCGAGGCAAGAAGCCTGCACAGCACCCATCTTGGAAGGCTCTGCACGAGCGAGACACCAGAAGGAAGCAACATCGGCCTCAGGAAGAACCTGGCGCTGCTGGCAAGCATATCCCAAGGAGTCGCAGAGGAAGATCTCATCCCGATCCTAGTCAAAGCAGGTCTAGAGTTGGAGAAGGCTGCGAGCAGCGGCTCTTCAAAGAAGAAATAAATCATTATGCTGAGGAGAAAAAAATGAGTGAATTATTCCTGAACAACAAATATATAGGAAAGGTCAACGACGGAAAAGAGTTCGTGAACCAGCTTATCAGCCAGAGGCGTGCTGGAAAGATCAACTACGGAGTCAACTTCTACTTTGATGAGAAGATGAACTATGTCATCGTTGAGTGCTGCAGCGGAAGAGGAATCCGCCCATTGCTTGTGGTCAAGAACGGGAAGACAATACTTACCGAGGCCCATATCGAAAAGCTGGCCAAGAATGAGCTGAAATGGAGCGATCTCATCAGCCAAGGGATGATAGAATACCTTGACAGCATGGAAGAAGAGAACGCCCTTGTCGCTCTCCGAGAGTCTGAGCTCACATCAGAGCACACTCATCAGGAGATAAGCCCAATAGACCTTTTCGGGCTCACATCGAGCATAGTCCCATTCGGAAACTACAACCAAGGAGTCAGGCTGACTCAGGGTTCAAAGAACCAGAAGCAAGCAGTCGGATTCTATGCAGCCAATTTCTTCTCAAGGATGGACATGGATGTAAACCTCCTGCATTATCCTCAAAAGCCGATTGTCACAACAATCACCAATGAGATACTCAAGATGGACGACCATCCCTGCGGCCAGAACATCGTCGTCGCAATAATGTCCTACAAAGGATACAACATGCAGGACGCCATCGTGATAAACAAAGGAAGCGTCGACAGAGGCTTCGGAAGGAGCACCTATTACAGGCCAGAGATCACAGAGGAGCTCAGATACTCAGGAGGCCTCAGCGACGAAGTATGCGTCCCTGACAAGGAAGTCAAAGGCTTCAGGACAGAGCACGATTACCGATTCTTGGAAGAGGATGGAATAATCTATCCAGAGGCAGTTGTCGAAGAAGGCGATGTCATCATAGGAAAGACCAGCCCGCCAAGATTCCTCAGCAGCCTTGAAGAGTACAACCTGGCGACAACCTCAAGGAGAGAATCCAGCAACGCCCTGAAGCATGGAGAGAAAGGGATAGTTGACTTTGTGCTTTTGACAGAGAGCGAAGAAGGCAACAAGCTGGTCCAGGTAAGGATGCGAGAGCAGAGGATACCCGAGATAGGAGACAAATTCACCTCAAGGCACGGACAGAAAGGAGTCATAAGCCTCATAGTGCCAGAGGAAGACGTACCATTCTCAGCATCTGGAATAAAACCAGACCTAATATTCGGTCCGCACGGAATCCCAAGCAGAATGACCGTCAGCCACCTAATAGAATTGATCTCAGGCAAAGCAGGAGCCCTGAGCGGCAGATACGTGGACGGAACAACATTCGAAGGAGAGCACGAAGAACCCATAAGGAGTGAACTGTTAAAGATGGGCTTCAGGGAGAACGGGACAGAGGTCCTCTACAGCGGAATAACCGGTGAGCAATACCCGACGAGGATATACATCGGGAACATGTACTACATCAAGCTCAAGCACATGGTAGCAAACAAGATCCACAGCAGGGCAAGAGGCCCGATTCAGCTATTGACAAGGCAGCCTACCGAGGGAAGAGCCAAGGAAGGAGGTCTCAGGCTTGGAGAAATGGAGAAGGATACTTTCGTAGCCCATGGAGCCAGCCTATTGCTCAAGGAGAGATTCGACAGCGACAAGACAGAGGTGCCGATCTGCGAATCATGCGGGCTTGTGGCCATCCATGACGCCAGGAAGAACTCATTTTTCTGCCCCATATGCGGGGAGAACGTCGAGATAAGCAACATCGAGATGAGCTACGCCTTCAAGCTGATGCTGGACGAGCTGAAAAGCATGATTGTCTATCCAAAGCTGAAGCTCAAGAGCAAATATTAATCAACACAACAAAGCAGCATCACATAAACTGAGGATGGGAGATAAAAATGGAGTCATTCGTTTCAAAAAAAGTCGAGAAGATTGAGTTCGGACTGATGAGCCCTAAGTTCATAAAGGATATGGCATCTGCGAAGATAGTCACTCCAGAGCTCTATGACAAAGAAGGATACCCTGTCGATGGTGGTCTCATGGATATCCGCCTGGGAGTCATCGACCCTGGCCTTAAGTGCAAGACCTGCGGCTGCAAGCTCAAGGAATGCCCTGGTCACTTCGGGTACATCGAGCTGGCAAGGCCTGTCGTCCATATAAAGTTTGTCACAGTGATTCTTGATCTCTTGAGATGCACCTGCAGGAGCTGCGGCAACATACTCATCCCGAATGAGAAGATCGAGAAGGCAAAGCAGGAACTTGAGGCAGTCGGCATAGAGTTCGGCCTTGATGAGCAGAGAGCAAAGGTCAAGGAGATAATCGCGGCCCTGAAGACAGTCACCAAATGCCCCCACTGCCGGGAAAAGCAGATGAAGATTTCTATCGAGAAGCCAACTACTTTCATGGAAGACGAGAAGAGGCTCAGCCCTATCGAAGTCAGGAGCAGACTTGAGAGGATAAAGCGTGAAGTGCTTGCTCTTTTCGGAATCAACCAGAACTCAGCACAGCCAGAATGGATGATACTGACAGTCCTTCCAATCCCGCCGGTGACCATGAGACCTAGCATCACGCTTGAGACTGGAGAAAGAAGCGAAGATGACCTAACCCACAAGCTAGGAGATATAGTAAGGATCAACCAGAGGCTTTTCGAGAACATCAACGCAGGAGCGCCAGAGATAATCATCGAGGACCTGTGGGATCTTCTGCAGTATCATATCACGACATTCTTCGACAATGAGGTGGCTCAGCTTCCGCCAGCAAGGCACAGGAGCGGCCAGCCGCTGAAGACCCTCAGCTCAAGGATAAAGAGCAAAGAAGGAAGGATTAGGCATAACCTTGCAGGCAAAAGAACTAATTTCTCAGCAAGGACAGTCATCAGCCCAGACCCGATGCTTGATATCAACGAGGTAGGAGTGCCTTTCATAATGTCTATGAAGCTCACAGTCCCTGAGAGACTCACAGAATGGAACAAGGACTATCTCAAGGAATTTGTCAAGCGAGGCCCGAAGAACTATCCTGGAGCCAACTACATAATCAGGCCTGACGGCAGGCGAAAGAAGATAACAGATGAGACCAAGGAGGCTCTCCTAGAAGAGCTGCAGCCAGGATTCATTGTTGAGCGGCATCTCATGGATGGAGATGTCAGCATCTTCAACAGGCAGCCAAGCCTTCACAGGATGAGCATGATGTGCCACCGAGTGAAAGTATTGCCAGGGCTGACCCTTAGGCTAAACCCAGCTGTCTGCGCACCATACAACGCAGACTTCGACGGAGACGAGATGAACCTGCACATACCTCAGACAGAGGAGGCAAGGGCAGAGGCAGAGATACTGATGGAAGTACAGACCCAGCTCATCAGCCCAAGATACGGCCTGAGCATCATCGGTTGCAACCAGGACGCCATAAGCGGGAACTACATGCTGACAAAATACCTGACCATGCCACGAGAAGAGGCGGTCGACCTATTATCGGCGGCAGGCATAGAGGATTTCTCAAAGCTGCCAAACAAGGCGATGGTGACCGGCAAGGAGATATTCGCAGTCATGATACCCAATGATTTCAACTTCAGAGGGACTGCAAGGCATCATAAGCAGAACGCCACAGATCCAGACTCGATTGTAGAGATCAAGGAAGGAAAGCTGATAACAGGAGTCATCGACAGCAACAACTTGGGTGAAGGATCAGGATTGCTTCTCAGGAACCTGCACAAGCAATATGGCCCAAAGCACATGGTCGAGATTCTAGGCCATATATACAAGCTTGGGATTGAGGTCCTTCTCAAGTATGGATTCACAGTAGGAATATCAGACATAGACCTGAAGCCAGAGGTCAAGGACAAGATCCAGCGCATCATAGAAGAAGCAGACGCTGATGTCAAGAAGATGATCCAGCAGTTCTACGATGGTGTGCTCGATCTGCTGCCTGGAAGGAATATGCGAGAGACACTTGAGCTAAGGGTTCTTGAAAGGCTGAACAAGGCAAGAAACGAGACAGGAGAGACTGTCGCCAAGAATGCCAACCAGAACTGCAACACCATGATGATGATCCAATCAGGAGCAAGAGGTAACCTTCTTAACCTCGCACAGATGGCTGCCTGCGTAGGACAGCAAGCTTTCAGAGGAGGAAGGATCAGCAGGGGATACAGGGACAGGACCCTCTCATGCTTCAAGAGAGGAGATCTCGGGGTCACAGCCAGAGGATTCATAAGGAACGGATTCAAGCACGGGCTAGAGCCATCAGAGCTCTTCTTCATGGCAATGACCGGAAGAGACAGCCTCATGGACACAGCACTCAGGACTCCAAAATCAGGATACCTATACAGGAGACTGGCCAACGCATTGCAGGACTATAAGATAGAGTACGACTTCACTGTGAGGGACGCCGGCAAGAGGATCGTGCAGTTCAAATACGGCGAAGACGGAATCGATGTCAGCAAGAGCGAAGGCGGAAAAATCAATATCGGCCAGATAATAAGGAGCATAGGCTAGACAAATAAATATTGATACAGAATAAAAAAGGCAATACGCGGGTTTTCAAAATGAGACAAGAACTAAAAGAATTCATCGGGCAACTTCCTCCAAGGATACTGGATGATTTGGACAAGGAGCTCCCAGACAACGTCAGCAGCACCAAGTTCAAGAAGATAATGGAAGCAGTGAAGAAAGAGTACAGGATCTCGCTGGCAGAGCCAGGAGAGAGCGTAGGACTGATAACTGCAGAATCGATAGGAGAGCCAGGAACGCAGATGATCCTGAGGACATTCCACCTCGCAGGAGTCAGTGAGATGAACGTCACAACAGGACTTCCAAGGCTCATCGAGATACTTGATGGAAGGAGCGAGATCAGCACCAAGATAATGGAAGTATACCTTAAGAAGCCCTACAGCGAAGGCAAGGATATCAAGCAGCTGGCAGAGAGCCTCAAGGAGACCACGCTCAAAGAATACATCAAAGAGATAAGCATCGATGTCGCAGAGACCAAGATGAAGATAATCTTGGATGAGAAGATACTGAAAGATAAGAAGATGAATGCAGCCAAGATCGGAAAGGTCCTGGCGAAGTCCAAGATCCTGAAAGGATTCGACCTGAAGATTGACAAGGATGAAAGCATCAAGATCAGGGCATCAGGCGAAGACGCCCTGAGCATGATCTACAAGCTCAAGGAGAAGATCAAGGATGAATACATCGACGGGCTGAAGGGCATAACTCAAGTCCTTCCGGTCAAGAGAGAGAATGAATACGTGATAGTCACCGCAGGCAGCAACCTCAAGGAGATAAGGAAACTTGAGTATGTCGACACTGTCAGGACGACCACCAATAACATCTCAGAGATAGAGAAACTTTTCGGGATAGAGGCCGCGAGGGAAGCGATAATACGCGAGGTCCTTAAGGTGCTCAAGAACCAGGGAATCGCGATCGACATGAGGCACATACTCCTGGTGTCAGACGCGATGACCATGTCAGGGACAGTCCTCGGAGTCAGCAGGTACGGAATAGTCAAGGAGAAGCCGAGCGTACTCGCAAGGGCTTCATTCGAGACGCCTATCAAGCACATAATGAACGCAAGCATGGCAGGAGAAGTCGACGAGCTCAACTCAGTGATAGAGAACGTCATGATAAACCAGCCTGTGCCACTCGGAACAGGACTTCCCGGGCTTGTGACCAAGATAAGAGATGAAAAGACAAAGAAGAGCGAGGCGAAGTAATATGAGCGCTACTGATATAAAGAAGATACTCAAGAACGAAAACCTGATCATAGGATCGGACAGGGTGCTTAAGGCACTGAGGAACAATGAGATGGAAAAGATCTACCTGGCAAGCAATGCGCCGCCTGCACTAGCAGACGACATAAAGCATTTCGCCGCGATGACGCACACCGATGTCGAGATGACAGGAGTGCCAAACGACGAGCTAGGAGTGATCTGCAAGAAACCATTCCTGATCTCGTGCATAGGGCTGAAGAAGACAACCGGAGAGAAGAAGAAACGATAAGAATGAAAGGCAGCAGAAAAATATTTTTTGGTTCTACAAAATGACAAGCGAAAAAATAACATTTGACACAGAAATACTCAAGGTGATGGCTCTCTTTGAGAACATAACGCACGCGAAGCTCAAGGACTGCTTCTTTGACAGGGAAAAGCTGGTCTTCCTCGTAGACGAAGGAGAGCTTGGCAAGGCCCTTGGCAAGAACAAGATGAATGTCCTCAGGCTGGAGAAGCTGCTCAACAGGAAAGTCAAGATAGTGGAGTTCAACCAGAACAGGCTTGCATTCATAAGGAACTACCTTACCCCGCTTCGCATCACAGACATCCAGGAAGAAGGCGACCTCATCACGATAACAGGCCCTGACACAAAAACAAAAGGTTTAATAATAGGTATAAAAGCCCAGAACCTAAGGAACTTAGAGAAGATAGTGAGCAAATATTTTACAGTCAAAGAGATCAAGGTCATTTGATACAATATAAACAACAAGGTGATGATTAATGGCAAACAAATCAAGAGGGCTTAACTCTGCAAAGAAATTAAAAGGCAGAAGGCAGGAGAGCCGATGGCACAACAAATGGTTCGTCAAGAGGATCCAGAGGAAGAAAAACTCAGACCCATTGCAGGGAGCGAGCCAGGCATCAGGCATCATACTCGAGAAGGTGCAGCTGGAGGCGAAGCAGCCAAACTCAGCCATGAGAAAATGTGTCAGAGTCCAACTCATAAAGAACGGAAGGCAAGTCACGGCATTCTGCCCTGGCGACGGAGCCAACAAGCTGATGGATGAGCACGACCAGGTCATCATCGAATGCATCGGCGGCAAGATGGGAAGGGCCAAGGGAGACCTCCCGAGCGTCAGATGGCAGGTCATAAAGGTCAACGACCAGAGCCTTGACGCGCTCCTCAAAGGAAAGATAGAGAAAGCCAGGAAGTAAACTGGATATATTTTTTATTTTTCTGTTTTATTATTGGAGAAATATCATCAAACCTTAAAAATATCAGTTTATTCTTCTCATCGCTTTACAATCTTCGCAACAAAGAATCCTTCAGAGTCATTGTCCTGGGGCCATATCCTGAGGCATTTGCCCACTTCAGGATTATACTTGATGCCGTCAAACTCAGTTATCGCAGGGCTTCTTTTTATGTCAAGCTTTATCTCCTCAAGATGGGCGTCAGGATAATTATCAAGCAGCCAGCTGACAACGCCCTCATCCTCTTCAGGCTCCATCGTGCAGGTAGAATAGACCATGGTGCCCCCTTTTTTGAGAATCTCAAACCCTGACTCAATCAATGTCTTCTGCTGGCTGGCCATCTTCCTGACAAATGCAGGGCTCCACATCATCAAAGTAGCGAGAGACCGTCTTACGGTGCCTGTGCCTGAGCATGGCGCATCCACAAGGACACGATCAAATTTGAGGTTGACACGCCTAAAAAAATGACCTGGCATCTTAGTGGCAAGAGCATTCGAGATGCCCATGCGCTGAAGATTAAGACCAAGAGGCTTAAGGCGATTACCCTGCGGCTCATTCGCAATGAGAAGACCTTTATTCTGCATCATCGCAGCAATCTGGCAAGTCTTACTGCCTGGGGCTGCGCACATATCAAGGACAACCTCACCTGGCTGCGGCTCAAGGACTATGGGAGGGATCATGCTCGCAGCGTCCTGCACATAGACATAGCCAAGTATATGCTCTAGGACATTGCCAAGATCATAGCGCTTATCATCTCCTTTGCCTCGATGATCAATCCAGAATCCTTCCTTGCACCATGGGACTGGCTCAAGGGTCCAGTTCTTTTCAAGCCGCTTTCGGATCTCTGGGACGCCAATCTTTGCGGTGTTCACCCTTATGCTCCTGCGAATATATGAAGTAGAGTAATCCATGAACTCATCGTATCTATCCCCAAGGATAGCAGTGTATCGCTCCTTGAATTTTTCTTTGACAACAACCTTGTCCTGAATCTTCTCTAGCATAGGCTGGCGTTAGAAGAGCATGCTTTAATAGTTTTTGGAATGCCTATTTAGAACGCCTATAGTTGTCGAGACCGGCGACTTCACAGCATTCCTCAGAAGTCAAGAGATATATGCTCCTGCTCTTATAGTTCAGCTTGACACCCAGCTCTCTCCTAAGTATCCTCTTATCAAGGGTCTGCACCTTGATCCCAGTGTCCTCGCTCAGCTCAGCAGTGGTGAAGAGCACCTGACCTCTTCTGTTCTGAGAATCGATATAGTCGATGAAGGCAGGAACAGGAACATACTGCCATGATCTCCCGCCAGTCCGAACAGCGATAGTTCCAAGCACACCTGACTGATTGAGCTCTCTGAATATCCCAACATTACTTATCTTCAACCTTGCCATGACCTCGCCGGGAGTCAGCAAGTCATCATATGCAGAAAGCCCTCTGAAGAACTGCTCACGAAAATCCCTATAGAAATCAATGTTTGCAAGGCATCTCTCGAGCACAGGAGTTCTTTCGTATGAGCTGAATATGTTTTTTGGAGTCGCTCCCTCTGTTGTGAGCACAAAGAGCTCCTTGATGACAGTACTCAGGTCTCTATCCCTGCAAAGGCCAAGGCTCTTCTTGAGCGAAAGGACATCCTGGGCGCTGATGAGACCATCACGTGGTCCACATGAAAGAAGCCCTCTGCTAAGATACCTTCTCACTGTTCTGAGGTTCACATCTAACAGCTGAGCGGCCGCCGGCGCAAACATCCTCTCATTAGCAATCTTTTCATCGTCCATATCCTAAGAGAAATTATGTTAATTTAAAAAGTATTCGTTATTTGATAGTAGTAAAACAAATCAAGAAATAAAATTAAAAAAAATAATAATTTCTACCAATCAATCTCATTCAGCTGGGCATCTACATCCTGGAGATCAGGATCACTCAGCTCAGAGCCGAGACTGTCGGTGCTCACTATGGCGCCGCTTATGCTCCCATCACCCTGAACCGTCGCAGATGCATCACCCGACTGATCAGTTGGCTGCGCCGCTTCCTTGGTCGGCGCTGTTTCGGAACAGCCGACAACAACCAACGCCAGCAACAAGGCTGAAATCAATACTGCCAATATCTTCTCCATCTTCAATCATCCTCAGACAGCTCAGATATCTCGATCATTTCATTATCCTCGATCTTGTCAGGATTGAATGACTCGCCTTTCTGGTTCAGCTGCTTGACGAGCTGCATCAGCACGACATGGGCCTGCTTAAGGTCCTCATGGGCAGATCGGGTCAGGTTCTTGGCCTCCTCAAGCTTCTGCTTGGCAGCCTCTGTGCTGTTGGTGCTGTTCCCTGCCCTCAGGGCCTTGGCCTCTTCGAACATATCATTCGCATCATCCATCTTCAGCTTGGCAGAGTTGACATAGGATGTGAAATTGTCTAGCTGAGCCTGGAATGCAGTCACATTTGTGCCGTTTGCCTCGAGCCTGTCGATGACATCCTGGAGCTTTTTCTCCAACAGGATAGACCGCGAATAAATCTGGCCAACCTCTGTGTGGACCACCCTCTCAGCATAGCTGAAGGCTTTGTAATCAATCTTCTTCCAGGTCTCCCTTATCTTGTCAGCTGCTGCCTTAAGGCCATCCTTATCTTTGGCTGCATTGACGAGATCCTGCTCTGACCTCAGCTCAGCGATGAGCGCATCGATGTCAGCGACGATTTCGTTTGCTTCGCTCTCATTCATATTATCAGCGCCAGAGACCCTGCTCTTGATCTTATTGAGATGGTCAATTATCCTATCGGTCAATTTTATGAGATCTTCCTTGCCTTTCTCAAGAAGTTTTGCCTCAAGTCCGGTGCAGTTCACTTTTGTGCTGTTGGTCTTGTTCCCAGAGCACTGCCTGTACTCTCCTTTCAGGTCAATAAACTCATCCCTGACCTTCTTGTGATCTTCTTTATCTTTCATATAGGCGTTCTTTGCCTTCAGGAAATCGTCATTGAATTTCTCGATCTTCTCCTTGGCGATCTCACGTTTCTTCACAAAGTCCTTGACAATGACTTTCCTGATCTTCTCCTTCAGTTGGTCCTTGAGATCCTTGATATCTTCTCTTTTCTCTTCTATCCGCTGCTTAACTTCCTGACGAATCTCTTGGCGGATTTCCTGGCGGACCTCAGGCCCAACAGGGCGTTCTTTTCCTCGGCTGTCATCACCATTACCCTGCTGGTCATCGCTCCCGTTATCTGCCAAGACCGCAGGTAGGATGCTGATAATCAATAATGCCAGCACCACCAATCCAAAAAATATAGTTTTCTTTTCCATTTTTTCCTCCCCCTTTGCAAGGGTTCAATTATTTTTTCTAATCTTCAATCGATGATATCACATCATCACAATCACATCACAGTAGGCGTATTGTTTATAAACATGCTTTCTGAAGCCATAAAAAAAGATTCATTTTAGCCTCATTAAGCTTTAGAAGGCTTCATTTGTCTTTATCCTGATGTAAAACTCTCATCTCGAGCTTCCATGATTCCATAAGTTTTTTATATCAGACCCGGCTTCGTCGTTTCATGAATGAGAAGCTAATCTTCACACTGATTCTGGCAATGCTGATATCAGCAATGCCGACGCTAGGCGCGACAATCCACGGCAGGATATTTGACTATAGCTTTGAGATTGCCAAGAACAGCATAGTAAAAATCAACTCAATGCCGACACAGGTGATGGTCTCCACCGACGGCAATTATTCCTTCTCAGTGCCTGAAGGCGATTTCCAGATCGTCGCCCTGCAGAAGGACTCAGCGGATATGCTGATGTATTATGTTGAGGAGAACATCTCCATCCTTAGCGATGGAGACTATGTCAGGGATCTCATAATGTTCCCTGCCAAAGAACTTGATGAGCTTGATCTGGATCCTGACCTGATGCAGATGATCAATGGCGCAGGAGAGACTGATAAAGATGATACATCGACCGGCACAAAATATACTCCTCTGTACATTGTCCTCGGCGCAATCGTGATTGTGCTCGCATTCGCTCTCAAAAAGATTTTGCTTCGAAAGAAAAAATCAGGCCATAATCCATATGCTGAAGAATCAGATGACCTGGCTGACATGCTGGCGTTCATAAAAAAACACAGGCGCGTCACACAGAAAGACATAAGGAAGGAATTCTCACTCTCAGAGGCAAAGATAAGCCTGCTGCTGACTGATCTTGAGAGCCAACATAAGATCAGGAAGATAAAGAAGGGCAGGGGCAACATCATAATCTACGACGACAAGAATTGAATTATATTTCTCTCGTTTTTATGAATCAGGACTCATCTGGATGATGACCGAAACATTTAAATACTTAATAAGATATTAGTAGCTATAATTAGCTACTAGAAGCGATTGCTTAAAAGCTATAACGCCAAAAAAACGCCATTATCATAAGGCTTGCAACGGTATTGAAAGCCAATTGTAGAAGAGGCCACAGAGAAGGCTAGAACCAGTAATAATCGAGGCGGAAAAAGATGGAATTTCCTTTCTCCGCTTCACCTCTTCTAAAAATTGATGCTCATCATCCATCTAGTGAATAATAACAAAGGATTATAATGCGTGCTTCAAAGACAGATAAGAAAATAAGAAAATCCGAGCCCGATAGGGCTATGGAAATCACTCGCGTAGAGCCAGTGATACTCCAGATGGAAAAAGACGGCAGGACCTGCTCACACCTAATCCTATTCGAGATCAACTGCCGCATAGGAGTGACCAAGGAAGAGCTGGTCATTGATGGAGATGTCCAGGAGACCATCTACGAGATGAGAGAAAGAGAATACTGAGCAGCTAGTTCTGATTAAGCTCATTCGCCTTAAACATGGCGAACCGATATATCTCTCCAGCAACAGCATCGACCCCCCTCGAGGTATTATCAATTATCAGGTCATAATGTCCTGCATCAAAAGCATCTATCCCATAAAGAGCGTGATATCGCTTGACATCTGAGAGCTGTCTTTTCTGGAGGGCATTCTTAGCCTCCTCAAGGCTCTTGAACTCTTCGCCAGGGCGTTTCTCATCCATGATCCTTTTCGCGCGGACCTCTAATCCTGCATCGATGAACACCTTGATGCTGCGGGGCATGAATAAGAAAGCGACTCTCCCATCAACGACAATGTTATCGTCATGCTCAGCCAGGACCCGCATGTGCTCATCCACCATGCGATCTGATCCAGGGTCAGACTCAGAAAGCTCATTCAACCGCTCCAAGCTCATGCTGTGATCCAAGGCATAGCGCCTCCTGATCTCTCCAGCTCCGTAATAGGTATAGCCTAGCTTTTTTGCAATCGCAATGGCAACAGATGTCTTGCCGCTGCCGGCAGTCCCGCTAATGGTTATTATCATTTTCTAAACCCAGCCAAGGCAGCTATCCTGCTATTGTATCTGGTTCTCCTCCATCGCCTTGAGTGCGACCAGACCTTTGCCAGAAAGAACCTCAAGGGCAGCTCCCCCGCCAGAGCTGATGAACGTGAACTTATCCTCGAGTTCGTGCTTGTAGATGACCTCAGCGGTGTCACCGCCTCCGACTATCTTAATGCAATCGAGTTCTGCGATGAATCTTGCCATCTCAACAGTGGCCCTGTCAAACGGCGGCTTCTCATAATAGCCCATCGGCCCATTCCATATTATTGTCGAGGCCTCTTTCAGGATTTCCTTGAATTGCTCGATGCTTTTTTCTCCGATGTCAAGCCCGACGCTCTTATCAGGCATCTCTTTGCAGCTGACAGTTCTTATGTCGATAGAAGGATTCTGGCAATCAGCCACCACAACATCTGTTGGCAGCACAAGGTTCTCATTGTGGAGCATTATCTTGGCGTTTGAGAGATAATCCTTGTCAAAGAGGCTCTCTCCTATCTTAAGGCCGTTTGCCGCATAGAACGTGAATATCATCCCGCCGCCGACAAGCACCTTGTCAGCTTTGACAAGCATATTCTGGATAAGAGGAATCTTGGTCTTGAGCTTGGCTCCTCCAAGAAGGGCATAGATAGGCTTCTTCATCTTGCTGATGTCAAGGTTCTCAAGCTCTTTCTCCATAAGCAGCCCTATGCCGCAGGGCAAGAACTTGGTTATGGCATGCAGGCTGGCATGCGCCCTGTGGCTCACGCCAAAAGCATCATTGATGTATATGTCTGCGTAGCTGGCAAGCTTCTTGGCAAAATCCTCATCATTATCCATCTCTTCCTTATGGAACCTGAGGTTCTCAAGCAGGATTATGCCGTCTGTCGGCATCCTCTTGACTATGCAGTCCTTGGTCTTATAGACGCTGCGCTCCAGGAGCTGGATTAGCCGATCAGAGACCTTATCCATCTTCAGTCTCTCATCTACCTTTCCCTCTGGCTCTCCCAGATGGCTCATGATTATCAGCTGCTTGGCCCCATGATCCATGATGTAGTTTATCGTGGGGATGGCTGATTTTATACGAGAATCATCGGCGATATCTCCCTTGTCATCCAAAGGAAGATTAAAATCAATCCTCAAGAGGACACGCTTATCATTCAGATCGAATTCCCTGATGGTCTTCATGCATTAGAAAATTGAAATGCTTATTTAAAAAACTTTTGGAACATCGTTGGCTGATCCCACAAAATGACTGAGAACTACCTAGCACGGCGCTTACGCGGCCGCGGTCGATTCTTGACCTGATTAGTTGGCCCTGAATAAAAGCTTGGCTCGTGATGCTCTCCGATATGGGGCAGCTTGAGGACTATGAAAGCAGCGAGAGTGCCCATGACAGACATCACATACCATCCGTAGCCTACGGCCATACCCAACGCTGCCGAAAACCATATGCTGGCAGCAGAAGTCAGGCCATGGACCGACCCTTTATGATGCATTATCAGGCCTGCGCCAAGAAATCCTATTCCCATGACTATATTGGATGCAATCCTCGCAGGGTCCCCATCCATGTTCTTTGAGATGAGCGTGAAAAGCATAGCCCCAAGACAGACCAATGTGTGCGTCCTGACGCCGGCAGGCTCTCCTCTTGATCCTCTCTCAAACCCGATCAAGAACCCTGATGCAAAAACAAAGATAAGCCCTATCAAGAACTGGACTTCTATACTCAAGGCTATCTGAGGGAACATCTTTTTTTACCTCTACATTAGCTTTATAACATCAATCATCCTGCAGGAATATCCCCACTCATTGTCGTACCAGCCGATGACCTTTATGAACCGCCTGTCGATAACATTGGTGCATTGCGAATCAAATATGCATGAATGAGGATTATGTATTATGTCAGCAGAGACCAGTGGATCATCGCTGTACTCTAATATGCCCTTGAGATGGTAGTTGGCGACACTCCTGAAAAGGTTGTTTATCTCCTCGATCGAGGCATCTCTCCTGACCTCGCAGACAAAATCCACCACTGAGCCATCTGCGACAGGCACTCTCAGGGCAATGCCATCCAGCTTCCCCTTCAGCTCAGGGATCACTTCTGCGACTGTCTTGGCAGCGCCAGTGGTTGTCGGGACGATAGAGACCGCAGCGCTCCTGGCTCTCCTGAGATCCTTATGGGGAGCATCCACAAGGCGCTGATCTGCTGTGTAGGCGTGGGCTGTGTTCATGAATCCGTGAATCACCCCGAAATTATCATTCAGCACCTTGACCATGGGCGCCAGACAATTGGTTGTGCAGCTGGCGTTGCTGATTATATGATGCTTTTCCTTATCATAAAGATGCTCGTTGACTCCTTTGACGATCGTGATGTCAACTCCCTTGGCAGGAGCGCTTATGATAACCTTCTTTGCGCCGGCCTTGATGTGCTTCATTGCCCCGTCCCTGTCGGTGAAGAAGCCGGTGCTCTCAACCACTACATCAACGTTCATGTCGCGCCAGGGCAATTTCTCAGGGTCTTTCTCGGCAATGACACGAATCTCCTTGCCATTGACTATCAATGCATGATCATTGAAGCTTACAGAAACCTCAAATTTTCTATGGACAGAGTCATACTTAAGAAGGTGAGCGAGAGTCTGCGTATCGGTAAGGTCATTTATGGCGACCCATTCTATGTTCGGGTCAGAGAAGCCGGCCCTGAAGACCATGCGCCCAATCCTGCCAAAACCATTTATGGCAACCCTCACCATCAAAAACCACCTCTTCTCTGCAAACTCAAAAATTTGAAAACTATTAGACTGAATTCTTGAAATTATCGTTGGTGTCCTTCCAGATTTCCTCATAGGTCGCCAACTTGTTCTTTATGATCACATTGGTGACGGCCTCGAGCTGAGCCCTCATGAGAGCCATCTTGTACATATTAATCATGAGAAGCTCCTTGAGCTCCTGCTCAGAAAGGTTCTTTATGTTCTTCTCAAAATTGACAAGAGAACCAGGAACATTCCTCACAGTCCTCTTTTCACTCCCCTTTTTCTTCACCATTGCAGGAACATGAGCCTAACGAGTTTATAAAAGTTTCCAAAATTTAGTTACGGACATAAGTAACGCATAAATTCTTGCATAAAATTATGTTCTGTCCAGAAGTTTTCCAGTGCTTCCTGCATGCCATCTATTGTTGGAAAATACTGTGACTTGGTCACAGAGTTTTTTGTGACTTTCCAAC
>JAZDMG010000019.1:0-19154 GCA_043801165.1 archaeon
AATGACCTCCTCCCCACCCTAAAGGATGGGGTATCCGGTTTAAGCTAGGCTGTGATGCTGTGCTTGATTGATAATGTAATTATCTAATGTCTCAACATCATTGTAACCAACAGATACAGCACAGCCTCCAGCACTCCACAAGCTTCCTTGTGGAAGCCGCAACCTACTTTTCGGATGGTTCTTGAAAAAATAGTATGCACTTCCACCTTTCAAGAGCATTAATGCTCTTGAATCAGTCATATTATGCGGCAAAGTCGCTCGCATATGAACATGATCAGGCATAACCCCAATCAAATGAATCTTAATCCCATGCTTGCAAGCAATCTTTCGAATACTTGCCTCAGCAACACTCCTTTGCTTGAATTTGCCAAACATACTATAACGATACTTGGTAGCAAACTCTATATGCCAATAGTTTATCCCCACTTTATAGTAACTGACAAAAATAACGCATAATTTATATACTAGTTCTTCCATAATAGTTGTTATGATAAAACTACCCACAAGAGAACTAATTTTGAGATGGAAAAAAGAAGGAAAGACACAGCAAGAAATTGCGGCTTTAGCAGGCTGCAATCAATCATCCATCAGCCGGCTGATTGCAAAATTTAATCAAACTGGCAATGTGAAAAATCTGCCACGAAGTGGCAGACCCACACCACTTACAAAAAAGACCCTTGCAAAACTTAAAGCCGAATTTACAAAAGAAGCAAAAGCTGCAAACAAAAAATTTTGCTCGATAGATGCAAAACAATTCTCGAAAAAGATTGAGAACAGAACGCAGAAAAAATACTCAGACAGGCACGTAATGAGAATCCTTCACAGAATAGATTTCTCGAGAATAACCCCTCGCAGTCAGCACATAAAAAACGATCCGGAAAAGATAAAAGAGTTTCGTGAAGAGTTTAAAAAAAACTTGAAAAAGAGTATTTGGGTTATGAAATTATCGCAATAGATGAAGCAAGCTTCCAACTAGCAACAACTTACAAAAAGATTTGGTATCCTCGAGGAGAAACACCTCGAGCAGCATTCTTCTGGAGCAATAAAAAACTCATAACATTCGGAGCACTAACAAGCAACCACGAATTCTTTTATGACTTTTACGACGCACAAAATAGCATGACCTTCATGCACTTTTTGAGGGAATTATTCAAACAAATTGACCAGAAAAAGAAATATGTCCTGATTTTGGACAATGCAGGATTTCACAAAACGAGTTGCGTCAGAAATCTTCTGAGAGAATACTCTGAAAAAATAAGCGCGGAATATATTCCACCCTATTCTCCAGAACTAAACCCGATAGAACTGTGCTGGAAAATCACAAAAAACTCTGTGACCAAGTCACAGTATTTCTCAAAAATAGAAGATATGCAAATGGCTTTGGAAAATTTTTGGGCAGAGCATATTTTTATGCAAGAATTTATGCGTTACTTATGTCGCTAACTAAATAGAATTATGATAATATTATCGCCGGCTTTCCCGGCGCTGCGTTCTTCGCTTTCGCATCAGAGCTGTCTTCTGCGTGCAGGATCTGCACGTCTGCGTCGAATGTCTCCTCGATGAGTTCCTTTGCCTCGACAAGCGCCTCTGTCTCTTTGCCCTGGTCGACTATGACGTCAGGCAACTTTGACGGGTCCTTGAACAATGATGGGGCGATCTTGGTTATCTCCTGGCCGTGCTTCTTCAGGTCAGAGGCCATCAATGCCTTGATTATCTCTCCGTGGTTCCTTGTCTTTGCAAGCTCTTTCTTTATCATCGAGTAGAGCTCGTATTTCCATTTCGCTGAGACGATTATCTTTATGTTCTCTATCTTCGCCAGGTTGGCCAGCTTCTGCACAGCCCTTATGTCCTGCATTGTGCCCTTGATCAGCTGATCAAGCGCATCTACTGATCCGTCTATCAATGAATCATCATGCTTTGGCCACTCAGACAGGCTTATGAAATCCTTGTTGCCAAATTTGTGCCAGGCTTCCTCTGTCATGAACGGACAGAATGGATGCAGCAGCTTTGCAAAAGTCTCAAGGTCTTCCCTCGATAGCTCTTCCTTCTCAAAGTATTCAAATGCTTCCCTGAGCTTGATTATGGCGAGGTTGTACTTGAATCCCTCGATGAGAGCAGTGACTTCTTTAATGGTCTTGTTCAGCTTGTTCTTCACTCTCTTGTTCGAGCCCTTGTAGTGGCGCACCGTAATCAGCCATTCAAACACCCTTGTGACGAACCTGTGCGATGAGTCCATTCCGTTGTCATTCCAGACACTGTCGCTGTCAGGAGAAGAAAGGCTCATCAGGTTAAATCTGAGCGAGTCTGCACTGTACTTCTCGATCGTCTCAATAGGATTCACCACATTGCCGAGGCTCTTGCTCATCTTGTTGCCATCCCTTCCGTGCAGCATCCCTTGGTTGAATAGTTTCGGGAAAGGCTCATCAGCCTTGACAAGGCCCATGTCGCGCAATGCCTTTGTGAAGAACCTTGCGTAGATGAGGTGCATGCAGGCGTGCTCTGCCCCTCCGATGTACTGGTCGACAGGCATCCAGTTGTCTGCCTTTAGCTTATCAAAGGCAGCCTTCTCATTCCTGTTGTCGCAGTATCTGAGATAGTACCATGATGAGTCGAAGAATGTGTCCATGGTGTCTGTCTCACGCTTGGCAGCTCCATGGCACTTCGGGCATTTGGTGTCCAGGAATTTCTTGTTAGACAATAACGGGTTTCCTTCTCCGAACTTCACGTCTGAGGGCAGTATGATTGGCAGCTCTTTCATATCGACTGGCTGCACTCCGCACTTGTCACAATAGACCATCGGTATCGGTGTTCCCCAGTATCTCTGCCTTGAGACAAGCCAGTCCCTGAACTTGTAGTTGAAGGTCTTCTTGCCGATGTGCTTTTTATCCAGCTTTGCTGTTATCTTCTCTATCGCCTCTTCGCTCGTGAGGCCTGAGAATTCATCTGAGTTGATCAGGATTCCGTAGTCGGTGAACGCTCTTATGCCATTCGCATGGTCGTTCCAGATGAATGATTGGGTCTTGAGGTTGAGGAAATCTGCGACATCCTTCTTCTCCACCCACAACCCCGAATGGTTCACTACGTGCTTCGCCTCAGGAACCGTATATTTTTCAGAGCCAAGCTCGACCAGGAAAGCTTTCTGGTAAGCGATCGTGTTCACTCCTTTGTGCGTGGCAAAGAACTTCGAGAAAGTCTCGTAGCTTATTCTCTTCACTGACTTGATGTCCTGGTATCCTGTCTCTTCCTTGACTTCCCGCACCACTGCCTCTTCAGGAGTCTCGCCTTCCTCTATCCCGCCGATGACGAATGATCTCCAGTTGAACTTCTTCCAGTCAAGGCAGAAGTATTTGTCTTCTTTCCAATGCTTCACTATGCCGAAGACCACTTTTCTCTCGACAAAAGGTTGGCCTAGCCTTATCGCATCAGCGCCCTCATCTGTTATGAACATCGGAGCTATCACCTGCTTGATCGGGATCTTGTACTTCTCTGCGAACTCATAGTCTCTCTGGTCGTGGGCTGGCACTGCCATCACCATGCCTGCTCCGTAGTCTGCGACAACAAAGTTCCCTGCATAGACAGGCACTTTTTCTTTTGTCAATGGGTTGATGGCATAGCTTCCTGTGAACACTCCTTCCTTCTCCATCTCCTCCTGTTCTTTTTCGCTGACGGATTTGAGCTTCTTCAGGAACACATCGACTGCGTGCTTCTGCTCCTTTGTGACAAGGTCAAATAGCTTTGGATGCTGCGCAGAGACGACCATGAAGGTCACTCCAAAGATCGTGTCAGGGCGTGTGGTGAAGATGGGCCAGATGTTTATGCATCTCTGGAGGACAACAGGCTCCTTCTCTCCGGTCACATGTGGCTCTCCAGCCTTGAAGTCAACTATTATCCCGCCGATCTTTTCTCTTATCTTGTCAGCCTGCTCGTGGGGCACTGCGTAATCAGATGAGTCCCTCAGGATGATTATCTCTTTTACATTCTTCTTCATCTTTTCAAAATCAAACTTCCAATCATATTCATTCCTGATATCTCTTTTCTTATCTTTGAAGTTTGGTTCCAGGAATCCTGCGGCAAGGATCAATTTTTTTATAGGGCTTTCAAGGTTCTCAACGACCTTCAATGCAACAGCACATCCCAGGCTATGGCCTACGAGCACTGTGTCCTTGTCAAACTTCTGGTTTTTTAGGACAAATTCTGTCTGTTCTTTCACTTCAGGATTATTCGTATTAGGCAAAGCAGGGATGCTCACATGGCAATTCCGTTTCTCAAGCTCATTTTTGAGCCAAGGCCTGAACCCTCCTTCGGGCTTTCCAGAATAGCCATGCAAGATGACATAATCTGATCTGTCAGGAATCTCAAACTCTATCTCAGTCCCGTGGCTCTTGCCTATCCAGTTCTCCTGCATTATCTTGATGCGCTCAGGCCAGTCTAGCTTCTTGATGCCGTCAAGCAGCTCCTCGGTGTAGGCTGTCGTCTTTATGAACCACTGCTCCAATTGCTTCATCTCGACATCGGTGTCCTCGTGGCGCCAGCATTTGCCTGAGTGCACCTGCTCATTGGCAAGAACGGTATGGCACTTGGGGCACCAGTTGACTGCGGATCTCTTCCTATAGACAAGCCCTTTCTCAAAGAGCTTTACGAAGAAGTATTGGTTCCATTTGTAGTATTCAGGCGAGCAGGTGACTACCTTTCGGTCCCAGTCATAGCTCAATCCGAGTGCCTTCTGCTGGAGCTCGAAGTTGGCCATAGACTTCATTGTGTAGGACCCTGGATGCTCTCCTGCCTTTATGGCTGCGTTCTCAGCTGGAAGGCCAAAGGCGTCATAGCCCATGGGATAAAGCACATTGAAGCCCTTCATCCTCTTGAACCTTGCGTAGATGTCGCCGATGGTGTAGTTCAACGCATGACCCATGTGAAGCCCTGCTGCGCTCGGATATGGGAACATCTCAAGCACATAATATTTAGGCTTCTTCTTGTCAGAGTGCACCCTGAAGACATCGTGCTTCTCCCATTCATTCTGCCATTTGGCAGCCACCTTCCTAATGTCTGATTCTTCTGCCATCGCCATTGTTACCCATCGTAGTTATATAAATTTATTGCTTAGCGACTGAGAGCCGGCCAAGGCAATATTTAAATAAAAGGTTGGCTTTCCCTTCTGCCAGAGGGGGATAATGAAGAAAGGAATAGTGCTTTGTACAATCATAGCAAGCCTATGGCTTGCGACAAGATGCAATGATAATGGCCCGCTTACGCCTGAGTGGTATAATGAGAAGGGAGCGATTGTCAAGATAACTGGCACGAAAAGGACAGACGCGGCAGCTTACTTTCTGGGAATGGATGTGAATGGCCTGGGGCAGATCCCTCTTCATTATATTGACTTCAAGATGCGGGTCGCGGATCAAAACACAGTATACAATATATCCTATGACTCAGGGAAATTGACTGGAGAAGTCAGAGGCATGGGCTCCGGCGTCCTGTCGCCTGAGGATATCTATAAGGTCATCGGGCGATACGGCGGGAAGAGCAGGATATTGCATCCGAATAACTAGAACATGGATGAGAAAATAATTCTCAGATTTTGCCTGCCTTGCAGATATATTATGCAAAATCCCTGAAAAGAAAAATAAGTTTAAAAGATTTTTTCTTAAAATAAGAATCACTTCTTAAATCGCGCAGCGATGTCCAGGAGGTCTACGTGGCCTAGGAACAATGCCCTGCAGCAGTAGCGCTCAAGGCCCAGCTTGTCAAGGGCTTCTTTCTTGTCCTCTCCTTTCTTGACCTTCTCGCAGTACTCTTCCCAGAGGTGAGCCACTGGTTTGTTGCATGAAAAACATCGCACTGGTATAATCATTCTGCCACCTTCTTTCGTTTTCTTATCTGTAAGATTTTTGTCTTCTTGCTCTTGCCTGTCCGTGCCTGTTGGGCTTGGCTGGCTCCTTGAGCCTTACGTCAGCGACCAAGAGCTGCCTGTCATATTCAAGGAATATCTTCTTGAGCTTTGGAGCGAACAGGACCAATGCCTTGCCGATCGCCAGCCTTATGGCAGTTGTCTGGCTGCTCATCCCGCCGCCCTCTGCATTGACCGCTATGTCAACCTGGGATCCAACCTCTCCTGAGAGGAGTATTGGCTCCATTATCCTGATCCTGTAGAGGCTCGGCTCATAGTTCTCGAGCGGAGTGTTGTTGATCATGATCCTGCCCTTGCCTGCCTTCAGACTGGCTCTGGCAATGGCACTCTTTCTCTTTCCTTTTGTGTTGATTATCTTTTCCATTTTCACTCGTTCCAATTAGCACCCAGATGCTTGCATATATCCCCGACAGTGACTTTCTTCACAGTCGGAAGCTTGTCTGCGTTCGCGCCTGGCACCTGGATTACTGGCTTTCCCTTGAGCTCGTCTGGTGTGTCTATGTAGCACATCACTCTCTTGAAAGCCTCTCGGCCTCTTGTGGCCTGCGTTGGGAGCATCCCTCGGATGACTCTTCGCACATACCTGTCAGGCATCCTGTTCTTGAAAGGGCCTCTCACATGGGTTCCCATGTCTCGCTTCCTCTTTGCCTCGGCAAAGATGTACTCTTTCCTTCCTGAGATCACTGCCTTTGCGCAGTTGACAACTCGCACCTGCTCTCCGAGCAATGCGTGCTTGGCTGCCACCGTGGCAAACCTTCCCATTATCAAATCTGTAGCGTCTATGATTATCATGTTCTCAACCCATTATCCTAACTTTGCTGCCCTTGGGGTTCTTGAGCACAAGATCCTTGATGCTCATGGCGTTTCCCTTCTCATTTATCTTAGCTATCGCATCGCCTGAGAAAGCATAGGCAGCGACTGAAAGCTTCTTGGAGAGCTCTCCTGTGCCCAGCACCTTGCCCGGCACTACGACAATTTCTCCATCGCGCACATACTTGTCAAGCTTGTAAATATTAACAATCCTTCTCATCCGAGTGGGTTTCTCTAGGTCAGTTGCCACTCTCTTCCAGATAGCCGCATCATTCTCGATGGCTGTCTTCTTCAAGAGCTGCACAAGCTCCATCAATTGTTCGTTCTTCTGTATGTGCTTCATTGTTCATCAGTTGATTATGATTCTCGTCGTATGGAACAGGACTAAGCCGAAGGCGCATGTCCTGTACTAATAGTTTTGGTCAAGCTTTTTTGTGTAACAAAAAAGGTTGAGTGCGGGTGACAGGGTTTGAACCTGCGGAGGCACTAAGCCACTACCCCCTCAAGGTAGCCCGTTTGACCACTCCGGCACACCCGCATGACTTGTCATGCGCACGTGTGGCGGCCCAAAAACACTGATGTTTTTGACTGCCGGCACACCCGCAAAACTTGCTTTGCGATTCTGATCAATTATATGAGGGCTCTATTTGATCTTTGCGAGTAGCTCTGTGAATTCCTCGAGCTGCTGGTCATAGGCATCGATCGCTGCTGCGACGATCTCATCTGGCTCTAGCTGGCCCCAGGACTCGATGGTGAATCTGTAGGTCTTGTTAGGCTCGACTTTTATCTTGCCTGCGCTCAGGTCGATGCAGGCATTGCATAATATGCAATCCTGGACCTTGTCATTAACAAGCTGGAGGCTGTCGTTCTTGACAACGAAGATGCCTTTTGGGCATTGCTCTGCTATCTCTTCCTTGTTGTCAGGCTGCTTCTCCACCTTAATGTTGACAAGCTCTTTGTAGTATGCGAGGCAGGGGCTCCACTTGGTATGGTTCTTGCCAAGGCCCATGGTCGCTGTGGCTGATAGCTCCAGCGCCTGCCCCTCGAGCAGTTTTGTGATTGGGATCTTGCTGAAGACCGGCTTTATCTTCGGGTCTTTTGTCTTGATATCACTGGAGTATACCACTCCAGCCTCTTTTGACTTCAATGTCATGATGAGCTGGCATCTTGCGCAGCCTTTTCCTTTGCACTTGCATACCTCAGGAAGATTGTATGACTTTAGGTCTGTCTTGAATGGGATGAACCCTAGCCTGTTGGAGACGATCTCGTCGTATAGCCCTGAGCTGTTGTTGATGAACTCAACCTCGTCTATCGCCAGCACAGGCACCTCCATCATGAAGAGCCTTCGCAATGTGTTGACGTAGCTCACAGCAGCGCCGCTGATGTCAAAAACAGTCTTGCTCTTTTTCTCGTCCTTGCTCACAAGCTCGATCTTGATGCTCATACTCGTCTGCCCCTCTTTCCTCCTTTCTTCCTGCAGCCACCGTGCGGAACAGGAGTTATCTCCTCGATGAGGCCAATCCTGAGGCCAATCCTTGACAATGCCCTGATGGCTGCCTGGGCTCCAGGTCCTGGAGTCATTGGGCCGTTATGGCCGCCGGGCGCCTTTATCCTTATGTGGACACCGTTGATGCCTTTTTCCATGGCAACCTCTGCCGCCTTCTTGGCGCACATCATGGCTGCGGTCGGGCTGCTCTCAAGCCTATGCGACTTGACAACCTGTCCTCCTGAACCGATGGCCAGCGTCTCTGTGCCTGTTATATCAGTGATGTGTATGATTGTGTTGTTGTATGATGAATATATGTGAGCGACTCCCCAGCGCATGGTGTCCCTTGGCCTTGACCTCTCCTGGTAGCTTTCCCTAGGAACTTCTGCAGCCTTCTCTACAGGCTTCTCAGCTGGCTTCTCAGCCTCGACTGCCTTCTCTGCGACAGGCGCCTTCTTCTCCTCTGAATCAGTTGGATTGCTCATGTGATATTACCTTTGATTATTCTTTCTTTTCGTGCTTCTCTTTCTTTGGCTTGTCCTTTGGAGCGTGCTCTTTCTTCTCACTCTTGTGCTCTTCCTTCTTCGCCTCTGAGACAGGTGCTACTTTCTCTTTCTCTTCCTTCGCCTTTAGCTCAGCAGCTGCCTTCTCCTCGAGCCGCTTCTTCTCTACGGCGCCGGTCTCCTCTATCTTCTTGATCTCGTCTTCTGAGAATGTCGGAGGAGCCTCTTCCTTGCTTTCCTTCTTCTTCTTGCCTGCCTTGTCCTTGGCAGATTCCTTGATGACCCTCTCAGGATGATCCTCTTTGAAAAGCGATGATGTCGGGACGAACTCGACGAGCCCTTCCTCTTTTACACCGACAAGATAGCTTGGGAATGTAATCTTCTTCTTGTCCACCAGCACATGGCCGTGGGTTATGAACTGTCGGGACTGCTTCATGCTCCTGGCAAGCCCTTTCTTGACAAGCAATGTCTGCAATCTCCTGTTGAGTATGTCTTTGAGCTCAAGACCGAGAACTTTGTCAAGCTGGTCGCCTGGGTTCGTAAGCCCCAATGAATTCAGCCTGCTGATGAGCTGCTGCTCCTCGAGCTTTGACTGGTCATCAAACCTGCTGGCAAGGTTCTTTACCTGGTCCTTGAAGCCTCTGAGGATGGTCTCCATCTTCCAGATGTCCTTCTTGGTCTTCAGGCCGAACTCTTTGAGTACCTTCTTCTCCTCCTCAATCCTGGTCCTGAACCATGGATGGGTCGGTGTGTCATACTTTCTTCGAGTCTTTTTCGGATCTCCCAAATTGTCACCTAATCATTATTTCTTGTCTGTCTTGGCTGCTGGAGCCGTGACTTTCTTCTTCTGCACTCCCAATGAGCCCTTGCCTTTGTTGACCCTGAAATTTGACTTGGTCCTCTGTCCTCTCACTGGCTGGCCCCACTGGTGCCTCATGCCCTTGTAGGATTTGGTCTTCTTCATCCTCTTCAGGTCCATCTCGTGCGTGAAGTCCAATGTGCTGGTTATGAGGTGCATATCCTCTCCGCTCTCAAAGTCCTTTCGCCTGTTGAACATCCATATAGGAATCCCTGCCTGTGCAGGCTTGTGAATGACATTTTCGATCGCAGCGACTTCCTTCTCATTGAGGTAGCCTGCCTTCTTGTCAGGGTCGATGCCTGCCTTCTTGCAGATGGCGTTGGCGAACATCATGCTGATGCCCTTGATCTTGGTCAAGGCATAGAGTATCTTCTTATCTCCCTTGAGATCAGTGTTTATGACCCTGGCTAGATACTTGAGCTCCTGCTCTGGCTCCGCTTGTTTCTTTTCTTCCGGCATTTTGGATTACCTTTATTGATTTTTTAGTCGAGAAATAGCCAATCACACAAAAATAACTGTGCAACCCTTAACGCTATTCACTCGGGCTTTATCCTTAGCAACAGCCACCCGTTTATAAAGGTTTTGCTTTGGCAGGCAGCATCATCAGAAGAAGAATTATCGTATAATAGCCCATCAGCCTGCATTGAACTGGACAACAACCCCGTCCATCAGCAGATCCTTTATCACTGCGTTGCAGAAGCTGTCTAATGACACCCTGGCCTCTAATCCGCGCCCTTGCCCTGACCTTATGGAAGACCCTTCTCCTTCAGGGACAAAATAGTTCTCTATGCCGTACTCTACTAAGATAACTGGAGCGAATACACCCTGGCTCATTACCGAAGTTATCTTTCCTTTTATGCAGGGACCATAATCCTTAGGCATGCGCTTCTTGGAGACAGCCAATGGCTCTGCAGTGCTGTTTTTAGGGTCTAAAGTGACGTATACGGTCTCACCGGCGCTGAATTCCTTGGTCTCAACGTAGACCTTGTTGAGGTCTATGCTACTGACCTCGTAGTTCAACACGACATAATCCCCCCTGAACAGGTCCCGCGGGTCATAGTATCTTGTCTTGAATATGATCTCTTTTCCTGTGCTCAGAGTGTATTCCTTGACAAATATGAAACTGAGTATTATCAGCAACCAGAACAAGGCTATGCCTAAAAACATTTTTTTCTTGTCCATCACTTAGCACCAAACTTAGTCTTCAGCTCACGCCTTTTCTTCTCGAGGACTATCCCTCCGATTATGAGCACAAGCCCGCCTATGATGAAAAACAGCGACCTTGGCAGGAGCTTCCAGAAGAAGTCGAAGTATCTCGCCACTATCAGGACCGCAAACCAGAAGAGCCCTGAATTCACCAGGCCCATCTGCTCAGAATTGTAGCCGATGAAGAGCATCGCGAATATCAAGCCCAATAATATGAGGTTGAACAGGACCGGATACACTGAGTTGGCCATAGGGAAGAAGAAGAACAAGAGCGAGAAGAATATAAGGCCGAGGCTTGAGTATATCTCAAGCTTGAATGTCTCAGAATCGTATGGCCTCTTGAACAATACAAAAATCGTGACTGCCACAGAGACCGCTGAGAATAATATCACTCCCTGCGTTATCTGGCTCGAGAGGTCTGCATAACCTATTCTTATCATGCTTTCTGAGAACCAGTTGAATGTCAGCAGGAATATGCTGAACAGGCCGACCTTCAATCCCTGCAGGCGATAGGCCGCTCCGATCTCTTTTAATCGTTCAGATGATTTATGCAACGAGCCTATGGCAAAAAGCATTATGCCTGATATTATATATAATACCGGGAAAAGCGAGATATCATGCCTCGCATCCCCGAATTCCATGCCCCTGAATATGAACAATCCTATCCAGAGGAAGAATAGGCCTGCTGAAAGCCAGGCGATTGGCACTGATTCAAAGGCGTAGGCCAATGGCAGCACGCCTATAATCCATATCAGCACCAGGATATGATTATTTGCCTGCAGGTTGTACATCTGCGCTATGAGAAAGATTGTGACTCCGAATAGGAGCGCTCCCAGGAAGAGCAATGACGCCCCGACCCTAGGAAGGTTCTTCTTTTGGTATTTGAACAGGTATCCTAGATAATATGATCCGAAAGTCAAAGCCAGCAATAGAACTGTCTTAAATGGATTCGACATCTCATGCCAGTTGGCGGCGATGAAAAGCATCGCGCCGATGCCCAGCAGCAGCGCTCCTATTGTCGACAATGCTATTATGAAATTGTTGGAGCTCTTTTCCTTGCTGTCTGACTTAAGGTCAGAGAGCATCTTCTGCGCCTGGACCTTGCTTATTGTTCCATCGCTAAGCCATTTTTTTATTAGTTTATCATCAGCCATGGGCCAGTCTTTGGTTATCAGGTATATAAATATTGCTTAACAGCTTCTGGAGAAGAGCAATATTTAAAAAGAGCTGAATGAATTAGCATCAGCATGACAAGGACTTTGGACCATATCATTGACGAGGCTCAGTTCGAGAGGAGCTACAAGGAGCAGAACACGACCCGGAGCCAGAAGGATGTATTCTTCATATGGCTGGTGCTCATGTTCATGGCAGTATTCGCAGCGCATCTTGTGCTGAACTTCTCAGGGACCACGGTCACAGGATTCGTGACAGCGACGGCAGGCCCTGCTGGGAACGCCACAACGCTCCTGTATTCATTGTTCGCAGTCTTCATCGTGGTGCTGGTCACTGCGCTGATATATACTGGGATAACGCAGAAGGATTAGAGAAGAATTATTCTAAGCACAGATCGTTCTAGAGTAGATAAAAAGCCAGCTCCCGATAGTATTGTCCACAAAATAGAAACATTTAAATATAATGTGGACAATAGTATTGTTGTGGCATACATCGACAAGATAAAATCAGGGAAAAAGACTTTCTATTACCTTGGAAAAACTGTCCGAATAGGAGCGAATGAATGGAAAAAGATAAGGATCAAACTAGGAACAAAAGAACCGACCCGTGAAGAAATAGCACAAAAACTAAAAAAACTAAAGCTTGAAGAGTACAAAATATATAATAAAGACTATCTTGACGCAGACAAGCTTGAAATAATAGACGACTTCAGGGGAGTATACCAAAACCACGTAAAAACCATCCCAAAGACGATCCTTGAGAAGGAAGAATCAGATTTCGTAATAAGATTCACATACAACAGCAACGCAATAGAAGGAAACAGATTAACGCTAAGAGACACATTCCTGATAATCAAGGAAAAACAGATACCATCAGGCGCTCCACCAAAAGACTATAATGAAGCAATAAACGGAAGAGAAGCGCTGGAATACCTGAACAAATACAAAGGAAAACTGACAAAAGAATTCATAGAACAGATAAACCTTACGTTAACTAAGAACACAGGAGTCATCTATCCTGGGAGAATACGCTTCTTCCCAGTAAAGATAGAAGGAACAGATTACCAGCCACCAGATGAGAAGGACGTGCCAAGATTGCTCCAGAAAATGATAAAATTCTACTATGAAAACAAGAAAAAAATACATCCTTTCGTGCTTTCCTGCCTGATACACGCGCAATTTGTCGAGATACATCCGTTCGAAGATGGAAATGGAAGGACTGGAAGAGCGCTTATGAACTGGGTCCTGATGAAAGCAGGATATCCAAAAATATTCATACCAGTAAAACAAAGAGGAGAATACTACAGAGCGATCGATTTACATAATGAAGGAAAAACAAAAGAATACTGCGAAACGATATACAATATATTAATCGAACAGCTAAACGCAAAAGGGAAAAAAGAATAAAAGACTAATTCTTATTGCCGCCTCCCCTGAGTGTTGGCGGAAGTTTATGTACAGGAACAACCCTCTTCAACAATCTTTTTAAACCCATCCTCATTCTAATAGCCTATGGATGAAAAAGAGGCAGCCGCAAAACCAGATGTCAAGCCTGAGGCAAAGCCAGGCAGCAAGCCTGCTGTCAAGAAAGATTCTGAGCGTGTCGAGAACATGGTCGCTCTGGGTGTCTTCGCTTTCCTGATACTCATCGCTGTTTTCATCTTCACCCAGGGCTTTGGTCTGATGAAGAACAGCTCGCCAACTGACCGCGTCAATGTCCAGCTTGGCAATGATCCTGTGCGGGGGAATGCTTCAGATCCAATCATCATAATCGCTTTCTCTGACTATGAATGCCCTTTCTGCAGGAAGGCAGAGATGACCATCAGGGATATTGAGCAGCAGTATGCTGGCCAGGTTGTCCTCATATTCAAGGATTTCCCTCTCACGCAGATACATAAGGATGCTTTGAACGCAGCCCTGGCAGCAGAGTGCGCAAGGGAGCAGGGCAAGTACTGGGAATACCATGATTATCTTTTCGACCACAATGACAAGCTTGATATTGGATCATTGGAGCTTTACGCTTTGCAGTTCAACATGAGCGCAGAGAAGTTCAACAGCTGCCTCGAAAGCCAGAAATTCAAGTATGAGATCGATTCTGACATTAAGGCAGCCACGGCTGCAGGAGTATCAAGCACTCCGACATTCTTCATCAACGGCATAGCAGTTGTGGGAGCTCAGCCAGAAGAGGAGTTCACAAAGATTATAAACTCAGAGCTCAGTTCTAGTCCAAGATGAAATACTTAATAACAGGCGGAGCAGGCTTCATCGGCAGCCACATCGCGAAGGAGCTTGTGAAGAGAGGAGAGGAAGTCGTAATTCTTGATAATCTCTACACCGGAAGGATGGAGCGCCTCACCCACATAATCAAGAAGATCAAATTCGTAAAGGGCGACATCCGCGACCTCCCATTACTGACAAAGGAATTCAAGGGCGTCGATTATGTGCTCCACCACGCAGCCCTCATCTCAGTGACCGAGTCAATGGAGAAGAAGGACGAATACAATGATGTTAATGTCATCGGCACAAGGAATGTCCTCGAGGCAGCGAGAATCAACAAAGTCAAGCTAGTCACAATGGCTTCTTCCTGCGCAGTCTACGGGGATGCCAAGGTTCCGATGTGTGAGAGCATGGATGTCAAGCCCATCTCAGTCTACGCGATCAACAAGCTCGATGATGAGAAGCTCTGCAGGGAATACTTTGAGAAGTACGGCCTCAAGACGATAATATTCCGTTATTTCAATGTCTTCGGCCCTGGCCAGGACCCGTCATCACCATATGCCGGAGTCATCTCTATATTCATAAAAAAGATCCTTAACAATGAGACGCCAACAATCTACGGCGATGGCAAGCAGACGCGTGACTTTGTCTTTGTGAAAAATATCGTCCAGGCGAATCTTCTTGCATGCAAGGCAAAGTCTGGCTTTGGCGAGCTCTTCAACATCGGCACTGAGCAGGAGGTGTCTGTCAATGACCTTGTATCCTTGATAAACAAAGACCTGAAGAAGAATATAAAAGCGAATCATACTCCTGAGAGAGAAGGCGAGCTAAAGCGTGCATTGGCTGATTCTTCGAAGGCAAGGAAAGTCCTCGGCTTCAAGCCAACCATAAAATTCGAGGAAGGCCTGAAAGAGACCATCAGCTGGATGAAGGATGGCTCTAAGAATTAATCAATCGATACTCACTATCTTGAATATCCTGCTTACGACCGTGTCTCCCTGGCTGTAGTTCCATACCTCCTGCAGGTAGCTGTCAAGGTTCTGGTTCCATGGGCGTGAGAAGTCGCGATAGTTCTGCGGTATTATGAAGAGGGCATCGAACTGCTTGATGTTATCGTTCTTTATGGCAGGGTCGATCCAGGTGTGCTGGAATGCGTATGAGATGTTGTTGCTCTCGAGCAAGGCTCGAGTCTCTGGCTTGTCCAAGAGAAGGAACGGATCAAACATACCAGTCATCTTCCCATTGCCGTCGAACTGGTATTCGAGGTTCACCCAGTTGATATCCCAGTAAAGGTATTTGACCTTTCTCTCCTTGAGAAGCTGCCTCTTGACATCGGTGTTGTTCGAGAACAGCATCAGGGTCGCTTGGCGCATATTCTTGTCAGCATCTGAGAACATCTCTGTGTGGCCTCGCTTGATCGTCACAAGCTTCCTGCCTGTCAGGGCATTGAGGGCAAAGCTCAGCTCGTTGTTCGACAGGAACACATCATTTACATCAGTGTTGCTGAGCACCCAATCCTGCATGGCCTTCATGTTAGGGGCGAGCTCTGTCCTTCCGACCTTCAGCCACTGGTCGCTCTTCTCATAGGCCTTGAACTGTGATATGTTGGCTGCCACAACGAGCAGGAGTATCACTAAGAGGACTATTGTAGAGTATTTTTTGGCAAAAGAGCTCAGCATCATCGCACCTAAAGTCGCGAACAGTGCTGATGCTAGTGTCAAAGAGAACAGCCCTATGTAGTCTGCTGCGAAGTTCGTCCCGAGTATCGGCTGTGTGACTATGAAATGGAGCAATCCTATCACCGCAGTGATCATCAGCAGCAGAAGGAATCTCTGCGAGTCATATATCTTCTTTATGAAGAACATCCCTGCTATGGAGAGCAGGAACAGCACAGTCCTGATGGACATGTAAAGGCTTGAGAAGTTGAAGAGGAACAGGTTGACGAATCCCTTGACGAAATCCACCTGTACTCCTAATCTTGAGAAGTCAGGCTGGTCAAAGTCCTGTATAGGGTTGAGCGGCTTTCCATGGAAGACGAATATAGGCTTGAACCAGTAGAGCATGGCTATGCTGCCGCCGATTAGTGCAATCACTAAAAGGAGCTTTATGCTCTTGAGGAACTGCTTCTTGAATTCCCTGTCAAGCTTTATCCTGAAATGTTTCATGTGCTGGAACACCAGCAGATATAGTGAGAATATCAGCAGGAACAGGCTTGCTGTTATGAACGCCACCGAGTGCGACAACCCGACCAATCCATAGGCCAAGCCAAGCAGCACAGCAGAAAGTAAATCCTGTTTCTTATAAAAATGATATGCTGCCAATATGAATAACGGGAAGAAGAATGTCAGTGTGAAGTGAAGATATTTCACAACAGGGAAAAGCGTCAAGTTAAGGTATAACGCAGTGAATATCATCGCAGCCAACTTGTTCTTGAAGAGGTAACTGCCGAGGATGTAGACGACAATCACTGCCATGAATACCTCGATCATGGCAAATATCTTCATGGCATAGAACGCTTCGATGCTGAATATCCTGGCGATGCCTCCTGCTGCGAGAGTGTATGTCGGGAAATAGCTTGGCAATCCGCCCAGCAGCGCAGGGTTGACAAAGGCGCTTCCGCCTGACTTGAAGTGCTCGATGTGAGCAAGAGAATGATAATAATCTCCTCCAAAGAGAGGGCTTGGCATCTGCTTAAGCTGGGAGATCAGGCCGATCGTCAGAGAAGCATATATGAAAAGCAATACTATGAAGAGGGCATCCTTCCAATAAGTAGAGATAATGCTCTTCCAGGAATCATCATCGTCCTTATCAGCAGAAACATCCTTTCCAGCCATTCACCAAAACCCCTTAATCATGATTCCTGCCGAGATATATAAAACTTTCCCTGACAGACCAGCATCGTTCGGAAAATTTTTAAACCCTCAGAGGATACTCGAAGCTTATCAGGATTTTCGAGGTTAATCACATGTACAAGAACAAGCGGATCGCATTGGTCGTGCCTGCCTACAATGAGCAGAAGCTCATCAAGCCTACGTTGGAGCACGTGCCTTCTATCATCGACAGGGTCTACGCGGTAGAGGATGGAAGCACTGACAATACTGCCAGCGTCATCCAGGACATCATGAAGAAGGATAAGAGGATAATGATGCTCAAGCATAAGCGCAACATGGGCTTGGGCCAGGCCATAATCACAGGCTACCTGAAGTCATACGAGGACAAGAACGACATCACAGTGGTTGTCGGCGGAGACTACCAGATGGACCTCGCAGAGGTAAGGAACTTCTTAGATCCTATAATCGACGGCACAGCTGACTTCACCAAGGGCAACAGGTTCCTCTACTCTGACAGCAGCATGAAGGAGAAGATGCCGTTCATGAGGATATTCGGCAACACATCACTGTCATTCATAACAAAGCTAGCCACTGGCTACTGGAAGATATTCGACAGCAATGACGGCTACACAGCCATAAGCTACGAAGCCCTTGGCAGGGTTGATTGGAGCCAGGCATGGAAATGGTACGGCTACAACGGCGACTGGATGGCAAGGTTCAATGTCGCCAACATAAGGATAAAGGACATACCTCGAAGGCCGATCTATCTCAAAGGTGAGCGCCAGTCGCAGATAAAGGTGCTTCGCTACATCAGGAGAGTCGGTCCGCATTTGACGCGCATGTTCTTCTGGCGCCTGAAGAAGAAATACCTCTACAGGGATTTCCATCCGTTGGTGCTGTTCTATGCGATGAGCTTCCTGCTCATACTGCTGGGAATAGTCGCTGGCGTGAACATAGTGCTGGCAAGGATACTTGACTGGGCCATCAGCGGCAACTTCGTGATGCTGTGCGCCCTGTGCCTGATCCTCGGATTCCAGAGCTTCGGCTTCGCCATACTGTTCGACCTCCAGGCGAACGAGAAGCTGCAGCCTTGAGACAACGTATCAATCTAGAAATCACAAAATTATGTACTTTTTTATCTTCTCACTTCTGCGAGCATCTTCTTATCCTTGTCTATGAAGAGCCTGAACCAGAGCTCGATGTTAATCAGGTCCCATATCCTTGCTGCGTTCACAAGGTCCAGCAGACCGTCTGATTTCCTTGAGCAATGCCTGTCAAGCAGTCTCTTGACATATTTCTGGTCGAATATCCCTCGGGCAGCAGTCCTCTCGCTGAGCAATAATGAATAGGTGTACTGCTTCAGCTCCTTGCGAAGCCACAACGTCAGCGGTGTCGGGAATCCTTTCTTTGGCTGAGTATAATATATCGGAGGCAGCTTCTCGCGCATCCCTTCTTTCACCAGATATTTCAATGTCTTGCCATGCAGCTTGACATCAAGCGGAGCCATCATCGAAAGGCTAACCATCTCGTTGTCGCAGAATGGGATCCTCCCCTCGATGCTGTGCGCCATGCTTATCTTGTCCTCGACAATCAGCATCGAAGGCAGATATGCCTTGATGTACAAAGCCTGCAGGTTCTGGACCGCATCATAATCCTTATGATAATGCTTGGCCAAGCTCAGGGTTGGCTCATAATCCTTCAGTCCTGAAGAGAAATCTTTGCTGAACAATTTCTTCCTCTGGCGCTCATTGAAGATGATGAAGAACCCGTGCTTTGTCTCCTTCTGGAAGAACGGGAAAATCAAATAATAGGCTGCGCGAGGCATCTCAGATAATTTGAACATACCGAGCGCTCTGAAAATATTCAGCGGATTCTTCTTTATCAATGATTTCAGATAAAATGATTTGTATACAGGATAGCCTGCGAAGAACTCGTCTCCGCCATGGCCTGTCAGCACAACAGTGACATGCTTCGAAGCCTCCTGAGCGACATGATAGGCAGCTATCGCTGGAAATCCAGCCCTTGGCTCATCAAGGTGATAGACAAACTTATTTACTGATTTCAGGAAATCCGAAGGGCCGATGGTGACTTCATGCGCCTTTGCATTGTACTTCTTCGCCAGCGCCCTTGAGCACTTTGTCTCGTCATAGAATCCTCCTTCC
>JAZDMG010000033.1:0-4427 GCA_043801165.1 archaeon
GGAAGATAATCATGCCGCTCTGACGGCGAAGAGATGACTTGGTTATAACCAATTAAAGAAACCTCGATTGCCATGCAATAAAAACAAAGGACTTGTTATGGTACCCGGTTGACAAAGGTATGCGCTTTCAGAGATGACAGATCGACGTTTTAAGCCTTTTTCAACAGACTGTTGTTATTTGAAAAACGGTTACAGTAATATTTGACGTAGAAAATAATCGAAAAAGGATTAGATGGCCCTGCCTCTTTTTAACCATTAGTCTTAGATCTCATTTTCTACTCTACCCAGAGGGCCGGTTTCAGTGTCTGCATTGTTGCCTGTGAGGCTTCGAGTGAGAGACAATATGCTCCTCTGTATCTTTCACCCTTAGCTATTTTTGGCTGCTCTGCAACAATAATAAGGTACTCACCGGTTGCCGGTAATGTTCCTGTAATTTTATTAGGAAGCATGCTTATGTCCGTTTTAATAAACAAGACTCCGGGTATTTTGGCTGCAAGCATGAGGGACGCTCGCTTTCCTGAACCAGCTTCTGGTGGCTCACCATTCAGGCGAATAGTGACCGATTCTCCCTTGACTCCATTGAATTTAAAGATATCCTGATCGAGGAGAAGCGGCTTGGGATCATTGCCAAGAGTAGAGCAGAGGGTAGCCTTTTTTATTACTGTTACTGCCACATTATCAAATGCCACATCAATTCCATCGCTAACCATAAGCTCTAATACACAGGTGCCAGCTAAATCAGGTGTAAAAGAAGGAGATACAGTATCTGCTCCTGAAATGTCCTCATTTCTCATTTGACTTTCAGTAGGTACAGACACAAATCTCCAGCTATACTTAAGAGGTTCCGGGCCATTATCTGGGTCATTGCTTACAGAACCATCAAAAGTAACTGTTTCACCTACATAGATAGTAGTATCAGGTCCGGCATCGGCATTAGGCGGAACATTTTGAGCAGTAGCCATAACGTGTACCCTATCCATAGATGAAAGTTCACTATCATTCACATTGAGATCGATAATGTAGGTACCATCTACATCAGGTATAAAGCTGGCAGAGACTTTATCCCTATTGGAAATATTATTATCTGTAAGTAAACTTCTATCAGGGAGAGAGTTAAAACTCCAAAGGTAAGATAAAGGCTCCGGGCCATTATCCGGATCATTGCTTCCACTTGCATCGATGTGGACTGTCCCTCCTGTAAAAACATTCTGATCTGATATAATGTCAATTGTATTTTGCCACTCTTTGTTTGGGAGGATTAAATGAGTACAGAGGCAATTGTCAGCGCTGTCATTAGACCGCCCCTTTCCCCTGCTCTCCTAGTACAACTTGTTAATCAAGCCCTCCCTGGGCAAGCAGAGAATTATTTTATAGTTGGTCATAAATTGATACGAGATGAGTGTGATGAAGAGATAATGATAGACAAATGGACTGCACCTATAGACACTGCTATTGCAGTGGAGATCATGGCTCCTTTGAAAGATTCCAGCATTCCCCCTATTAGTAAATCTCAGTTTATGGAAGTAGACGGATGCAGTTATGAGTTATATTTTGGAGATGCGTTTAGCCATTCACACTACCAATGGTGGGCATCTCCTCCTGAAGGATGGGAACCATTGGCTGATGTAGTTGAAATGCTCACGGGATGTGCAGGAATATATCCATAGTTTTTAATATGGTTTTCCTTTTAAAAAATAATATTTGAAAAAACAAAAGCCTTTATTTTTTGTCTCGGCTTTCATAAAACTGTAAAAATTAGGACTTGACCTTGCAGACAGAGGATTATTAAAACTTGTGTAACGCTTTCACCTACGAACAAACAAAATCTTTAAGCCGAAAAAGTGATGATTTACAAGAGAATCGTTTAACGCTTGAGTTCAGCGGCTCGCTTGAGCGCGCCCGCTGGAACGAATTGTTATCTATGGTGGTAAAGTGTCAAAAGATATGGATTCAAGCTGTGTCTAATCACCTTCCACGCTATCGCCCTCACCAGCCTCTGGATCATCTTCCAGCACATTTGGGGGAAGCAAAGCGGTGGCTTCAGCGACTGGAAGCTCTTGCACGTCCTTGAGTTTCCTCCCGACGGCCCTTGACCTCGCCTTGGCTTTCTCGATTGTGTCCGATGCCTGATGCAGCTTCTTCTGCACTGCGTCCAGAACATCCCCATACTTCGTCCACTCTGTCTTGACCGCCGCAAGGAGGTTCCAGACCTCGCTCGAACGCTTCTGGATGGCCAGCGTACGGAAACCCATCTGAAGGCTGTTCAAAATCGACCACAGTGTAGTCGGGCCAGCGATAACTACACGGCACTCCCGTTGGATGATCTCGGTCAGGCCAGGCCTGCGGATAACTTCGGCAAAGAGGCCCTCTATGGGCAAGAACAAGATGCCGAAGTCCGTGGTCCTTGGCGGGTTTAAGTACTTCGCGCAGATGTCCGATGCACAGGTCTTGACACGGTTCTCAAGCTGCTTTCCTGCCACATCAACGCCTTCGAGATCGGCTTTCTCTTGAGCCTCGACCAGACGTTGATAGTCTTCTACAGGGAACTTGGCATCAATGGGTAGCCAGACGGTCTCATCCTTGTCAGCACCTTGTCCCGGCAACTTGATCGCAAACTCGACACGCTCGCCACCATCCTTCGTGGCCACGTTGGTGGCGAACTGATCGGGATTTAGCACCTGCTCCAACAGCACCCCAAGCTGCACTTCACCCCACGTCCCACGAGTCTTGACATTCGTCAGCACCTTCTTGAGGTCGCCAACGCCAGTGGCAAGCGTCTGCATCTCTCCAAGCCCCTTGTGCACCTGTTCCAGGCGTTCGCTGACCTGCTTGAAGGACTCACCCAGACGCTTTTCCAGTGTCCCCTGGAGTTTCTCGTCTACAGTTTGCCGCATTTGGTCAAGTTGTTTGGCGTTGTCAATCTGCATGCTTTGGAGTTTGCCTTCCACCGTGACCCTGACCGCCTCCAGCTTCTTCTCATTTGTATCCGAAAGCTTCCCAATCGTAGATGACATGGCTTCAAGCTGGATCTTTTGGACATTGGCAAGTTCGCCCATCGTGTGTGTGATGGTCTCAGAGAGAGTTATGAGCGTACCCACCACTTCTTCCCGCAGTTGTTTGGCTCCGGTGGCCGACTCGGCACGGACACCATCCAACCGCTCACCGCTGGCTTTGGCGAAGGAGGTAAGCTGCCCGGAGAAAGCATCGAGTTGCCCCTTCTGCATGCTGGCAACATCCATCATTCGTTGTACCACGGAATCACCGAAGATCTTGAAGGCTTCAGTGAGTTCCTGTCTTTGCTCTCTCGCTGCCTTACCTTGTTCGTCTCTGCTCTGGGCAACTTCTTCTCTAACCGCACGCTCGGTTCGTTCCTGTGCCTTTTCGAAAGCATCAAGACGGGAAGCAAGTGCGGAGGTATCAGCTTGCGATGCTTTCTTTAAAAGCATGAGCAGGAGAGCCACTGCGGCGACCAGCAGAATGACAGTCACGATCAGTAGAATATCAGTCACGGGCGACATCCTCCGACGAATGTCTTGTTTGGGTCATCATATGGCAGATAACATCATTCAATGCTGTCTGTTCTCCTTGCGACTCGATGCTGATAACGCAATCGTCGTGCCATCATTCCTCGATACCATATCTTTTTTGCCAGTTACTCACGGTCTGATAGTTTGATAACCCTATCAATGTGGCGATCCTTGTCTTATTCCCTTTGCTCCTGCAAATGCTCTCTTTAGATAATGTTCTCTATTAGGCCTCCCCTTTGGCCTGATCCCAAAAGAATGCATATTATAATTAGGATAATGCTATCCATAGCATAGATTCATTAGCGCATTAGGCAGCGTTCGGTATATTGGGACTCTATCCTCCTGATGGAAATACTTTCACTTTAGCTGGTTCTGAGAATACATTTCTATTCTCAAGTTCTATCTCAAATGATTGTCGGATACCAAAAAGAGCCCAGTTTGTATAGCCTCTTGCTAAAATATCGCCTCCCGAGTCGTATACAATGACTTGTAATTCCTTATAGTCTTGAATGGGTTTCCTATTTCTTGATATAACCTCTCCTAAAATTCTAATAATACCTTCATCATAATAAGCAGTACATTTCTCTATTGCCAAATCTGTCATTTCTTCTATTGCCCAATCACGCTCAACGAGGATTTTCCCTTTACTCTTAGTCGGTAAACAGTTTTCCTCCATTGAATCCGACTGTATTTCCTCCTGCACTAACCAGATGACATTCCCTTGTGCTACCAGATAATGAAAACTGTCATTTGAGTCAAAGATAATGTGTCCGCCTTTTATCTTAGAGATGTTATCAAATTGTTTACCCTCGGTTTCATCGACAACCACTAACTGACTGTCACCGTCTTTGGCAACATATGCCAACCTTTTGCTATCTGGGCTAAAGACGAGATCTCCTC
>JAZDMG010000036.1:0-158077 GCA_043801165.1 archaeon
GCATCCCTGGCACCAGCGGTTCTCCCTATCCTCATAGGGGTCGTGGCTGCAGGACATCATATACTTGGCGTATTGAGGGTATCTTTCCAGCAGGACCTTCATCTCACCGAAATTGTAGAGCGGCTCAACATAGCTGACAAGACCCATCTTTCCCTGGGTCATGATGCCGAGCATCTTATTCTGCTGCATCATCCACTTGGTGCTCTGCTCATAGGAAGGATAGCAGGTCCTCTGCTCCTCGACGACAAAATGCTCATTGAAATTATGCTCATTGCCGAAGACGATGCTGTTCACGCCGAAATAATATGCGACCGGCAGGAGCATCATCATGTAGCCGTTCATGGCATTGCATCCATAGAGCCCCCTTGTCTTGACATGACACAGCAGGGGATCAAGGCATGCGTTGTCGAACTCATCGACCACCACATTGACTTTCTCGTCGAACTCCTTCTCAAAGGCGCTGATGAGCGCTTTCTTATGGTCCATCTCAGCATCCCATGTGTCCTCTATGATTGTCGGCTTCACCGGAAGGCCCAGCTCCTTCATCACAGCGTATGACAGCAGGCTTTCCTTGCCGAACGAGAAACCCAAGACACCGCCCTCTCCCGGATGGATATCGTCGTTGGGTATGAAAGGCATCCCCTTTGCGAACTTGAACTTAGCCCTCCTGAAATTGTTCTTGAGCATGGAGACAGGCAGCTTGTCCTCGAATGCGAAGCGAGGGAAATCCTTCATAGTCGCCTTGTCCACGAACTCCTTCAGGGCAGGCTTCCTTGTGTTCAATGAGAACTGCTCCTTCATAAGTGCAGAATAGGGAGAGATCTTCATGTACATCAGGTTGTCCCTGATGCTGAGCTGGGTCTGCTTGCTGAGATTTGACCACATCTGCTCAGAAGGATACCTTACGAAATAATTCTTGCTGATCCTTATCTTGAGACCATCCCTGTTGATGTTGGTCTGTATGCGCATGATAAATCATTTAATTGTTATCTTTAAAAATGTTGTCAAAAGAAAAAGAAATGTTTTTTTTTGGGTTATTCGTTCTCATGCGCTGCGCCTTGCGACGGCAAGCTCTGCAATCCTGTTGATTAGGTCATCATAGCTGTAGCCTGCTGCTTTCGCAGACCTTATGAAACCCGCTCCCTCTGGGTTGATGCAAGGGTTTGGGTTCACCTCTATGATAAAGACATCCTCTCCCTTGATTCTGAAATCGACCCGCGCATAGTCCTTGCAGCCCATGATGGCGAATGCTCTCTTCGCAGAGCTGATTATCTTCTCCTTCATATTCTCAGGAAGCTCTGCAGGGCATTTCCCTGTCGTCTTCTTGTACTGCATGGAGTCCTCGATCCACTTTGCCTCGAATGAGACTATCCTTGGCACTCCTTCTGGAAAATCGAAGATGATCTCTGAGAGAGGAAGTACCTGGACCTTGTCCCCGTTTCCCAGCAGCGCAGCGTTGATCTCCCTTCCGTCGATGAATTCCTCGACAAGCGCCGGCTGCTTGTATAATCCGAGTATCTCGCTGACCTTCGCCATCAGCTGGCTGTCGTCATGCACGACAGAGCTGGAGTTTATACCTATGCTCGCATCCTCATGCACAGGCTTCACTATCAGGGGGAATGTGAGCGATGGCTTCCTCTTTTCCTTTACGCTCTTGAAGAGCTGGAACTCTGGTGTGGGGATATGGTTCTTCAGCAGCATCTCCTTTGTCTTAAGCTTGTCAAGGCATGATGTCAATGCATCTTCATCAGAGCCTGTGAAGCCCATGCCTGCCTTCTTCAGCTCTGCAGCAATCATCGGCTCTGCTGTTATGTCCCCGTCGATGCCTTCTGCAAGGTTGAAGATGAAATCAAACCTTTTCCTGAAGGTATGGAACTCAGAGATATTCACGCGTATGAACTCTGCAGAATGGCCTGCCCTCTCAAGGGCTTTCTTCACGGCAGCGACAGTATCAATGATCTCGTTGTCAGCCAGCTTCTCTATATCCTCGCCTTTCTGGACACTATCTACTAAGTTGTATAGTATTCCGAATCTCATTTTTGATTCTCTTGGCTTCGGCTGGCATTCCCTGTCTTTTCATCGCCTCAGAAAGTACGGTGGCGATGATCTGGTCATAGGTCATCCCTGCTGTGTAGCATGACTTAGGGAATCTTGAGTTGTCCAAAGGATCAGGCATGAGCCCCGGCAGCGCATTGACATCGATGACATTCGGGACTCCGTCCCTGTCAAGCCTTATGTCCAGTCTTGTGAGGTCGACGCAGCCAAGTACGCTGTAGGCTTTCAAAGCCACTTCCTCTATGCTCTTCTTCAGGTTGTCATCAACCTTTGCAGGGCATACGACCGGGTCGATCGGGTTGTTTGGGTTGTCCCAATACCATTTTACTTCGTATGAGTCGAACTTGTTCACATTTGGAGGCAGGTAATCAAAGGTTATCTCGACTATCGGAAGGACCTTTCCAGGATTTCCTATTATTGATATGGTGAACTCTCTCCCGTCAAGGTATTCCTCGACCAATGCCGGCTGCTTGTACGTGGTCACAACGAACTTGACCATCTTCTTGAGCTCCTTATCATTGTTGACAAGAGAGTTGTTCCTTATGCCCTTGGATGATCCTTCTGCGTTCGGCTTGACGAACAACGGGAATCTCAGGTTAGGGTTGACTGGCTCATCCCAGTGGTTGAACAGCTGGTATCTTGGGTTAGGCACCCTGTGGTAGAACAGGACTTCCTTTGTCCTTGCCTTGTCAAGCGTTATGGCCTGGGTCAAGACTCCTGAGCCAGTGAAAGGTATCCCTAGGATATCCAGCAGCGCTGGCACCTGGCTCTCCCTTGCTGACCCGTTCATTCCCTCTGCGATGTTGAATACGAAGTTGAAGTTGCCTGCCCTGAGCTTCTCGAACAGGTCATCGTTGGCCTCGAGCAGCTCTGTCTCATAGCCGAGCTTGTCTATGGCTGACTTTATCGCCATGGGAACATCGATATCATCGAACTCAGCATAGAGGTCGTCTGGCTGCCCTTTCGCAGCCTCCTTCTTGAGGTTGAAGACCACTCCAATCCTCATGTTCTTGTTCATCCTCTTCCTGAGCTCTGGCCTCTTCGGGTTCTTGTACTCGACAACCTTGCCCTCGAAGTTCTTCAGGATGATCCTCTCACTGTTCATGAGCTGTACATATTCAGGAAGGACAGGTATCTTTCCTCCGCCCGGAGCATCGATGACATACTGCGGTATGCAAAGCCCTGATGTGAACCCTGTTAGCTTGTTGATTATGTTGATGCCGTCCTGGACATCTGTCCTGAAATGATCTGTTCCCTTGACAGCATCTGCCTGGTACAGGTAATATGGCTTGACTCTCATCTGTACAAGTTTCCTGAAAAGCTCTCGCAATACTCCAGGGTCATCATTGACTCCCTTGAGCAGCACTGATTGGTTGCCCAATGGTATTCCTGCGTCTGCCATCAGCTTGCAGGCCCTCTCGCTCTCGACAGTGATCTCCATCGGGTGCTCGAAGTGCACGTTGACATATATAGGATGGTACTTCTTGAGCATCTCACATAGCTCAGGAGTGATTCGCTCAGGCATGGTGCAGGGCACTCTTGTGCCTATCCTGATGACTTCCACATGGGGTATCTCTCTCAATTCCTTGAGTATGAACTCCAGCTCCTCGTCCTTGAGCATCAATGGGTCTCCGCCAGAGACGATGACATCCTTTATCTCAGGATGCTTGCCGATATAGCCTATGGCATTGATTATCATCTCCTTGGTGATTATGACTTCCTTCCCTACCTTTCGCTTCCTTGTGCAGAACCTGCAGTACATCGCGCACTTGTTGCTGGCAAGCAGGAGAACCCTGTCAGGGTACCTGTGCACGAGTCCTGGGACTGGCGTGTGCTCTTCCTCGAGCAGCGGGTCTTCCTCGTTGACTAGGTCTTGCATCTCTGCCGCAGAAGGTATGCACTGTTTCCAGATAGGATCATCCTTCTCTTTGATAAGGCCCAGGTAGTAGTCTGAGACCTTCATTGGATAGACTCTTTTTACCTTTTGGACTTCGCTCTTGACCTCAGGGAATTTCTCAAAGAAATCATTCATGTTCATCTTCTAGTCATGCCTCCGAATGGTTGCTGCTGCGTAATTCATGTTGAAGTGCAATCTAAGCGGAATCCGGTTTTGAGAAGCAGAAGCGCCCGGCCTTGAGCCTGGTTCTTCATCATCAGAATCATTTAGTTCAGAATTAATCATCCTTAGAATGAGACCTCCGCATCTAGAAGACAGCCCTCGTGTCCATCAGATTACTGTTGATTGCCATTGATTGATCATCCGTTAAAATTTTCCTTGGTTTTGTTTTTCTTTTTGTCTCGTCGACAAATTTTCTTCTTACAATAATGGGTGGAACTACATATTTAAATATTTCGCTTTTGATAATTTTATTGAAAAAATATTTTCCGAGATTATAATCTATTTTGTCGTCGGAGAAATCAGGAAATGCTTCCAGACGATAGATGCTCGGGAATATTTTTTTCTTTTGCCTAGAAAATGATTTCTGGAACACGTCAAGTGCTTTTTTTCTGCTGATCCAGCGATGAGGCTGGCGCATCATTGCCCGGCTGGCAGGGCATCATCTTCCTGAGCCGTGCTGCATCGTCAGACAGGCATGAGCCGCATTACGAAAACTATATAAAGCATTTCTAGTTCTTTCCGACCATAGAATGCCTCTATAGCTTAGTGGTGGAGCTCGCGGCTGTTAGCAATGTCAGCGCATTGGACTTTCCTTGCGTTGGCGTCGAAAAGTAACCGCGCGGTCGTCGGTTCGAATCCGGCTGGAGGCGTAAAGGAATCTTTGGTTCCTGACACAGCCAAGAGAACGCTTGGCTTGCGATCTGAGCCCATAGCTTAGCTGGCTGGAGCACACGACTGATAATCGTGCGGTCGAGAGTTCAAATCTCTCTGGGCTCATCTATTTTTTCTATCTAGGATCCATCCCTCGCATTTGCCGCCACACTTTTAAACCAAAGCCGATTCTCCCCTCGCATGGCAAAGATAACCTTGGTGTATCCGCCGTTCTGCACCCCGGCGGCTCCGCCGTACTCCATAACTAACCTATATGCTTTCATCAGAGACAATCCTGAGCTTGAAGCTGATGCCCTTGACCTTAACCTATGGTTCCATCTTGAGAAGTTTGGCAAATACAAAGAATATTACCAGCAGCTTGGCAGGGATTATGATGAAGAGGAATATTCAAGGATCAGCCTTGCCTATCGCCAGGAGACAAAGAGATTGTATGGTGAGAACAGCAAGAAGATCATCAGGGGAGAAAAGCCAGACCTTTTTGATGAGGCATTGGCGAAGATACTGGGAAAGGAGCCTGATGTTGTCGGTTTCAGCGTCGTCTATTCCAGCCAGGCGTTCTACACATACTCCCTGATCCTTGCCCTGAAAGAGAAAGGCATAAAGGTTGCCGTTGGGGGGCCTGCTGTGAACGAGAGGCTGAAGAAGGCAGCTGATTTCTATGCCAAGGACAAAACAGAGCTCTTAGGATGGATCCTGGGAAAAAAGATTGAAGGCGATGATGAATGTGTGCTTGACTTCTCGATCCACCGCCTGAAGGATTATTTTGTCCCGAGCACTGTGCTGCCGCTGAAGACATCCAACACCTGCTATTACAAGCAGTGCACCTACTGCACGCATTATGACAAGGACAGCTACAAGGAGTTCAGCCTTGACAAGATAGAGAAGACAGTTGCAGCCTCTGGCGCCAGGCATTTCTTTCTCGTGGATGAGATGATCCCTAGGAAAAGGCTTCTTGAGCTGGCAGCCATCTTCAAAAAACACAGGGCAAAATGGACCTGCCAGCTTCGCCCGACAAAAGAGCTTGATTACGAGACCTTGAAGACATTGAGAGAGTCAGGGCTTGCTATGCTGATGTGGGGTGTGGAGTCAGGCTCTGACAGGATACTCGGGCTCATAAGGAAAGGCACGAACGTGAAGGACGTGGAGAAAGTCCTTTCTGACTCCCACAGGGCAGGGATAAAGAACATCGCCTATATCATATTCGGCTTTCCGACAGAGACAAAAGAGGAATTCTTAGAGACGATAGGATTCTTGAAAAAGAATTCGGAATCAATCGATCTTGTCTCGACCTCTGTCTTTGGGCTGCAGAAAGGCACTCCGATATTTGAGTGCCCTGAGAAGTTCGGGATAAAAAACATCGTCCTGCAGGAAAGGACTGTGCTTGAGCCGATGATCGGCTATGAGCAGCAGATAGGCTTGACGCCAGAGGCTGCAAGCCTGCTCAGGAAAAGATACCGCAGGACACTCGAGAAGCTGGACAGGTACCCCAAGCTCATGAACTTCTTCAGGGAGCACATGCTCTGCTTGATGGAATGAGCTGGATGTTTTTTTTTGCCAAATCCGTAAATAACAGCTAACCGTCGCTCGAGCCTATCCTCACACTAAAGTGCGAGGTTTTACGGCTCTCGCACATATTGACGGTTAGCTGGAATTAGAAAGCTCGCATTAAAATGCGGGGTTTTAGACCCTGCGAGCTTTCTCATAACCACAGGCTACACTGGACAAGCCGGCGTGAAGCTTATAAACTTCAAAGGTTCTCCTTTCTAAAGAGGGTTAAAATGGATAGACTAATCGTCGCAAAGCTAAGGAAAACATTCGAAGAGTGCGCCAACGAGAAAGATGGCTTGGAATTCTGGTTTGCGAGGGATTTGCAGATTCTATTGGGATATACTCAATGGAGAAATTTCTTAGCAACAATAGACAAAGCAAAAGAATCTTGCAAAAATGCAGGACAGATAATTGCAGACCATTTTGCTGACGTTAGCAAAAAGGTTCAAATAGGCTCTGAAGCTGAACGAGAAATTGAAGATGTTGTGCTCACGAGATACGCTTGCTATTTAATCGCTCAGAATGGGGATCCGAGAAAAGAAGAAATCGCTTTTGCCCAGGGCTATTTTGCAGTCCAAACACGAAAACAAGAGCTGATAGAGCAAAGAATCGCACTGCAGGAAAGATTCGAGGCGAGAAATAAGCTTACAGCTTCGGAAACAGAGCTCTCAAAACTAATCTATGAGCGAGGGGTTGATGACGATGGTTTTGCAAGGATAAGAAGCAAAGGAGATCAAATTCTCTTTGGCGGATTTACAACTTCGCAGATGAAAAACAAGCTTAGAGTTCCAGCTAAAAAGCCTTTGGCGGATTTTCTTCCGACAATAACAATCACTGCAAAAAACCTCGCGACAGAGATAACTAATTTTAATGTCAAGAAAGACGAGCTTCATGGAGAAGAAGGAATAACAAAGGAACACGTTCGGAACAACACAGACGTCAGAGGGTTACTGGCGAGAAGAGGCATAAGGCCAGAGGAGCTTCCTCCGGAAGAAGACATCAAAAAACTCGAGCGAAGGGTAAAAAAGGACGAGCATAAGATAGCCAAGGCTTCTAAAAAGAAGATTGAATAAAAAACAGTCTGATCAGGTTCATTGCTAAACTGACAAAATATTCAGATTTTGCACAGCGATCCATAGATTCTTCTGCAAAATCCCTGGAAACAACAATCACCTTGCCTGGCTAGAAGCGAAAACACATTTCGGAGGCTTGATGGAAACGAATTCCTTTTGGAATAAGGAAAGCTCTATAACCCTGTTCGAAGGGAATGCTTCTTCAATGCCTTGGAGGATATCCCTTAATTCATAGGAATTTTTTACAAAAACACCGAATTCTATGAACGGATCTCCTGAATATTCTGCTATGAATGATACATAGGGATGATCTTTCAGATGGCTGATGAGCGCCTCTTTCCTTTCCACATCCTTGTTTGTGATAAAGACGCTGTATTGAAACAATCCTAACCTAGAAGCATCTACGAATATTGAGAATCGTTCGATGATTCCTGCAGACTTGAGCCGCTTGATCCGTGCAGCTACGGCAGGAGCGGTGAGCCGGATCTTTTGTGATAGCTCGAGAGTATCGATACGAGAATCTGTTGCCAGCTCTTGCAATATGACCTTGTCCTTATCATCAATTTTTGATATCTGTTCTTTCATTTTTGTCTTGATCTTGAAAGGCTTTTCGCCGAGATATTTTTCATAGAAAAAATGATTTTTCTTGTGAAGTGTAAATCTATGGTCTATGATGGCATCCTTGAAATGAAGATACAGTTCGGAGAACCTGCTGTCAATCTCCTCGTTTGTTCTGCCAATGATTGACAGCCCGAAGCTCCACACTCCTGACAGCTCAGCCACCCACGATACAAATGGCGATTTCTCAAGATATTCCTTGAACTCTTTTTGGTGTGTTGCCTTTACATTGACAAAGACCGCTGCGCCCATGAAACCAAGCTTTGAGATATCTATTTCTGAGATGAAATCCCGGATAATCCCCTCTTTTTGCAGCCGCTTTATCCTATAAGCCGCTACTTCTCTTGAGCTCCTGATCTTTTTGGCTAGCCTAAGGATGGGGACTCTCGAGTCGATCAATAGCTCTTTTATTATGTCCCTGTCGATTTTGTCCACATTTACAATTATTAACTTGTTAAGTATATAAACTTTATTATTGTAAAAAAAACAATAGCAAAGATTATATTTCTGTGGGTTCACTACTGGTTGATGGATAAATTGACACGAGTATCGAAAATGATCTCGGATAAATCCGAGCATGTCAGAATCAACGAATCAGGGATTGAGCGCTTTTGCAAGGCATTCGAACCAAAGAAAATGCAGCACTGGCTAGCCCAAGCACCTTTCGATATTAGGACACTCAAAACTGAAGACAGGCTGGCTTATCTTGCCGTATCTGATTTGATCAGTTTCTCATATTGGGGAGATCCTAAGTGGACTATCCAGCACAATGGTGTATCCTATGACGGCGCATGGGCGATGCTTGCCTGCCTGGGAAGAGCAGTTCAAGAGAAGACAAATTTTCTAGACCCAGATTACTTAGCTCAATTGCCAATTGGAGAATTCAGGGAGATATTGCGTGGGAACAAGGAGATCCCGTTGCTGAATGAAAGGCTATCGCACCTGCACGAGATAGGCCGGGTTGTCACTTCAAAATACGCGGGCAGGTTCAGGCATATTATTGAAGAGGCAAACTTTGATGCGGATAACCTGCTCCGAATAATAATACGAGATTTTCCTTCATTTAAAGACGTATCAAAATATGATTCGGAGCGGGTTGAGTTTTACAAGAGAGCAAGATTGCTTGTTTCAGATATCGGCCATGCCTGCAAAGGAAAGGACGGGATTGAGATGATTGGCCTTGAAAACATGACTGCGTGTGCAGATTATAAGCTTCCGCAGGTGATGCGCCGTTACGGTATTCTAGAGTATTCAACTGAGCTTTTGACCATCCTGCAGTCTAAGACAGAAATCCCCAAAGGAGATAAGAAAGAAGTTGAAATCAGGGCAAATACCATCCATGCTGTTGAGCTCATAAAAAAACGGATGTGCAGGTTTCTGTCAGGAATCAATTCGATGGATATCAATGATTATCTCTGGCTAGAAGGGCAGGTAAAATTACCGACAGACGAACCCTATCATAGGACAAGAACAACAGCGTACTAATGATTAACTCACGACACTTGTGCTGTTGGCCCATCAATACTTCGTCAGTATCCCTGTCTTCCTTGCCTTTTTCACGCAGTTGACAAGGAACAGATAGCTTAGCACGAAGTAGACCGATGCCATCCCCATCGCCAGGAGGAACAGCTCGAGATTGAAGACGCCGGTGGTGTATGCCTGCCTGAATCCCTCGAACACATGTGATGCTGGCACAAAGAATGCTATCTTCTGCAATATCGGCGGCAGGATGGTTATCGGGTAATACACTCCTGCTAGGGGCTGGAATATGAAGTTGACGCTCCAGGCAAACACCTGTATCTGCGTCCCGTAGCGGAAGATAAGTCCTGCTATGGCGAATCCCATCGCCCAGGCGAATATGAACAGGGGTATCATGAAGACAAATGGCAGCAATCCTCCGCTGAATATGAAGAAGTTGTATGCTACCACTGCTATGACTGCCATCAGCACAAAGCTGAACAGGGCTCTCAGAAGGCCTGTGATGCATAGCGCAGTGAACAGCTCTCCGGTAGTTACTGGTGTTATGAATGTATTGCTTAGGTTGCCATTCCAGAAATCCTCCAGCAAATAAACTACTGCGTCCTGCTGTGCCCTCTGGAGAAGTATCCATGTCAAGGTCCCGCCTATGAGGAATACGACTATGTGCGGAATGTTGGCAGAGCCCTTGATGTAGAGCGCTGTGAATCCGAATATCACCAGGTTGATGACTGGCCAATAGGTGATGTCGAATATCCTGTCTAGCCTCCTGGTCGTCAGGAACCAGTATTTCCATAGCAGTGCAAGTATCCTGTGCGGCTTCATAGCTCTCCCTTCGCTATCTTTATGAAAACTTCATCAAGGCTTGGCTTCTTGACCTTGATATCACTTATCTTGACATTGTTCTTCATCAGTATGTTGAGGATGACCTGTATCTCCTCATTATTATTGAGCTCGATGTGTATCTTGTTGCCATCGCTCTCTGTTATCTGAAAGCCACCCAGCAGAGAGGCGATCTCATCCCTTCCGCTGAACTCTATGAAAAGGCATTTGCTCTTTATCAGCTTCTTTATCTCTTCAGGGGTGTCTATCTTCATGATTACTCCCTTGTTGATGAACGCTATCTTGTTGCAGAGCTCCTCGACCTCGCTCATTATGTGGGAAGTGAAGACGATGGTTATGCCAAGCCTCTTGATCTCCTTCCTCACCACGTTTGCTATGTAAGGGTCAAGGCCAGCTGTCGCCTCATCAAGGAAGAGCAGTTCAGGGCTGTTGATCAGGCCCTTGCAGATGTTCACCCTTGTCTTCTGGCCAGAAGAGATGTCAATGATCTTCTGGCGCCTTATGTCTGTTATCTCGAACTTCCTGAGAAGCTCTTCTATGCGGGTCTTTGCGTCCTTGACATTGTATAGCTTCGCATAAATCTTGAGGTTCTGTTCGACAGTGAGATGGTTGCTCAGCGACCTGTAGGCTGTGGCTGCGTTGATCCTCTGCTTTGTGGCTTCGCATGGCTTCATGCCAAAGAACTCTATTGAGCCGGAGTCAGGCGTCAGTATGCCTGTGAGCATGTTGATGGTGGTGGTCTTGCCGGCGCCATTGGGACCAAGGAACCCGAAGATGTCTCCTTTCTCCACCTGGAAGGATATGCCTTTGACTGCCTCGATGGATTTTCCATTAGACCTATAGGACTTCCTTAGGTCCTTGACAACAAGCGGATGCGCCATGCCAAGCGATTACTTCGAGAGGATTTATATTGTTTACTATTTATGGGGGTATTATGGAGGGCTTGCAGATTCTCCAGAATATCCATTGTTTTCTTTCCAGAACATTTTTAATTGGCCTGGCACTAACCAGCTTCGGTCATGAAGAAAACTCTCAAGATTGAACAGAAGTATAATAACAGCGTCCTGAACATCTGCCTTGACACTCTTAGGCTGAAGAAGCAGGCTCTTGTGTTCGTGAACAGCAAGCCCAGCGCAGAGTCAGAGGCTGAGAGGATAGCGGTGAAGATCAAGCCAGAGCAGCTTGGCAAGGAAGAATCAGAGGCTCTTGAGGCTCTGAGCCAGAAAATCCTTGGCACTCTCGAGAAATCAACAAAGCAATGCCAGAGGCTTGCCCTCTGCGTGAGAAGCGGAGTCGCTTTCCACCACGCAGGACTGCATTCTGAGCAGCGTGAGCTGGTCGAGGATAATTTCCGCAATGGGACGATAAAGATCATCTGCGCCACGCCAACGATTGCATACGGAATGAATCTTCCGGCGTTCCGTGTTATCGTCCGCGATCTTAAGCGATTCTCTGCTCCGCGAGGGATGAGCTGGATCCCTGTGCTTGAGTTCCTGCAGTTCTGCGGCAGGGCAGGCAGGCCTGATTTCAATGAAGATTATGGCGAGGCCATCTGCCTGGCAGAGACAGACAGCGAGAAAGACAACGTATTTGAGAATTACATCCGCGGAGAGCCAGAGGAGATCCTCAGCAAGCTGGCAGTTGAGCCGATACTTAGGAGCTATGTCCTGAGCCTTATATCGATAGAGTACACCAACACAAGGAAGGCATTGATGGATTTCTTCTCAAAGACATTCTACGCCCACCAATATGAGGACATGGAGAAGCTTGAGGAGATCATCGACAAGATACTCGGCTATCTTGAGGGCTGGGAGTTCATAGCCATTGACAAGGCAAAGGATAAGGACAGGATAGAATCCACCCTTCTAGGCAAGAGAGTGAGCGAGCTCTACCTCGACCCATACACTGCTGACTACCTGATAACCTGCATGAAGCGCGCAGGAAGCAAGCTGCTCAAGGATTTCTCATTCCTCCAGATGATATCATACACCCTTGAGCTAAGGCCATTGCTCAATGTCAGGGTCTCAGAATATGAGAAGATCGAGGACAAGATAGCAGAGTTCTCATCATCATTGCTGAGCATCGAGCCAAGCATGTTCGAGCCAGAATACGAGGATTATCTCAAGAGCATAAAGACAGCGCTCTTCTTCTATGACTGGATCAATGAGAAGGATGATGAGGAGCTGCTGGAGGCCTATAATATAAGGCCGGGAGAGGTGCGGGCAAAGCTCAGCCTTGCAGACTGGCTGCTTTTCTCTGCAGAAGAGCTGGCGAAGCTTACAAAGATGCACGGCATGATTAAAGAGATTGAAAAAGTCAGGATAAGGCTGAAGCATGGAGCGAAAGAAGAATTGCTGTCATTGCTAAGATTGACTGGCATCGGAAGGATAAGGGCAAGGAAGCTGTATAATAATAAGCTAAGGACCCTTGAGGAGCTGAAGAAGGCAGACCTGACGATGATGAGCCAGCTGATCGGAAAGCAGGTTGCGTTGTCTGTCAAGAAGCAGCTTGGAGAAGACCTGCGGGAAGAGACAGTCCAGGTCAAGAAGACCAAGCGCCGGGGGCAGCTTAGCTTGGAGAAGTATGAGAAGTAAAGAAGATTGGCATATAGAACTTTTCTTATCTGCTAGCCTTGACTTTCATCATCTGCTTCGCAATCTCTTTCTCAGAATTAATCTTAAGTAGTTCATCGAACATCTTGAGCATCAGCTTCACTTCAGGATTGTCTTTGTTCAGCTTATACAGCTGTATCCTGCCGAGCTTCCTCGTGGGCTTTATGATCTTGTTTTTCAGCATATCTTCCAGGAACCTGTAGATAGTGGATCTTCCGACCCTTGCATATTCTGCCATGTCTGATATGCAGTAGTCAAAGTCTCTTCCGACAAGCAGCAGCTCAATGAGCCTTACCTTTGGAGAATCTCCTAAGAGATGTGTTAATATTGTTTCTTCTTCCATGATTGTAGATAATATGTGCGATTATTTAAATGTTCTGTTTTGGCACATCGATGTATCGCAATAATACATGGATTTTCGCAATTTATTCGAAAACAATCTCTGAGAGTTTATTAATGAGCAAAGGATTGCTGAATAAATGGATAAAAAACTCATTCAGAAGCACTTACTCATAAAACTCAAAGATTTCAATCCAGCGAAATGGGGTGCTTCCCACACAGAGGAGAAGAATCTTTTCAAAGCATTCCCGACTCACATGCGCGGAACAAAGGAAGTGAGGAAAGCGCTTGAAGAGCTCTACAGGATAGAGTTCATCAATAAGTACATCAAGACGGGCGAGGTCCACGTATCGCTCAACGTGAGGAAGAAGAAAGAGATAGAGGAGTTCCTGGGAGGATGATGCTTCATTGTCCTGCTTTGCGCAGTATATTATAGAGAGCGCTTCTATCCTTGATCTCTCCCATCATCTCCCTAACGCTGTATCCTAGTTCAAGCCTCCTGATTGTCTGAGCGATATAAGGAGAGATGTCAAGTACAGTAATCCTCTGGCGCATAAGCTCGTTTTGCTCTATCATGCTAACTATTTCTGGTCTTGTGTTAAGGACAACCAATTCATCAACGAATCCTTTGCTTAAATTTTTCATGAATTTTTCGCTCCCAAAAGTCTTTAGATGCGCGCATGCACCAATGACCTTAGCGGCACCCTTATTCTTTGCTTCCTCGGCGCAGTTTTCCATTGTTTCCAGGGTTCTGCCCATGTCGTCGTATATGACTACGTATTGGCCTTTCGGATCTTGTCCGATGTAATCTCCTTTCTTTTTCTCATCTTTTACATCACGATCCCTTGCGCCGGAATAGCTGCCAACTCCAAGAATTCTATCTCTTACCTTGAGTTCCTTTCCAAGTTCATCTCTTTGCCTGATGCCTCCAGCATCAGCGTTGACTGCTATGAATTGATAAGGATACGTATTCATCACATAGTCTGCGATTATCGGGCTTCCTCTCAATGAATCCGCCCTTTTCCGCCCATAAAACCCTTCGATCTGTTCTGCATGAAATTCAACGGTTATCAAGGAGGTCATATTGACTAATCCAAAGATATCAGCAGCCAGCTCCCCTGTTATGGCAGTCCTGAAATTATTGGTCTTGTCCTGGGCTGCGAACCAATGGTCAGGAAACACTCCTACCTTGTTTACCACAGAACATCTTGCTAGGGCATCAAATAGCCTGACAGTATCCATGAATGAGACATCAGGTTCCTGCCTTAATCCAAGAGTTGAAATCACATAAGCGTTTTTTCCGCTTATATTCTCCTGGATTATTGGCACTCTTTCCAAATCATCGAACTGGTCTCTTTTTATCTTAACCAACGGGACGTCAAGAATCTGAGAAATCCTATCTGCGAGCGTATCGTTCTCTCTCACAGAAAGCAATGCGATCCTGTCCTTCACCTTTTCCTTTTCGTCATTAGGTGTCATCCCGATATGCAGTGAACCAGAACTAATATTTAAGCTTTACTCCTCGAGAATAGTATCAAACACGTTGATTATGTCCCTGTCTTGGGACAATTACTGTGCAGTATCATGGTTTTCCTTCATAATCTTAATATATCTGACATGACTCACGTTCTCCCATGGCTCTCCTCATCGTAGGCATAGACCCTGGCACCACTGCAGCCTATGCGCTGCTTGATGAGCACGGCACTTTCATCTCAAGCGCCTCTGGAAAGGAGTTCAGCATGGGTGAGATGATAAGCAGCATCATAGGATTCGGCAGGCCATTGATAGTCGCCTCTGACAAGAACCCTTTCCCGAGCTTTGTCCAGGAGATCGCCACCAAGCTCGGAGCAAAGCTATCCTATCCCAAAGAAGACCTGCTGGTGGAAGAGAAACGCCAGCTTGTTGATGAGCTTCTTTCAGGCGACCGCCTGGGCATCAATGTGCATGAGCAGGACGCATTGGCAGCTGCGATACTCGCCCACAGGAAGCATAAAAACTTTCTTGAGAAGATAGATCACTATATCGATAAGAAAGGAAAGCCCGAGATCAGGGAAGAGTTCAAGCTCCTGATGGTCAGGAATGACCAATTGCCGTTCGACTCTGCGTTGGAGCTGATAGAGAAGAGGCATGAGAAGCAGCCGCCGGCATTGCCGGCGCCTGAAAGGCCTCGAGCCCAGGAAAAAGTCTACAATCAGCGATTGATACATGAGCTTGAGGCAAGGGTTGCCATGCTGGAGGAGAGGAACGCCCGGCTCAAGCGCTATCTGAAGGAGAAGGACAAATTGATCATTCGGCTCCAGAGGAGGATCAGCGGAATGAACGATGATTCAAAGGATGCTGTTGTCGAGCACAAGGAGCAGAGGATCAGACAGTTCTCAAGGGAGCTCAAAGGAAATGCCAGGCTCCTGCGCCATCAGGAGAAGGAACTGTCTAGGCGCGATGAGTTCATAGCAAAGCTAAACAAAGGAGTGCTTGTGAAGAAGCTGGCAAATCTTGGCCAGCAGGAGTTCTCTGACAAAAGGTTCCTTGATATCAAGGCAGAAGACATATTGCTGGTGGATGACATAAACCAGAGAAGCCAGGCGGTGATAGACGCATTGAAAGGCAAGGTGCGAGTGATCGTCACAGCCGAGCTCCCTAAGAAACAGGAGCAAGAGTTTATTTTCCTGAAAAGGGAAGGGCTCATCATCGATGAGAGCGAGAACTACGCCATAGCAGACAGGAATGCGCTGGATGAGGCGCTGAAGAAGAAAGAGCTGCTCAAAAGCGTAGTAGATGAGTATAGAAAGGAAAGATTACGGTTAAATCGATAAGTAAGATGATGCGTTGGCAGTATGTGTGTGATTGGCAATGACCTTCTCAATCTAATTTGGTAATCTTATAATCCTGCATATACAGAACATCCAAGCCTGTTGCGGAGAAGCATCTCAGTGCTTCTTGGGGAGTGCATACAATGGGTTCACCTTTGATATTGAAAGACGTATTTAAAATTACAGGTACGCCAGTTATCTCTCTGAACCTGTTGATTAGCGACCAGTACTTCGGATTGCTTTCCTTATCCACCACCTGAACCCTTGAGGTATTGTCTATATGCACTACTGCAGGTATCTCTTCTTGGGCTTTTTTTGTTGCATCGACAGTATAAAGCATAAACCTAGGGTCGCCCACAAGTTCAAAGTATTGGTTCGCATATTCCCTCATCGCAGATGGTGCGAACGGTCTGAATGGTTCTCTGTATTTAATCTTTAGGTTGACCCTGTCGATCATGTTCTTATCCCTAGGATCTGCCAGGATGCTCCTGTTACCAAGAGCTCTCGGTCCCCATTCCATCTTGTCCTGGAACCACCCAATCACCTTTTTCTTAGACAGGTCGCTTGCAGCCGACAAGGCAACCGCTTCAGCGTCATCTAATTTCTCAAAGTGATATCCTGACGATGCCAACAGGCTTTGATAGTCGAAATTCTCGAATGAGGGCCCGAGATAGGCGCTGGTCAATGGGCAGGATTCTTCATTGCCAAGAATATTATGCCAAACAAAGTATGTTGCACCTAAGCTAGCCCCAGCATCATAGGGTGCTGGATGAATGAATATTTTCTCAAACAGCCCGGACTTGGCCAGTAATTGATTAGCGACGCAGTTCAAGGCAACTCCGCCTGAAAAGCACAATGCGTCCTCATTCGTTTTTTCTTTCAAGTATTCAGCCATATGCATGATGGTTTCGCCTAGGACTTGCTGTAGGCTCGCTGCAATGTTTGCATGCTTATCTGAGACTTCCTCTCCTTTCAGCCTTGACAGCCCGAAGACATCAATAAATCTCTGTGAGACATATGCTGTTCTTCCTAATGTCTTTGAGAAATCGAAAAAGTCAAGGTTCAGCTTGAACCGGCCATCCGGCAAGAGCATTATTGTTTCTCGCATCTGATTGATGAATTTTGGTTTTCCGTATGAAGCAAGACCCATTACCTTGTACTCATCAGAGAGCTTTTCAAATCCCAAATACTCTGTCAGACCCGCAAACATCGATCCAAGGGAATGTGGGAAAGATATATTGATTAGATCATCCAAGGTTTTCCCTCTGAATACTCCGCCATAGGAAGTGTTATTCTCTCCCATGAAATCCAATGATAGTACTGCGGCGGATTGCAGGTCGAATGCACAATAGGTGCTGTAGACATGGGCGACATGATGCGGAACCCAATGGACTGGTATTCTCCTTCCGAATCCAATTCCAAGCCTTGATGATTCTGAGGTTCTGACCATGGTATTCCCGATTTCAGATAGGAATATATTGAATGCCAGCGGATTGCCCTTGATAGCCTGCCAAAGCCAGTATTTTCCTCTTCCGATGAAAGTCTTGCTTGGAATGAAATCAATCGCGATATGTGATATGTCGTCCATGGAGATTTTCTGTGAACCCAGGACAAAATCGATTGCGCCATGCGGAATGCCTGTTTGATGTTTTACCCTGGAGAATCGCTCTTCCTCTGCAGCAGCTACGATTTTTCCGTCCTTCATCAGTGCGGCGGCTGCATCATGGTCAAATCCACTTATGCCTAAAATGTATGTAGTCATTTTAATTCACACCTAAAATCTTGTATAATCCAACCACTTCATTGGCGATATTTTCTATCTTGTAATCTTTCCTGGCCTTCATGATCGAAGCTTCCTTCATCCTCTGATATTCAAGATCATTCATCTCAATCGACCGCATTATCGCTCTGGCCAGATGATGAGAAGCATTCCTTGATATGTCGACATAGAACCCATTTACCTTATCAATCACAATTTCACCTAAGGCTCCCGCATCAGAGGCTATAGGAACGATTCCCATGGCCATTGACTCTAAGCATACCATGCCGAACGTCTCATACCTTGATGGCATGAGCATGAAATGGGTCTCAGCCAGCTTTTGCCATAACTCATTTTCATCAGATATCCATGGATGCACCTCGCATGCTGCAGTCTTCCTAAGGGCTTCGATTTGTTTCAAAAATCTGCTGTCTCTGCATCCTATGAAAATGAAATGAGCGCGATTTAAGTATTCATGAGGAAGCTGATTCATTGCTTCTATTAGATCATACCCTCCTTTCATAGGGTCGTCCAACCTGCCCATGAATGCGAAGTTGGTCTTATAGTTCTTTTTGGGTGCTCCAAAAGGATTCCCTAGGCGAAGGCTGTAGTTTATTCCATTTGGGATTGTCACCACTCCGGCAGATGGATATAGGCGTGCAATCTGCTCTAGCTCATTTTTGCATGGCACTATCAGCTTGTCGGACAACTCAACCGCTTCCTTCTCCAGTAGGTTGTATTTTTCAGAGTCATAGTCCGGCTCAAAAAGTTCAGAATACCTTTTGAAGCTAATCTCCATATGGAACAGTACAGGCACTTCTCTTCTCTCTTTTATGAACCTGACCATCGGCAGGTTATCTATCTGGAAGAAGTGCACTAAATCTATGTCATGAATATAACCTAGTAACTTTCTCTGCCAGTCATCTCCAAGGTAAACAACCTTTACTCCTGCGTCATCAAACACTCTTGTTGAGGTAACTCTAGGGATTCTAGTAAACACTATCGGAGTGACCAATTCCTTGAGCCCGACGGCCAGATCTCTCGCAAAGATGCTGTCCCCTCCATCATGCCTTGGCGGATAATAATCTATAATTACTGCGACATTCATGTTGCTCACTCCTTCCTGAGGATGATAGCTTTTCTCATATACTTTGTTCCCTCAAGATAACGCCTCTGATTAGGTCTGAATCCATTTGATTTCAAAAAATCAATCAGGCGCGGTTCGTCAGGATAGAATTGGACTAGCTTAAACTCGCTTCCGGAGATGTCTTCTCGGGTCATGACCAGTTCGCCATACGCTTGAGAATGCCTTGATAGCACAGAATCATTCTTCAGGACAGCATTGATTGGCCTATAGTCAAGTATGAAATTTCCTCCATTCTGAAGTTTTTTGTAGATTAGGACAATCAGAGAGTTTCTGTACCTTTCATCGATGAATCCTCCGAATGTATTCCCCAGGCAGAGCATCAGGTCGGCTCTGTCAGCAGTTATTAGCCAGTCTTTGATGTCAGAATGGACGAACATTATTCCTTGGCTCTGGAACTCATTGGCTAGCAGGAACATCTGCCTGTTGGATTCGACCCCGATGATCTTCGCATCCAGGCCTTGTTTCGCAAGATATTTCGGAACCCTCCCGGCGCCGGTTCCTAAATCATATATCCGTTGGGCTCTTATAGTCATTGGCATTATAAGGATCCGTTCACTCTCAACCACTTTTGATTCCAGATGTTGTGCGGCCGCTGCAGCTCTTGATGTAAACTCTTGATACATCATGATGTATTCTTTCACATTCAAGTTCAACACCTCTTCAGGTTTCCAACCTTGTCAATAACATAAATGCTTGGGTTGTCGTTTAATGAAAAGCCGCTTATCGAGAAGTTAGCTCCGTACGCTCCACAATTCAATACAGCGACCTTCCCGCCGATTAATCTGTCTAGGTTCTCTGGCTTAACAGGGATTCTTGAGCCTCTTGCAAGCAGATCCAACGGATGGCAAAGGTTTCCTGCGATATTCACTTCTACACTCTGATTCTCACTGACCGGTTTTCCATTTCGGTCATATACTCGGATCGCATGATTGGACACCAAGGAAGGTCTCAACAGGTGATGGATGCCCCCATTGACAATTAGAAAGTTCTCTCCTCGGCTCTGCTTTACGTCAACAATCTCTGTCACATACGTGCCGGAGGGTGCTGCGATATAAGCTCCCAGTTCAAGGAAAAGTCTTTTATTCTCCAAGCTATGTAGCTCTACTAATTGGTTCAGCTCTGAGAAATAAGAATTTGTGTCAAATTGATACAAATCATCATGAGAATACCCAAATCCGCCGCCGAAATCTATTATGGAAATCTGCAGATGGGATTTTTTGAGGTTCTGGACAAGATCAAATATTTCATCAACATGCCTTATCAGGAGTCTATAGTCACTGACGCCTGAAGCAGCAAATACATGGATTCCCTCCACGCTTATCATGTTCAGTTTCATCAGTTCTGGCATGACCTGCTGTAAATTTTCCTCATCTATTCCATATTTGACAGGCTTCCCCCCAAACAAGGCGAACCCTCCCACTAGGTCTTCGCCACTAACAGCATTCGCGGGGCTTACCCGGATAAGAACAGGCTGCCTGCGGTTATATCTTCCTGCGATCTGATCCAGTCTCTTAGCCTCATTCAAAGATTCAATGATTATATGCCCTGCATTGCTCTTAAGAGCATATTCCAGTGTCTGGTCAGTTTTTCCAGGTCCTGTGACCAGCATATTTTCAGGCTTGAATCCCGCAAGGAATGCCTTTTCCATCTCGCCGATGGAGGCAACCTCAATACCCAGGTTCTCCTCTCTGGTTACTTTCAGAATTTCAGGTTGGGGATTCGCTTTCATGGCATAGAAAATATCAAGATTGCGTGGCTGCGAGTTCTTTAGCCTGGAGATTTGTTCAGTGACTTTTTTCGTTTCATATACAAAACAAGGCAGTTCAATCTCTCGGATAACTTCTTCTATCATCATCTGCACCTTACAGTTTTATTCTATTCGCTCTGATTGTGTGACCGATACAGCCCTTGTATCTCGGATCGCAAACTATGCTTTCTAGCATTTTAATTTTCTCATTGTCGAATTCTGGAGAATGGATAAGATTCCTGTCTGTCGCGATATGAACTCCCAACATTGACTCAATAGCGCTCTTTTCCTTTAATGTCAGGATGCCGACAGGAAAATCAAACAATTCATTGCATGGATATATCAATTCATAGAATATTGCGAATAGGTTAGTCCCTCCAGGACACCTGTTTATCGGTTCATCCAGCTCAAGAGTCTCTTCTCCGTCAAATCCGAAATCTGTAGAGACCATTATCGAGATATCAGGATTCAATCTTGCGAACCCTTCATGCTTCAGGACGGCTTTTGAAGCAACGCTGAGAATATCAGCAATATTCTGTTTCTGGAATTCCCTCATTTTCTCAAAGAACATGGCGTTTCCTCTTTGGCTAAGTATTAAGCCTGCAAAACGATCATCTTTTGATAAGTCAAGCAATCTATTAAACCTGATATAATCAACTCCGAGAAAGGATGAATAGGCGATGTAATCTTGAAGCCTGTCCAGATTATGAGCTCCGATTGGGAACCCTAGGGAAATCTTGAAAGCCTCGCCAGGATTTTTCCTGTTGTAATCATGCATCAACCCAACGAACTCCCTAACTACTGAAGGCTGAGCGACACCTTTGATTGGAATCTCCCCATCTGTTATGCCGTGGGATGTTGCTGCCACTAGGCGAATGTTGTTTTTCCATGCGAGGTGAAGAAGCCTTCCCGCATCGCCCTTGAGCAGAGGAACGCCTGAGGTCCAAGCAACGCCCATGTGCGAGAGCTCATCCTGGTCATACAGCCGATTATGATAAAGTATTCCTGACTCGAGATATTTTCCATTCCATGCGAATGAGTCGGGGATCATCGCTACCACATTGAAGCCTTGAGATTTCAGGTCATCTATCTGCGTCTTTTCAAGCCTTATCTTTCCTTCAATATTTGACCATTGATGAGGTTCCTTGCCTTTTGAGTGGAATGGTATGAAGCAGTAATCGCATTTTGCTTTGCAAGTATACTTACCAGGCACGCCTCCCACTAGAAATGGAAAAGTAACCTTGGAAGGATGAACCAACCGCCCTTGGCTGAATGCTGGCTCGTATTGTTTGGTTGTGGTTCTGTAAAGGACTTTCATATTTAAAGAAACGGCTCAGTCATATTTAAATGTTACTATTGAATAATAGTATTATTTTCGAAGGCAATATTTAAATAGCGAACACAACTATTTGTTGATTATGGAATTCAGAATCAGAAGAGCAAGATTAACAGATACTGAGGCTATTGCTGAGCTGTATCTTCAGTTTTGGAAGCCTCACAGAGATGTTGATCCTCTATTGAAATTTAAGAGGAAGATTACGCTGGAGAGCCAGATTTGTTCTGCGAAAAGGAACATCAGAAAAAGGCACAGCTATACGCTGGTTGCTGATCAAAAAGGAAAACTGATAGGGTTTATCGAATTTTTCATCAAGAATAATGAAGACTGCTTCAAAATCAAGAGATACGGCTATTTGAACGCCGCGGCGACCCGCATAGATTATAGAGGGAGAGGTGTTGCCAAGGCATTAACTATTGAGGCTCTGAAAATCTTGAAAGCTAAGAAGATAAAATATATCAGGACCAATGTTTATAATAAGAACAAGGTGGCCTTGAAGACGTGGACTAAATTAGGCTTCAAACCTCAATCGACATTATTAATGATGAGGATAAAATGATAACCTTGCCAAGAGACGATCTTAAGAAGCAGGAAATCCTGCGAGTGATAGCTCAAAGGTTTTTAGAAAATAAGGAGTATTCTGAACAAGAGGTCAATGAAATAATAGACTCCTTCGATGTCGATGATCACACCTTTATCAGGAGGGAGCTTGTGAATTTCAATTATCTAGGAAAAGATACTTCTAAAGGGATTTACTGGCTTAAGAACACAGCACTAGGCAATGATGAGCTGGGAAAGATAAGGGATACCATGAATCGGATAAGAAAATCTGGCTTTTATTAGAGATAGCGGCTTTAAGACTTGCATTCTGTTCCTTTCAATCAACAACATATATCCCTTTGTGTATGACAACGTTTATCATCTGGCCATTGGTGAACGTCTGCTTTGGCTTGTTCTTCACCATGCTTGATTGGAAATCAAGGGGATTTATCACCTCAAGGCTTGGATAGGTCCTTGAGACATAGGTCTGCTGCTTCTTCATCAGGGCATAGTCCATCTTCTCATAGTCTATGACCATGGAGCTGTCGTTCTGGAGGTCTATGAGCTTTATCTTCTTGCCTATCTTCTCCACAAAGCAGACCTTGTCATCCACAAGTATGATATCCCCTCGGCTGAATCCCGGCAGCTCAACGTAGATGTTCACGCGGAAGACGTTCTTGCTTGTCTGCTTGTTCCTGGTGAAGAGCCTCGGGCTTACCTTCATTATGCCCCCAAAGTGCTCCTGGAGCTCTTTGCTAAGGGCCTGTGTGATCTTTCTGCTGGTCATGTAGAGGTCAAAGCCATCCTCGAAGCGCTCTGCCTTGTTGATGAACATCCCCCTGCTCCTGAGGTTATGCACCCTTGTCTGGAGGAACTGCACGCTCTCCTCAAGCAATGCCGCATTCGCGCTCCTGAGCTGCAATGTGGCCTCAAAGTACTGGGTCCCTTCCCTGCTGCAGAGGTTGCACCTGGCCAGCTTCAATGAGACTGTGACATCATAATCATCATCCTTGGTCTTTGCGACCAGATGGTATTCCTTCTTCTCCTTGAGCTTCTCAGGCAGCTCTATGTTCTTTATGCTCACCTTTGCCTTTGGCAGCTCAAGCCTTATCTTCTTAAGAATAAGATCATCGATATCAGTGTATGGTTTCCACTCAACCTTCTCAAGATATTTGCCGCAGGGGCAAAGCGATATATTAACAGATTTCATAACCCCACCCACCAATCGTATATGGGAGAGATAGGCTGGCTTTTAAAGCTTTGGCATGGGTTTAAAAGGCAAGGATGATGGCCTGAAGTCCAGGATGCCACCTGCTCCGCTGCAAAAACACAACCTTTTTTAAGCCAGCGCATCTTTTCAAATGATAATGTTTGGCAAGAATAAAGGTCTCAATAAGACAGGCTTGAAGAAGGCAAAGCCAACCAAGGAGTGGAAGCCGAAGTCATTATTTGGCAAGGCTTGGTATTTCATCTGGTATGATGACTCTCCGCTCAGCTGGATAGCCAACGTTGTCCTGGCCTATGTGCTGATTAAGTTCATAGTGTATCCTGGCCTTGGATTGCTGCTGGGAACCAATTATCCGATTGTGGCGGTGGTTAGCAACAGCATGGAGCACAGCTCTGACTTCGATACTTGGTGGCAGAACAATGAAGATTATTACCTGGCCCTGAACATAACAAAGGAGGGATTTGAGGGCTATCCATACCACAATGGCTTCAACAGGGGAGACATAATGTTCCTGATGGGCAAAGCGCCGAAAGACATAGAGGTCGGTGACATACTTGTGTTCCAGTCAAAGAAGCCCTATCCCATAATCCACCGAGTGATCGATAAGCAGGAGAAGGGCATGTGGGTGTTCCAGACAAAAGGGGACAACAACCGAGGCCAGATAAGGGATTTCGAGCTTGATGAGACCCGGGTGCTTGAGAGCCAGGCCATCGGAAGAGCAGCCATAAGGCTGCCTTGGCTCGGATTTGTGAAGATATGGTTCGTCGACCTTCTGAAGTTGGCTGGCATAGGAAGCTGATCCTCTGTCTGTTTTTGTTCTGCAAAAAGATTTATATACTCAAAACAGCAGATACACCTGGGTGTTGGCTGATGGATAGGAAGACCGTGTTAGGCTTGGCGATTTTATTGATGCTAATAGCGGTGGCAATATTCGTTTCCGGCTCAAGCACTGACTGCGGAGGAATAGGAGGCACCGGTTGCAATGGCACAGACCATTTCACCAATTGCACCACCTACGGCTGCCTTTTCGTCTATAATAAATCAAACAGCGTCGAATACACAGCAAGATTCGACGAAGGAGGATTCTATGACTCAAACAATCCGGGTGTTCTCCTGGAGTCCCAGACCAGCATTACGGTCACTCCTGGATTCTTGATAAGGAACTCGACCGACATCGATGTGGCGAGCATCAATGTGAATGCGAGACTAAGGCTTGCAGGCGCCATCACAGAGGACCAGAAGTTCTATTGTACGCCGCCCACTAACAATAGCTTTATAATCCAGGACAGTTCAGGCAACTGCGTAGCCTATATTGACCAGTCAGGCAACATGTGGCTTAGAGGAAAAGCAGGGTATAATGCGAACATAGAAAGGAACAGTTGAGGTCATTCGATGATATTGAGAGAGACGATAGCCAAGGTTGAGAAGAGCAAGGAATTCAAGAGCTTCAAGAAGAGCAATCCAGGCTTCTACCTGGCGCACTGCTTCACAATGCTTGATGAAGGAGAGAAGAAGTACAACTGGGAGCTGGGCTATTATTCTGACAAGAAGGACAAGCTCGTCGTCTTCGAGACTGTCCCTGCGGTGAAGCTCAGGGATGAGGATGATCCTTTCAAGCGCGAAGGCATAATCAAGAGGCTTGACATGAATGAGGTGAAGACCAGCCTTGCCAGGGCCCTTGAGATCTGCGATGTGCTGGCAAAGGACAAGTACTCTGCCCATGCCATAACCAAGCGCATCATCGTGCTGCAGAACATCGACAAGCCAGTCTACAACATAACGCATGTGACCAGGAGCTACAGCATACTGAATGTCAAGATAGATGCCAAGACAGGCGAGATCATCAGCCAGAACCTCCAGAGCATAATGCAGCTCGGCAAATGGGAGAAAGGCGAGAAGGAAAGGCCTGCTGTGAACACTGAAAAGCAGACCGAAAGCGATGCCGAAGATATGGATGATGATTCTTCTGAAGATTCTGAGGGAGTGCCTGATGAAGTGCCTGATGGAGAGCCTGATGATGGCGGCAGATCAATCACTGGCTGAATATATCGTCGACAAACTTCTAGTGTAATCACTCAGCGATACACCTATGACTGAGAACTATAGTTCTTGATTATATCAATCTCTAATGAGGTTTCCTTATTACCATTTCGAGAATTCTATTTCAAGGGTCCATCATATTTATAAACATGAGAACATTATATATTTTCCATGGTCATCAATGGTAACGCCAAAGGAATTAGTTACGCGGCGATGATAAAGAGCAAGTCACTGAATTCATTCTTCGCAGAGCCAGAAGCGGAAGAAAAGAAGGAAGAAGAGTAGATAATTTCTGAGATTCCTTTATCTTAATCCCTGATTCATTTTCTATTCCACATTATCTCGTCGAGCTTGGCGCCCATCTGCTGCTTAATCTGCTCCTTTGAAGCAGTGATGTCAAACCTGATTATCTCAGGAGGTGCTGCTCCGTAAAGCCCGCAGCCTTCTTTATAGAACTCATTTATCCAGGAGGATGCATATCTCCTATTCACCAAGAGCTGATACCAGACATTGTTCTCATGGTCATCAAGAGCCCTTCCGCCAATCCTTTCATTTGTCATCTGGAGATAATCGATTGGTTTCCAATCCTCCCTGCCGCAGACGACAAACATATGAGTGGGAGGATTTGCGAAAGCAATCTCATGCCCTGGCAATTTGATATAGTCGATAAAACTGATGCCTGATTGTAGATACCTTTCGTCATAGACCTGATAGCATCCAGATTCCTCAGACCTGCTCCTTATAATTATCTTCCCTAATTCTCTAAGAACTTGCCTGAATCTCAGGAATTCGCCAGTCCTATAATTCTGGTGGCAGAAAGCTGCCGAGACAGGATGCAATTCAGAGCCATAGGCGCTCCTGTTCTGCTCGATAGCCCTGTTGTCCTGGCCAGAGCCTCTCCTCGTAGGCTCCTCCAATATCCAGACATCAGCAGAATTCGGATCGACGAATGTTGATATGCTATTCTCCACCATGGACGCGATGAAAAGGTCGGTCTCCCTCCTTATGCCTCGCAGGAGGCAATAAGATTCCATGAGAAAATTATTCTTTATCTGTGTCGGGACATTGGCATCCTTAATGAATTCAAGAGCTGATATGTGGTTCTGGTTGAATTCCCTGAAAATCCTCGCATGGAAAAGCGCGTCGATCTCAGTCCCAGTCAAGTCCCTGACTTTCATCCCTATGCGCTGGAAATACCCTATGGAGTCCTTTATCTGGGTGCTGGTACCGCTCATGTCGGGCCCGCAGATGACAAGGTCGATGCATTTGTTTTCAATCATAGGTCGCTCTCCAGGATAGTAATTTATTTTTTATAAGCCTCATTTTTAGTCCGTTCAAACCTATCTTTTCCGCAAAGCATCCTTGTAGTAAGAGGGTCATCATCCGAAATCAAATAGTCAAATATGTTTATCAAAGCCCGGATATCCCACTGCGCTGGAAGGTTCTCTCTTTCTGAGCATATGGCGTGCACCTGGCGGTTATTTGCGTCAAGAAGGACTCTCCTTCTGTTAGCATTGGTGAGCGCGTATTCTGCAATTTGGAAAGGCAGCCCTGACTTGACCATGTCCTTATAGAGCTCGATTGATTTGGACACAATATTATCAAATTCTTTCTTAAGCCCGGTGCCTTCTATTGATGCAGGCGTCGTCCATCCTAATTCAGGAAGGTATCTTTGAGGGATGAGAGTGTTCATCCTGTGCCTTTTCATCTGGGCATATGCGCTTGAGCTCATGACAAACTCAGCGACCCTATCTCCCAACTCCCATTCCCTGAGGATAGGATCGTGCACGCCTCTGTATTTTTCAGCAGTTCCAAGAAGCTGTATGAAAAGGTCCTCTGTGAGAGCATGTGATCTGAAGGCTAGGCAGGCTTCATAATCCGCTTCACCTGATGAAAAGAGAAGACCTGCAGGGATGGTTTCTTGTCTTCTCAATCCCGTAAAGAGCTTTACTGGTTCAGGTTCAGTGATTGTAGTCACGTTGTACTTTCTTCCTGATCCTGTGTTTTTGACATCCAAACCTGCCACGAAATCAGAAAGCTCCTTCCTGGTCTTGCTGAAATAGTCTGATGGCTTCGTGTATTTTATGACAGACGGAGCGATGCCGTCGACCAGGTTGAATAATCTCTCGCCCAGCTCTCGCTCTTCAGCGATGATTGAGCTTCTAAGCATTGTTATCAGCACTTCGAGGTTTCTTGCAGAAATAGTTAATCCTACCTGGGCCTCGGTTGCCATGCTTAGAGGATACCTTGTGTCTTCTTTTCCAAGGCCCTCGATTGTGCCTTTCTGCTTGTCCGGCTTATCAGATATCTTGAGCGAATCGAATAGGTCTGTGTAATCCATTTTCTGATGCCATGCAATCAATGCGGGGAGATGCTTATTGTAGAATTTATTCTGTATTTCTACGAGCTCGACAAATCTTTTTTCAAAGGGAGTCCCTCTTATCTCTTGAGGTATGACAAAATCTCCTTCAAGAGTGATGTACCTTTGGGATTTCTCAGTGTATGAGCATAATCTTTTCGACTCTAAGGTCTCGACAATCCTTCTTGAGATGCCCATTATATCAAAATTGAAGATGGCGTGTTCAGCGATTGACGTGTGCCCCATCAAAAATATGATGGCTTTGTTAGATGATCTGGAAGCAGCCACATCTTTCCTTGCATCTTCTCTGAGCTCAGGTATCGGTCTTGGGTCTCTTGATATCCTCGCATAGGACGCACTTATTGTTTCAGGTGTCAGTTTAGAAAGTATTTCGTTTGCTTCACGCATATACTGTAGATATTTTCCTGAAATAGCATCTTCTTTACCAACCAATAATTTTATTGCGGCAATTATCCTATCATTTAACGGCATCTTAGGAGCGTTTTTAAGCAGAGTATCCTTTGCAGCATTAATTCCGTCTATATCCACATTGAATCCGGCCAGCTTCACATTCATGATAAACCCCTTCTCTCCAGTAGTATTATTATCGTTTCTTTTCCTCTCGAGGAGTTTGAGGGGTTTATGAACAGCCCGAAGAAATATTTCCAGCTATTAAGAAGAAAGTTCTATATCTGAAGAAAACCCTCGAGAAAATACTTGCTTTCAATCAAGAAGTAGGATTTGTTCTTTCAGTCCTCTATGCTGAGGATCATCTTTCCTGTGTTGGTGAGCACGATTATGTTCCTGTGGCAGACTTTCTTTATGGAGATGAAGTTCATCTTCTGGAATTTCTCTGTGTAGTAGTTGAACTCTGCCCGCCTCTTGTTCTCATCCTTCTTAGGATACATGCTGATGTAGTCTTGGACTATCATAGACTCTTTCTTTTCCAGCTGCCTCAGGAATTCAACCTCTTTCTTTGACAGGGCTATGTTTGTCGGTATGGTCGGCAGCTCCACGACTTTATTGAAGCCGAAGTGCCAGTCTTCTTGGGTTATGAGCTTTGGGTTGAGCTCTTCCATGAAGGTGTATTGGACCCGCAGGTTGAAGATGGCTGCTATGTTGAGGAGCACGGTGCAGACGAAATGGCTTCCCAGCGAGACGTTGAGGATTATATCGTGCTCTTTTATGTTCTGCTTGATGTATCTGATGACGTTCTCCATTATCTGCTCTGCGTCGTTGAACCTGAAAGACACCGTGTCGACTTCTGTGAACTCCTTGAGCTTCGGCAGGATTTCCTCTGCAGCCCCTCTTACCATGGCATCTGACTTAGCCCGATAGTCTTTCTTCTGTTCAGGGCATAGCATGCATACCTTGTCTGCTCCTGATTTGAAGACGGTCTTTATTATCATCTCTCTTTCAGGAGCCATAACCATCATGTATAATGTCTTCATATAGGAAAAGGATGTATGAGCCCTATAAAAATGTTACTATTTTATAGTAAGAAAACAGTGTTTGACCCTTCTATGTAAGCATTCTGCGTAAGCACCATATTCAATCCGATAAAATCACGGATATTCCTGAAAACCTTTATTAAGCAGCTATGCCTCTCCCTGCTAGCGATGGTTGAATGATAAGATGATTTCGGGTGGATGATAGGATGATTTTTGGAGTCACAGGTTTTTTTGCCAGCGGCAAGGGAGAGTTCTGCTCTTACCTGACAAAGAAAGGCTTTATCGTATATTCCCTGTCAGACGTAATAAGGGATGAGATGAGAAGGCGCGGCCAGGAGATGACCCGCGAATCATTGCAGGCCGCTGGCAACGAGCTCAGGCAGAAGCACGGCCCTGATGTCCTTGCAAGGATGATCATGAAGAAGCTTGAGCTTGGGAAGAGCTATGTCATAGATTCCATAAGGAACCCTGACGAAGTCAAGGTCCTCAAGAGGAACAGCAGCTTCAAGCTGATATACATCGATGCTCCCATCGAGCTGAGGTTCAAGAGGGCGAAGAAAAGGAACAGGGAGAAGGAAGCATTGACATTCGATGATTTCAGGATATCCGAGGAGAAGGAGCTGCACAATCCTCTCTCTTCAGGGCAGCAGCTCATCAAGTGCAAGGAGATGTCAGACCTGACGATCGTGAACGACTCAAGCATGGCATCATTCCGCAGGAAGATCGACATTTTGGTGGAGGGATTGGGATGAAGAAGAAAGAAGTCAGTCAAAAGAATGACAAAAAGCAGATGCATATTTCTGATAATGAAGGAAATTATGCCCGCCCTTCATGGGATGAATATTTCATGGAGGTCGCAAAAGCCATTGCTAAGAGAGCGACCTGCGACAGGGCAAGGAGCGGCTGCGTCATCGCAAGGGACAAGCAGCTCTTGGTGACAGGCTACGTCGGCAGCCCGATAGGGCTTCCCCACTGCGACGAGGTCGGCCACCTGATGAAGAAGATGCTCCACGAAGACGGAACCATCTCACAGCACTGCGTCAGGACCGTGCATGCAGAGCAGAACGCCATATGCCAAGCAGCAAGGCTCGGAGTGCCCATAGGCAAAGCGACACTTTACTGCAAGATGACTCCCTGCAGGACCTGCGCCATGCTGATAATCAACTGCGGCATCAGCCGCGTCGTCTGCGAGAAGAAATACCACCAGGGAGCTGAGTCAGAGCAGATGTTCCGCGATGCAGGAGTCAAGATTGAGTTCTTCAGCGAAGAAGTGGCGCAGTACAAGAACCAATGATCAGCGGCAGGCAAGGGATTATCTTATCGACAATAATTTCTCCTTGCTTGTCAGGCCTGTCTTTATCTTCACATCCTTCTTAAGAAGTTTCGAGAAGAACTTCACCACTTCGATGTTCGCCTTGTTCTTCTGGGCCTGGGCCTTTATCTCGATGACAAGGGCATCTTTCCCTGCATCATAGCTGACAATCCTGTTATCACGCTTGCCAGGCTTCACTAGAATCCTCAGAGCGCCGCCTCTGATATGATTGGAAGGGTCTATCATCTTCTCAGCTGTAGTCGCGCCAGGTGTGCTTGCACTTGGAGCATTTCAGGAACTTGGTCTCTGGCTCATCGCCGGCCCTTGTCTGGGCAAGCCAATAATGCGCCCGGTCATTGCCGCACTCAGGGCACTTCGCGTCTGTCTCTGGCAGGACATCATCGTTCTCCTCGACAATGCTGACCTTCTTGTCCTCCCTGACCAGCTCCTCCTTTATCTTCGCAGAGTCAACATCCTTGCTCGTATAGCCGCAGCTGCAGGCCATTACCTTTCTCTTCTTGTCTGTCTTCGGCTTCAGCAAAGAGCCGCACTTAGGGCAAAACATCATATGATTAACCTCAAAGCCAATTTCTTGAAGGGTGGTTTAAATATTTTTTGGAAACATCATGGCGATGGCTGGTGGCGGCTGCCTGTTTCCAGGTTTACAGCAAGTAATATAAATCGAGTGTAGTTCATCATCTTCATGGAGGGGTTCGTCAGCGTCATCCTGCCCTGCAGGGATGAGGAAAAGACTGTCGGGGAATGCATCAAGCGGATAAGGCAAGTCTTCTCAGAGAATGGCATCAACGGGGAGATCATAGTCTCTGACTCTTCTTCAGACAGCTCTGCGGATGTCGCCATGAAGCTCGGGGCAAGGGTCATAAGGCATAACAAGGAAGGCTATGGCGCAGCCTATCATGAAGGCTTCAGGTACGCGAAAGGCGATGTGATAATAATCGGCGATGCTGACAACACCTATGATTTCATGGAGATACCGAGGCTGCTCTCAAAGGCGAAAGGCAACGACATAGTCATAGGTTCAAGGCTGAAAGGCGAGATAAAGAAAGGCGCCATGCCATGGCATCATAGGTACATAGGCAATCCATTGCTCAGCCTTTTCCTGCGCCTATTGTTCGGCGCAAAGGTATCTGACACCCAGAGCGGCTTCCGTCTGATAAAGCGTGATGCCTGGAAAAAGCTCAACCTCCAGACGACTGGCATGGAGTTCGCGAGCGAGATGATAATCAGGGCCACCAAGCAGGGGATGAGAATTGCAGAAGTGCCGATCACCTATTATCCTCGAAAGAAAGGCTCTGAGTCAAAGCTCAGGTCATTCAGGGATGCCTGGAAGCACCTGCGGTTCATGCTGCTCTACAGCCACGCATTCCTTTTCATGATACCAGGACTACTGCTGTTCTTCGGCGGAGCATTGCTCTCGATACTCTTTGAGCAGAATATCCTGATGACGTTAGCCTCAGTTTTGCTCCTGGTGCTCGGATATCAGCTCCTGCTGCTCGGAGTGTTCGCCAAGACCTATGCTTCGGTGCATCTCAAGCAGAGGAGCAGGATGGTCGATTGGATGAGCAGTTATGTGAGCCTTGAGAAAGGTATACTCTTTGGTGTCGCTGTCATGGCATTGAGCGGAGTGCTCCTGCTGATGTTCGAGCTGTTCATGCTCTCGATGGTATTGATGATACTAGGCATCCAGACATTGTTCGCGGCATTCTTCCTTAGCATTATTGGGATTGAGGAGAGATGATAAGAGATGATGAGAACTTGTTAATAAGGCTGTCAAGGCAATAACTTTTTTAAAGCAGGATGTTATTCTGCAGGATGTGGTTTTAATGAACAAGAAGACAAGGAAGAATAAAAGAAGTCTTTTAGGTCAGATTTGGGACTTCCTTAAGGTCAGGAAGGCATGGTGGCTGCTGCCGCTGATAATAATGACTCTGCTGCTTGGAGTGCTGCTCATCATCGCCAGCTCATCAAAGGCTTCGGTGTTCATCTATACTCTTATCTGAGGGAATCAATGGTAAGGCTTTTTGTCGCTATCAAGGCTATTTTCAAGAAGGTTCATCATTTTCTTAGCTCAATCATAAATTTCACCCTGATAATCCCGATGTATCTCATCGGCGCAGGCCTGAGCAGGCTTCTCTACAGGAAGAAAGCAGCTGATAATGAAAAGGAAGCTCACGATGGAAGCTACTGGAAAGAATCATCTCTTGACTACGGCAAGGATTCATTCGAGAGGTTGTTCTGAATGGCCAAAGAGAATTACATCCTCGGGATTTCCTGCTATTACCATGACTCTGCTGCCTGCCTGATAGAAGACGGTGTCATAGTGGCTGCTGCTGAGGAGGAGAGGTTCACGCGGGAGAAGCATGACAGCTCATTCCCGGTAAACGCCATCAATTTCTGCCTTGCAAAGGCAGGCATCACGGCAAAGCAGCTCAGCTATGTGGCGTTCTATGAAAAGCCGCTCCTGAAATTCGAGAGGATACTAAGCACATTCGCCAGGACATTCCCGAAATCATTCTGGTATTTCTACAAGGCAGTCCCTTCATGGATGAATGAGAAACTTCGGATCGAGAAAATCATAAGCAAGAAGCTCAAGTATGAAGGCAATGTTTTGTTTGTTCCGCACCATCTCTCCCACGCAGCAAGTGCCTTCCTTGTCTCGCCATTCGATGATGCGGCGATAATCACCTGCGACGGAGTAGGGGAGTGGGCGACCACCACTATCGGCCTAGGCAAAGGGAACGCGGTAAAGCTGCTCAAGGAAATAGATTTCCCTGACTCTCTTGGCCTGCTGTACAGCACCTTCACAGCATATCTTGGTTTCGAAGTCAACAACGATGAGTATAAAGTGATGGGACTTGCCGCTTATGGCAAGCCAAGATATCATGATGCTTTCAGAAAGATAATAGATATCAAGGATGACGGAAGCTTCAAGCTTGACATGAGGTACTTTAGCTATGAGCATAGGCAGCGCATGTTCAGCAAAGAGATGATAAAGCTGCTTGGCGCTCCCAGGAAAAAGGACGAGAAGATCACCTCGAGACATCAGGACATCGCAGCAACACTCCAGAAGATAACAGAGGAGATTATGATAAAGACAGCGAATCATGCTTACAAGATTACAGGCTCAAAGAACCTCTGCCTTGCTGGAGGAGTCGCTCTCAATTGCGTGGCCAATGGAAAGTTGCTTTCAAATACCAAGTTCAAGAGGCTTTTCATACAGCCGGCTGCAGGAGACTCAGGAGGGGCGATAGGGGCTGCTTTTTATGTTTATAATTCGATTCTTAAGAATAAGCGAAATTACGCCATGGATGACGCTTATCTTGGCACAGAATTCTCTGATGCGGAGATCAAGGATTTCCTTGACAAGAACAAGATTAAGTATGAGCTGTTGGAAGAGGATGAGCTCCTGAAGAAAGTCGCCAAGCTGATCCATCAGGACAAGGTTGTTGGCTGGTTCCAGGGAAGGATGGAGTTCGGACCAAGGGCACTTGGAAGCAGGAGCATACTGGCGAATCCATGCAATCCTAGAATGAAGGACATCCTGAACAGGAAGGTGAAGCATCGCGAAGAATTCAGGCCATTCGCGCCGGCAGTGCTGGCTGACAAGGCACAGGAATTCTTCGAGATGGGCCGAAGCCCTGAGTCGCCTTTCATGCTCCAGACATTCAATGTCAGGAAAGACAAGCAGAAGATTCTGCCGAGCATAACCCATGTTGACGGCACCGCAAGGGTTCAGACAGTCACAAGGGCCCAGAACAAGAGGTTCTATGATCTGATAAAGGAGTTCGGTGCTCTGAGCGGCGTGCCTGTCATAATCAATACATCATTCAATGTTAGGGGACAGCCGATAGTCAACACCCCGAAGGATGCATATGATTGCTTCAGGAACACGGAGATAGATTGCCTGGTGATTGGGAATTGTCTGGTGAGAAAGTGAAAAGAAAAAAAAATGTTTGGTTGAATTTGTTAGTTTTGCTGGTCACTATTTTTGTAATGCTGTTAATGGCCGAAATAGGGTTTCGTATTTTCTTTTCTCAAAGAACTTCCTCTAATCCCGACATTAAACAATTCTTGTATTCCAATGGAGCGACCTTCTCTGAAAGGCTATCCAATTACTCGATTGTGAACAATAAATCCATCTTTCGGATAGCCATGATAGGAGATTCGTTTATACTGGGGGATGGCGCCGAAAATAACCTGTCGCTCGCAGATTCAGCGGTTTCCTTGGTGATGCAGGGAAAGTTAGACCGAATTTTTGGGTCGGGCAGGTATGAAATACTTAATTTTGGATTGAAGGGGGTGAACACGCTGGATGAGTTGTTCATTCTTAAAGAATTTGTTTTGAAATATAATCCTGACCTCGTAATATTGGCTGTATCCGGGAATGACTGGTATTTTCAAGATTACAACCCAGACCCTTATGTTTACTGTGATGTTGAGAGCTCTTTTTCCGGCAGGATTATTCATTCCTTATCCAGGACATCTGTGGTTTTCAACTATTTTGATAAGAGATTACGTAAGGATCGGATGTCTTCAAGCGATGAAGAAGGGATTTTTAACAGGAAATGCTTTAACATATCAATCTCAAGGATTGGTTCTACGCTATCAAACGAAAAGATTCTTTCATTCGCTCCATATATATTTGACTCGTATAACCCTGATCCGAATCCGGAAAATATTTTCAAGGATTTGGAATCTGAAGAGGATGTGAACAGTGAGATTGACTTCGTCCATTCTTGTTTAGAATCAGTTGGATTTATCTATGTAGATACTTACCCATTCATTATGAACCTGACAAACAGGGAGGTATTCGCTGATGATCAGTACCATTTCAGCCGGAAGGTTAATTACTTGATTGCAGATATTATCTTAAATCACATCCTTGACAGGAGGTTGATCCCTGGTTGTCAGTCAATAGATTGCGAGTCAAAGAAAGCGACTTTGAGCCATGAGTGATGAGTTATGGCTTGACTTAAAGCATGAGAGATGAATTAATATGAGAACGCAGTTGTCCATAGTTATTCCGGTATATGATGAAGAGGATAGCATCGTCAGATTGCATCATAAGATAACAAAGATTGCTCTCACCGATGACTATGAAATTATATTCGTCAATGACGGCAGCACTGACAATACTCAGAGAGTGCTTGAAAAGATTTATAGGAAAGACCATTGTGTGCGGGTGATAAAATTCGCAAGGAATTTCGGCCAGGGTTCTGCCCTGAATGCCGGCATGAAGATGGCGAAAGGCAGCCTGATAGTGACGATAGATGGAGACCTGCAGAACGACCCTGCTGACATACCCAGGCTGATGAAGGCCTTGGCTGACCAGGATTGCGATTTTATCTGCGGCTGGAGGAGAGGTAGGAGGGACTCGCTATCAAAAAAGCTTTATTCCAAGATAGCAAACATCATCAGGATGATAATTTTCAATGAGAGATTCCACGATGCAGGATGCACCATGAGGATCTACAGGAAGAAGTGCATCAAGGATCTCAATATCTCTGGAGAGATGCATAGGTTCATGCCTACAATATTGCATCTTCACGGATTTAGGTCGGGTGAGCTGGTGATAAGGCACCATCCTAGGCGTTTTGGAGAGACAAAATACTCATCTCTTAGGCTGATAAGAGGGCTCAAGGACATGATTATCGTCAGAGCTTTCCCAAATAGGTTTTTTAGTGAGAATCATGATAGCAACGGTTATGTAATAGAAAAAGTCCTCCGCAGGACCGGGGACTAGAGCTAGATTGGAGAGGTAATGGTATGGGAGCAAAAGATTTTCTAAACACACACCTAAGCACGTATAACTTATACAAAGAATTCTTCTCTCCTAAAAGATTATTTTTTGAGACCTTATCATTTTTCAAAGATTATGTTCTAGGACTCGGCAGAGGATTCCCGACCAATATCAACCTAGCCCTGACTTTGAGATGCAACCAGAACTGTGATATGTGCTTTGATAAGGCCACGCTCAATAAAGGGGATTGTGAGCTCAGCTATATTGAGATCAAGAACTTTATTGATTCGGTGAAGGGCAGAAGCCCTCTCTTTTTCATCACCGGTGGAGAGCCTTTCCTTTATAAGGACATATTCAAAGTCATGGAATACCTCAGGAAGAACAAGCTGGCCTTCGGCGTCTGCACCAACGGCTCTGCCCTGAATGATGCGATGATAAGGCGGCTCGTGCATCTGGCTCCTGCGAATGTAGTTTTCTCAATCCACGGTCTCATGGACGCTCACGATAAGGTCACAGGGCGTAGCGGCAATTACCAACGGACAAAGGAGAACATAAAGCTCTTTTGTAGGCTGAAGAAGAGGACTCGCGTCATGATAAACCTGGTGCTGATGCCAGAGAACGCCGCTAAGCTCAAGCAATTCATCACTGAGGCTGAATCGTGGGAAGTAGATGCCATAAGAATTCAGCACCTCGGTTTCCTTACTCCTGCTGAATTGAAGCGTCATCGTTCTGTCTGGAAGAAGCAGATGGGCGAGGCTTCCCCTGCCATTCATGAGCTGATAATCAGCAAGCCTTGTTTCGATTTCAAAGAGACGGTCAAGGAGATACAGGGGCAGCGCTTCAACATACCTGTCTGGTTCAAGCCTTATTTAAAACCAGAGGAGGTTGATTCATGGTATTCTGACAGGTTCGGCGTTAGGAGGAGATGCCTTTTTCTCTGGAAAGGCGTGTTTGTTGCATCCAATGGTGATGTCTTCCCATGCCATGTTATCAAGCTGAAACTTGGCAACATTAAAGAGAAAAGCCTGGAAGAGATATACAATTCTGAGAAAGCGAAGAAATTCAGGCGGGCGATAAAGCGCGGGCTGATGCCTGGCTGCTCTAGGTGCTGCAGGCTGTAATTCCCTATTTCTTTATGCTAGGACGAGCTCCCATCTTCTTTGGTGAATAACAAAAGCCTTGTGTCTGGAGCACCATTGATATTGATTACAAAATGCATCGCCAAGATATTGTTCTCAGTCTTGTTCATATGCTTCTGAATCTCCCTAACTCTGACTTCTCGGGATACTTTGTTGAACTGTTCATCGTCTATCGGCTCGCCATTTATGAAGAATTCCTTTATCAGGAATGGCTTTCCGAATATTATGAGTGTTTTGGCAGAATCATTATAATAATTATTCGCTTTCACCCTCAGGAACAGGTCCGTATCAAATAACTTCTGGTCTGGCCCTAAGCAATTGATAATAGAGCAGATCATTACCTGGTTTGTATCCTTGTACCAATCGGCATCATTAAAGCTTTCTTTGTACCAGCTCTCTTTGAACCATGTGCTGAACCTGTATTCTGGCTGAAGCTCGTTCTTCATCATGATTAGCTGTTTTCCGTTGGATAGCTCTTTCTTTGATTTCGCCTTGATGCGGTCATAAGGGAGCTCTGATTCATTGATGACAAGGAAAAAATCATCCTCCTGTGTAATCCAATCTTTCCCATCCAAAATAGTTTTGACCATCTCAAAATCCATCCCTAATTCGTCATACACCATGAAAAGATTACCATGGTAAATAATCGTTTTGGGATATGCACCTACCTTTTTTGGCGTTTCTATTTCCGGGCTGGTCTCCTCTTGCTGCCGTAGGATGAATCCGGCGATCTCTTTCTCAAGGCTGATATCATAGCAGCCCATTGAGCATCTCTCAACAAAACTTCCTACTTTCACAACATTAAAAATCATCCACGCCAGGACAACAGCATAGATGATAATTGTCGCCCAGAGCCATCTCCTCTTAGCGAAGAAATCAGCGGCGCTTCCAAAGCCATAGCCAACAACCAGGCAAGCCACTATGAAAAGCGCAGTGAAGCTATAATTGCTCTGGTATGTGAACAAAGTCAGCCACAAGTATAGTATGGTCATGATTAATGCCAGCAGGATTATCTTTTGGAGCAGGATTTTGTCGGTCTTTTCCAGCCCGGTAGATTTTTTCCTGATTAAGGACCAGCGGAATGCAAAATATGCTGCGGTCAATGTCAACACAGCGAATAATGTTTCCATGAGCAAGAAGTTTATCTCTTTCATCGGCTTTGGCAAAATGTCAAATTTCATCAGTCCGCTTTCGCCCGTTTCCTTGTTTTTTGAGAGATATTCATATACTGATGCCATATTATTCTCATCAAGTGTGTAAATAGAATAAGGCATCATGAGCAGGAGGAATATAATCCCACCTATCAGGAAATATGGGATGTGTCTCCGATTGATCCTTGGCTTGAAAAACAGCGGGAGGATTAGTATTAATGGTGCGATGAACACGCTGACATGCACCTGCAACAGAATTGCCGTCGAGGCAAAAGCAAGTATCCAGAAGCGTGAATCATCTTTGAATTTAATCCTGAAAACCGAATAGACTAGCATGGCAATAAAAGGCGCCGACCATGACCCATTCATGTTGTGTGTGGTGGAGAAAACGCTGAAGGTATGGAAACAGACCAACATTGCTGAAATTATGCCTGCGTACCTGTTGAAGAACTCTTTCCCGATGAGATAAACGAATACTGCTGCAGTTCCCCAGAGCACCAAGCCGAACAGGAACAGGGTGTAAATATTATTGTTCCAGACCAAAAGGAATAACGAGAACAGGTATGGCATGAATGAGCCGTAGCCTATCTGGACCGAGCCAATAGCTCCATACTGCCATACCATATTTTCCGGGTTTCTGATTATGCTTTCTGACAGTGATATGAATTCATGGACGTCCCCTGTGTAAAATGACTTATCAACAAGGCCAATCCTGATTATGGCGGACGAAATCAGCATCAAGGCCAGTATTGCCCATCCAGAATTTTTGGCTAAAAAGGCCACTATTTTTTTCATTTTTGTTTGCTCACAATCCCTACGTTTTTCTTACCTTTTCGATAGGCAAGCCCTGATGAATCCGCTGCTAGCGACAGCGTATTTCTTGAGCTCTGCAAATGATTTGATCTTCCTGAGCCTTAAGATAGTCTGGCTCGGCCTGAAATAGAACCGCACATAGGCCCTGATTATCTCCCTCTCTATCTCTTTGTCTGTCAGTTTTGTCCCCAGCCGTGGGAGCTTCCAGTCGGGTTCTTTCTCCTGCAGGGTGTATGCTGCCCAGAAATCTTTTTTTGTCTTTTTGACAAGGTCCTCGTATATTTTCGTGCCTGCCAGAGCCACGAAGTTGTTGTACTGCACATAATCAAGCCCTGCTGTGCGAGAATATCTCGCAGTCTCTCTTACTGTCTTAAGAGTATCGCCAGGGCATCCGAACATGAAAAATCCAAAGGCATCTATGCCATTCTTCCTGGTCTTCTCAATCGCTTCCTTTGCAGCCCCGATGTTAATCTTCTTGTTGATGTTTCTTAGGACATTCTCATCCGATGATTCGATGCCGTAGTATATCCTCTTGCAGCCGCTCTCCTTAAGGCTCTTGAGTAATTCATCATCGACGCAGTCAGGCCTTGTCCTGATGGCGTATTCGATGTCAAGATCAAGCCTCTTGATGGAGCCACATATCGCCAAAGCCCTTTTCTTGTCCAGCGTGAAGATCGGGTCGAAGAAATCGAACTCCCTTATTTCATGCTTGCGGTAGCATTCTTTTATCTCATTGATGAAGTCAGGTATGCTTCTTGCTGAATTATGGTTGTTCGCCCCCTGCTCACAGTAGTTGCACTTGAATGGGCAGCCCTTATTTGATAGGATGCCGGTATAATTTTTTTTCTGTGATATGAATGAGTAATACTTTTGGTTCGGCATCAAATCCCTTGCAGCATAGACTCCTGGGATGAGATCGCAGTATTCGCCGGATCCGGTGATTATAATCTTGCCGCCTTTCCTGAAGCCTATGTTTTTGACTTTTCTCAAGCCCTGATTCATCTCAAGTCTTCTTAGGAGCTCTGGTAGCGTATTCTCGCAATCTCCTATGATTATGAAATCAATGTCCTTGTGGCTTAGCGTTTCCCTCGGATATGCTCGCGTGTGTACCCCGCCAACAATTGTTATGGCATCTAGGTTATGCTTGAAATATTTAATCCAGGCCAGGGTCTGGTGAAAGATATACGTTGTGATGGTAAAGAGGATGGCATCGGGCTTGATCCTTTTTAACCTCTCAAGGGTTTCTTCCTTGGTTAATCCCTCGGCATTCGCATCAATAAATGATATTTCGTGCCCATGGTGCCTTGCGACCGCAGCCACGTACCCTAAATTAATCGGCGGATAAACACCGTAATTCTTTGACACCAGCTCTATTGACGGCTGGTTTGCAGATCCTTGGTAAGGCGGGTAGATAAAAGCCAGTTTCATAGTTGGATTGGAATGGGAATAAATAAACTATATAAATGTTTTAGTTTGTTGTCTGTTCCGATGCGATGAAATCGCCTACGAATGTCATTCTCCCCTGCTTAAAAGATGCGACGATAAAAGATTATGCGGGATACAGAAAATATATAAATTAAAGAGAAGCTCGGTTCTCATGATGAAGGTGCTGCTTATTATTGAACGCCCCAGGATAGAGGGGCTTTATCTAACAAAGCTTCAGCCACTTGGTGTGCTCTACCTGGCCTCCTATCTTGAGTCCAAAGGCATTTCTGCAGACGTGGTTGACTACAATGTTGAAAAAATGAAAAAAGTTGGAAAAAGAATCGATTATAGGCAATATGATTTCATCGGTTATTCCTTGAATTGCGCCAACATTGAGAACACGCTTAGCTCTATCGCTCAGATGAAAAAAAAGTACCCTAGAATACCTATTGTTCTTGGAGGGCCTCATGCAAGAGTTATTCCCAAGGAGCTCATGGAAGCAGCGCCGATTGATTGCCTCATACCTTACGAAGCTGAGGAGATTTTTTTTGATTATCTTATGGCAAAGAACAAAATGTCTGTTAAGGGATTGTGGCTTCGCCAGGGCAAGGGTCATGATAAGGGTCGCGGCAAGGGCAAGAGAGTGATTTTTACAGGGGTGGCTGAGCCGGTCAGCAACCTTGATATGTTGCCCTTCCCATCATTCCAAAAGTTGCCTTATAAAAAATACACGGTAGTCGTGAAAAAAAAGAAGCCTGTATGCGCCATCATCACATCAAGAGGATGTCCGAATATGTGCATTTTCTGCCATCATTCATTAGGGTTCAAGTATCGCGAGCGAAGCCCAGAGAATGTCCTGGCAGAGATCAAGAGGCTGAAGAACGAGTTGGGCATACGTGAGGTATGGATTGCGGATGACAATTTCACTTTCAACCCAAAAAGGATAGAGCGACTGTGTGATTTGCTGATAAAAGACAAGGTTAATGTCTCAATTGCGCTTGCAAACGGGGTTCGGCCTACCAACCTGACTGAAAGCCTTCTGCGCAAGCTAAAGCAGGCGGGCTGCTGGTTTTTGACGGTTGCACCTGAGAGCGGCAACGATGAATCACTAATAAAAATCAGGAAAGGCTTTCGCTTAGAGGATGTGGAGCGCGTGGTGAAGCTGTGCAAAAAACTAGGCATAAGAACAATGGCAAACTATATCATTGGGTTTCCCTGGGAAGGGGAAGCTGAGCTTGATAAAACTGTGCTGTTCGCAAAAAAGCTTGATACCGACATGATAAATGTGCAGAGACTGTACCCTTACCCCGGCACGCCCATCTGGGACTTGATAATGCATAAGGAATATGCCCTGAAGGATGAAAAGACTTACCTGAAGGACAAAAGGCTGCGCCACCCTTCCCTTACGGAAAAACAGATACAGTCTTTCATAAAGAAGACCAACCATGCCTTCTACACGCCTAAAAAAATATTGTCGATAGCAGGCATGCTTAGGCCTGCAGATTTCTTCAGACTTATCAGGTACGCGTTGACCACCAGGTCGATGTAACAGAGCCGACATGATGTTAATCTTAACCCTGCATCCGGGAGATGTTATTTTTAAAGACGACGGGATCGGGTTTCATTATCTCCGTTCGTATTTTATTAATCGGACGCTTCCAAAACTCTGCTCTGACACATTTTTAAAGCTTAGCTCTATTAAATTAAACATTTCCTGATGGCCCCTGATTGCCGAGATGTGAGTGGAAACAATCAGCCAGAAATCATTCACGCCGGATAATGTTTTGTTCATATCATCCAGGACTAGCGAGTTGTTTCTTCCATTTTCAGGGGTGATGGATAGTTCTCCCGGAATGCTTATGAAGCCCTTGCTTCTGAAATAATAAGGATCATCCTCATTCTTCACAGCGTCCCTGATTGAGCCATATTCATAATAGTACATGAACGGTATCGTGGTGTACCCGACAGAATTCACCATCAGGTCTGTTTTCTGCTCTGGCTGTTTCAGGAACTCGGCCGCACCCCTCCAATCCTCGAAATCTTCGTAAAATGAATAATTGTTTTTTAATCCATAGTTAATGGTTATGCTGCTTATGACCACAAAAAGAATAATCAGGGAGACTCTGACGGGCTTGCTTTGGAAGATATTGATCCCGGCAGCCATCATTGTAGAGAAGAACAGGACCGTGAAAACAAAGCAGTAAATCCTGAATATGATCGGGAATTTTGAGGTAAAAAGCAACGGCACCGCCACGAGAAGCAGCAGGAAGACAGCACCGAAATAATAATCCTTGTTTATTATCCGACCAGGCTCTCTTTTTCCTCCAATCCATCCGGCTATCTTCCTAAGATTGAATATCAAGGAGAATATGCCTGAAATCAGGAAAATAATGATGATCAACATGATAAAGGGCATTGAGTCAAACCCTATCTTCTCATTGATGAAAGAGAAAGCACGAGGGATGGGATTGAAGTTAGAAGCGAAGACTTGACGGGCTTGGCTGTACGCCTCGTTCGGCCAGGCTTGAACGTTTGTCAGCTGATTAGTTTTAATACCATAGACTTTGGCATCGAATATGGTGTAGCCTAGTTCTGGAAGTATTAAAAGGAACAGTATTAATTGGATAATCAGCCATTTTTTTAGGAGATGCTTGTGCCTTTTAAAGAACAGGAAGAACACGGCATTCTCCATCAGTATGAACATGAACGCATAATGGTGGGTATACCACATGCCTGCTGTTGAAAGGATGTACAAAGCTGCATTCCAATAATAGTTCTTTTTGTCTGACTGTAAAAACATCACGAAAGCAAGCAATGAAAGGAATATCATCATAGTCAGGAACATCTGCTCAGTGATGTCCCTGGAATAATGGACATGATAGAGGCTGAAGCAGATAAATAACGCGCTTACAAAGGCAAGGTTCTTGTCATTGAAAAGCTTCTTGACCAGGAAATATGCCGCTACAATCGATATGACCCCGCAGACTACCGAGAACAGGAGCAACCAGTCTTGGGATATCCCGAATATCTTGGTCCAATAATGCAGTGATATAATGTGAAGTGGCGGATGCTGCCTGGAATAGACGTCACCGATTACCTGGATGAAATTGTCCCTGAAGACCGCTGTCAGATAACGGGCTTCATCCAACCATAAAACCTCCTTCGAAAGCCTGTAGAGCCTGACAGCCAGCGCTATGACTATCAGGAGCAACACCGCAGCCTTATCACTTTTCAAAAACTCTCTGATGGTATCTTTTAACGATTTTGATCTTTTTTTCATTTTCTCCTGAACTCAGTGGCCTGGACGCTCCCGAACTCATGCGTAGAGCTGTTGTAAAAATCTTGGTTGATCATGTCTAAAAGCTCATTTCTCATGTAGACGAACCTGCTGTGCGGGGAAGTTATGAGCCAGAACCTGTCAATCCTGGCCAGGGATCGGTTCAATCTTTCGAAATCAAAGGCGTAGCATCGGCCCACGAAGCAGTCTGTCGAATAATTGATTAAGAGCAGGTTATTTACTGTGATGACCCTCTCGCTCTGTGAATCTAATGGGAGATATTGGCCAGAGAATAGTTCTCCCATCCTGCTCCGGTTGTGGTAATATGTGAAAGGGATCAAGGTGTATTTTACATCCACGACTATCAGTTCGTCTTTCTGTTCGGGAAGGGAGACGAACTCAGCCACTCCTTTCCAATCCTCATGCTCTCCTATGAAATAATCGGTCCTTATGTGAGTAAGTATCAATGCCAGGCACAGGATGATAATGGTCCCGACTATGATTGCCCTGACGATTTTTCTTCTGCTTAAATTCCAGATGCCGATGGCAATGAATGCATTGTAAATCAGTATGGTGAAAACAAAACATTTTTCCCTGTAGACTGAAGGAAAGGCTGCTGTTGCCAAAACAGGGGTCAGGACCATCAGGATCAGAAACACTGAGCTGAAAAGGTTCTCTTTGATCAGTTCAGCCTTTGGCCAGCAGATTTTGCGGCGGTTCTTGCCCTGCCCTTTTTTAATTTGACATTTTATCCTTAATAGCGAAGATATCATCCCAAAAGCGAGGATTATCGTGAAGAGGATGCCCGCTGCTGCGGATATCATTTTCACAAAGGTGTCATCCTGGCCGAGCTGTGTCGCAGGATATTTTATGATGGCTGTGTTCTTCTCCAATATATCTTTAAGATGGGTTCCGAGATTAATAAGATAGGCTTCGCTGTTTTGTATCCTGTCAAAACCAGAGCTATAGGCTTCGGCGCTATTGAAGACCAGCATGATCTGTGGCATGATCAGCAGCACTATGATCATCTGAGAAATCAGCCACTGCTTCAGCAGAGACCTGTGCTTCTTCCAAAACAGGAAAACCGTAATGTTTTGAGCCAAGACTATGAAAAAAGCATAGTTATGGGTGTAGAATAGCGCAGCAGTGGAGATTGAGTGGAGAGCTATCTCTTTTATTTTATTTCGGGATCTGCTTTGCAGTAAGCATAAGAACGTCAGGACTGAAAACAAAAGGATCATTGTGAAGAATGATATGTCTGTCGCTTCTCTGGAATAATATATGTGAAATAAGCTGAAACTGCTCAAAAGAGCGCCTGTGAACGCCAAGTTCTTACTCTTGAAAAGCCTTTTCAGTATTAAGTAAATGAGCAGTATAGATATCACGCCCGAAACCAAGGATAGAAGAATTAATTGAGTCTGATCTATTCCGAAAAGTTGAGTCCATCCTTTGTATGCCAGAAAATATAAGGGCGGATGGCTCCATGCTTTGGCCAGATTGAGGAGTTCAGGTATACTTTTCTGGAATGCAACCCTGAACCATGCCGCTTCATCCAGCCAAAAAGTTTCTTTTGAGAGCTTGTAGAGCCTGACAGCCAGGGCCACGGCTATGAGCAGGATTATCATGAACCTCTCGCTCTTCAGGAATCTAAGGAATGCATCTATCCTTGCTTTTTTCGGCTTTGCTCCTGTGAGTTTCATATCCCTGTGCTCTTTCATGCCTTCTTCGTTCTTTTCACGCATCTCTCCAATACGATTGCCAGTCTCCTGCTTATCACTTCGGCGTCGAATTCCTGCTTTGCCAGCTTCCTTGTGTTCCTCGAGAGTAAGGCCTGGAACTGAGGGTTATAATCTATCCTTTTCAGGCTCTTCCTGAATGAGCTTGGCTCGCAGATGACTGCGTGCATGTTGTTCTTAGCGTCTATCCCTCGCATGCCAATCGGCGTCGAGACTATCGGCAGCCCTGCCGCCATGTAGTCGAGGTTTTTTATGCAGATGCCTGAGCCTGTCATCACAGGGTTGATGGCGATATCTGTCGCCCTCAAAATGCTGAGCAGCTTTTCCTGATGGACTCTTCCGAATAGCACGACATTGCCCGGCAGCTCTGCCCGGGTCCTGTCAAAATGTGTCTTGACTGTCCCGACAATCATGAATGTGAACTCCGGCATCTTCTTTGCCAATTCATCTACGATGAAATCTGCTGCTGAGTTGTTGGCGAAGAAATTCGTGGCTATGAACAGCACGGTTTTCCTTCCTGCCAGGCCAAACTCTTTCTTTGCATCGCTTTTCCCTTTCAGGATTGTTGGCCTGATGAGCTTCGTGTCTGTCGAGTTCGGCAGCAGCTCAATCTTGTCTGCGTTGATGCCATACAACTCCATGAGCTGTTGCTTGTCAGTTTCTGAGCAGGCAAGTATGAGATCGCTCTTTTGACAGGCTTCGCGCTCAACCCTCTTTGTCAGGAAAAGCATGATCTTGCCCGCGAGGAACCCGTCCATCCTCTTCTTCAGAAGGGCATATTCACAGTTGTGTGAATCATAGATCAACACTTTATCCTTGAATCTCTTGAGGAAGGTGAAGAGCCAAGGGTGCGACGAAATCAGGATGTCAGATTTATCGGCGAGAGTTCTTATCTCTCTCTTGAATCTGGGATTGAATTTCAGGTAGAGACGCATCCCAAGGTCATAGATTGATCCGCCTCTCAGATATCTTTTGTTCTGGCCAAAGGCGCGGACAAGGATAGAATTTATGCTGCTGTACCTTGATGTCAGGAAGATGGTCTCCTTGATCCTTGCTTTTGGCGGGGTCTCAGGATGGGATACTACGCCGATGTAGCTTATCTCAAATCTTTTCTCTGGCAGCGGGCTATAGAGGTTGTAAATCCGCATAGGACCGCCCTGCACCGGCGGATGGAGCGGGACATTGTCAGCCACCAGCAGCCTGATCTTTCTAAGGATGTTGTTTTTTTTCACTTTGGACATAGCACCTTCTCCCTCAAAAGACATGACCGATAGCAGAAATCAGGGCCTTTGCCCTTGGCGACGTCCTTCCTGAATTTCCTGTAGGCCTTGCTGTTCCATATATCCTCAAAGCTCTTGTCGTTGATGTTGCCGAAGCTTATGACCGGATGGAACACTCTCTTGCCATAGTATAATGTGTCTCGTTCATAGGTGAACTGGGAGCAAGGGATCACATCTCCCTGCCAGGTGATTATGGGCTGCATGAACTCGCATTTCACAGCATCATCCTTCTTGAATTCAGGATACGAGAACTGGATGCCGAGCTCTTCGCACTTTTTCTTTGCCTTATCAATGGTCTCGCTTATGCTTTCATCATAGCTGTCTCCGTAGAGTATCTTGCTCTGCATCTCATCGGTGTACGGCTCGATGTTGGTGAGCCTCACAGAGCCGAACTTGAGCTCTTTCGCAAGGTCGATGAATGCCAGCAGCTCATTGATGTTATCCTTTGTGCCGACGTAGTTGGTGCTGAGAAACGGGGTGTTGCTCTTATAATTCTCCTTGAGTTCATTGAGCGTCCTGATGCTTGAGATGAGCTTGTCGAAATCAGAACCTTTCCTTATGCTTTCATGGGTCTTCTTCGTCGCTCCGTCGATGGAGATGCTTAGGTCATCAAGTCCGTTGACTATTAGCTGCTCAGAAAGCTCAGGAGTCAGCAATGATCCGTTGGTGAGAATGGAGGCTCTGAGCTTCGGGTTGGCCTTCTTTGCAAAGGCAAGCATCTCAATAACCTGTTTGTTGAGCAGGGTCTCAGCATTGAAGCCAAAAAGCACAGAATCAGCCTTCTTGAAAGCATCCTCGAGCCTCTTGAAGGTCTCCATGCCCATGAGCCCTTTCGGCTTGTAGTATCTCTGGAAGCCACATATCCTGCAGTTGAGATTGCATTGGGCGCTTATCTCGACATTGAGATGGAATACGAAAGCATCCCTGTACCTGCTGCTAAGATGCTGCTTCAGCTTTTCAAACATTAATTCCCCCCGGAATTTCCATCTTCCCAGCGCTCCCCAACCTTGAGTCTCTTCTCTCAGGTTATAACAGGCAAATTTATAAATCTTTTACTTTTGTCAATAGGAGGAATGTCGTTAAGGGGGCGTTTTGAACTTTTTAGATGGAACTATAATGCTGTACTCAGCACAATATCCTCTTCTAAGGAGTATATCGCAGAGTATGTCGAGGCAGAGAGCGTGCTCAAAGGCGCAAGAAGGGCTGCCTTCAACCTCGGGCTCATATCCAATGAGATCCTGCACTTCAGGAATCAGGTGATAGTCACAGACTATATGTATCCTTTCCTTCCAGGATTGTTCGGCAGGCTGAAGAAGCATGGCATGAAGGAGCTGGGTCTGGTATACATCTATCCCATGGACATGAGGCAGAAGAACCTCTCATTCAAATTCATAGAAAAATTCTCAGACATAAGGATGATGGTCAAGGAAGGGCAGCGCCTCGGAGTGCTGACTTCAAAGCCAGCTCCCGGCTCATTGCTCCACTGCATCGGCCAGGTAAAGGATGAGACCCCTATCATTCCCAGGATCTCAAGGAAGGAGAACCTAAAGAGGATAGGATCAGGATTTAAGAAGGGGAACATACTTGTCAGCTCATTCCCATCAAAGCTTTTCATTGAGATGACCCGCAACTGCAACTGCAGCTGCATCATGTGCGGGCGCGAGAAGCCATCCTACAAGAAAGAGTGGAACATGGACCTCAGGCTGTTCAAGAGGATAGCTGATTATTTCTTCCCCTACGCCGACTACGTCGACCTCAGGGGCTTCGGCGAGTCGACCGTGATAAAAAACATCGACGAATACATCGATCATGCCCTGAAGTATGACTGCGACTTCGGCATCGTGACCAACATGACAGTCAGGAATGATGCGCTCTGGAAAAAGCTGGCGCTCAACAGGTTCTGGCTCGGAGTGTCATTCGACGGCGCAAAGAAGAAGACATATGAGAAGATAAGGGTGCATGGCAGCTACGAGAACGTGCTTCATAATCTCAAGCTTATCCAAAGCGTGACAAAGAAGCGTAGAATCGAGAGCAGGGCCTATTTCATAGTCACAGTGCAGAGGGATAACATCGACGAGCTAGAGGATATTGTCAGGCTCGCAAAGAAGTTTGGAGTGAAGAAAGTAGAGCTTAATCCCGTCACCTCTCCGCACGAGCATGACTCCTATGCGCTCTATCATGTCACAGATAAGATAAAGCTGAATGTCAGGGCTGCGTTACGCGCAGGAGAAGAGCTCGGAGTCGAGGTAAGGCTCATAGGAACATTCGGGCTTGATGAGAAGGAGAAGGAGACAGGCCACAGACTGATGAAAAGATGCCCGCGCCCATGGTCGTGGCTATACATCAACTACGCAGGCCTGGTCGGCTCATGTAATCACCTCATGGACCCGTTCTTTGTGCTCGGCGACCTTTCAGCGTGCGCAGGTAAGGACGAGTTCTACAAAGTGCTCAACAGCGACAAGAACCAATTCATGAGAGCCATAGTTCACACACCCTATCGCTACAAGAAATGCGAATGGTGCTTCAAGAACAGGTATGATTATTAAAGGCAGATTATCAGGAGTAAAAATGAAAAGCCGCAAAGCCAAGATAGCTGGGAAAAAGCCAGGATATGACCTGACCTTGATAATACCTGCCTATGATGAGGAGGCCACCATAGAAAGAGCTATCTGTGAAAGCATCTCGGTTTTCAGAAGAGAAGGGATGAGGCTTGAGCTTATTGTGATTGACGATGGCAGCAGCGACCGCACATCTGCTATCTGCGCCGGCCTCAGAAAAAAGAAGAGTTTCATTTTCATAAGGCATCGTACCAACCGAGGATATTCTTCTTCGCTTAAGGAAGGCATCATGAGAGCAAGTGGCTTTTGTGTCTCTTATCTCGATGCAGACATGCAATATCCCCCCGCGGAGATCCTTAAGTTATACCGTTCGCTGGAGCAGGGGAATGTTGATTTTGTCCTAGGATCAGCTAAGTCCAAGGGCTATGGCATTGTCAGAAAGGTCATCACCAGGATCTACAACCTCCTTGTCAAGGCATTGTTCAGGATAAGCTTTGATGATGTCCACTGCAAGAGAGTCTTCAAAAGAAAGCTGATCAAGCCGCACCAGCTATCAGGGTATTTCGGTCTTATCGACTTGGAACTGCTGTTGTTGGCAGTGAGGAATGGGGCGAGGATAAGGCAGGTCCCGATTACTGTGATGCCAAGGCGGGCTGGCAAGTCAAAGCTGACTGCGAAGCTGATGATGAAAACCCTTTTTAATCTCATAAGGCTAAGGCTGAGGCGCAGTAGATGAAAAAAATCCCTTCGAAACACGTAGTTTTTGTCAATCCTCCGATATCCCAGGATGAACAGTGCGAGGAATTCTCTCCCATAGCAGGATTCGACATACCCTTTGGGCTCTGCTATCTCGCAGCTACCGCTAGAAAAGAGGGGTACGCTGTGAGCATAATAGATGCTCCTGCTCTCAGATATTCCAGTGAGAAAACGATCAACGAGATCCTTTCCCAGGCACCCGATTATATCTGCATTACCTCAACAACCTACTCAATCATGTCAGCGATCAGCCTTTCAAAGCAGCTGAAGAGGAGGACTGGCGCCAAGAGGATATTCGGCGGGCCTCATTGCTCTGCGCTCCCAAGAGAAGCAGCCCCTTATTTTGATGCCTGTGTCATAGGAGAAGGTGAGATCACCCTTGTTGATTTATTGGGTTCATTTGACAGGAAAAAATCCCTTCGCAATGTGCCAGGTATCGCCTTTCAGGAGAATGGTAAGGTGATTACTACTGCTCCGCGGCCTTTCATCTCTAATCTTGATATGCTTCCGATGCCTGCCTTTGACTTGATTCCCAATATCATTAATAATTATCATGTCGTCGTCCAGGAGGTTCTCAAATATCCCTCGGTAGGTCTCATCAGCAGCCGAGGATGCACAGGCCGGTGCGGATTCTGCGCCAGATGTGTCTTTGGCAACAAGATAAGCTTCCATGGTGCCAAATATCTGCACAAGATGATAAGTTACTTTGTCAAGGAATACCATGTGAGAGGTATCATGTTCCGGGATGATAACTTCATGCTTTTCAAGAGGAGGAATATTGAGCTCATGAGGCTGCTACGGAAAGATGGCATCAGGATAAAATTCAGCTGTCTTGGAAGGGCAGACTCTATCAATGATAATGAATACTTGTGGGCACTGAAGAAAGGCGGACTTTGGTGCATTAGCCTGGGGATAGAATCAGGAAGCCAGAAGATACTCGACTTCTATAAGAAAGACATCACTTTGGAGCAAGTTGGCAAGGCAATACACTTGATTAGGGATGCAGGTCTTCGCCTGAAGGGACTCTTTATCATAGGCAGCCCGCTGGAGACGAAGGAAACACTTGAGAAGACAAGGCAGTTCATAATGTCTCATGATATGACTGACATCGGCCTCAGCTACTTCACACCCTTGCCAGGCTCGGATATATATGATGATGTGAAGAAGTATGGAAAGGTCATCGGCAATTATGATGAGTTCAGCATGTACCGTATAGTGTTCATTCCGCGAGGTTTGAAGAAAGAAGATATAGAATATTATTACAACCGCATCTACAAGGAGTTCTATCTCCGCCCTCGTATAATATTAGATTATGTCCGCAGGATAAGAAGCATTGGGCAATTGATATACCTTGCTAAAGGCTTGCGGGTATTCATGACTGAAGTGCTCACGAGAAGCACCCGGAAAGCTAAAATCAAGAAGGGAAAACTAAGAAGAGAAATCCTTCCTGCCAGAAAGGACAAACACTAAATGATTTGGCTTTGACCAAGCCAGTCCATCCTCTAGAAAGCCAGCTTCTTTCATAGATCTTCTCAGATTTTTTTTAGAAAAGAGCTTGATATGTATACCGTGGAATATATGATATGCAAAGTACATCAGGCCAGGAATATTTCTTCTTGGTGCTATTATCACAAGAAGCCCTCCTCTCTTGAGGTTCTTGGTGCATCGCCTGATGGCATGACCTGGATTCTGGCAGAACTCCAATGAGCCAGAGACCAATATCTTATCAAACTTTTTTTCTGAATCTCCCGGATGGAATTTTTCCATTGCACAGCGTTTTGCCTTCAAGCCATTACGCCTCGCTTCCCTAACCATATTCTCAGAGATGTCGATTCCGAGGTATCTGCCACCCTTTCCCTTGATGAGCTTTCCATAGGTGCCGGTTCCACAGCCACAGTCAAGGATTCTGTCACCTTTTTTTACATCTAGCATTTCCATAGCTGCGCGCACCTCTCCTGAGACCATCCTGCCAAGAAGGCCTTTCTTTCTTCCAGTCTCATATCCGCCTGCTTTTTTATCAAAATACGATTCCACCCGATTCATGTTAAGTCCTTTATTCATCTTAAATCCTTCATCATCCTAAATTCATGTTTCTTAAAGGCAATCATTAATCTCTCAAGCTTTCTCGTGAATATCTCCCCGCAGCCCCTGGTTATGTAGAATGGCACCCCTTTTATCTTTGGCAGCTGCACAAACTCCCAAGGGTGGAAATAAAGCACAGCATCCCTGCCTAGCTTTAGGTTGAGCCAGACGCCAAGCTTAGTCCACCACAAACCGATGTTTCTCATCCATAACCATGAGATCGGAAGCTTCATAATCGGCATGCTTGATACAGGGATCTCAATCATCTCATCATTCTGCACAGTTATTTTTCTGTAGCGCGGGAAGATGGCTGGATTAGTGGAGGAATCATAGCTATAACCTTGCCGTATGATTTCTCTTGATAGTGGCTGGGTGATTGAGAACTGCGGAGTCCTGAAACCATAAGGCTTCTTACCGATAATCTTTTTTATTATTTTGTCGGCTCTCTCAACAGAGCGCTTTATCTCTTCAGGGCTTAGGTCATAGTGGCTGACATCCTTGTAGCTGTGGCTGGCCACCTCATGCCCTTCATCATGGATTTTTTTAACCAGCTTCGGCTCTCTTTCTGCGAAATATCCTGTCACAAAGAATGTTGCCTTGGCATTATGATTTCTCAGAAGTTTGAGCAATTTGAGAGTCCCGTCCCTGGAAAAGGAAGTTGTCGCATTTAACCGGCTCATCACATTGTTGTGCTCAGGGATGCGCCACTCCTCAAGGTCGAATGTTAAAAAAATATTTCTCATGGCCATATCACTCCCTGTCGAACATCTTGAAATCATTGTACAATGAAAGGCATAGCTCCCTATAGGCCTTGATCCTTGACTCACGCTCAGCAGGAGTGTTATCCTTGAAAGCCCAGTCCGAGACTTGGTTATATGTGAATCCTTCTTTCCCAATGTATTTTGAATAGAGGTCTGTGCCCTCGAATATTGTGCATTCTGAAGGCCAGGGCTGCTCCCTGAGGTCATCCTTCATCTCCTTCACGAACCTAAGGGTCTCCTCGAAGTCTTCCCTTGACTCGACCGGATGTCCTATTATCATGTTAGATCCGATGGTAATGCCTGCTTTCCTGATGATCCTGATAAACTTCTTTATGTCGGCCACCGTCGATGGCTTGCGCATCTCCCTGAGCACATTATTGGATGCGCTCTCGATGCCGATAGAGAGATGGTTGCAGCCTGCGCGTTTCATCTTCTCTGCGAGGGCAGGAGTCATCCTCCTGTCGACCTTTGCGCTTCCCCACCAGGAGAAGGATACGCCGCCTGCTATTATCAGGTCGCAAAGCCTCTCAAGCTCCCTGTTGTCGCTGTTCAGCAGCAGGTCTGCGAATACAAAGCCGGTGATGCCGTATCTTTCCTTGTCATGGAGCATCTCGCAGAAGACATTCTCTGCCTTCCTAAGCCTTATCTGGTTGCCCCATATCTGCCTTTGGAGACAGAAGTCGCACCTGCTGTTGCATCCCCTTGATAGGATCATCGGAAGGTTGAGAGATTGCTTGGTCATCCCGAAATCAGCACAGTACAGTTTAAGATCAAAGTCATCGAAGTCAGGGAAAGGGAGAGAGTTGATATCGTCTATCCGCGGATTATCGCCGCAATCAATGAACCGGCCATCCTTTCTCATGAAGCATCCGTCGCAGTCCTTTGGCTCGAGCTTTCCTTTCGCTATGAAGGCATTTGCTATGCGCTCCAGCACAAGCTCGCCTTCTCCTTTAATTATTAAATCGATGTCACGTGATTCCTTGAGGTTTCGTCCTTGCAGCTGATCGACGCATACCTGCCCACCTGCCACAATCAGTATGTTAGAATTCCTTTCTTTGATTTTTCTAGCAAGGGTCTTTGTGAAGCATGATGAATATACTGAGATGCCAACGATTCTGGGCTTACTGGCAATTATCTTGTCAACAAGGGAGTCAATATAAGGCTTCACGATCAGTGGCAGCACTGTTTCTTCATATTTTTGTTTGTCCTGCCATTTGCTGTAGTGCTGCTGCTGCCAATATACTCTGTGCTCAGGCGAGACCATATGATAAAGCTCTATGTTGATGTCAAAGCACTTGGCAGAGTGGCCTTTTGATATGAGATATGCCTTCAAGTAAGAGATATTGAGCGGCGGAGTCTCGATCGTCCAGACAGGCACTGAGACAAGAGCCACGGTCGTGCCTGTCTTGTCTGGATGATTTCTTTCCCTTAGCTCTTCTTCAGCGTCTGCATCAGCAGACTTTCCTCTGAAAAATGAGGATAACCTTTCGACGAACTTGCTTCCGGATCTATTTTTTTCCATTTTTTCCAGAAGATGGTTTCTTCAATCTCTTCTTGCCACTAGCATTCCCCATCAACCTATCATGAGCGTTCCATATCGGGGAGCAGACATATCTGTAGAGCTTTGAGCTATAGATAGAGTCAAGCTTTTCATTCCTCCACCTTATCTCATCGTTAAGCCTTGATTCCTCTTCCTTGAGGTGCTTTATCTCGATCTCTTTCTTTGTGATGATGATCCTCTGCTGTTCACCTTCCTTCTCAAGGTGCTGCACTGACCTTGTCAGCTGCTCCTTTTGGCCTGCGAATGATCGTTCATTGTCAGCTAGCTGCTTCTCCAGCTTGGTAATGTCTTTCTTTGATATGCTCAGTTGTTCGCCCCTGCTTGCCAACGCAGCCTCTTTTTCATCGACAATCTTCATGAGTTTCGCCAGGTCCTTCTCTGTGCTTGCGAGCCTCTCTTTGCATAGGTACAGCTCCTTTGAGATTGATTCCTTCTCTTTGTGCAGCGCCGCAGCCTCTTCTTTGAAATGGCTGAGAAGCCCTTCTGTATGCGAAAGCTTGAGTGCCAGCGATTCATTGGCACGCTCGAGCTTCTCAGACTGGTCTGAGAGGACGTCATTCTTCGCAGTGATTGACGGCTTATCACAGAACCTATCCAGCGGCACTATCGCCTTATCCCAGGAGAGCTCTTTCTTCTGCTTTTGTATGTTCTTCCTGATCGCAGAGACCTTTGCCGGAGATTTTAGGAGCATGAGGATGCTTTTTGCCAATGCATCTGCGTCCTTTTCAGGCACCACAAGACCGAGCCCCTTTTCTTTGACAAGAACAGAGAGAGGATCTCCTTCGCTGCATATAACAGGAATCTCGCCCCAGAGACAGTCGACTATCCTTGTCCTGCAGGACAGCTCGTTCTCCAGTGATGATGTGTATGTCACAAGAGCAAGGTCTGATTCTTTGTAGAGCGCGCCGCGCTCCTTGTAGGGCATCCATGGGATGAAGAATATCTTCCTGTTGAGCAGCCCTGAGCTCTTCAACGCACTTTCAATTTCTTTCCTCTTATCCGCAGACTGCTTATTGAGGTTCTCGAAATGTGTTGAGCCTGCGAAGACAAGGGCGACATCTTTTCTCTTCTTCAGGACTTTTTTGAAAGCATTGATTGCTGTGAGAGGGTCGAACCAGGGATACATCTCTCCTGGCCAGAGCAGGACCTTGGTCTTATCAGGCACAAGGCGCGACCTTATGATCTTGTTATTGTCGATTGGCAATGTCTTATCGACGCTCTCCAGGGGGATGCCGAAAGGCACCCTGACCAACAGCTTCATCTCAGGGTCGCCTTTTCTCACCAGCCCTAGCAGGCTCGAGTAGTATATCCTCTGGTTGTCATTGGCGCAGAGGAATAGGTCTCCCACAGACAAGGCCTTCAGCAGCCTCATTGAGTCCTGGCTGCTCTTGAACTCATCCGAACCAAGGAGTATGTTATTCATCAGACGCGGATCATAGAGATCGATGACCAGTGGCTTGTCTTTTATCTTCTCTGCCAATGTGAACAAGAACTCGTTAGGATATGTCACTATCACGTCAAACTTAGATGCTATCTCTTTAGCATTGCCTGGTGTGATCTGGATGACTGGCAAACCATCGATGAGACCTTCTTTTTCTTTTTTTGGAGTGGTCTGGCCTATCACCACCTCGTGCCCTTTCCTCTGTAGGGCCTTGGCTATCTCAAAGCATCTTATCCTCGTGCCATCTGCCTTTCCGTCTTCGCTGAAAAGGCTCCACATCACGACCACAAGCACTTTGCTCATTTATGCACCTCTTTATGATAATCCTCAAGCTCCCATTTGCCGTTGAGCGTGACCAGGCCATACTTCTCAGGGAATGACCTGTTCCTTATCTCGAACTTTGCTGCGCAGACGATATAGTCATAGTTGTTCTTCTTAGACGCAGGAGCCTTTGATATCGCCACATGGATGTTATATTTCCCGTCCAGCAACGCAAGCCTGTCGATCACATAGTCGATGTAACCAATCCCTTTCTTGATTGGCCTGGATTGGCCTGAATGATAATTATTAGGGCCTGAGATGAGCGTGCCGCTTTCGTCATAGATGGCGAATCCTATCTCAGGGACAGGGATGTTCTTCTTCGCATCATAGCAAATCCTTATGCGCAGGGAGTCGCCTGTCATCAAGACCTTCTTCTCTTTTTCATCCTTTCCTATCAATATCACCCGTCCTATCTTGACTTCTCCCGAGCCCCACCTTTTTTTTGCCATGAAGAAATCATTGGTTCTCTTCTGTTTATTCTCAAGCTCTGATCTCCTGACAAGCTTATTCTCCAGAGCGCTGATCATCTCATCATTCTGCTTGATGATGGCCTTGAGCTCATTGACTATGGCTGGAGGATGTCTCTTCTGCTTTGTCCTGTCATAGAACTCGCACACCTTGTCAGGACTGCCTGTCTTTCTTATCCTGCCTTCGTAGAGGAAGACTGCCCTGTCGCACACCTCGCAGACAAGCGAAAGGTTATGGGAGACGAACAGCAGTGTCTTGCCTTGGCTCTTGAGCTCCTTGAACACAAGCTTGCATTTTTCCTGGAATTCAGCGTCTCCGACAGCCATGACCTCATCGATCAGGTATATGTCGCCTTCGACTTCCTTTGCTATCGAGAAAGCGAGCCTTGCCATCATGCCGGTCGAGAAGTCTTTCAGAGGAGTGTCTGTGAACTGCCTGATGCCTGCGAAATCAACTATGGCCTTGAGCTTTGAATTGACCTCATTGCGCGAAAGCCCGAGAAGAGAGCCATAGAGGTAAATGTTCTCCTTCGCAGTCAATTCCTGCATGAAGCCGATGCCCATCTCCAGGAGAGGGATGATCCTGCCATTGGAAGAGACGCTTCCCTTGTCAGGCTCAAGTATTTTTCCGATAATCTTCAGCAGGGTTGTCTTGCCGCTGCCGTTCGGCCCGATTATCCCTACGAATTCGCCAGCGCTGACATTTAGGTTCACATCCTTCAGGGCGTAGAAGTCCTCGTATTTCACGCGGCCCTTTGTGATGGCTCCTATCACGCTCTCTGCCAGGGTGCTCCTTGACTCATGGGGTATCCTGAACTTCTTGCTCACGTCCTTTATCTTGATGGCGTTTTTCATTTCAGAGCTGCTCTGCGAACCTCCTGCTTAGCTTATCGAATATCATCATCCCGATGACGAGCGCTCCCGCGCATATCAGCAAAGTTATCGTAAGATGCTTTGCGTAGCTGAAATCTACCGGCGGAAGCCTGTGCAATATGAGCGAGTTCCTGGAGTCCTCGATAATCCTTGCCAAAGGGTTCAGGATATAAAATTTCTGGAATGCCCCGGGGATTAATGTCAGGGGATAGATTATCGGAGTGACCCAGAACCCTATCTGCATGATCACATCCCATATATGGATCAGGTCCCTGAAGCGCACATAGAGCGCAGAAAGCAGGAAGCTCACTCCTAGCGAGAAGATGAAAAGCTCGCAGAGCAGCGGAACAAACAAAAGGATATGCCAGCTGAAGCCGGCGCTGAATACGATGACCATGCCAAAGAATATCGCCAGGTTGAGCAGCAGCGATATGAACGCGCTAAGAGTGGTGCTTATGATTATCAGCTTCTTGTTGAAGTTGGTCTTCTTGACAAGATTGATGTTCCTGGTGACCGCTGTCATGCTGCTGCTGGTCGCCTCTGTGAAGAAATTCCAGAGTATTATACCGATGAGCAGGAACAGCTCATAGTGAGGGACGCTCAGCTTCATGAGCATATGGAAGACGACATAGAGGGTGGCAAGCATCAGCAATGGCTTCAGCAATGACCAGAAGAAGCCAAGTATGCTGCGGTTATACTTCAGCTTGAAGTCAAGGATGGTAAGATCCCTGATGATCCTCAAGTCGTTCTCAAGAGATGCTCTCATGCTTTTCTTTTTCCTCCTCTGCGGATTATTGCGTTGAAAGCTGGAAGAGCCCTGCGCGAGATGATTCTCCAATCATATTGCTTTGCTACTTGCAAGCCCCCCTCAGCCAATGCTGCACGTAAACCATCGTCTTTTATTAAGCTTGCTAAATTATCAGGGAAATACTCCTGCTCAGACACAAGGGCATCCCTGCCAGGCCTTGCCTCGATCCCTCGCAATCCTTTCATTGTTGTAAGGACAGGCAAGCCGTTCGCCATGTACCTGAACATCTTGAGGTTGGAGCCGCTGCCGCTGAGCACAGGATTGATTGCTATGTCTGCTGCGTCAAGATAAGGCTGCAGGTCATCGACTCTGCCCGTGCAGAGCACATTATCATGCCTCGATGATTCACGCACGCTCCCTGCGATTATGAAGAGCGCGTGAGGAATCGCAGGTGCCAGTTCCTGCTCAATGAAATCAGCAGCCTCCTCATTCGGAGGATGCATTGAGCCGATAAACAGCACGACACTTTTGTAGCCTGAGATCCCGAGTTTTTTCTGCGCAGCAGATTTGATAGGATTGATGATGTGATCTTTGTTTGATTTAACTGCTTTTGGCACTATCTCTGGAGCTCCGTTAGGCACGATCACTATCTTTTCTTGCTTGAGCTTGTAGAGCTTGGCAAGCTCTGCCTTGTCCTCCTTGCTGACAGCAAAGATCAAATCAGAATCATGCACTGCCTTCTCCTCACTCCGCCTGATGCTATTGATTATCGCTTTTCGCAGGATGTGCTTCCTGAAGAAATCCTTCTGCAGGTCATACTCAACATTGTGCGCGACAAGCACAACCGGCTTTTTTGTCCTGCGTCTCACCCATCCAACAAGCCAAGGATGCTCTACCTGGATGATATATGCTTTATCAATCGCTTTCCTGAGCGATGCTGGCATCCTGATAAATCTAAAAAGCGCCGGAAGGATGAAATCATAGTTCTTGATTCTTAAGAACTTGAGCATGACGACGCCTGAAGTGTAAATCATCGAGGGAAAGACATTCTCATGATAATTCTTGCTATGCAATACTCTTTTCCTGCGCATGATCACTGGAGTGAATGAGAACTGCTCAACTTCAGCATATCTTGAGATAGCCTTGTTGAACTCATACACGCGCTCCTGGCCGCCGCTGGTCGGCCTGATGACGAAATAGGCGCAGATGTCAACGATTCGCATAAATTTCTCTCCTCATCTTATCGATGAACGTTTTTACAGAGTATCTCGCTGCCTGTCTCTTGCAGGCCTTCCTGAACCTCGCAGGATCCTTGCCGATGCTCTTCGCAGCTTTGACTATCTCATTAACATCTGCCTTGACAAGGAATCCTGTCTTGCCGTCGAGCACGGTCTCTCTGTAGCCGCCCTCATACATGGCAACAACCGGCTTGCCTGCGCCCATGGCCTCGAGTACATTCATACCGAAATCCTCATCCTTGGAGGTAGTTATGAATCCCTTGCAGTCAGCGTAAAGCTCTGCGAGCTTCCTCTCATTCACCTCGCCAAGGAAAGAGACATTGTCAGGCTTGTTGCGGAGCAATACCTTGCGGTACATGTTGGAATGGTCCCCGTCGGTCACTCCGCCGACGATGATCAGCTTCTCGTCAGGCATCTTCCTGAATGCTTCCAGCTGGAGCTCTATGCGTTTGTGAGGGTATATCCTGTTGGCGCTCAGCCAGAAATCACCGTACTTCCTGAACTTATACTCCTTTATCGGAGGATTGATGACGACAGACGGCATCTTGTAGTCATCCTTCACTCTCTGCCTGCAGTTCTCAGAGTTGGCGATGACTGACTGGATGTGCTTCAATTGGCGCTCCAGCAATGCACGGTGGACCTTCACCCAGAGGGTGAAGAACGGCTTCGTATACCATGGCGCTATCTTCTTGAAATCATCATAGGCCTCGTAGAACATGCGCACAGGGGTATGGCAGTAGAGCATGTTAGGTTTGTGGTTCTTTGCTGCGAAGATCGCCCAGTTGCCGCTTAGGATATGGAAATCATATCCCCTGACCTTGGCTTTGTGGAATAGCCACGAGGCATGCACCTGTTTCAACACAGGAATCCTGCATGGAGTGCCTATGCTCTTGATGTGGACATTCATGTCCGTGGTGCCCACACCCATCTTCCTGAGATTCTTCTTATCGACGTGCGTAGTGTAGATGTCTGCGCCCAAGCCTCTTGCTAGCTCAAGCACAAGCTTCTCTCCTCCGCCTATGGTGCCGAAGAAATCATGGAATATAGCGATTCTCATGATCAGACGAAATCAGAGCAGATTAATATTTGTTGTGGTATTTGTCGTGGTTGATAGCCATGAAGGGCAACGCCCAGTGAGGAGCTGGCGCAGCTTCACAGGCCTTAAGGGATACTTTTTTAAAATCAAGGGCATCACTTCCTGGCATGGCCAGAAGCAGCCCTGAATTTTTCAATTTGAACAGCCTAGACCTAGGTGTTTTGAAGTCCTTGAGAGCCAAGCTCATCAGTTCAGGATATGATGAGCAGAGAATCAGGAAAAAGCTCAGGATTGAACATTCTGATTATCTTTTCATAGATCCCCTGTGTGTTCCTTTGTTCAGGCACCTGGCGAAAGGCAAAACCTCTCTGGACATAATGATATCGCTTTTTATCCTAGAGACGCCTAGGCGTATGGCTGAACTATCGACCATATTCTCCAGAGATGAGATTAGGCAGCTCTCAAGGATGAACCTAATCCGGGTTGATCTGAAAAGAGGGCTGATATTTCCAAAGGTAGTCATTTATCCGTACAAAGGTTTTTTTATCATGACTGATATGGCTGGTGCGCCTGATCTTGCAGGCTGTGATGAGCGATCAGTCTATCGTGTGGGGATGGATTCTTTTTATCTGGCAGAGGCATCATCTGGGCTGAAGGGCCGCTCTTGCCTTGATATCTGCTGCGGTTCAGGCATACAATCATTGGCCGCCTCCAGGAACTGCGAAAGTGTGATGGGGATAGATATCAATCCGCGTGCAGTCAACTTCGCCAGGTTCAACGCCATCTTCAATCAGGTGGATAATGTCACTTTTATCTGCGGAGACCTTTATGGACCAGCCAAAGGCATGAGATTTGATGTCATATTGGCCAATGTGCCGTTTGTTGCGATGCCTGGTCAAATCAGAAGGAAGTTATACGGAGATGGAGGAAAGGCAGGAGATGAGAATACGCAGAAGGTTATCCGCGGGATGGGCTCTCATTTGAAAACCGGTGGCATCGGGCTGATGATTACAGAGATCAGTGAGATTGAAGGAATCTCAAGCAAAAAGATGATGCGAGTATTGGTCAATGACTTGAAGCTGAAAGTATTGCAAGTCCCTGCGGCCCTTGGCTGCTCCTGTCCGCGATGTTATTCAGTCAGCCATTGCATCCCTCTTCTGACAACGAAAAATTTTGAGCAGTATGAACAATGCGTAGTCAGATGGTATGATAACCTTTGCAGGAACAGGATTGTCAAGCGAGACCTTGCCCTGCTCTGCATCAAGAAGAGCAAGAGCTTCAAACTTATCGAGGCCAAATATGATGGTTCTGATCAGGACATCAGCGAGAAGATCAAGCTCTTTTCATATCTTTAAGCTGTAGATAAAGATTTCATCTTTATTGTAGATCCTGGTAAGGGACTGGCAGCTTATCTCTTCGCTGCTGACGACCAGGTCAGCATTCTCCTCACGCATGATGTGCTCTTTGGTATCACAACCGCTGCTCATGAACTCAGGCCAAATATCAATATTTCCGCCTTCCAGGCTCGAGGGCATCATCCCGACGACACGGTTCCTGCTGATAGGATAGACTGCTGCCGAGAGGAACGGCCCTGCGAGCACCTTCTGATAGGGATGCTCATTATCCCTGAGCCAGAGAAGGGCATCATATCCTGCAGGGGTTATTATCTTCTGCAGGGAAAATTCGACCGGCTCAATCCTGTAATAATCCTTGAACACGAACAAGAGGAACAGCAGCACGACGAATGCGCTGATGGCAGCAGGAACAGCAGGAGCAATCCTTGGCAGGCGAGAGCCGCGGGAGCCATTGCCTTTCTTCTTGGCCCTGACAAGCTTTTTCAGGAAAATCAGCAGCGACTCGCTGATCCAGAACAATCCCATTGCCGAGAGAGGCACCAGGCCGACCAATAGGTAGAAAAGATTTCTTTGGTAAGGCATCAGGAGCGATATCCTAAAGACCATGAAGACAAGGAGGTTCAGCAGCAGGATCGCAGGCCATATGATGAACAGCGGGCTCTTCCTCTTTATTACCGCATAGGCCGCTCCGATGCAAGCCAGCAGCATGGCAGTGGTCCCGTATATGCTTAGCAGCGAGTATGAGTGCTCAAGCGCAGTCCATCCCTTCCTGAACACAAGCTCGCCCATGAACTTGCTGAAGGTCAGGCTGATGGAGCCTGCCCAGAAATGATTCCTGATGACGAACAAAGCCAACAAGAGGCCCATGGCTCCGAAGAAGATGATATCCTTAAGGTTATCCTTGACGAATCCTTTCTTCGGGAGCGCAGAGAGCGCATATGAAAATGCAAGCACAGCGGTCAGGACTGCGGCAATAGGATAGACAAAGATCTCCAGAGCGAAGATGATTGCTGAGATGACCAGCAGCAGGGTCTTCTGCTTCCCGTTGTCCAGCGCCTTGATGAAGCAGTGCAGGAAAAGGAAGACCAGGAATAGGCTGAAGGTCATTGGAGTGAAGAACCAGTTTCCTGTAAAGTTGGTATTGCTCCGCAGCGATGCTAGGAAAAGGATCGAGAACAGGCCGATCCAATAGCTCTTTGTGAGCCTGCGCACAAGCAAGAAGAGGAACAATGCATTTATCGCAAGGAACAGCGGAGCCAGGTATTGATAGACCAGGACCGCATTGATTTTTGGGAGCAGGAAAATCCCTGCAAGGAAAAGATGGAACCCCAGCTCTCTGTCAGAGATGCTGGTTCCGAGATAAGGATTGAAATTGAGCTTTCCCTCGTCTGCAATGGCAAGGCCTGTCGCCATATGAGCCCACTCATCGTTATGGAAAGGGAAAGGATGCCTTTCTGCCGAGATAAGAGCCGCGTTCTCAGGATCGATGAAGCTGTATGGATGATGGATGTGAGGGATATATGCAAGGATAAAGCAGGCCAGCAAGGCCAATGCCAATAAGACTGCCCTGACCCGAACCCCCTTGACCATGCTACGCCTGAGGAGGGAGAAGTAATACTTAAATGTTGCTGAAACAGGCGCTGGAAAAACAAAAGATTTTTATGGCCATTGAATAGCTCATAAACTAAGGGTGGGGGAAGATAGGAGAAACTAGCGTAAGGACGATGCGATGGTGCAACTCTTGAGAAAGACATCACGTAAAACCAATGTCAAAGGCAGTCCTTGGCATGCTATTCTTATGATAGCTGGCGTCATTGTCTTGGTGTTCGTGATTGCATGCGTAATATCTCTTGCCGATGATTATTTTAGGATGAAGCAGCGGCAGAAAGAGGCTGAGATTGGTGATGATGCCCTGCCGTTCCTGGAATATGTCACGACCGCAGGCGAGCGCATCTCCCAGCCAGGAAGATTCAAGCTGATGCTAGACCCATTCACGGTGTATAGGAATTACCCTAATCAGCCTGGGCCAGGATTCCAGACAGACGCCCATGGTTTCAGGGGCCCCAATGATATGGAAACTGGCAATGGCAAGGTATTCATAATTGGGGGATCTGCGGCATTTGGGATAGACATACCTGATAACAGCAAGACTTTCACAGGAATCCTAAACTCGCTTGATCTTGACAGGGAATTCATAAACGCAGGTGTTGTTGGTTTCCTATCGGGCCAAGAGCTGGCTTACATAACGCATTATATAACCGATTATGATCCTGAGGCGATAATAGTCTTTGACGGCTGGAATGACCTTTTCACCCCGTATTTCATGGACATGGCTCCTATTGCAGGAGTATCTTCATTTACGCCAGGAGTCAATCCTTCATTCTCTAAAGTGGAAGCGGCTCTTTTGATGTATCGTGCGTTGAGAGACAACAGGAGCATAGCTGACATCGAGAAGAATTTTCGTAGAGCAGATGATATATCTTTCGAGTTGGTCTATGACACATATGCGAACAACCTCATTAAAATGTCTGAGATGGCAAAATCCAGGGGCATCAGATTCCTTGTTGTGTTCCAGCCGGAGCTAGGGGCCAAACCATTCAAGAGCCAGGAAGATGAGATGGTCTTGGAGGATTGGAAATTCGTCCACGGCTACACGGACAAGTTCCCTGAAGAATATGCCAAGATGATCGAAAGGACCGAACGCATATTGGAAGAGCGGCATATAGCATTCATAAATATCGCGAAGGATGCGCGTTATCTTAGCGAGAACCAGACGATGTATATAGACCCGGTCCATTTCAACGAGAGAGGGCATGCGCTGATTGCGATGATAATCCTGGATAAGCTGGGATCTCTGGAATAGAACAAAGCGCCAGGATGATGTCGCGCTATTGTCAACCCTTGAGTGCTGCCGAGATGACGCTGAAAAACAAAAGATTTTTATTCGCAAAACCCGTTCTAATGATCAATGGTTGAGCGTAGGAGTCCAAAAGAGATGATTAATGTTCGAGACGGGCATCCTAAGAAAAAAATATCAGCAATCTTGTTGGCTGTGCTGTTGTTATTGGCCTTGGTCATGATTGTGTTATACCTTGCGATATTGATCCCTAGTTTCCCCTCGGCATCGATATTTCTGAAGATAGCTTCAGTCCCCCTTGTGATTGCGTTGCTGTCGATTTCAGTGATAGTTGTCTCTACGCTATTGATAAGGGATCAGCTCAGGCGCAAGGATACCGCGATTCGCAAGGCCCTGCTGATAGGGGGCATCGCGCTGCTGGCCATGTTCCTTCTGGGAGTGGCTTTCACAATCCTGCCGAAAACACCGAATGTGGTGCTGACGCCTGTCGAAAAACTTCTTCTTGAATTCTCTGAGGGGATAAATAGGATGAAAACCAGATCTGAGGTTGACACTTTTCCTGTGAGCGAATATGATAATTACTTTTACCTTTCAGCCACAAGGCACGCCGCGAGAGATCCTGGCTTTGCCGAGCCGCCTGGCCTGAATAATATCGTCTCTTGGGATGACCTGATCATGTTCAACATAACCCGGGATCAGCTGGCTGATATGGGGCGGATGCCGTTCCAATGGGCCGTTGACGAGCTCACGCCATTGAACATATCCAACAGCGGTTTTGATCGTGATGATAACGGCAATGTCTGGCCAGATGATTGGAACGCGATGGGAAACGCAGAATATGTCTCTGATAATTGCCTGAGCGGCAAATGCCTCCATGTTGATGTCGATGACTCGGAACAAGGATATTTTCTTTTGAATTCGAAGCCAGTGGATGTCGATGGTGGCAATAATTATACCTTCTCTTTTGACATCAACTGCATCTCCTGCGGAAACGACAGCGCCTATATGGTGATGAGATGGTTCACCCCGGACAGCATCAATAAGAAATCTTTTGCGGCAGGACCTTCGCATATATTGTATCTTCACGATACGACCGGCTATGAACGGTTCACCATCTCTGTCCAGGCGCCTGTGCTGGCGGTAAAAGCCCTTGTTGGTGTCCGAGTTCATTTGAAAAAAGCCTATCCTAAAGAAAGGACGCAATTATACATCGACGGGTCCGACTTTGCTAGTTCTGTTTCAGATTAGGGCGTTCACATGGTTTTAAGGTGGGTTTGTATGAAGGCTGGGGAAACATTTTTTTTTATCTTGCTGATCGCCAGCATGGCCCTTATTGTGGGCTGCGAGAAAAAACCTGACTACGCCTGTGAAGGATGCAATGTCATCATCATATCATTGGATGCTCTCAGGGCAGATCATCTTCCCTGCTACGGCTATTCAAGGAATACGAGCCCGAACATATGCGAGCTGGGAGAGAATGGCGTGCTCTTCACCAACGCATTCTCAAATGCAGCATCAACTTTATCATCATTTTCCTCTGTTTTTACTTCTCAATATCCTTCTGTCCACAATGCAGGGGAGTATAGCATCATGCTGAGCGAGAGGAAAACAACGCTTGCGGAAATCCTGAAAAAAGAAGGTTACAGCACAGTGGCTTTCACAGGCGGCGGTTTTCTTTCGTCCGGGTGGAATCTTGACCAAGGATTCGACACCTATGAGTCAGGCGAATCGAATGAATCATTGCAGGACGCGATGGCATGGATAGACCGCAACGGGCATGAGAAATTCTTTTTGTTCGTCCATTTTTACAAGCCTCATTCTCCCTACGCTTCTCCCGATGATTTCAATGAGCTGTACGCCGATAAGGCCTACGATGGCAAACTGAAAGGATCGCCTTTGGATGATGATTTCATGAATGAGGTGAATGCCGGACGGCTCAATCTTTCTGCCGAAGACATCAGCTACCTGAATGCCCGCTATGATGGGGCTATACGCTTTATCGATTCCTATGTGAGCCAATTGATATCGTCGCTAAAGGAATCAGGGGCATATAATAATTCTTTGGTCATCCTGATGTCTGACCATGGCGAGAACCTAATGAACCGTAAAGGACAGGTAGGTCATGGTGATTTTTACGATGAGCAGGTGCATATACCATTGATAGCTCATTATCCTTATCCTGTGGGCAGCATTCGCTCAGATTCGCTTGTGGAAAGTGTTGATGTGATGCCGACCATCCTTGACATCATTAAGCTGCCTGCGGGTGGAGATGCGGATGGAGTTTTTCAGGGCATCAGCCTGTTGCCTGGCATGGACGGAGCAAAGGATGCGCCTGAGAACAAGTTTGTCTTTGCCGAGAAGGTCATGCGCAAGGAAGGGGAGTTGTGCAGTGCTTTTTTCCTGACTTTCCAGGCGGTTGCGACCAGAGAATCCAAGTATTGTGACCGCTGCTCATTCGAGGATCGCTATGGCTGCATCAGCGTCATGACCAGGAATGCCAGCCATTGCCAAGACTACCTGCCGAATGCACGCCTGCAGACGTTCTGTATGGACTTCTACGATTATGTCTCAAAGAATGCCAAGAGCGGCATCAGCTGCAATCAGACCAGCGATGAGACATTGATGCCGATATGCCAGAGCCTGCTCCTCAGAAAATCAATTGAAGAGACATGCGATATCTCGCTTGGCCAGATGGCCAGGCCTCTTGTGATCACCATGGTGCGATCAAAAGATCACAAGCTCATCCATGGCTACGGCGATGAGCTGTATGGCCTGGGAAACGATCCTGACGAAAAAAATAATCTGATAGGGACAGGCTTGCAGGCTGAGATCAATCTCAGGTCAGAGCTGGCCAGGTTTAGGGCTTGGAACGACAACCTGTCGGATGACGAGGATTACATCCTCATCCCGGGTTCATTTGAGTATGAAACCAGGGAGAAGATGCGCTCCCTAGGCTACATCAGTTGAATCATAGATCTCTTGCCCAGATCCATGGCCAGGCATCTGGGCTTGAGCATCAGGCTCTATCGGTTATGTCATATCTATTTGGATGGTATCTGAAAACGCAATGTTTTTAAAAACAAGTCCGATATTCGAGCAATTGGGCAATTTGGATGCATTTGAAGGGGGGTGCCTGGATGAAGATGTTATGTTTTGGAGCGGTAATCGCTCTTGTTGTGATATCAATATTAATCACTTCTTGTGAGAAGGCCGATGATAAGGAGCTTGTGATAGCCATGAGCCAGTTCACAGTCTCCTATGACTCCAGCGGGAAACAGGTCACCAAGGCAGGAGCTGCCAAGGTATGGGTGGCCCATCCTGATGAGGATTGGAGGGTCGACCAGATACTCAATCCTGACTCAAATGTGGCCCATAAAGGCCTGGTGGCTGATATGGATGCGGATGGCAAGAATGAGATGTATATCGTGGGCGGGCAGGAAGCCACGCTGAAGAGATATGATCTTGAGAACGGTCAATGGGTTTCTAGGATGTTATGGAAGCCTGACTTCGTACGAGTGCGTGACATAGAGTTCGGTGATGTCGATGGTGATGGCAAGGATGAGCTTGTCGCAGGGACCCACGACAAAGGAGTGGTTGTGGTGGTAGACTATGATTCCGGGAACTATGGCATCACCGAGGTCTACAGGAGGAACAGCACCTTCATCCATGAGGTGGAGATAGGGGATCTTGATGGTGATGGTGTCGATGAGTTCTTCGCGGACCCGACAGACCCTAATGTTGACATCGGGATGAAACAGCTCGGCTCCATCTTGATGTTCAAATGGAACGGCACAGGATATGATCATTTTGTCGTGGACGCTTTTAATTATACCCATTCAAAGGAGATGGTGCTGGGAGATATTGACAACGATGGGAAGACTGAGCTTGTCGCTGTCCTATACGGAGTGCCAAAGAGTTCGGGAGAGGATTCGCAGGCGGTCCTGACGGGCGATGTAAAGGCAGAGGTCCTGGTCCCGCTCAAGATTATGATGTACGAATACCCTGGCAAAGGCCAAGTCCTGGCTTCAGAGATGATAGGCCGGATTGATGGTGAATGGGAGGCGCGAAGCCTTGCCATAGGGGATATAAATGAGGACGGCAATAATGAGCTGGTGGTGGGAACAGGAACAGGCGGCCTTCAGATAATCTATAGGAACTCGACTGGCTGGCAGAGATATGTGCTTGATAAGGACCTGAAAGGGAAAGTCCACGCCGTATTCATAGCTGACCTCGACGGGGATGGCAGGAACGAGATCCTGGCGAACTCAGACAAGATGAGCGAAGTGCGGCTCTATAAATGGTCTGGCAAGGACTGGACCATCAGGACAGTGCTGAATACGCCTGCAGGGGACTGGATATGGGCCATGGACTATGGAGATGTCGATAATATCTGATGGCAGAATGATTGTCTGAGATGTTAACTATCAAGGTGCGCTAATGAAAATCCTTTTTGTCAACTGCATGGTGAAGGATAAGTATCTTAATTATTACAGCGTCCCGGTAGGCATAGGCTATATCGCCTCGTACCTGCGCGGAAGGACCAAACCAGGCATAACCGTAAAATCAATCTCCCTCATTTCGATAGAGAAAGCGATGAAAGTTGTCCGTGAGTACAAGCCAGATGTCATCGGCCTGAGCGTGACCCTGCTTGGCCTTGATTATGCAAGGAGAATATCCCGACTGATAAAAAGGCATGACAAAAGCACAATCATCATCGCTGGCGGGCCTCACATATCATTGTTTCCGCATGATCTCACAAAAGATATTGACTTTGGTATCCGCCAAGAGGGCGAGAGGACTTTTTATGAGCTGATAAGCCATCTTTTCCCATCCCTGTCAAAGGAGAAACAAGTTCATCATGATCTGGATGAGATAGACGGGCTGGTGTTTTGGCGCAGGGGAAAGATAATCATAAACAAAGCAAGGGAATTCATAGAAAATATAGATTCGATTGGGCATCCTGAGCGAAGATTGCTGAATCCGACTACAGACATGATATACTCAAGCAGAGGCTGTCCCTACAATTGCATCTTCTGCTATTCGCGCATCATGTGGAAAGGGAAGTTCAGGGCTCACTCTGCAGAATTCCTATTCAAAGAGATAAGGAATATTTATGAGGCAGGCCATAGCTTCATAACATTCTACGACGACCTGTTCGCCCGTGATAAAACCAGGCTGAAGAAACTTGTCTCCCTGATGGAGAAGAACGACCTTCTGGGGAGAGTGTCATTCAGAGGCACGGCACGCAGCAACCTGCTGGATGAGGAGATGATCCGCCTCCTGAAAAAGCTTCATTTTGTTGAGCTGTGTTTCGGATTCGAGAGCGGTGACGAGGATATACTGCGGTTTGCGAAAAGAGACAGCGTCACCGTGGCTGACAATGTGCGCGCCGCAAAATTGTGCAGAAAATATAAGATACTTGTCAATGCCAGCATCATGATAGGATTCCCTGATGACACCAACGAGACGGTCATGAAGACCTACGAACTTGAGAGAAGATACAGCGATTTCCCGACGACCCCTCATTTCCTGATCGTATACAAGGACGGGGACCTTGATGAACTGCTGAAGCGCGAGCAAGGCAGGGACTATGGGCGAATGCATTTCAAAAAGATTATGCGTTTGAGAGCGCTCCCGATAGATGATGAGACTGTTGTCTGCAAGAACCTTTCTCCTGGTGAGATAAAGAGATACATCCGGCTTTTCGAGAGATTTGACGGGATAAAATCATTCATATACTACGCGAGAATGATCATCAAGATATTCTCATCAAGGTCATTCTTTCTTAATATCCGCCTGCTCTGCGAGAAGGTCATAAATAAGATTATCAACCCGCGCGGCGAGTTCATAAGCGAGGATGTTGTCATCTGATGCTTCGCATGATCTTCCACAATTCCTAGCTATAGTTCAGGCATTCCGAGAGAGGATTTTTCAAATGAGAACTCCGGGTAAAAAAGATCGATTCAATGAAGGCGACGTGTTTGTGATCGCCGCCGGCAAAGGAAAAACTGTGAACGCCCAGATAGCTACATCTGTCTTCTCCATGGCCTCTGCCGAGGGCTTGATTGCTGTAACCATATACAAGAAGAACTACACTCACGGGCTTATCCTGAAGCACAGCTCTTTCTCGATATCTTCTCTCAAGAAACAGACCCCGCGCTCTTTCATAGAGAACCTTGGGCAGGCCTCTGGCCGGGATTCAAACAAGCTTGAGACGGTAAGCTGGAAATCGCTGCGGGGAATCCCTGTCGTGGTGAGCAACGCCATCTCATTTGCGACGGCAGATGTGATTGGAAAATTTGACCTGGGAGATTCAACCCTTTTCCTGGGGAAGATGCGCTTTTATGGCTCGGTTGGGAAAGGTGTGCCGCTCTCCTATGACTGCTACAGGCAGAGCAGGCAAAAGCTTGCGGTGCGAGGCATCACCCTTGTTCTGACAGAGCGATGCAACCTTAGGTGCAGGTACTGCTACCTTAAGAAGACAGACAGGGACATGAGCAGGAAAATCATCAGGCAGGCAGTGGATTTCCTTGTTGAGAATACCCCTGAAGAGCAGCCTGTGATACAATTATTCGGGGGCGAGACCTTTCTAGCCCCTGAGCTTATGAAGTTCGCTTTTGAGTACGCATTGAAACGCAACAGGAAAATAAGGTTCCTAGTCGTGACTAACGGCTCATTATACTCTCAAAAGATCGCTAGGCTCCTGAAGAAATACAGGAGCAGCATACTTGATTTCAGAATCAGCTTCGACGGCTTCCAGGAGTATCACGACAAGAACCGCATCTACATCGACGGAAGGTCGAGTTGGGAGGACATAACCAGGAACCTGCGTCATTTCCTGAAGTTGTTCCCTTCGCTCTGTGTTGAATCAAGGTTTGACGCAAGACAGATAGGCGCTGATGATATGATCAGGGCAGCAGAGAGCCTGCTGCAGATGGGAATCAAGAACATCTCGTTCCAGCCGGTGACGCAGAGCGTCCTGGAAAGGAGACACGGCCAGCTTTTCAGGAAGGCGATGCTGAGATTCGCCAAATGGTATTTTGAGAGCGGGAAAAAAAGAGGGCTTCGCTTCCATTTCTTCGATCCCGATGTCCCATTCAGAGATGGGAATGCCAAGCTCTGCGGCCTCGCAGAGAGCAACATCTGCGTAGATGTAAACGGCGAGATTTATCCCTGCATAGGTTTCCTTGTGGTCAAGAAGCAGGGAGCTGGGAATATAACAGACCCTAGGATGCGATATCGCTGGAGGCTGCTCCTGATGAGGCAGAGCTGGTCCGCGGTATACGACGGCAGCAAGAGGTTCTTCATCTGCCCTGCGTATGGTGACCGTGAGATAAGCAAAGAACTGTTCACCAACTCATTGTCAGAACTGCCGAAGCACATCAGCATTTTCAAGCAGGTCGCGAAGCCAGTCTGCACCAAGTTTGGCTGCGACTGCCTATGACCAAGATCAGAAATGCCCGAGATGCCCGTTCGTGCCTATTCAGTTTTAGGTTCTTGCTATTTTTTTGCTTTGTTTGCTCTTCGGCAGGATCAAGAGCTTCATCCTGATGAGATCTGAAGTGAACTTTTCAAGATCATTCTCAGCTGTTTCTTTCTTGACATCAAAGCGGCTCATGACCCTCTTCATCGTCTCGGCTTTTGTCAATCGCTTCGAGATGCAATCCCAGATGAATGTCCCGAGCAGGTTAAGCCTGTAGAACTTGCCCTCGTCGCACTGGAGGATCATCATCTCATCGTCCACTCGTTTGCACTCCAAGTTGCTAGCTTTCCCGATCCAATGATTCCTTTTTTGCATCTTCTCCAGGTGGCCCGTCTCTTTTAAATAGTTTTCGGACTCATTGGAAAAACATTTAAACAAGCGGAAAAAGCTGTTCTTGATAAAGGCAAGATGGGAGCTAATTCTTTGATCAGAGAGAAAGAGCGTTTAATGCTGAAGAAATCGCCTAAGATCTACAAAGGATACAAATGCGATTCTCCAGTCAACACTATCCGGAAAGTAGAGAATGGCTTCCGCAGGATCGGCCTAGAGATAGAGTATGCTGAGACTTTCTCTGATAGTCTGGCCAGGATCTATTCTGGGAGAGCGAGCATATTGGGAGGTATGATCGGGACAAACGGCAAAGGAGTCACCGCCTTGCTCTCGAAAGCAGGCGCCTATGCGGAATTGGCAGAGAGATGCAGCGACCTTTTGAATAATGCGGATAACGCCAGGCCTGGTGCATCCAGCGCTGGAGCCAAGAGAAGAATCCTGAGCAGGTTCAGGCGTGTCGGCCTTAACAGCCTTGATAAGTCATTTGATAAGCCTGCTCAGAGAGGATATTCTATTGTCAATGAGCGATTCGTCACGCTCCCGCGAGGCTTGATAAGGCGCTTGTTCGGCTCTAACGGTCTTTCAGCAGGCAATACCATGGAAGAGGCCATAGTGCATGGTGCATGCGAACTTTTCGAGAGGCATTGCGCGATAGAGATCTTAAGGTCAAAGGCACCAGTACCGACGATAGATGTCAAATCCATCAGGAACAGGACAATCCTCAAATTAATCAGGCTGCTGGAAAAGAAGGGCATATCTGTCAGGATAAAGGATTTTACGCTTAACAACAGGTTCCCTGTCATGGGAGTGCTCTTCATCAACCACAACCTTGAGAGCACAGCAAACCTTTTGAGGAAGGATTATCTGTCAAGAACACTCAAGATCGCTTCGCATCTTGATTTGGAGATCGCGCTCATGCGATGCTTCACAGAGGAGTTCCAGGGCAAGTCAAGCATCGCCGATTTCAAGTTTGGGAAATACAGTGAATTTGATGATTCAATATGCAGCCTGATGAGAGAAGGGCTGTTCTCAGAGAGGTATGATCCTGAAAATTATTATCCTTGGCTTCGTAATGGCAGGATCAGGAGCCGATCGTTGGAGTTCCTGGATGATGATGTCAAGACGAAAAGATTCTCTGAACTGAAGAGTGTGAGGCTCGGTGACTGCCTTGAGGAGATAAACCGTCTGAAAGACATATGCATCTCCAATGATATAGACCTGATAGTTCTTGATAACACTCACAGGCTCATCGGCTTTCCTGCAGCGAGAATAGTGAGCCCTGAACTAAATTCTTTCTTGGATTATCTAAACCAGGACCAGGCAAAGCATTATGCGAAAGAGGGTTATTCTGGATTAGCCTTTCCTAAGATGGACATTTTTCAGATATCCCGGATGGCTGCTCGAAAATCAAGCCCTGGCGGTATATTGGAAGAGACATTGGTTTCCCTGAAGGAATGGCTCTCTCAATATCCTTCGGCGCTTTACTCAAGGGTCAGCCAGGAGCATTGGGAGGCGCTCTTGAAATTCTCAGAGCCGATCAACGCAGAGGAGCTGGTCGTGGCGAGCACTTTCGAGTCAGATTTCTCGTATGCGGATGTCCTGTTCTGGTGCCTGCTGGCGCTTGGCCATGATGACGACGCTAGAAAAGTGTTTGATTCTATCTTAAAATCAGGCTCAGGGCTGTTATACCAAGGATGCTCTGAAAAGATAAGAGATATGCTTTCAGACCAGTTCTGCCCTCCCAGCGAGAAGTTACCTCGCATCCTTAGAATCTGCCTTAACAATGACATGCTCCTGCCATTCCTGCTGCTTCCCAGGCATATGTATGCCGAGATGATTGACCGCACAAGACAAGCTGAGCTTGACCTAGTCATCAGCTATCGAAAGAGAGCGATGAAAAAAAAGCTCGAGTCATTTCTTGGATGGAGCGCCCGCCGAGACAGGCAAAGCTCGGCCTAACCGCTCCCTGCAAGATGTAAGGTATGCCTCTGGTGTCCCTTGTAGAAAATTTTATAAACTCCAGGGGCTGATTATATATGATTGCGTATATAATATTACAATGGCGAATATCAAGGCACTGAACCGCAGGAAAGGGAAAATGATGGCTGATGGCAAGAGAAAGCTTCGATATATAAAGCCAATAGTCACCGAGTTCACACGCCAGATAACTGTGGCGCGCGCATCCAGCTCTCTGCCGGCTCCCTGTCAATTCTAGGTTCCATGTCACCTTTTTTTGATTTCAATGCAACAAACTCAATTAGCTCCTTTTCAGGCTGCAATTCAAGATCTCATCATAGAAATCCGATGAATCTGGGTGCCATTCCAGGCCGTGCATCTCTATTGTCGAGGCAGCTTTCGAGACTGTGCGCAGGTATCTTCTCATGGCAAGGGGTTTCTTCATCAACAGGGTCCTATCATCCTTAGTATTCATCCCGAGAGTCGTGTTCTTCATGAGCTCTACGAAACAATGCTTCTTATCCCGGTCGATGATCCTGTTGTCCTTGCCTCTTCTCATGAAATATATCCTCTCAACCCTTGCGCCTATGTTGTTCGGAAGGTTCTGCTCCTTCCCAAGGAAAATCGTCGGATAAGCGTAGATTGCATTGCCTCTTGGCAGGAGCAGGTTGCATTCATCGTTCATAAGCTTGAGCCTATGGCTCTTTGTCAGGTGCTTTGCTATGAAGCTCTTGCCTGACCCTGACTTTCCGCAGAAAAGCAAGGTCCTCTTTCTGTCAACGACTACGCTAGATGAATGGAGCAGAAAACCGCTCCCGCGCCGCAGCAGGAAATATGAGAAAAAGAATCTCAAGATACGAAGGAATTCGTCATAGGTATAATCAAGATCAGCCCTCCTATTGAATGATATTCTCAGGGAGCATTCTTTCTTGAGATATTCACTCTCTGACGCGAGCAGCTTGACCATGATCTTGTCCGCTTGTTCATGGCAGTATTCTTTCTTCGTGGTCTTGCCTAATCTGAGCTTCTTGCTTCCGCTGGACGTCTGCTTTACCGCAACAACAAGATCAGGCTTGCCTTTCGCCAGGAAACTATGGTTTGTCCTTGATAATCGCTTCATTAGGGCATCATGATCTGAAGAGATCATGACCACAAAGGGCCCCATGCCTACTTTGACGGATTTATTCACATCACTCTCGCTCTTGTTTTTTATTTATAAATCTTCTCAACTCACGGCTCCGGGTGCATGATGATCGGTTGATTGCCTGTTATCTGCTTCATATGGGCAATTTTATATATTTAGACACATTCAATGTCAGCATAAGATGCGGCTTTCAGAAACATATATTGATAAGGGTTTGGGTGGCATGAAAAGAGGCTCGCCGAAAGCATTCCCTCTTCGCCATGGCTCAAAGGTGGTGGTGAGATGCACAGGAAAGAGCATGCTTCCTGCGATTAAAGAAGGGCAGCTCCTGGAAGTCAGGAAGAAGCCTCTGCGAGAGGGGGATGTTGTTGTCCTGCTTGATAGGAGAAGAGTGCTCTGCCATCGCCTGATAATGATGTCGGGTGCGAAGTATTATACCAAAGGTGACAATTCAGCTCATCCCGACCATCCTCTCTTGAAGCAGCGGATTATCGGGACTGTGGTGATGGCAAAGGATCCTCGGATCAGAGGCAGCCGATGGATGGCTGTAAAAAGGATGAGCTTTGCCGGCCGATGGCTTTGTAAGTCTTATCTCTTGGCATACCTGTCTTTCCAGAAAATTATTTCTGCCGATCCTCTGAAACCTTTTTTGCATAAGCCCCTTTCCTGTCTGAACAGGATGGCAAGCTCAATCCTGGCAAAAATCTCTCGCTGACCCGACTGCTTTTTCGATTGCTTGGAACCTTGGCGCTTCCGTCATCAAAAGGAAAGGTTTATATTATCCCTCGAGATATCACCGCAAGGGTGATTGTCATAGTCCGCCTTTCAGGATTCGTAAAGCGCAATTACAGCTTCATTTTCCAGAAGAGGAATCTAGTCATCCTTTTGCTATTGGGCCTAGCCTTGAGGCTGGTCTTCATGCCATTCACCATGATGACTGACCTAAGCCACAATTATTACCAATACTTTGAGGACAGGTCGAATCACGCTGGCTATTTCTCATCGGTGCATCTATTGCCGCTCTCGCAGCCGATGCATTATCTCTCAGCATCATTCTATTCTCTTATGATACCGGCTGGCCGTTGGTATGATATGAAGCTGGTGGCAGAAGCAAACAATCCTGCAGTTGATCATTTTCTGACCAGGACCTATCTCCTTGAGAAGGCGCTTCTGGCATCTCCGCCGGTCCACCTCAAGATTTTTCTGCTCAAGCTCCCGTATCTTATATTTGACATGGCAATCCTGTTCCTGCTGCCGCTATTCTTTGAGGATGAAAAGAAAAAAAGGATTGCTTTCATCCTTTGGATTTTCAATCCAGTAGCAATCATGGATTCGTTTATCTTTGGGACTCCTGATGTGATATGGATATTTTTTGTTGTACTTGCTTTTTATCAGGTTTACAGGCACAGGCTCTTCATCAGCATACTGCTGATATTGTTCTCAGCGCTCTTCAGGCCATATTCCCTGCTCCTGCTGCCGCTCTTCCTGCTGCTCATGCTGAAGGACAAGGTGATCGGCCTTGGCAAGAAGATGGCGTTCATCTCAGGCAGCATCATAGCATTCATCCTGGCGGCATGGCTGATTTTTTCGCGCTGGGGATACCAGCTTGCCCAGGCAACGACCCGCATACCTTCGGCCTATATGTTCACCATGAGGATGGGGGAATTTGTTGACGTATACATATTCTTCTTAGCCTATGCGTTGGTCATATTCGCCTACTGGCATTGGGCTGATGCTGAGTTTAAGACCCTCTGCAAGTATTCACTCATCATCTGCCTGATTTTTTTTGCCATGTGCTTTTTCCATCCCCAATGGTTCCTGCTGATCACACCATTGGCCATCTTCATGATTATTGAGGACAGAACGAGAACGATGGGCAAAATGTTCGCTCTTATGATGGCATCATTGATGACATTGCTATTCTTTTGGGGGAACCATCTGACAATAAATCTCCTGGCTCCGCTGAACCGAGCAATACTTGACGTGCCTGAGCTGAAAGATGCCCTGGCTGCCAGGATTGACATCACGATGCTCTTTGGATTGCTCTGGACATTTTTCGTCGCCATAACACTCTTCATCTGCTTCCTCGTGGCCAGGTCTGTTATCAGCGATAGAAAAGCCAAGGAGGAGCTATATGAGAACCAATGAGCCCCCAGTCATAGAGACAAGATCCTTGCGCTTCGCTTACAGGCACGGGTTTCGGAAGACCTCGGTTCTCCATGGGATTGACCTTGATATCCGCAGGGGAGAATTTGTTGGGCTCATGGGGCACAATGGAAGTGGCAAGACTACGTTGCTGAGTATATTGTCGACCCTTTTCCCGTCATTCCAGGGAAGCATCCACATTAATGGTTTCAATCTCAGAAAGCAACCGAGCCAGGTAAGGTCGCAGATAAGCGTGCTGCTTGAGGAAAATGCGGTTGACGATCTTCTCTCGGGTTATGAAAACCTTTACTTCTACGCCAAAATCAATCATCTTCAGGATGCTTCAAATAGGATATTGGCCCTGGCAAGGATGTTTGCCATTGATGATAAGCTCAACGACAAGATTGAGAGCTATTCCAAAGGGATGAGAAGAAAGCTTGAGCTGGCAAGATGTTTGCTTGACCCTTCAAAGAACATTCTGCTGCTTGACGAGCCGACGGAGTCATTGGATGAATCAGGAAGAAAAAAAGCATGGTCCTATTTACAGAAGCTAAGGGATGAGAGAGGAACCACAGCACTCATAATAACCCACAGCCTGGCTGAGGCCCAATATCTCTGCGACAGGGTAATCGTTTTGAAAGAAGGAATGATCGAGCATATTACGCCCAGTAAAAAGCCAGAAAAAGAGAAGCGCATCCTGATGAAGGGATTGGACGCTGATGCAGCCAATGGGTCGGGTGCTGGCGCAGCCAGGAGGCTTTGAATAATCATGACCGCAGATATTTTGTTGTTAGCCTGGATGTATGTGAAAAAAGCCTACCCTAAAAAAGTCTATGTGATTGGCCTGATGAGCTTCCCGATGGTGCTGGCCTTGCTTACGGTTTTCGGCCTAGGCAAAGCTGTCAATCTGACCGCACAGGTCAGCATGCTCTTCCTTCTTCCAGGCCTGATCGGGGTATATGTCGTTCGGAGGACGCAGTTTCTCTTTTTCTTCATGGCGCCAGACGTAAACAAGACCATCAGGCTTTGGCTGACCTTTCCCTTCAGCAGGAAAAAACTTATCCTGGGCATATTTCTTGGTGAAGCCGCAGTGCAGCTTCTTGGAGTCGGGGTATTCCTATTGATCCTTTGCTTCTATCTAAAGACGATGCCGCTGTTGAGCATCCTCTGTATAATAGGATATTCCATGTTGTTATCTTTCTGTTTTTTCGGGGCATCACTTGTGCTGATCATGCTGATGAGATCAAAGGAGATGGTTTTCATCATATCTGCTTTCGCATATCCAATCCTGTATGCGCTCTCCGGAGCGTTTTATCCGCTGGAGCATTTGCCGCTGCTGATGCGGACAGCAGCCTTGCTCAACCCGGTGACCTATGCGGTTGATGGCATGCGCTACTTCATGATAGGCACATCAGAGACCAACCTGCTGGTTGGGCTTGCGATATTGATATTCACCTCGGCAGCACTATTCGCAGCCGGCGTTTTTCTTCTGGAGAAAAGAGACTACTACTCAAAGTTCTGATGGACTATGATGGCCTATCAGCGCCGGAGTGCAACAGCAGGATGTTTGCCCTTGACTTGATGATTTTTTTTGGTAGCTGGCATGGGAGCTTGGCGGCCCCGGTTCCTGGCATTGGCGAGAACTCGTATATGACTATCTCATCTGCGATGTGATCTTTCACAAGGCGCAGGGTCTTCCTGAAATCATCATCAGTCTCTCCTGGAAATCCGACCATGATGTCGAACCTTATCTTCACCTTCGGGGTTTTTCTCTTGATCTCACGGACCGAACTGATGATTTTTTTAACATCATAGCGCCGGTTCATCAGGCGGATTATCTTTTGGCTGCCGGAATTGACTGGGATGGAAAGAAAGCCTATCCTGCCTGAGCCCAGGACCTTGATCATGGCTTTTCTGTTCCGGATGATGAATCCCGGGTATACCCTGAGAAGCGAGAATGATGCTGTGCCTTTGAGCCTCAGAAGGCCATTGAGCAAGCTGATCAGGCCGATGCCTTTGCCCAGGTCACATCCGTAGGCGCTGAGGTCCTCGGCGCTTAATGTTATCTCGCTGCAGCCTTTTTCCATGGCCGCCTTTGCATCCTCGATTATATCCTCCTGCGACCTGCTTATGAGCCTAGGAAAATTATTCTTTATCGCGCAGAAAGTGCAATCGCCAAGGCAGCCGTAGTTGGTCCTTATGATGGCGACCTTCCTATCGTGCGCAGGCATCGGCATCTGTCTTTTCATGTTGGTTTTTCCAGGATGAGAATGAGTTCTGCTGGTTCTGATGGTCATTATCTGGCTCAATGGCTGGGAGGAGATGCTCTTCTTGGCATTGATGATATGATCAAGATCAGCCAGTTTTGTCGGAGTCAGAGCTTTTCCGTTGAAATGTTTTTTCAGGGTTGCCGGATCTATCCCTGGAAGACAGCCGCAGACTACGAACCTCGCGCTCTTCTTTTTCTCTCTCTTTATCCTCTTGATCTCCCTGACGCAGGCATCAACCCTTTTTTTTATGACGGCGCAGGTGTTGAACAACACAAGGTCTGCTTCTTTGAGGCTGCTGGTCTGGCTCCAGCCATTATCCAGCAAGGATTGTCTAATCCTTTCTCCGTCGACCCTGTTGAGGTCGCAGCCCATCTTTGCGTTGAGGTAGAATTTTTTTGTCATTTTCTCATATCCTTTGTCAATAGTAATGCTGCCTGTCAATTCATGTCATCTCATCTTGCGCTTGCCTGTGTTGGCCAAGCGGGCTAATCCAACCAGAGGATATCTGCAGGATTGATAAAGGTCAGCCAGCAGCAGCCGTCTCTGTTCCATGCTTCTGCAGAGAAGCGCTTTCTGGCTCCACTTAAGAATCTTTGCTCTGGTAGCGGATGGATGTCCTGGCCTGTTGAGATTGTAGAAAATATCCAAGATGCGCAGCTCTCCCTTGTCAGATGACATCCGAAGGCGCTCCAATGCCTTCAGCATATCATGGCTGGTCTGGCTGATTGCCATCGGAAATATCTCATCCGAGGATAGTATGGCTTTGTATACGAATGCGGCGCTTCCTGTCATTTGGCAGATCCGCACGAGCTTGCTCCAATCAATGCGCTGCCTTCTCATGAAGCCGGAAATCTCATAGGCATGGCTAATGAGTAGTTGATAGGTATGTATCGAGATCGAATGGACGCATTGATGGATCAGCGCCATCTCATTGTTAAAGATCTTCAGCCTAAGGCCCTGCACTTCGGATGTGACTGTGTTATTGAATAGCAGGCGCTCGTTGAACCTGGCTGTGGAGTATGATTCTGCGATGCCACTGTGCAGCTCGACTGCGACGCCGAGCTCCTTCTTGAACAGCACCAGATGATACCTGCACTTTTCGTAGTATTCATTTGGATAGGCTCCTGGAGGCTCAGAATATCCGAGGCCCTTGACAGTCTTCATGGCGCGATCGATGTCCTTCTTTCTCACAAGGATGTCAAGGTCCTCAAAGAACCTCATGTCCTTCTGATAGACTGCTTTCTCGATGGCAAAGCCCTTCAGCAGGACATAATCGATGTTTTCTTTGCGGAAAGCGGCATCTATCTCTCTTAGGCAATGCACAAGAGACAATCTTTTCTTTATCGCCCCAAGCTTCAGCCTGTGAAGATGCTCCTTGACCTTGTCAGGCAAGAGAGAGCCCAAAGAACTCATCTGGGCATTGCGATATACCACGAATATGAGCTGGGAAGGTATCTCTCTAAGAAAAGCCGGCCAGTCAATATGATCGTTACAGTCTATGTTACAGCCCGCATCCCCAGCCTTTATGTGATTACCTGCTGACTTTGCACCTGTTGGCTTTGCTTTGGGTCTAGTTTCAGAGTTCTCTTTGCAAAGGCTGATCAGGAGCTCGCGTCCAGCAGCTCTCTTTTTTTTCTTCAGAGGCATAGCCTCACGGAAAACATATCTTTATATAAAATTAATCCCTACTTGATTCAGCATAAGCCGATGCAGTGCACGATGGTCCAAAAAAAACCGAAGACATCAAAGGCATCAAAGATATTGGTGCTAAATCTGAGGGATATAATGAATCCGCGAGCTGGCGGATTAGAGGTGAGGCTGCATGAGCTCTCCAAGAGGCTCGCTCGGGATGGCTATGAAGTGACCTGGCTTTGCTCCAGGTTTCCAGGCTGCGCTGATGAGGAAAAGGCAGATGGCATCAGGATCTTGCGGCGCGGAAGCGAATCAAGCTGCATCATCGCTGCCTTTTTGTATTATTATAAGAACCTGAGGAATGAAGGATTCGCGCTCATCATCGAGGACGTCGACAAGATGCCATTCTTCACCCCTTTCTACGCCCGCGGGAACATACTTGTGAACTGCTCTCAGATGAACTCAAAAGTATATAAGGAAGAATTCAGCATCCCTATTTCGTGGCTTGGAGCGATCCTGGAGAAAATCGTGATTCCGGTTGTATACCGAAACCGACCTTTCATCACCGACGCAGAAAGCACAAGAGCCTGCCTCAAAAGAAATGGCTTGCGTGGCGAGATCAAGATCGTGAGCGACGGCATAAACCTCCCGCTGTTCACAAAGATTCCTTTTGAGAAGAAAAAACGCGACCAGATTGTTGTTGTCAGCAGGCTGAAGAGATACAAAGGAATACACCACATCATCAGGGCGATGAGCCTTGTCCTTGATGAGATCCCGACTGCAAAGCTTGTGATTGTCGGCCGCGGAGATTATGAGAAGGAACTGAAGCAGCTCAGCTCAAGGCTCGGCCTTCTCAACAAGAGCGTGTTTTTTAGAGGATACATCTCTGAGAACGAGAAGATCAAGTTGCTGAAAGAATCCGCTATACTTGTGAATCACTCAATCCAGGAAGGTTTCGGAATCAATATCATCGAGGCCAATGCCTGCGGAACTCCAGCCATCGCAAGCGATGTCGATGGCCTGCGCGACACAATCATCGATGGCAAGACAGGTTTGCTGGTTCAGCATGGTGATGAGTTTGCTCTCGCGAAATCGATTATCAGGCTGCTCAAGGACGGTGAGCTACGCCGAAAGATGGAAGCCCGTGCATATATCCATGCGAAAAGATTCAGTTGGGATGCTTCATATAGGAGATTTCGAATAATTATCAGACAATTTATTAAATAGCTGGGCAACCCGTGTTGGCATGCAACCCGCGGGATGTGATTGATGGATCATGTGGCGCTGATGAAGATGACAAGCTCTAAAAAAACACGCAAGAAAAAATCACTGAAAAAAGAATGGATAATACGCATAGCTCTCCTTGTGGCCTCAATATCCATAGTGTTGCTGCTGTTTGAGCTGGCCGCGAGGATCTATTACTCGGGCGATGAAATATATGAAAGATACGATGATCTTCTGGAATTTAATAATTTGACTGGAGTTCGGCTGAAGCCTAACCTTGACGTGATTTATTCAAGTAAATTCGGCGTGAGATATCACATAATGACGAACCAGTTCGGATGGAGAGATGATGCGTTGTCTTATCAGAGGTCTAAACCGCATCGAGTGCAAATATACGGTGATTCATTTGTAGAAGGAGTTGGTGTAGACCAATCAGACCTATTCACTGAACTCCTGGAGAAAAAATATCTGAATGATACTGAAGTAATGAATTTTGGACTCGCCGCAATGGGAACCAGCCCGGAATATGTCCATTATGAGATTGAAGGGAACTCAACAGGCAGCGATATAGTGGTGCTTGTCTTCTATATTCCTGATCTGGTGGACAATGTATACGAATATTTGCTCTGCCCGTACTATGAGCTGGTTAATGCATCCCTCTTGCTCAGGAATTTCCCTTCTGAAGAAGAGAAATTCAACCAGTACGTTACAAATGCAAAGGTCAACTATTCCTCCCTTGTCAGGGTCCATGCTTTTTTATCAGAGCATTCCTATGCCTATGACCTCTTCAGCACAAGCATCCACTCAATCGGTTTTATCAGGCGGATTATAGGCCATACTGCTAGCGGAAAGATATATTATCTCGGGATTGGACGTGATTATATATACCTAACCAATGAGAGTGAAGATTACAGGCGCTCTCTGCGGATCACAGGGATGCTTTTGGAAAATTTCTCTAATCTGGCTAAGATGAGGAACCAATCGTTATATGTGGTCATAATCCCGACCAAAGAGCAGATTTACCGGGAAGAATGGGATGCTTTTATGCAAGCAACAGACCATGAAACTAGCCTGATGGATCGAGATAAACCAGTGCATGACCTGCTCCTGATATGTGATCGGCTAGGGCTGGCCTGCATAGATCTGCTCCCAGTCTTCAGGTCATCTGGCCAGAGACTTTACTTTGACCTTGACCAGCATACAAACAAGCAAGGACATGACCTGATCGCAGGAACCATCTCAGAAAGACTGATAGCCGACGGTGTCGTAGGTCCTGCTTTGAACCGGACTGTCTGATTCAAGATATTTTGGAGCTATTTAAATATCGCCCGTGATTCCCAATGGCTATGAAAAAGATAATCTTTGTCAACCTTTCGCGCACCGTCCAAAGGTTTCCTCTCGGCCTGGCCTATCTTATTTCAACTGTCCGGGAGAAGACAGATCATGAGCCGATACTCTTTGACGAGGGATACTATGCTGATAAGCTTGGCAGGTCATCATCTGAATGCCTTGAACTGTTCAGGGAGCTATTCCTGAAGACCAAGCCTGACTATGTCGGATTCACGCTTTACCAGCAGCACATCGAGCAATTCTTAGGTTATGCTAAGCTGATACGATCAAGCGGAGCAAGATGCAAGATCATTGTTGGCGGGCCGCACCCGACAGTATTCAAAGAGCAGATGACTAGGAACCTGGCTGAGATAGACATACTGGTCATTGGAGAAGGAGAGAAGATACTCAGCCAGATACTCAACTCAGAAGATCTCAACAGCATACCAAACATCGTATTCCGGAAAGATGGAAAGGTCATTGCCACAGAGCGCAAGCCCAATTACAACTTCAGGATCGATGAGCTCCCATGGCCGGCGAGAGATGCCTTTGACATGAAGATGTATGCCCAGGCCTATCCTGTCAGGACAAGGCCGACAGCTGTCATGCTGTTTTCAAGAGGATGCTCTGGCAGCTGCAGCTTCTGCATCTCTAGGCAGATATACGGCGCCTATCGCTCAAGGGATCCGCATGATGCGATCCGTGAGATAAAAGCACTGCTGAAGAAGCACCCTTTCATAGAGAACATATACTTCACAGACAACTGTTTCAATCTTAAGGATGCCAACACCCTGAGATTCCTGGAGCTGTTCTATTCAGAAGGCCTTCATAGGAGAATATCCATAGCAGTGCAGACCAGGCTTGACCTGGTCGACAAAGAGACCGTACGGCTGCTCAAAGACAGCAATTGTTGCTTTGTTGGGATAGGCATCGAGAGCTTCTCAAAGCACATCCAGCGCAGGATGGGCAAGACCTTCTCATATGCTGAATTTGAGAAGAAGGATGCCCTGCTGAAAAAGGCAGGCCTGTTCACTCCGTATTATATGATGATGAACTATCCTGGCATGAGCTTTGAAGATGTGATGTTCAACTTCAGGAAGATAAGGGAGCTCAAGCTGCCATTTGTCCTGATAATGCAGTTCACGCCAGTGCCTGGGACAAAGGCGTTTGATGAGCTGGCAAGGGCGCATGAGATCCCGATACTCTCAGACCCTGCTCTTGACTGGCATTCTAACTTCATACAATCGCAGTATACATCAAAGGACTACCTGCGCCTCACCAGCCCTCAGATGAAAGAATATGAAAGGCAGAAATCTGCACTGAGCCGAAGAAACGCCTTTAATTACTTCGCCTCATTGGGCTTGAGGCAGAAGGTATCTTTCTTCATCCAAAGGGTCATACAGAACCCAGTCCAGGCTTCCAGGTTCGTGATTGATAATTTTGCATTTTGGAGATAGGATGGATCATGCTCACAAATAAAAAAACCAAGAAATCAACGGACAGGCCTTCTGTTTCCTTGCTGATGCCTGTGCTGAACGAGAAGAAGAACATACCAGTTCTCATATCTAGGTTAAGGTTAGCTCTTCACGGTTTAGACTATGAGATTATATTTATAGATGATGATTCTCAGGACAAGAGCTGGCAATGCATACAACATTATGCTAGGTCAGACAAGCGTATACGCTTGATAAGAAGGATTGGAAGGCGAGGCCTGAGCAGTGCCATCTCTGAAGGGCTTTCGATGGCGCAAGGAAACCACATCGCAGTGATGGATGCTGACCTTCAGCATGATACAAGCATACTGCCACGTATGCTCAACAGCCTGTCAAGGTACGAGTTTGCTATCGCCACCAGGGCGCCTGTTGCCAGAAAGAGAACATCAAGAGAGCGCTTCCTACTTTTCAGAAGCTCAATAGCTACCTGGCTGGTAAGGGTCCTGCTTAGGGTGAGACTGAGCGATCCCTTGTCAGGCTATTTCGCCTTCAGGAGATCTGCATATGACCGGACTAAGCACCTGCTCAAGCCGATGGGCTTTAAGTTCCTTTTGGATTTATATGTCAAGGCAGATCCTGTAAAGGTTCATGAGGTCAGATATGTTTTCGGAGATCGGCTTCATGGCAAGAGCAAGCTGACATCCGCAGTCATGCTGGCATTCCTTGCTCAGCTAGCGCACCTTTTCCTTTACAGAATCAGTAACTTTTTTAAACGATCCCATTAATCTTCTATTATATAGTATGCGGGTGTGCCGGCAAGCAAAAATTGCTTCGCAATTTTTGAGGCCACACACCCTGAATGACAAACTCTTTATGATGCGGGTGTGCCGGAGTGGTCAAACAAAATCGGGGGTTTTGAAAGTCCAAAACCTTCGGCTTAGGACTAAACGGGATGGGTTTAGGACCCATTGGCTTAGTGCCTCCGCAGGTTCAAACCCTGTCACCCGCACTTTCGAAGAAAGTGTGGGTTCAGAAATTCCGTAGGAATTTCTGTTACCCGCATTCAAATCACCAAATCCGCCTTGAGAGAAGAGGTCGCTTGACCGACCAAAATGCCCAGCATGGAACTCACCACCACAAACGGCTGTCTTCACTGGGGGATTAAAAACGGCAGATAGTGATGGATTATGCGTTTTCAAGGCTTAAAAACGCAGTGTGACCAGATAAGAGCTATTTTCTACGAAAACTTTATAAATAAATCTTGACTTAGGGGGAGTATAACCAGTCGACTCCATACATTATAAGTGTATAGGGGCTTAAAATACTGCTGTGTGAACAGCTGTATAGCGCAAACCCTATATGATCTGTATGGCTGGAGTCAGCTGAAGAACATGTAATGGCAAAGCATGTTTACAAAAAAAAAGTTAAACACGGAGGTGTGTTTACATGGATATGAAAAAGACAGCCAAGAAAATAGCAGCTCTAGTTGCAGGAACTACCATGCTGGGAGCCACCATCATGGGAGCAACAGCACTTGATTTGAGCAACTACCCTGCACCATTCGTGACTGACGGCGTCTTCAGCGGAAAGATAGTCGTAGGCGCGAAAGCAGCAACATCTGATGTTGTTGGAGCGATTGACCTGGCCGCAAGTTTGCAGGCAGCGTCAAAGACAACAACTGAAGTGACAATACCAGGAGCAGCGGGTCAAGCATCCGTGACTGGAGACAGCACAGAATTCAAGGTAGGTTCTGACGTAGTCTCAATCGGTGAGACACTAGGTTCTGTAAAGCAGACATTCACCGAGACAGACTTGAAGGCCTTGAAGTCAGGAGTTCTCCAGACTGGATCAGCCGAGACACCAGTGAAGCAGTACTTGAAGTTTGACAACACATCGATGTACGTCAAGTATGCAGAGAACGATGACAACATGGTTGCAGACTATCTCTACGTACCAGACTCGTCAGTGATCTTCGAGTACCACATGGAATTCACTGAGGGAGCTTCATCAGACCATGATGACGGCATCAACCTGGATGACTATGAAGGAGAAGTTATCACCATGATCGGTGCTCCTTACACAATAGTCCAGGCCAAGAGAACCGGCGCGGCACTCAACAGCTTCTATATGTCAATGCTTGGTGGTCAGGTAGCAGACGTCTTGAAGGACGGAGAGACCAAGACCTACACAATTGACGGCAAGGACTACGAAGTCACTGCAGTGTTTATCAGCAGCGACTCACCTGCAAAGGCAAAGTTGAGCGTCAATGGAGTAATGACCAAGGAGCTCGCAGGCGGAGCAACACAGGTTCTCGGTGGCGATGTGACAGTTGGAATCCAGTCCATCCTCACAAACCAGAGAGAGGGAATAGTTGAGTTCTACCTTGGAGCAAACAAGCTCGAGATAACTGACTCAAGCTACCTCGGCACAACCTACGATGCGACAGGAACTGTCAAAGTGAACGGCAAGTCCTTGAGTAACGGCGAAGCGATTGTGAAGGCGACAAACGACTCTTCAACAAGCGTCAAGCTGAACTACATCAAGTACAGGCTGCTTGCTGACACTGAGTACTTCGTACCATCAGGTAAGGGTGTAAAGGAGTTCTTGATAAAGCCAGAGGAACTGTTGACAGACACATGGGACATCAAGTACGCAGGATTTGTACTGCCAGGGGATAGCATCGTGAAGTTCAAGTCAAAGTCTGACTATGCGTATGACCTTGAGTTTGAGAACATCCTTGGAGAGGCATACAGCTTCCCATTGATTACCAACAAGAACGGAGTATTCAGGTATGGTGATGATGATGATGATTTCATCTTCGTAGAGCCGAACATGAACACATCAGCCGGTACCAATGGATTGGACAACGAGACCTTTATCTCGGACAACGACTATTTCCTTGTGGCTGACAGAGCAACACAGGACGGAAAGGCAGTCTCAAGCATCTTGAGATACCAGTCCATCAGCACAGGCGACAGCACAGTGACCTTCAAGGATCTTGCAGGAAGCGACGTAATTGTTTCCTACTCAGGAACTGTAGGAGCTGGCGCAATGGGAGAGTTGATTGTACACGGAGCAACGCACAAGTTCTATGTTGGAAATAACTCAGCAACAGCGTCTGAGAAGTATGCTTTGGCAATGGACTTGAACGCAGACAGCCTGATGGTCGTGGCTGGGTCATCCACTGAGGTCAAGTTGGTTTCAAAGGGCGGCCAGGTATGGGACTTGGGAACACAGTACTTGAACGCAACAGGGACTGGAACCATATTGACTTCCAAAGCGAACGTAACTGTGACAACCTCGGCAGCCAAGTACGATGAAGCAGCAGACGGGCCAGAAACAAGTACTGTGATCGTCTCGAACTCAACAACAGTGATCGATCTGACAGCAGTCATTAACGGAACTGGCGGAGAATCACTCTTGAGTTTGCCTGACAAGGACGAGTACTCAATTGGCTACACTGACTATGGTATCAAGTTTGAGTTGTACAACCCTACAACAGCCAACCAGGCTTCGGACTTGACAGTGTCAGTGCCATTAAGCCAGAGATACGTCCAGGCCTTCGTGACAGCAGGAACTGTTGAGGTCAAGGGTGGAACAGCCACCACAGGTGGAAAGCTTTCAACAACAGCCTTGAACCCAATCGCAGTCGGTCTTGCAGTGCTCGACACAGACGCTCCAGCAATCGGATCAGGTAAGATGATCGTTGTTGGTGGACCATGTGTCAACACCAAGGCAGCTGAGTTGATGGGAAACCCAACTGACTGTGTAGCAGGATTCACACCTGGTAAGGCAGTGATAAAGCTCTTCGCAGAGAAGAACGCCTTGCTTGTTGCTGGATACGGCGCACAGGACACCCTCGGCGCATGCTACGTGCTCGCAGCACCTAGCAAGTACGAGCTGTCAGGTAACGAAGTTGAAGTTGTTGTGGCAGATTTGAACACAATAACCGTCAACAAAGTTAACTAAGACGGGTCTTGACTGAGACAAACCAAACAAAATTTTTTATTTTTTTATTTTTTTTCTTTCTGATTCTCATCGTAACTTCATTAACATGGTTTTCCCATGAGCGAAAGATTTATATTCATGAATCTTCAAGGCAATTATCATGAAGAGTGAGGTCAAAAGGGGCGTTCTCGCAGCAGTCTGTCTTGTCCTGGTCGTGCTGGCATCAGGAAGCTCTGAGGCTACGCTGCTCAAGGACGCCTGGTACAATTCAGGGGACAGCTTCACCGTAGAAGGGGTTACCTACCTTGTGAATCACTATGATTTCTATGCCACTTCAGTGATCCTGAAGGCTAATGACCAGTCGGTTGTCCTCAAGGACGGCCAATGCAAGGCATCAGGCGAGCGTAAGTACTGCCTCATAGAGCTAGATACAAACCTCAATCGTAACGAAGATGATAAGACTGGCCATATCAAGTACGAGTCAGGCAATATATACGCGGGCCTTCACCTGACAATAAGCTCTCTAGGACCGACCATCTCAGTCTCAAGGTCATTCTCAGACTCATCTCCTGAGCTGAACGAGGAGGTGACTGTCACCACCACCATAACCAACAGCGGAGAAATGCAGTGCGACGAGCTGTTCTACACAGACACATACCCCGCAGGGGTTGTCATAACCTCAGGCTCTTCCGGTACAGATTATGCCTCTCAGGCATTGAGCTATCGCACAATCAACATCCTGCCAAGGGAGACCAGGACAGTAATATATACGATCAAGCTCACAGACTATATCAAGGTTTCTAACATGGCGGGGATAAGATATTTCTACGAAGGAGTTCAGACTAGCATGAACACCTCGAGCGTCTCATTGAGCGTTGTGAGGCCCTATGAGCTCACAGCAGCGATCTCGCCGGCAAGCATCGAGCTGGGTGATGAGACTGCCCTGAGCATCAAGGTCCTGAACTCAGTCTCTGCTATCATAAATGTGAAAAAGCTAGAGATAGAGCTGCCAAGCACACTATTGCTCAAATCACTGCCCATGGACCTTGTCAAGAAAGGAGATAAGTATCTCTGGAACAGCTCACTTGAAGGAGCAAAGAGCAAGATGTTCAACATGCTTCTCAAGCCGACCAGGAGCGGAGACCACGTGGTCAGGCTATGGCTTTCCATAAATGATTCTGAGGGAAAGAATTTCTCTGAGAGCAAGAACATGACAGTATCTGTGTCTTCCAAGCTCATGGAGCCGATAATCTCTGTCAAAGAGGCAAGCGTCTCTGAGGGGGGAAGCTTCAGGCTGGCTGTCTCGCTCAAGAATCCCAACAAGTTCGTGATCTTCAGGAACATAAAGCTTGATGTGAAGAGCGATCTGTTCCCTGACATGAGCTCTGCCGTTGATGAGATGGCTCCTGGTGAGACCAAGACATTGATAGTCAATGAGAACATGCCAGTGCCTTTTGTCGATGCCAAGAAGACTTTTGACATAAAGGTGTCTGGCAGCTACATCAACAACTTTGCAGAGAGCAATAACTTCTCAAAGACAGCCCAGCTGATCGTGACCCCTGTCAGCGACATACTCTTGATAAGCCAGAGCATTGACAAGCGCCAGGTGAACGCTGGCAGCAGCGTCGTCGTGGTTGTGAATGTCGCCAACAGGAATGCAGAGCCGGTCGATGTTGAGGTCCATGATGCCTTCACAGAGGGAGCGGTCATCGGCGGCGGCGCGACCAGCGCATTGCTCTACTTCACCAGGAGCGAAGAGAAATCCGTCTATACCTATAACCTCAGCATCCCCTACGGTTTTCCGAGCATTGCACTGAACATAACAACCTATGCGTCGATAAACAGTAAAGGCTATGTGGCGAACAAGAGCATAGGGATCCCTGTCAACAATTCAAACGCAGTGGTAGCTCCTGAGCAGCCAAAGAATGATTCTAATCAAGTGCCGGTTATCGAGGCAGAGAAGCCTCCCGGATTCTTCAAGAAAGTATTGAACTCAATATCAGGCTTCTTCAGGAGATTGCTCGGAAGAGAATGAAGGGATTCAGTCTACCTTGAATGATGAGAACCAGGGCTTCTCATATAACCTTTGGGGGATGCTGTTGATGTCTTCCTTCTTTCCCTCAATAAGATAGGTCATTGTCATGGTGTTGTCCTTCTTGTTGAGCTCGATGGTTGTCTTCTTGAACTTGACGCTGCCGATGGCGATGAGAGAGTCAATATCCTTCTCAGGCACTATCTTGTTTGTGTTTATCACCATCTTCCTCTGATACGATCCTATCCCCCTATTCTCAAGGTATTTGTCGAATACCATCACCAGCCAGACCATGACATAGACCAGCATCCCTGGCAAGTATTCACCAACCCCGATCAGGAGCCCGAATATGGCGAATACCCATATGCTTGCTGCGCTTGTGAAGCCGAAGATCTTGTCGCTGGTCTTGATGAGGGCTCCTGCGCCAAGGAAACCTATCCCTGTGATGATCGCCCCAAGAAGCGGCAGAGGGTTGTCTTTCTGTATCATGATGGCTGAGATAGAGAGTGCGCATGCCCCTGTGGAGACAAAGACAAATGTTCCGAAGCCGATCGGCTTATGGGCCTTCTGCCTGGCTAGGCCATAGATCAATGCGAGTATAAGGGTTATGCAGAACTTCAGCAGAATCGTCACAGCAACCATGATCCTGATTTAGGGCTATGAGATTTATAAATATTTGTTTTTCAGGTTTAGAATCACAGCATGATGCCGCGGTATATGTTGTGCTTGTCCCTGATGATCTGCACCCTGATGGTTGAGTTGATGGCTGCGTTGGCTGCATCCTCGACGATGATAGCCCTTCCCATGGCAGCGGCTATCTTTTCTCCCTTCTCAGGGCCGTCGCACATCACCTGTACCTTGACAACATCCCTTTTCTGGAGGGGCTTATCAAGCTTGGTGTCTGGCTCGATCCCGAAGTCTTCCTTGGTGAGCCTCAGCTTTATCTTTTCCTTGTTTTCGATGCTTTCCAGCATGCTGAAGAATTCATCCCACTCCCTCTGCTTGACTGGGTTTCTGCCTCGTTTGTAGTTGAGGAAATTCTGGAGCCCTAGCTGCGGATAATCTGACTTTATCAGCTTGCCGTGGGCCACGAGCTTCTCAAGCTGGTCATCATTGAGCCCAGGAATTATCACTGGTGCGAGCAGCACATTCACCTTGTCGGCTGCATAATCTATCATCTCAAGGACATGCCTGAGGTTGTAGGGCCTTCCTGCCAGCTCAGTGCATTTTCCTTCGTCCATTGCCTGTAATGAGATGTTGAGCCTTGTCAGGCCTGCCTCGGCCATATCATCTATGAGCTTCTTGGTGAGAAGAGTCCCGTTGGTGTCGATGGATACCACTTTCACCTTGGGATTGGCCTTGAGATCCCTTATCAGCTCAACGAGCGGAGCATATAACAGGGGCTCACCCTGGGGCCCGATATGCGCTTCTAAGTCATGGACCTTTATCCCTGCGATCCTGTTGAACTCCTGGATAAGATAATCCTTCTCGATTATGTAATCTGTGACCTTGCTGCTGCTTGGGCCGGCATCGACGCTGCAGAATACGCAGTCAAGGTTGCAGCAGGTCAATGGCTTGACCTCGATGCAGTTGGTGTTCCTGTCTATCAGGCCGAAGACGCCCTCTCCGATGATCGGGATTCCTGAGTTCTGGTGCAGATAGACTGTCTTGAGCCCTGTCAAAGAGCATACCAGACCATTGAATCCATTTGTCATTAGATTGTTGAACTTCTTGCTGGCCTGCTTGTCATCGCAGTCGAACTCGATCGAATGCTCTGAGATCCTGAAATTTGCAATCTTTGAAAGGTCTTCCTTTGAAAAGAAGAAATGGTATATCTTGAGAAAGGTCACCCTGACATCGCCCTTCTCCCTCTTGTCCTTGCTCCCATCCTCCTCGCTGAAGGAGAGATCCTGGAACTCGAATAACGCCATTGTCTGCAGAAGAGGCTTCTTATTTAAAAAACATACCTGTTTACTTGGTTCAGCAAACTATTTAAACAAAACAGCCCTCCTCCTGGCCATGGTGGAGATCAGGATAACATACGAGACTCTCTTCGACCTTCTGCGAAGGGAGAAGAACCGCGAGGATCTTCAGAAGCTTGATGATGATTTCTATGACCAGGTCTATTCCTATCTGCTTGAGAAGCAGCAGACCCTTAACAAGAAAGGGGATGAGCTCTTCGCCTCTGTCGAGAAGGAGAAGCTCAAGATACAGTTCCAGAACATAAGGCGCCTGATAAAGGAGCTCTATGAGCGGCGCGAGAAGAAGATAATCAACATGGCAGTGGTCAAGGCAAGGACAGGATCTGACATAATAGATACTTCTGCGCTCCTGCCTTCAGAGAGAAGATTCTTCGACGAACAGGTCACATTGTTCGCAAACTACAAGGAAGAGTGCCTTGACAGGATACTCCATCTCAAGGAGCCAAGGAATGGAATGAACCATGATAAGAGCGGCGAAGCTGTCGAGGCAGTCGCCCCTATTGTCATGGAAGAGCGCGATGAGCGAGAGGATGACCAGCCAGCGCTTCCGAAAAAGGACTCTGCCCCAGGGCATTTTGTCTCTGCCAGCGTGTTGGCCAAGGATTCCAGGGCCGATGGTGATGATCATTCCAGGAAGAAGATCAAGATAGTCACTGCTCTGCCCAAGTTCGTAGGAAAGAACGGCGAGATACTTGGCCCCTTTGAGAAGGATGATATTGTCGAGCTTGACGGCCAGATCGCAGAGGTCCTGCTGAAAAAGGGCAGGGCAGAAGCTGCTGAGTGATTCTTTCAATCATCTCATTCTGATAACATAAAAAACAGCAAGCTTTTTAAATGGATAGCGTCTCCAGAGACGATAAGATGAAAGTAAAGAAGACTGTGAAAAGGTATTGCCCTTTCTGCAAGAAGCACACCGAGCAGAAGGTGAGCCTTGCCAAGAAGAAAGGAAGGAACGCGACCCATCCTCTTTCAAGAGGTTCAGTCTCAAGGCTCAAGAGGCGTGGCCTTAGGCGAGGTTTCGGAAACCTTGGCCGTTTCTCAAAGCCGCCAAAGCCAAAGATGACCGGCAAGAAGCTCAGCAAGAAGACTGACTTCAGGTACACCTGCAAGGATTGCAACAAGACGCTGTCCCAGCGGTCAGGCTTCAGGTCAAAGAAGATAGAGCTTGTCTGAGATAAGGGCTATCTTAGTTTTTTTCTGATGCAGAACACGAATCCTGACTAGTTATAGACATTATTGGCTGGTTAGATGGATTATTTTGTCATTGAATTGTCCTATGGATTCTTTCCTGCGCTGACACTGAGGATGTGATCCCAGACGCGAGAAACGCCTTTTCTTTCGAAGTATCTTGAAAACAGTTGTTTCACACGCATTTCGTAGTCTTGTGCGTTCGCTGTGTTTTCTTTTGCATCAACAATTCCTGCACGATATGTCTTGATTGCCAGGGGCAAATCATTCCTTGCCTCTTCAAGGCAGATCTCGAACCATTTGACGCCTCCTCTAATAGAATAATACGGCTTTGCGAAGTCCTGTTCCCTGAAGCTCCGGAAGTCTCTTGTCCTTGACAGCTTGGCCCTCGCATAGGGAGAAAGCTGGGATAATCCCAGGTCTTTGTTTCTATGAGTCCTGTTCTCGGCATTGTTCTCGAAGTAGCTCTCGCAGAATATTATCGAGGCGAACCAGTGATGTGCCAGGCCCTCTTTTATCCTCTTGTCAAGCTCGTATTCCTCGCTTGCCTGCTTGATCATGACCATGAAGGCAGCAGTCTTCACTGGGCCTGGTATCTTGTTCCAGTCGCGGTTGGTCATCGCAGGCCATCTCTCTGCGTCAAACGCGTCGCGGTATTGGTCGAATTGTTTTCTTAGCGAGGCCATCAGCAGGTCAGATGGCACATAATCCCAGTCTTTCCATAGCAGGCGCTCCCATTCGTCGGTATTGTAGAGCACGTCGAATGTATCGATTGATAATTTCTTCTCAGGTGCCTTCCAGTTGTTGACGTCGTGGTGTATTATCTCAATCGGATAAGGATACTTCAGCATCAGGAGGAACTCTCTGCCAAGCCTGTTCTTCTCCTCTTGGTCCGCCGGATTCGCGCCGTTGTATTTTGCGAGGAGATCGTTAAGCGCATACCTTGTTGAGATGGGTATGTTCTCTGCAGTGAAATTGTTAAGCGCAGAGGATATCCTTCCCTCAAGGGAGGCTGCGAAAGCCTTCTGCCTCATCGCCTCTTGGTGCTGCCTGAGAAACGGTTTCTCTGTGACTGAGAGCGGCTCTGCCAGACCCAAGAATGCCAACAGAAGAAGCGTTGCTTTCTTCAAATTCCCCATAAAAATAACTATTATTCAGTGATTATATTTATATTTTTCTGTGCGAGAGGGCTTTTTTCAAGGGAAAAAGCACCCGTCTCTCGGGGCGTTCCGGAGCGGTGTACCTAGCAATACTTTTATAAAGCCCCATCTATTCTTTCGTCTAAAACTCATGTTTTAGGAGGGATGTATTATGGAAGTAAAGGAGCCGAAAAGCAGGTTCATAAAGCTCAGGTGCCCGAAGTGCAGGAACGAGCAGATTGTGTTCGGCAAGTCAGCATCTGTCGTCAAGTGCCTTGTCTGCGACAAGATACTTGCAGGTCCCACAGGCGGAAAGACCAGGGTCAAGGCCAGAGTGCTCGAGGTTCTCTGAGCAGATGGAGGCTTGAAAAGTGTTTCTTCACAGAGAAGGATTCCCTGAGGAGGGCGAGCTAGTCTTCTGTACTGTCACAAAGATTCAATATCATGCGATTTCTGTCCAGCTGGACGAATATGACAGGCCAGGCCTGATCCCGATATCTGAAGTCAGCCCTGGAAGGATAAGGAACATAAGGGATTTTGTCGAGGAAGGAAAAAAGGTCGTCTGCAAGGTCATAAGGACTGACCCCTCAAGAGGGCATATCGACCTCTCGCTCAGGCGAGTCAATGATTCCCAGAGGAGGAGCAGGTCTGATGCCATCAAGCAGGAGCAGAAGGCTGAGAAGATAATCGAGTTCTTCTCAGAGAAGCTCAAGAGGCCTGCCATCGAGGTATACAGGGAGATCGCTCCTGAGATCATGGCGCAATATGGATGGCTATACCTTGCTTTCGAGGATATCGTCGAGAAAAACGCCTCTCTTGAGAAGATCGGCGTGAACAAGGAGCTTGCCCAGCAGCTTGAGGCATTGGTGCATGACAAGATAAAGCCAAAGAAAGTTGAGATCATAGAGAAGGTCACCATCAAGACTTATAATGATAATGGCCTGGCTCTGATAAAACAGTCATTTGCCAAGGCAAGGGAAATCGATTCTAGCATCCAGGCAGGTTACCTCGGAGGAGGCTCCTATAGGATACTCATAACCGCAAAGGATTACAAGAAAGCAGAGAGCTTGCTCAAGGAGATCCAGGACAAGATGTCTTCTGTCTTCAGCGACAAGAAGGGTGAGATAAGCTTTGTCAGGCAAGAGGCCTGATGCCGCCGAAAATAATTTCTGGATCACGAAATTAAAGGTTGATCGATCATGCTGCACATACTGAAATGCGCGAAGTGCGGAAGCTACGGGCTTGAAGAAAGCTGCGGCTGCGGCGGAGCAAGGGCAAAGCCCAAGCCTCCGAAGTACAGCCCTGAAGACAAGTATGGCGGCTATCGCCGGGAATTCAAGTCAGGCAAGGCCGCTGATGAAGCAGAAGGACCAACAGAAAAATCAGAGGAGTGAAAAATATGGCAGAATGGCGAGTGACTGTTCATAAGAAAATCAAGATTAACAGCTCAGTCCTGATCGAGGGCATGCCTGGCATAGGCAATGTCGGCAAGATCGCCGCAGACATAATCGTTGAGCAGCTGAAGGCTGAGAAGATCGCCAGCTTCTTCTCCCACTGCCTTCCCAACTCTGTGTTCGTCAAGGAGAACAACATGGTCGGCCTTCCGAAGATAGAGCTCTATCACAAGAGGAAAGGCAAGCAGGATTTCATTTTCCTTGTGGGCGACGTGCAGCCGATGCAGGAAGAGGACTCATATTCATTCACCGAGGCTGTGCTTGACACAATCCAGAAGCTTGGCTACAAAGAGATAATAGCTCTCGGAGGCATAGGCCTGTCTGAGCCGCCAAAGGAGTCAAGGATATTCTGCACAGGCAATGACAAGAAGTTCATCGATGAGTTCGTGAAGCTCGGGGTGAGCAACAAGCTCTACGGATTTGTGGGCCCAATAATGGGGATTACAGGGCTCCTGCTGGGCCTCAGCAAGGAAAGGAATATGCGGGCAGTCACTGTGCTGGCAGAGACCTATGCGAGTCCTATGCATGTAGGATTCAGGGAGGCTAAAGGCCTGCTTGGCATCATCGAGAAGAAGTATAAGCTTGGGCTCAGCATGGATAAGGTCGAGAAGGACATAAAGGCTTTTGAGGGAAACCTGAAGCCGAACGCAAAGCAGCAGGAGCTGGCCAAGAGCAAGCTCAAGCTGGCGCACCAGGACACTAATTATATAGGATAATAATACCTCTTGGCCCGGCCTTTTCTCCCAGGCATTAACTTTATATACCTATTCTCCTAGTTTCTTGTTTAGATGAAAAAAAGAGGTCTTGTTGGCAGAAGCCCGGGCAGAGGGATCAGGGGCCAGGTGAGCATAGAGTTCATAATGGTGGTAGGCTTCGCCCTCATGATGACACTGCCTCTCATAGTCATATTCTTCAGGCAGTCGGAGAGCCTTCAGACAGAGATCACTGGCAGCCAGGTCGACAAGGTGGCGAGCGAGATCAGGGATGCTGCTGATGAGGTGTATTATCTCGGCAGCCCCAGCAGGAAGAGCCTCGCGCTCTATTTTCCAGACGATGTGACGAATGTTACGCTGCTGGACAACAAGATAATCTTTTGGGTTGATTCTGCCGAAGGGGATTATGAGATCGTGAAATGGACAGTGGTCAACCTTTCAGGCTCAATCCGAAGCTTCGGAGGCATCCACAGGATTTCTGTCGAATCAAAAGACAGCTATGTGCTTGTGGGCGACAGCTGACCAAAACTTTCAGGGGAGGGATATGATGCGCAGTCATGGTCAAGTAGCCATGGAATTCGTTTCAGTGATAGGGCTGGTGATGATAGTAGTCCTCATACTGACAGGATCCCTCTATTATCTTTACTCAAACTATTCTGAGCAGAGGACCATGAATGAGCTGTTGGATCTTGGCTATTCATTGCAGAGTGAGTTGATACTCGCAGGCCAGGTCGAGCCAGGCTATATACGTATCCTCATGATCCCGGACCAGATAAACGGCGAGAGTTTCATAATATCGCAATCATCCAATGACCTTGTGCTGAGCTATAAAGGGTCAGATATCCTTTTCAGGATCCCGAGCGTCTCAGGAAGCCTCAAGAAAGGGACCAATACAATCACCAAGGCGGGTAATTTTACGATTGATATAAGCTGATATTTTTGAGTTGATGATATGAGCACACGGCAAGATAAGCACAGGAGATGCAGCAGCAAGGGCCAGGTGTGGCTCTCTGATTTCACCATCAGCCTGCTGATTTTCATAGTCGCAGCCCTGATTGCAGTCAAGATAATAATTAACAGCTTCTCTGTCAACTCTGATTTTGCGAAGCTGAAGATTGATGCATCAAAGATCAGCGAGATCCTGCTCTCAGAAGGATATCCTTCTAACTGGACGAATGACACTGTGATAAGGCCTGGCTTGTTGACCAGCGACCGACTTGACATATCAAAGATAAGGAATGCCATGAACCAGAGCTATATCAACTATTCATCGATGAAGCCGAAGCTCCAGACAAGCTATGACTTCCTTGTAATCTTCCAGGAGCAGGACAGAGAGATAATAAATTTTGGAGACGGAAGCAATCCATTGTACGCGATAGGAAATCCTCTGGTCTCTGTGAATTCCACCGAGGTGCTGTTCACATCAGGCTATGATGACCTTGTGAGGCTGACAAGGCTTGTCGTCTATGATTCAAGGATAGTCAAGATGACTATCTATGCATGGAGATGAGATCGGAAGAAGAGATTGAAAGATTGAGAGACTGAGAATGATGATCAAGGCTGACGGATTGGGCAAGAAGGCGATGCTGTTCACCATGGATGCCATGCTGGCCTCGATGGTGCTGATAGCTGGGCTTCTCCTGATCTCGAAATTCCTCGTGAAAGAGCCTGCCAGGGAGAGCATAGAATTCCTCTCAGGCGATGTCCTATCATGCCTTGCTGAGCTGGAGATGAGCGATATCAACGCGACCTTTGTCACACAGAACCTTGCCAGCAACAGCACTGACATGAACCTCTCTGTGCTGGAGCAGATCGGCACCTATTGGGCCTCGGGTGAGACCGTGCTTGCCGTCAACCTCTCGGATTATCTGCTAGGAGGATTCTTCCATGAGAATACAGGGATCAATCTCAGCGTCGGCAATAACACCCTCTTTGAGAAGTCAACACCTGTGGTGCAGACAGATGTGTTTTCAGGTGACAGGATGATAACAGGAGTGCTGCAGGGAGCGCCCATCACAGGGTCGACGAGCTCAGCTTACCTCAGGAGGATAACTGACAAGAGGACCAGCAGCATAGCCTACTTCGGAGGTTTTGTGGGTGAGGGCAACATCACCATATTCATCGATGATCTTCCCGATGATGTCTCCTCTTCGAGCATAAGCAGCATGGAGATGGAGCTTGATGCAGGGAACCCCTTCTCGCTCTTCATCAACTCGGTGTGGTGTGGCAGTTTCACCCCGACCTCAAGGAACATGACCCCTGACTATTGGAACATAAGCTCATGCAAGAATCTCATCGGCCTTGGCAGGAATTATTTCAGGCTGAACTTCAGCGGACCAATCAACCAGTCATATGTCGCCGGTGGATTCATCAAGATAAACTACATCACCTCTGAGAGGATGCAGAACCTGTCCATAGGATACAAGCGATATTATTTCCCAGAGATATACGGAGTGGCCAACCTTTTCGACTCGTTCTATGTGCCGGGCACATTGACCAACATGAGCATAAACCTCCATTTCGACAGCAGCTCAAAGACATACCTGACAATCGGCGATGTGGTGGTCTATCAGGATTATCCAACGGGCAACACGGTCATATTCATGAATGACACCAATCTGACGGAGTTCCCGATAAACATGAACTATGAGGAGTTCAGCAACAGGACGATACCATTGAGGTTCGCGTCATATAATGAGACCATCCTCTATGTGCTTGGCTCCAATGCAGATGTTGTCCTGATAACAGACCTGTCAGGCAGCATGAAGTACAGGATGAACTCATGGTCCAACCCAGGGAATGCCATCCCCCAGTGCAAGGCTTCAGACATCACTGACCCCAGCTCCAGGAGGCTTGGAGTGGCTGCCTGCCTTGACTCAGATGTCAACGCGATAATAATGAACTCATCAAGAGCTAACAATTACAACAGGCTGTGGCTGGTTGATTTCTCTGACAACGCCAACCCATTCTTCAGCTCCAATCTCGCCCTCCTGACCCAGAGCAACATCGAGAACGAGATCACTGACCGCTACAAGTCAAAGAGCCAGCAGGAGATAAAGGGAGGCACCTGCCTCTGCTGCGCCATAAACCAAGCCTATGAGATACTGAATACCTACGGCAGCAGCAACAGATCAAGGTCAGTGATAGTGATGAGCGACGGAGTCCCGACCTATTGCTGCGGCGGATATTGGAGCGGCCTCAACTGGATGTGCAATACCACCAGCGTCGGAACCAACAAGGCATGGCCTGGCTGGTGGCAGGGAGATATGGGATGCACAGGCGATGTGGCAGACTGCTCAGGAAACGACTGCAATGGGCCAATCAATAATGCCATAAATTCTGCCCAACGCCTCCACGACAATCTCAATGCCACGGTCTACGCTGTTGGATTTGGGCCTGTCGAGACCTGCTCAAACGCGAACTACACCCTCAGCCGCATAGCAGAGGAGGGAAATGGGAGCGTGCTCCTGAGCAGCGATGGCTCAGTGCTCCAGGATTTCTATCGGAACATATCCTTTGATATACTGGCAAGGGTTGAGCAGACATCCCAGCTGGTCACTGTGCAGGGCAATCTCACGCTCTCCAAGCTCTTCAATGACTCCTACATCGATTTTGTCTACGCCCCGATATTATCCCCTCCTGAGCCGAATGAGATAAGTATCTTGATGAAGACATCACAGTTCGGAACATGCAATCCTTCTGTGACCATCCCTCTTGGCATAAGGATAGCTGATGCAAAGGTGGTGTCCTACTCTGATTACCATTGGACCGATGGCTTGATAATAGATGGCATTACGGTCTATAACCTCTCATCATTCAGCTCTGATTATTACAGGCTCGGGGATCCATATGAGATACAGGTCCCTACATATCTCTTGACCAACGGCACCCACCAATTGACCATAACCACTGGCGATTCGCCTGAGAACCACACCAACTGCTCGATGAACAACTCATTGATCTACACAGCCCTGGTCCCATCATCGACATCAAGATCTGGCGTCGTTGAGAAGACCGAAGGCTGCATCTGGACGATCCAGTTCGAGGACGATACTTTCAGCAACAAGTCGATACCAGGAGATTATTCTGGGGTGAAAAGATGCAGCTATGTCATGAACAACCATACGCTGGCCAGCGGGGCCTATGACAACACCGATGCCTATGACATCGCAGTATACGACCTGCTCCATACGCTTGATTTCGACGACAACGGAAAGGTATTCGTCAACCTTGACGCAGAGGACATAGAGATAGTCATAACAACGGTATCATCAGTCCCATACCTGTGGGGTCCGACGCTGGTGAAGGCGAGGGTGTGGCAATGAAGATGCATGAGAGCCGACGGATGGGAAAGAAAGGGCTGTTATACCTGTTGGTCTCCTCATTGTTTGTCATGGTGATGATCGTTGTCTTCCTGGCCTATAGGCAGTACAGCTTCACCGACAGGCAGAAGGTGCTTGAGACAAGGATAATGACCATCAATGATTTCATAAAGGACATGGAATTCGACTCAAAGAGAGTGATATACATCGCCGGCTTCAGATCATTGATTGCGCTGGAGGACCATGTCGCCAGGACCGGGTTATACCTCAACGACACCGAGGAGCTGTTCAGGCTGGCTTTCTACAACGGCACCGTTAACGGGACCTCTGCAGAGGTGCTTGCTAATTCCACCTATATGGATTATCTCCAGAAGCTCAGGCTGATTGCGGAAAAGATAGGAATCGATGTCGACATAAACGTCACCAACATAACACTTTATCATGACTCTCCCTGGAGCGTGAATGTCATTGTCACGACCCATGTAAACATAACTGACCAGAAAGGAGTTGCGCGCTGGGAGTTCGACAAGAACTATTTCACCAGCGTATCGCTGATAAACATCAGGGATCCTGTGTACAGCGTATCGACTTATGGAAGGGTGCCCTCTGCCATCAGGCCGACCAACATCTCTGATTTCGTGGTCGGCAACAGCACCGCTCCGCTGCTGGCTCACATAAACAATTCATTCTACATCAATAGTTCATTAGCTCCTAGCTTCCTGATGCGTATGGAAGGCAATCTCTCCAGCTCGCCTTTCGGCATAGAGAGCATAGTCGACGTCGATGAGCTGCAGGTGCAGGGCTTCGTCATAGGGATTGATTTCAGCAACAGCAGGAGCTTTGTGGATTACATATTCTTCAGCAATATCACAGGATATTCTGCCCAGAGATGCTCTGTGCAGAACATGCCTGCCATGTTTAGGATAGACGCCAATCATACGGGCGTCTATGATGTGGAAGGCCTGGCGTATACCAACTGCACTGGATGATGATTGCGATGATAAGGAACAGGACCAAGGGATTTGTAATCGCCGAAAAGGCGAGGTTCGCCAGGAGCATCTTTGCAAAGGGCACTGGCCTGATGTTCAGGAAGAAGCCGGACTACGGCCTGGTGTTCGAATTCAGCAGGGAGAAGATGATTCCTCTCACCATGATGTTCATGCTCTGCTCCATCGATGTGCTTTTCCTTGACAAGGACAGGAAAGTGGTGGAGATCGCCAGGCTGAAGCCGTTCAGGGATTATATGCCTAAGAAGAAGGCGATGTTTGTCGTCGAGCTGCCAGTCGGAGCGATTGGGAAGACAAGAGTCGGTGACTTGATTGAGTTCTAGATGAATTTTCTGATGATGATATCGAGTTCGTTTATGAACTTACCTAATCTACTAATCTGTTCTTTTGCAGTCTCAAAATCAGTTTTCTTTCCATAATAAACAAGGTTATTCCTCTTTTGCCTTGCATCGTCAAATATCCTGAAAAGATCAATACGCTTAAGCATATCTCTCAAGAAAAATCCGGAACAGATGTGATTGTCTGCTTTGAATCCGTTCAAGAACAAGAGCGCGTGGAGCATCTCAAGAGCTGAAGAATAATAATCCTCGAATATGAAATTAGCGTTTTCTTCGTCGATTCTGCTTTTCTTTGTGTGATTCAGTCTGGCTTTTGCCGTCTCAATCAACGATCTTGCACGGAGAGGGTCTGCAGAGACCTTTATGCAGATACTGTTGTCGACGCACTCAAACCAGGAGCTTTCTTTCATCTAAATACCTCTATGAAGCCATTAAGGATTACGCCATTCAATATGTTGTTTGCGAGTTCCTTGTTCTCCATAGAAGATATGCTCTTGTATTTATGTATGTGCAAGGTTTTTCCGATTTTTTTCTCCAAAAAACGCAAGTCTTTCGATTGTTTGATTGGTGTTTCCAAGTAAATGTCGATATCGCTCCCCTCGACATCCTCGCCTTTTGAGAAAGAGCCAAAGACGATGAGCGCAGGACTGTCATATTCTGAGATGAACCAATTGACGATGCCTAGCTCAAACAACCGCCTTACGTTGAAAAGCTTCTTTTCCAGAAGAAACTTCTTTGAGGTCCTGTCTGCGGAGTAGACAGCCATGCCTGCAAGCTTTTCTGACCTGATGAAGCATTCCTTTTCCAGCTCTTTGCAATACCTGATGGCTGATGGCAGCGGAAGCAAAGTTTCTCTTTCAAGCTGTCTCACTCTCTTCTTTTCAGTAGGATGAATGAAAAAATAATCCTTGAGCGCTTCCTTCAGATTCTTTTTGTTTTGCTTGTTTTTTCCTTTGTTCGGTTTCATTGATAACTATTGTTATCGATTGATATTTAAAGTTATCGAAAATAAGATGAAAAAGCATTCGACCGAGCCGAATTTAGAATGCGATCAGACCGAGGCTCGCTTGAACTCTTAGAAAAGATGAAGCTCGAAATAAAAAGAATGTTTAAGAAATCATTTTGGCGAAAGCTTTTTATACCAAGTTAGCAAAGGATTGCCTAGGCAATCAAAAAAAGAGGTCATCAATTATGCCTGAGCAGAAGAACATAGAGACCGGTGTGGACAAGCTGGTCGATATCATCAACAGGAAGAGCCGCGTCTCCCTGGATGATGCGTGCAAGGAGCTTGGCGTCAGCAAGGAAGTCGTGCAGGAATGGGCTGATTTCCTGGAGGACGAAGGCCTCATCACCATCGATGACAAGCTCAACAAGACATTTCTCTGCGAGCGAAAGCTCAACAGGACAGAGGTTGAGAAGAAGACCAAGGAATATTCTTCTAAGAAGGATGCTTTCACAAGGAAGATCGAGACATCCCTCAGCTCCCTGCAGAAGGAGTCAGAAGGCCTCGAGCAGATAAAATCTGAGTTCGAGAAGCTCAAGGCAGTCATCGGAGGCGATATCGATGAGGTGAAGGGAGAGCTTGAGGAGCTGCGCCACTACGAGGACCTCAAGAAGAGCATGGACAAGGAGATCATGCAGCAGAGGCTGGATTACCAGGCGATGCTTGAGGGAATTCACAAGAGGATCTCTGATGAGAGGAAGAGGTCTGAGGGATTCATAGAAGCCATCGGCGGCGAGAAATCAAAGATCGAGGAGACCAAGGTAGAGCTCAACTATTTGGAGAAGAGGCAGGATAACCTCCTGAAGCGCATCGAAGCCCTGAAGGAGATACTTAAAAGTGTAGAGAACGAGATCATCAAGCAGAAGAACAAGATCAGGGATTCGGCTGAGCGCACGCAGGCTCAGCTCAAGAACTCAGAAGGGCTGCAGAAGGATATGCGCCACAAGCTTGACCTTGAGATGGAGCCGCTGCTCAAGAAGGTGAAGAACAACGAGGAGAAGATCCTCACAATCCAGAATTCACTGCTCCAGAAAGTGATGACCAAGAACAAGGAGATTGAGAAGCACAAGCTTGAGAGCCTTGAGGCTGCAGACAAGTTCAAGACATTCTTTGACAAGAGGATGAAGACACAGTACCTCATCGAGACCCTTGATAAGGATAAGAAGGAAATCGAGGCTGCGCTCCAGGAGCTGATAAGAAAGGCCAAGTCGTTCAACCTAACGATGAAGAGCAGCGACGTCAAGAACTATGTCAAGGAGCTGGAGGTCAACCTCAGCAGGATCGAGAAGAAAAGGTCAGGGTTCCTGGCAAAACTCGCAGAGCTCACAGAGCACCTGAGCGGGAAATGATTCTTTTTTTTTAGTAAGATTTATATATCCTTCTTGTCAGTATCGTCCTATTGTAGTTGTTGAGAATCAAAGAGGAAGAGGTGAGTTTTTAGTTGGCAAAAAAAAGCCATATCCACAGGAATAGTTCTAAGAAGGTTGTCAAGAGCAAAGGCTCTGCCGGTGCTTCTGCGCAGAAGAAAATGCCAGCCAATGACGCTGCAGCCGGAGCCATAGACAGCTACGAGTACGTCGCCAAGAACATACCTGTCAGGGTGACTATCCTGAAGAAGAAAGGGGAGTATGTGCCGATCTATGATGTCAGCATAGCCAGCATCTCAAAGACAACTGAGTTCATGCTCGAGCGCATAAGGCAGGAGCTGATAAAGGCAGTCAACCTTGAGATGGTCGACATCACTGACCTAAAGAAGTCAAAGCTCATAGAGAGCCAGTTCGAGGAGACCATAGGAGACCTCATCAACAAATATTTCCCTGATCTTGATGATGAGACCAAAGGGTTCCTCTCAGGGTATCTCCTGACCAAGAGCCTTGGCCTTGGGCTCATTGAGTTCGTGATGAACGATGAGCAGCTCGAGGAGATTGTTGTCAATGACGCCTCTGAGCCGATATGGGTCTATCATAGAAAGCATGGCTGGCTCAAGACAAATGTCTTCCTGCGCGACGAGGACCAGACCAAGCATTACGCCAGCATCATAGGAAGGAAGGTCGGAAGGCAGATATCAGTTCTTGAGCCTCTCCTGGACGCACACCTTGAGGAGGGAGACAGAGTAAACGCCACATTGATGCCCATAAGCACCGCAGGAAACACACTCACATTCAGGAAGTTCTCCCGAGACCCATGGACCATAACCAAGTTCCTAATGAGCAAGGCCATATCGACAGAGGCTGCTTCATGGGTGTGGATGGCAATCCAGTATGAGATGAGCGCGATAATATCAGGAGGCACTGCCAGCGGAAAGACCTCTGCCCTCAACTGCTTCGCTGATTTCTTCCCTCCTAACCAGAGGATAATAAGCATCGAGGACACAAGGGAGATACGCCTGCCAAAATTCCTCCATTGGGTGCCGATGAACACAAGGATCAAGAATGCGGAAGGCAAGGGAGAGATATCGATGGAGGATCTCCTGGTCAACAGCCTGAGGATGAGGCCAGACAGGATAATCGTCGGAGAGGTCAGACGAAAGCGAGAGGCTGAGACATTGTTTGAGGCCATCCACACAGGGCACTCAGTATACGCCACTTTCCATGCCAACAACGCAGAGGAGACTGTGCAGAGGCTCACCAATCCTCCCATAGATGTCCCAAAGATAATGCTCCCGGCCATAAGCCTTGTGATTGTGCAGTTCAGGAACAGGAGATCAGGGACCAGGAGGACTTTCCAGATCGCAGAGATCCTAGAGGATTCTAGGGTTAATGTGCTGCTGCAGTACGACCAGAAGAAGGACGCTCTTGTGAAGAAGAACCCTTCAAAGTCATTGTTCGCCAACCTGAAGCTCTACACAGGCATGAGCGACGCAGAGCTCCACCGTGACCTCCTGGAGAAGGAGAAGGTGCTCAACTATCTTGTCAAGAACCAGATATTGGACGTCGATGCGGTCGGCAGGATAATCGCTGAGTATTATACTGACAAGGACAATATGATGAAGTTCGTCAACGCGAACAAGAAATTCGAGGAATGATCTATTGCTGGCCGGGCACAGGCTCATGAGGTTTTTGGGATGAATTTCTTCAAGGTTATCGCAAAGCAGATGCCTGGCCTGAAGCTGAAGCTGGCTCAGGCACGCATCAACCAGGAGCCAGAGCAATATGTGCAGAGGACTTTCCAGACCGCTCTTTTCATATCATTCAGCCTGATGATAGTCACCTTCATGTTCATCAAGCAGCCTTTCGTGCTCCTCTTCTTTCCTTTCCTGATGCTCTTCAGCTTCTTCTATTTCATACGGCTGGCAGATGTGAAGGTCGAGAAGATGAACCGCAGCATAGGCCAGGAGATAATCTTCGCAGGAAGATTCCTGATAATCGAGCTCCAGTCAGGCGTCCCCATCTTCAACGCATTCGCCAACGTCAGCCGCAACTATGAGGTGGTCGGGCCTTTCTTCGACGAGATCGTCGAGAAGATAAACCTCGGCACGGCCATGGAGGACGCAATCAACGAGGCGATAAACACGACTCCTTCGCCTGACCTCAGGAAGATACTCTGGCAGATCCTGAACTCCATGAAGACAGGGGCAGACGTGGCTGATTCATTGAATGCGGTGATAGACCAGATCGTCAGGCAGCAGCAGATCGCTGTCAAGGAATACGGCAGGAAGCTCAACCCCATGGCGATGTTCTACATGATGATAGCAGTCATAGTGCCGAGCCTTGGCACCACGATGATGATTGTGCTGGCCACATTCCTAGGGTTCAATGTCTCATTGCCATTGCTGCTGATATTGGCAGGATTTGTCGGATTCATGCAGTTCATGTTCTTTGCGGTGATAAAATCACAAAGGCCGCCGATGGAGCTATAACGATGAGGTTAGGATTGAAAATATTCCAGAAGAGAAAAGCTGCAAGTGCAGCAGTCGGCGCGCAAGCCAGCGCTGCGCCTGTTCCATCGCTAAAATCTAATCCTGTCTCTTCTGCCAAGCAGAAACCAGCCAAGGCGCCTGAGGTGATCCAGAAAGCGGCAGCAGCTTCTGACAACTCTAGCTCTGCTTCTTTGCCAGGAAAGCCAACTGCCCAGGCTCCTGCTAAGATATCTAAACTTTCAAGATTCAGCTTCAAGAAATTATTTGGCAATAGGCTTAGCAAAAAGCCGGTGCGTGACAGGATCCTCACCGGAGAGCTGAAAAGGCTGCAGGGCCTCAAGGAGAAGAAGATATTCTCCCACGATAAAAAGAAGAAGTTCACCATCAGGGGATTTGTCCGCGCCATCGACCTACAGGAGAACCTTGAGAAGGCAGGGCTTGATAGCGACGCAAAAGATGTCGTGAGAAAGATACTGCGCCTGAATATCATGCTCTGCGCAGCCATAAGCGTGATACTCCTTATCATGGGCTTTGCGTTCTCTAAGCCGCTTGGCGGAGTGCTGCTGTTCATCATCGGCTTCTGGCTCTCAATATCATTCCTGCTGTTCGCACTGATGTGGGCTGGCTATCTCTTCTATATCGACATGAGGGTATACCAAAGGACAAAGGCAGTTGAGCTGGTGTTCCCTGACTTCCTCCAGCTGGCGAGCTCAAACATAAGCGCAGGCATGCCGATAGACAGGTCACTATGGTATGCTGTGAGGCCTAACTTTGGAGTGCTGGCAAAGGAGATAGAGATCGTGGCCAAGAACACAATGGCAGGCGATGACCTGGCCGATGCCTTGAGAGGCTTTGCCAGGAAATACGATTCAAAGGTCATCATGCGCTCAGTCAACTTGATACTCGAGGGATTGGCAGCAGGAGGAGAGATGGCAGACCTGCTCAGTAAGATAGCGCTCGACATAGAGGAGAACAGAATCCTCAAGAAGGAGATGGCGGCCAGTGTCACCACCTATGTGATATTCATAACCTTCGCTACCATAATAGCAGCTCCGGTGCTCTTCGCGCTCTCGACCCAGCTGCTGTCTATAATAAAGGACATCACCGCCAACATGGGATCATCCATGCAGGGTTCCAGCAGCATGTTCAAGTTCTCATTCTCGCCTGACAGCATAAAGCTCTCTGATTTCAAGATATTCTCCTATGTCATGCTGTCGGTATCATCATTCTCATCTGCCTGCATAGTCAGCGTGATACAGAAGGGAAAGGTGAAGGACGGGCTGTCAAAGATCCCCGGGTTCATCATCGTGGCGATACTCACATACATAATCGCTTCTGTGCTGCTGGGCGGCCTGATGGGCACCATGATCGTGTGAGCTGACTTTCAGGGAGTATTTCCAAAACATTTATAAAGCTCAAAACCCGAGGACAGAAACAGGAGGTTAGAACTCATAGTTTATCAGTGAGGTGAAAAAAAATGAAGAAAGGACAAGCAGCAATGGAATTTTTGATGACCTACGGATGGGCAATCCTGGTCGTATTAGCAGCGATAGGCGCACTGGCATATTTCGGAGTCTTAAGCCCGAGCAAGCTGTTGCCAAACAAGTGCACATTAAGCCCAGGGTTTGATTTCGGGGACTGTAAGGCGTCAACCACAGGCTTGATGTTAAGTATTAGGAACGGATTGGGCAGCGATACAACCTTCCTTCAAGTGAACGTCAGCACAACCGCAGGAAGCGATGTTACATGTATCGGGTCGTTTGAGAACGTCACAGGCTTGGCTAACGGCGCCCTAACTCAGGTGTTCACGCTCTGCCCTGGGGTATACACTGAGGGGAACAGGTTTGACGCTACTGTCAAGATAACCTATGTGAAGTCAGGCGAGCAACTGCCTTACGCAGTCACTGGTACAATAACCAGAAGGGTCGAGCAGTAAGCAATAGCTGAAGCCTGATTAGGCAATCAAACTCTTTATTTTTTTATGATTTCTTTTTTTTTCGTATGTACATGACAGCGTTATAAATATTTATTTCATGCTGTCAAGAGCAGCAAAACATAAGATTGAAAAACCCTTGAGGTATACAGAGGGTTAAATCCTGGGATTATGATGAATCATCGCTCAGGGTTGTTTGATGAGGTGATGTGAGTGGCTGAGATAAGGAGCATCGAAGCATTGCAGGTTCTTGATTCCAGGGGCAATCCTACGATAAAGGTCTTTGTCAGGACAGAGAAGCACCTTGGCACAGCCATAGTCCCTAGCGGGGCAAGCACTGGCTCACGTGAGGCCATTGAGCTCAGGGACGGCAAGAAGGCCTATGGCGGAAAGGGAGTTGCCAAGGCAGTGGACATAATCAACGGCAAGCTCAACAAGAAGCTCAGGGGCATGAAGGTCAATGAGCAGCAGAAGATCGATGCAGAGCTCAGGAGTCTTGACGGCACAGATAACAAGTCAAAGCTCGGTGGCAACACATTGCTGGGAGTAAGTCTTGCTGTCTGCAGGGCAGCTGCGGCCGCTGAAGGGAAAGAGCTGCATGAATACATCGCAGCGCTGTACGGCAACAAGGAAAAGCCTGTGATGCCTGTGCCCCTGTCGAATGTCATCAACGGAGGCAAGCATGCAGGCAACTACCTCAAGGTGCAGGAATTCCTATTGATACCTCACAGGGCCTCGAGCTTCGGAGAAGCCACCCAGATGGTCACTGAGATATACCATGTCCTCAAGAAGATAATCGACGAGAAATACGGCGTCGGAGCGACCAATGTCGGAGATGAGGGAGGATTCGCCCCTCAGCTGAGGACTGCGGAAGAGGCATTGAATCTCATCGCGCAGGCCATAGACAAGGCAGGCTATAGGCGCCATGTGGCCATCGGGATGGATGTGGCTGCCAGCAGCAACTACAGCCAGGGAGCCTATGACATGGGAGTGAGCTTCTCATACAAAGAGCTCATCCAGTACTATGAGCGCCTGCTTGAGAAATACAACATCAAGAGCATAGAGGATCCTTTCGATGAGAATGATATCCCTGCATGGGCTGAATTCATGGGAGCGACTAGGAAGCGAAAGCTCCAGGTTGTCGGGGATGATCTCACTGTCACAAATCCTGTCCAGGTCAGGATCGCAGAGGAGAAGAAGCTCTGCAACGCCATGATACTGAAGGTCAACCAGATAGGCACATTGTCAGAGGCGCTTGAAGCAGCAAGGATAGCCATGAACTATGGCTGGCAGATCATCGTGAGCCACAGGAGCGGAGACACAGAAGATACTTTCATCGCAGACCTTGCCGTCGGCATCGGTGCCACTCAGATAAAGCTTGGGGCTCCCTGCAGGGCAGAGAGGACCTCGAAATACAACCGTCTGCTGGAGATAGAGGCAGGCCTTAAGAAGAAGCATTATGCAGGGAAATCCCTGAAGTTTTGATAAGTCGCAGTTATCATCATCATAGTATCCAAAAAAGAGGTGGGGGAGAGCATCTCCCATGGGCGTGGTTGGTTTGGAGAATAAATTACAGCAGATCCATAATCAAGGCGATCTTGATTGGCGAAGATGGCAGGCGGTCTCTGACATATTGCACATGACATTCTTAGCGAAGTCAGGCCACATCGGAGGCCCCATAGGGTTCTCTTCTGCCATGCTGATGTTCATTGACAGGGCTGACCTCAACCCAAACGATCCCTATGATGTCTCCAGGGATAAGCTGGTGTTCGGGGCAGGGCATTATTCTGCAGCAGCATATTCTGTCCTTGCCAATCTTTATCTCCGCGGAAAGCATGATGAGATCGTCGCTAATTTCAGGGGCATCAAGGATGTTGTTGAAGGCCACGTGACGCATCATTTCCCTTTCATATGGGATTCCACAGGCCATCTAGGGAACACGCTAGGGATCGCTCTAGGCCATAACCTTGCGGACAGGCTTCTGGGGCATAATGACACGATGGTCTATGCCTTTGATGGCGACGGAGCCCAGACAAAGGGCGGGCTGGATGAAGCCCAGAGAGCCATCAGCAAATACGAATTCATGTTCGGCCTGAGGATAGCTCATGTGATAGATATCAACAGCATGCAGCTGTCTGACAAGACAAAGAACATAATGCCCATGAACATCAAGGCAAGGGCTGTGGCCAACATGATGCCTGTCGTCGACAGGGTGGATGTTGGAGGCCAGACACCTGCCATCGACGGATATTGGTTCGAGGTCCTGGATGCGGCGATAGCAAAAGCAAAGAATCTCAATGTCTCAACTGTTCTCGTGAAGACTACCATGGGCAAAGGAGTGCCTGAGGCAGAGGCCGGCGGATGGAAGTACCATGGAAAGCCTGTCGCTGACCTTGACGCCGCATTGAAGGCGATAGACAGGCCGAATCGCCTTGAAGAATATAGGAATATACGCGCAGATTCTTCGCGGTTGACTGGCTTTGCTGGAAGGCCGCAGTTTGTGCCTCAGATCAATACTGGCCAGAGGATTGTCTACACGACTCCGACTGCCTGCAGGAAGGCTACCGAGGCAGCGATGCTCAGCATGGCAGAAACCACTATGGATATCGCTGGCAAGCCGAAGCAGAAAGATTATTCTCCCATGGCATTCGTCGACTGCGATCTCGCAGGGTCAGTCGGCCTTGAGAAGCTGAAGAAGTTCACTAGGAATTTCCTCCAGATAGGGATACAGGAGAACACTGCTGCGGTCGTGGCAGGCACCATGTCAGCGCGAGGCATCTCAACATGGCTGGCGATGTTCGGAGCATTCGGCCACTCGATGACCTACAACGACCATTTCCTGACGGCGATGAATGACGGCAACCTGAAGCTAGTGACGACCCATAATTCAATCGATGTCGGTGAGGATTCAAAGACCCATTCTCCCATAAATTATCTTGTGTTGTCAGGCCATCCTGGATGGCAGACCTTCTGCCCTGCAGACGCCAACCAGGCAGACGCACAGATAAGATACATGGGAGCTAATTTTGGAAACATGCACCTGGCCACAGGAAGGTCAGACCTCATGGTCATGACAAGGCAGGGGAGCGACAGGCCATTCTACGACGAGAACTATTCATTTGATCCAGGCAAGTTCGATGTGCTGAGGAATTACGGCAATGATGTTGTCATCGTGACCTATGGGACCCCGACAGGCAGGGCTGTGAAAGCAGCAGAGATGCTCAAAGGCGAAGTCGGAGTGACTGTCATCAATCTTCCGACGCCTGCGATGATACCTGAGGCAGAGAAGCTCGCAGGCATATTGTCAGATGCAAAGCTGGTCGTGACATTCGAGGACCATTACATCGAGACAGGCATCAGGGACAGAGTCAATGCGCTATTGCAGTCATATCACCAGAAGACAAGGACTGCTCCCAGATATGACACCGTCAACATAGGCATGAAGGAGTACAGCAAGTCTGCGACAAGCGAAGTGCTCTACAAGCACTTCGGGATACACGAGGATGACCTTGTCAAGATAGCAAGAGAACGCATAAAGAAATGATGAGCAGGATGTTTCTATTGCTCTGACTCGAACTTGGCAATCTTTTCATTGCGCCTGGAGTATCTTCCCTCTAGGAAACTTGAGCTGAGCCATGCGCGCACTATCGTGATGGCCTTTTTCTCATCCATGACCCTGCCGCCCAAGCAAAGGACATTGGCATCGTTATGCTGCATTATGAGCCTGGCCAGCTTCTCATCATAGGCAGGCGCTGCCCTTATCCCTTTCACCTTGTTGGCGCATATGCACATGCCTGCGCCTGTGCCGCAGATGAATATGCCACGGGCATTATCCTTGACCACCTTCTTTGCAGCAGGTATGCATATGTCAGGGTAATCATCAAGGTCAACGAATTTAGGGGACATATCCTCGACAATGAAGTCGCTGCTCTTGAGCAGATAGGCCTTCACCTTCTCCTTCAGCTCAAAGCCGCCATGGTCCCCGATCAGTATTATTTTTTTCTTGTCCATCAGTATCATTCACCAAAACTCTGTTCTGGTGATGTGAATTTATATGATTTTCGAATATTCTGCGATGAAATGATTAAAAATATAAATATCAACTTATTTATTCTCTTATGGATAGGATATTAGTCGTGGATTTCGGCGGCCAATACGCCCACCTTATAAGTAACAGGCTGAGGAGGCTTGGTTTTCTTGTGGACATTGCTCTTCCTGAAGATTCACTGCAGGAGATAAGAACAGGAACCGTAAGGGGCTTAATCCTCTCAGGAGGCCCTTCAAGCGTTTATGAGAAACATGCTCCGTCAATTGATTCCAAGATTTTCTCAAGCAAACTGCCTGTGCTCGGCATCTGCTACGGCCATCAGCTGATAGCTTACAAGCTAGGCGGTGAAGTGAGCAAAGGGGCTGTCAGGGAGTATGGGCTTGCCAAAATAAATATCGAGCGCGATACTCTTTTTGATGGTCTTGGAAAAAAGCAGGTCGTGTGGATGAGCCACGGAGACTCTGTCAAGAAGATGCCTGCTGGCTTCAGGGCTATTGCAGGATCTGGTGATTGCCGCGTTGCTGGAATGGCTGACGATAAAAGGAATATTTTTGGCATACAGTTCCATCCCGAAGTAATGCACACAGTGAATGGCATCAGAATCCTTGAGAATTTTGCAGGAAAGATATGCTCATGCAAAAGAGAATGGAACCCTGAGAATTATGCTAATGAGATTTATGGATGCTTGAAAAATGTCAAGAAGGTTTTTCTCCTGGTTAGCGGAGGCGTTGATTCGGTCGTGCTTTTCACTCTCCTGAATAAGGCGCTCGGGAAAGAGAATGTCTTTGGTCTCCACGTGGACACTGGGTTCATGAGAGCCGATGAGAGCGAGAAAGTCAGGAAGGCCCTTGAAAGATTGGGTTTTGACAATCTGGAGATCATTGATTGTTCTGAAAAATTCCTGGATGCGCTGAAGGATACGGTGGGCCCTGAAGAGAAGAGGAAAATAATAGGAAACCTTTTCATTGACATAATATCAGAGAAATCCGAGCGGATATTATCAGACGGAGATTGGGTTATTGCCCAGGGGACCATCTACCCTGATACCATTGAGTCCAAGGGCACAAAGAATGCGCAGCTGATAAAAACACACCATAACAGGGTTCCTAAGATGCAAATCCTGATAAGAAAAGGCAAGGTGATAGAGCCGCTGTCCCATCTCTACAAGGACGAGGTCAGGGCGCTGGGGAAAACCCTTGGCCTGCCTGACCGCATCGTCAAGAGGCATCCTTTCCCAGGGCCAGGCCTTGCGGTCAGGATATTATGCAATGATAAAAAAGCAGAGGACGTCTCGAGAATAAACGAAAAAGTGAGAAGGATTGAAAAGAGCGCTTTTGTTCTTCCAATAAAAAGTGTCGGGGTGCAGGGAGATTGCAGAACATACAAGCATCCGGCTGTGATATCTGCCTGGAAAGGATGGCCTGAGCTTGAAAGGATATCAACAAGCATAACAAACAAGATGCCTGAGATAAACAGGGTTCTTCTCCTTGTGAAAAAGAGAAAGGGGCTGCTCACGCTCAAGGATGGGCGAATGACTAAGAGCAGGATCAATTTATTGAGACGAGCGGATGCGATCGTTACTCAATCCATAAAAAAGAATGGCTTTTACGATAAGATATGGCAGATGCCGGTTGTTCTTGCGCCTTTATCCGTTGACGGAGGAGAGAGCATAATCTTAAGGCCCGTCGACAGCCAGGAGGCGATGACGGCAAGATTCAGCAGGATTCCTCCAAAAATCGTGAAAAACATCGCTGACAGCCTTTTGCGCATGAAAAGGATAGACGCTGTATTCTATGATATAACGAACAAGCCGCCCGCAACCATAGAATGGGAGTGAGTTTTCGTCTAAAAAATGATTAATTTTATAAATATCATTCTCCAGGAATGCCCTGTGGTGGTATGATTGATAACGCAGATATCTGTGAGCATATTGAGTTTGGACTATACTGACCAGACCATAATAGACCAGGCCTTGATGAGGGTGAGCACCGCCAACTATGTGCACTTCGATGTCATGGACGGGAAATTCGTGAAGCAGAAGACATTCGACCACGAGCTGGTCAAGAACACTAACACAGGAGTCCTGAAAAAGGAAGTCCATCTCATGGTGAAGGAGCCGGAAAAGGTCGTCGACAAATACATCAAGGCAGGGGCTGACATGATCGCCTTCCACGCAGAGGCCTGCAAGGCCCCGAAGAAGCTCATCGAGAAGATAAAGAAGAAAGGAGTCCTTGTCGGCCTTGCCATCGACCCTGAGACTCCGGTGAAGAAGATAGAGAAGTATCTTGATGACATCGACCTTGTCCTTGTGATGACAGCCCATCCTGGCAAAGCAGGGCAGAAGCTCCTCAAGAGCACACTGAAGAAGATAGCTGCCCTGAGGAAGAAGAAGCCGAACTTGACGATAGAGGCTGATTGTGGGATCAACGACAAGACAGCAAGCGAAGTCATCGATGCAGGCGCAGACATATTGGTGTCCAGCAGCTACATCTGGGGCAGCAAAGACCCCAAGTTGGCCATTGACCTGTTGAGGAACTGCTGAGCCACTGTTTCTGACGTGAAAATGCCTGTTTTTTCAGTAAGCTTTATATACCAATCTGCTAGACCAATGGCAGCTTAGCGGGGGGGATCTTGGACAGGAAAGACAAGGGGAAGTCTGACAGGCCAGAGTTCAGCATTCTGCGCGACAGGAAGGCGGATTATAAGCCAGTACTATGGAATCTGATCAGCCAGACATCTAATCAGACAAAGCGTTTCCATGGCAAGGCCATAGGCACTTATTTCTACTATTTCAGCTATCCAAAGGCGACATATTTCTTCTATAAGGATGATTGGGATGCGGTGCAGAGCCATATCTTTGGGAGAATTATGCGCGAAAAGAGTTATGTCTCTAAGATGAATGCTCTCCAGCACAGGCAAGGCATGCGCTTGCTGAAGTTCCAGCGCAGGGTGATGGCATTGGACCTCTCAAAGAGGCCGATGAAGCAGCTGTTCTCTCTATACCAGCAGACCAAGAAGCTCTGGCTGCTCTTTGATGCGATGAATGTCTTCCCATGGTATGCTGGTGGGGATTTGCTCTCAAAGGAGCTGCACACAAGGCTTGCCAAGCGATACGGCCTTTCAGAGGATGAAATCGCACTGCTGTTGACGCCTCCCAAGCCAAGCTTCACCATGATGGAGGAGAAGGAATTCCTGGAGCTTGTGCTCTTGCTGAAGAAGAAGCATCTGGAAAAATTGTTTGACAAATCGGTTGCTGAGATAAAGGCAAAGCTTCCGAAGAGCATACATCTTAGGATCAAGGCCTTGAGCAAGCGCTATATCTGGATACCGTTCGGCTATGATGCAGAAGCGCTCTTTGACGAGGAGCATTACATCAATTACGCAAAGGAGCACATCCAGGCAGAGAGCGATGTGATCAGCCAGAAGATAGCTAGGATTGCTGGCTATGAGAAAGATATCTCATCGAGGCAGAAAGCCCTCATCCAGGAGCACGCCATCAGCGACGACATCCTGCGCTTGGTGAAGGATTTCCAGCAGTTGGTGGTGATGACCGATGAGAGGAAAGAGATCCATTATCCCCTGAATATGGCATTTGACAGGATCATCGTAGAGATAGCTGCTCGGCTGGGGATCACAAGGCTCGAGGCGAAATTCCTCAGGATGGAGGAGCTCAAGAAGCACGCCAATGATAGGGAAAAGCTCTCCCAGCTAGCCAATGAACGCATCCACAACCCTTTCATCACCATGAAGACCAATAAGAGCGGCAAGATACATGAGCTGAGAGGAAAAGAGGCTGAGAAATATCTTCACCATGTCATCCGCGGCTGCGACGGCGCAAGCTCTGTGAAAGGCATAGCCGCCTCGAAGTCAGAGAAGCCTGTGCGCGGCACAGCAAAGATCATGATCTCACCGGCAGAGATGGCCAAGATGAGCAAAGGAGATGTACTCATAGCTCCGATGACGACTCCACAGTTCGTGCCTGCCATGAGAAAAGCCTCTGCGATAATAACAGACGAGGGAGGGCTCACCTGCCATGCAGCAATCGTCTCAAGAGAGCTGGGCATCCCTTGCTTGATCGCAACAGGCAATGCCTCAAAGACATTCAAGGACGGAGACATCGTCGAGGTTGATACTGTGCAGGGCATTGCTAGGCTGATAGACAGGCCCACAGGCAATAGACATAATGGAATTGGCGATGGTGCTGCCCAGAAGCCGATGGCAAGGTCATTCTTCTCTGACAAGATAATCTTGACAGACGACCTTTCATTGTTCGAGTTTCCTCCAGGCTCTGATTTCAGGCACCTGGTCGCAAGGCAGACAGCACTGCTGCTGGAGATAGCTTTCCCGCTTGGAGTCGGGGACAAGGAACGCTCCAAGCGCTACTTCGGCTATGAGCATGCCCATGACTCGATATATGCGGGAGAGAAAGTCATCCTTTATGATTTTGCCAAGATAGCTGAGGAGAGGAAGAAGATAATTGCATTGCATGAGAAGGACAAGCGATTCTTCCTTGGCGTCGCCATGCGCTGCGAGAAAGAAGGCGATGAGCTCATGAGGTATTCCCTTGGCATCAGAAAGAAGGACCATTCCAAGCTTACCGATGCTGAGCTCAGCTCACTGTTCGAGGAATGCATGAAGCGCATAATCGAATTCGACATATACATAATGATTCCGCATTCTATACAGGGCTATCTGGCAGAGGAGCTTGAGAAGGAGCTGAAGAAGCATGATCTTGACCCGGAAACATTCGCAAGGCACAGGGCAGCATTGACGACGCCAACAAAGCCGAATGAAGGATTCTTTGAGCAGGAGAGTATTCTTGAGCTGGCTGTAGAGCACAAGAGGAAAGGCCTCACTCCTGAATTGAAAAAGAAAATAAAAGATCACTCGCTGGAATATGGCCATATCGGATGCAAGTACGGCGTAGGGCCGATATGGGACTATGATGATATCCTTGAGAGAGTCAAGTTCCTCTCATCATCTGGCCCTGAGAAAAGATTGGCTGAGCTCCTGAAGTTCAATAGATCAATACAAGCCAATGCAGATAAATCATTATCAGAGCTGAAAGCATCGAAAAAGCTCAGGGAATTGGTGCAGTTGATAAGGGCGTTCGTCTTTGTCAGGACCTTCAGAACAGATGTTTTGTCAGGAACCTTTGCCAACCTGATGCCATTGATATTTGAGATCGGCAGGAGGAACAACCTCAGTAGCGACGAGATAATGAGATGCCTGCCCCATGAGATAGCAGAGCAGAAGTTCCCATCAAAGGAGAAGCTCAAGGAGAGGGCTAATTTCGCCCTCAGGACATATAATGGAGCAGTCCATTATGTCGAGGGAGAGCAGGCCAAGAGGGTCATTGACAGATATTCACAGCAAAAGGAGCTGAAGAAAGAAGATGCTGCTGATGAGGTCAAGGGGACTGTGGCCAACAATGGGAAAGTGATTGGTAAAGTGAAAGTTGTCCTGCATAACAGCGAGCTTGGTAAGGTGAAGCCAGGAGATATTCTTATTGCAGCTATGACGACGCCAGACTATGTCCCTGCGATGGAGAAGGCAGCGGCATTTGTGACAGACGAAGGAGGGATCCTTTGCCATGCCGCGATTGTTTCCCGTGAGATGGGCAAGCCATGCATCATTGGCACGGGAAAGGCCACGAGGACGTTCAAGGATGGTGATGTTGTTGAGGTTGATGCTGACAAAGGCGTCGTGAGAAAATTATCAGGAGGATCTAAATCAAAATGATTCTGCTTGGCTCAATCAGGAATGATCCATCGAAATGGTATTATTGGGGCAGATGGAATCAGGTTGTACTTTTCACCAGCCCTTGGTTCAGGGTTCAGGAGACCTCTGTTGTGAAATCAATCGGGATGGCTCCTCTCAAAGGCCATCTCAAGGTGTTGCATGGTCATTACTACTTGCTTCAGAATGATGTGCAGAAGATATTTGAGCTGGCATCAGACAAGCTCATGAATGACCCTAAATGGTTCGATAATTTCTTTGCTGTATGCGATAAAAGGACCAAGGATCTTTTGAGGTTCAAGGACGGCAAGGACCTAAAGAGCTTCCTGCTTGAACTGCAGGATTTCTGCGGATGCTCCATGCTAGTGGAATTATTTGATTTTGGGATAAGCAAATACCTGCAGGGAGTGTGCGACAAGGAGGGATTATCTTTTTCAGAGATAGCTCAGAACATAAGGCCTTCTCGTGATACTCTGCTGATGAAATACAGGAATGAACTTAGTCAGCTTGATCTCAAGAACAGCAGAGCGATGGATGATTTTGTCAAAAGATATGCCTGGGTCGGAACCCATTCATTCGAAGGAGAGCCATTGACGCGAGCAAAACTTCTGGAGGAGAAAAAGCAGCTGGACAAGAGCTCGAATGAGAAGATCAAGAAGCAGAAGGCGCCTGAAAAGTTCAAGGAAGTGATAAGGATCGTCTCAGAGCTAGCATTCCAGAGATCAAACCTTATGGAAACCATAGCGATGGTATCATTCACCTATTGGGATATGATAAAGGAAGCTGGTGAAAAGAAAGGCCTGGCTTATGATAAGATGGTATCGATGACGTACGATGAGCTGATCACATTCCTGAAAAATGGGAAAATACCTTTTGGGCTGAAAGAGAGAAAGAAAGAGTTTGGGATGGTCTCCATCTCTGATAGCCAGACAGAAATCCTTGTCGGAGAAGCTCTCAGGAAAGAGCAGAGGATACATGAGCAAAAGATTGATGTCAATATCACAGAGCTCAGAGGAGTATCTGCCTGCAAAGGAAGAGTCATAGGAAAAGCAAAGATAGTCAATGGAGCAGAGGATGTCAGCAAAGTCAAGGAAGGAGACATACTTGTCGCGCCTGAGACGACTCCTGATTACATCACAGCTATGGGACGGGCGGCTGGATTCGTCACAGAGATAGGCGGCTTGACATGCCATGCAGCCATAATCAGCAGAGAGATGAACAAGCCGTGTGTGATTGGCACCAAGATCGCCACAAAGGTATTTCATGACGGAGATCTCATAGAAGTCGACGCTGACAGTGGCATCATAAGGAAGATTGATTCATCTGCTGATGACAAAGTTTTTTCAGAGTGCATCAATAATATTAGGAGCAAAGATTGGTATAAGCAGGGCGGCGACATAATCTATTTCTTCATCTCAGGCCCTTACATGAGCGTCTATCATGAATGGGGGAGGTCAAGCGCTATCATCATCCAGGACAAGGCGAATAATGTGGCTTATTTCGATAAGGCTGTAGAGCTGGCCAAGGCCAAGAACTTACTAGCTAAATACATCGATGATCCTATGTTCCTGAAGAAGCGAATCAAGCAATGGAGCCTGCTCGTTAAGAAGAATCATTCTCTCTTGAAGAACCTCATCTGCTGGAAGGATGATTTCAGGAAGAAGATGACTGATTACATCAATAACAATATCGCCACATGGAGGCTGTCGATCATAATAGAGCTTTATGATCCTTGGTGGCAGTATTTCGTCGGAGAATACGTCTCAAAATACAATCTTACAGCTGAAGAGGTGGCAATATTAACAAGCCCCCGAGAATATTCTTACACCCAGAAGCAGATTATCGATCTATCAAAGATTGTGCTTTCTGGCAAGAAGCAGCTTATCAAGTCGCATCACGCAAAATATTACTGGTATCAGGCTTCCTGGCAGAGCGCGGACATAATCTCGCCTGATCATTTCAATAGGTTGTTCGACAAGTATTCAAATGACAAGAAAGGCATCAGTGCCGAGGTGGCTCAAATAAAATCTCATCTCAAGGAAACGAATGCTGCGCGAGCGGGGATAATAAGAACTCGCAAGATAAGCTCTCACGACGCTAGGATCTTCGATTTCTTCTCAGAGCTGGCTGATTGGCGTGATCTCAGGAAGAAGGAGATGGTTTGCAAAACTAATTATGGGTTGATGGAGCTGATGCGCCTCATTGCAAAGGAAAACAACGTTCTTCTTGAACAGGTCTCCTGCGCGCTACCATCTGAGCTCGAATCAACAAAGCTTTCAGATGATTATATCGCTGTCCTGAAACGCAGGTTCAGCTCTCCTTTCGTGATAACAAATTACACAGGTTATCTGCCTGTGACCTTCTATGGTCAACAAGCGGCCAACATCATAAAAGAGCTGGAATCAAAGACGATTGGCAATATAGAATCAGTCAAGGGGACTGCTGCTTATAGTGGCAAGGTCAAAGGGCCTGCTAAGATAATCAATAACATTAATGATTTTGAGAAGATGAACTCCGGAGATATTCTCATATCAATAATGACCAGGCCTGAACTGATGCCTGCGATGAAAAAAGCAAAGGCTATTGTGACAGATGAAGGCGGGCTTACATGTCACGCTGCTATCATAAGCAGGGAGCTGAGAATTCCTTGCATAGTTGGCACGCAAACAGCCACTCAGGTTTTCAAAGACGGAGATTTTATTGAGGTCGACGCCGACAACGGAACAGTCAAGAAGATACAATCAGATAGCTCTGCTTCAAAATCATCAGAGGTTGATGTCGACGCTGCAGCATTGTTCGTGAAAGACATGAAAGGTCAGGTCACGATGAAGCAGGAAGGAAACTTCTCAGGATTGGCTTTTGAGTCGATCATCCCTGGGCTTTTCCCACCCTACAGCAGCAGGTATTATGATTTTGATTTCAGGTCGCTGATAACAGTGCTCAAGCCGCATTACGGGGCTGTTTTCTTTGACAAAGGAATCTATCAGAAGACAACGAACGCGACCTATAAGCACCTTCAGCAGAAAGGATCGGCCGAGAAGCTGCTGGAAATGAAGGATTTCAACCTCATCGAGAAAGAGATAAAGGCAGACTACATGAGATATTCTCCCAAGAGGCTTGCCAGTCTTGCTGATGCGCAGCTTGATTCCCTGATGAGGAAGTTTTTCATCCGCATGTACCGGTTCATCGCCTGCACAGTCTTCTCAGAGTCATTGGATGCGGCCATGATACGCAGATACTATGATGCAATCTCAAAAGAAGGCAAAGGATTCGATGATTTCCTGAGAATGACCACAAAGATATGCGAAGAGTCATTCGCAGCGAGGTATGACCGACTGCTCATCGATGCGAAGATGAGCGACTATAACAGGCAGTGGATATTCACAGACTACTATGAAGCGCAGGATATTTCGAGGATAAAGGGAATCACAGATGAAAGGATCAAGAGCTTGGGCGGAAAGGCAAAGATAAAGGCAGAACTCTCAAAAGCTAAACGAGAGTTAGGAAAGAACAGATCAGAGCTGGCTGCCTTTACGAAGAAGCTTGACAAGAAGCTCAGATTGCTGGCTGGATTTATACAGCTGTGCATTAGCCTGCGGGACATGAGGAAGGAAGCGGTGCAGAAGAACATCACCTTGCTCTCGAACACCGCAAGGGAGATCCTGAAGAGGAGAAAAATTGGTTCTGAGAAGGTTCCTTTTGTCTTTGAGTCAGATTTCATGACAGAAAGGCACAAGGAGAAGGATTATGCTGATGAGCTTGAGAGAAGGCACGATGGATGCGCCCTGTATTTCAACAGGAAAGGCCTTGTGATACAGTACAGAGGATTTGATGAGACCAAGAAGAGGCTCTTTGCCCTGGTGGACAAGGACTCAATAAGCTCAGATGAGCTTATTGGCCAATCTGCCTGCAAAGGAAAAGTCAGGGCCAAGGTAAGCATAGTCCTTGGAGAGAAGGATTTTGCCAAGTTCAAAGCAGGAGAGATACTTGTCACCAGCATGACAAGGCCAGAGTATATGCCGCTGATGAAGAAAGCAGCAGGAGTGATAACCGATGAAGGAGGAGTCACATGCCATGCGGCGATCGTCTCAAGAGAGCTGGGATTGCCTTGCGTGATAGGGACGGACAATGCGACGAGAGTGCTGAAAGACGGTGATGAAGTTGAGTTGGATGCTGATGCAGGGGTTGTAAAGAAAATAATCTCAGAGGAAGTCAGAATGAATAATGGTAAAAATGATGAAGAGTGGATCTTCTCCTGGAGCATGGCTCCGGTGATGTACTCATACATGGCTTCTGCCACGGCAGTCAGGGACAGCAAATATTTCAAAGGCAAATCGATCTTCGATTACTATGATGGCCAGGTAGTCTCTGCTTACATGCCAAAGTCCCAGATTGAAGATTTCAAGGGATACGGCAAGCATTACCTTGACAGAAAGTTCTTCGCCGGCTACAGGAAAGAATACTTCAAGGAAAGAGCTGATTGGTGGAGATGGATCCGCACAATAGAGAAAAAGGATTATTCCGAGGTTGGTGTTGATGAGCTCATAAAGGACAACAACCAATTCATGCTGTTCATGCGCGACTCAATATCATATTTCGGAAGCACGCGCACAGAGATGACGTTTGCAGCAGAGCAGAAGCTCATAGCGATACTTCAGAAAAGATATGAAGATAAATGGATAGATGAATTCACCTTGTTTGTCAGCCCGACAGAGCTGGATGACATCCAGAAAGAGCATCTTGATTGGTTGAAGCTGCTTGGGAAAGGCAAGCCATCTGATGAAGAGTTGTCGGCTCATGCATCAAGCTATCCTTGGCTGTTCTATGGAGAATTCTCAGAGCAGAACGCGCTTAAGTTCCTAAGGGAACGGGAGAAGACTGAGAGCGCAAACTATCATGATGAAGCCTCAAGGCTGTCAAAGGATAAATCAGAGCTGAAGAAGCGCCAGTCAGATGAGCTGAAGAAGTTTGGCAAGGAAAAGGATGAGATAAAGTATCTGGCTAATTTCCTCCAGACTCAGGCTGTCGAGCGAATGAACATAAAATCATACTGGGGAGGATGCTATTACCTCGCTCGCAATCTGTGGAAAGCTCTTTCCAGAGCCACAGACATAGTCCTTGTTGACATATTCAATTTTGTTACATGTGAAGAGGTGAATCAGCTTCTTGCCAAGAAGTACGCCGGAGACATCCATGGGCTCATCTCTGACAGGAGGAAATCATTCGCCATCGTATACGATGGCGGCTCAGAGGTAAGAGTCATTGGCAGCCAGGAAGCTGACAGATTGTTCGATGAGAGGATCAAGAAGCATCAGGGTGGGTTGGTCTTAAAGATAAGAGGCCAGACAGCCTCTCCTGGCCATTACAAAGGCAGGGTTAGAAAGGTGATTATCGGTGACCTTGAGATGCTGAAGGAGAGCATGAGGGACTTCGAGAAAGGAGAAGTGCTTGTCACCAGCATGACCCAGCCTAACATGATGGTCATAGCCAAGAAGGCGGGAGCCATAATCGCAGATGAGGGAGGAATCACGAGCCACGCAGCGATAATCTCGCGAGAGCTGAAGATACCGTGCCTTGTCGGATGCCTCAATGCGATGCAGGCCCTGGATGATGGCGATATCATTGAGATTGACGCTAGCGGAAGCAGCGGAGTGGTGAGAATCATGGGAAAAAACAAGACTAAGAATAAAACAAATAAAAATGAAAATAAAAAGGCGATCAGCAAGACTGCGCCAAAGAAGGCAGCAATCATCCAGACAGAGCTCAAAGGCACTGTCATCAACAAAGGTTTGGTCTTTGGAAGAGCAAGGATAGTGAAAACAGCCTCTGACCTGAAGAAGGTCAAGACAGGCGATGTCCTTGTGACGAAGATGACTGCTCCAAAGTTCAGGAAAGCGATGGAGAATGCGATAGCCATAGTCACAGACGAGGGTGATGCTAGCTGCCATGCAGCAGATGTCTCACGTGAGATGAGCAAGCCCTGCATCATAAGCACTGTCATCGCCACAAAGGCATTCAAAGATGGAGACTGCCTTGAGGTCGACGCCAACAAAGGCGTTGTCAGGAAGATCACTGCTGCTGAATTCGAGAAGAGGATTAAGGCATTCGAGAAAGAGGAGAAGATAATTGAAGTAAGCAAGATCCCGATCGAGACAGAAGAGCTCGAGATCAGGCCTGACTTGATTGCATGGTTCAAGGAGCTGTCGAAGAAAGACCTGCCGCTTGTCGGAGGCAAAGGAGCCAATCTCGGAGAGATGTTCAACCACTTCCCGATACCGAATGGCTTCTGCATAACAGTCAATGCCTACAAGAAATTCCTGAAGGACAACAAGCTTGAGGAGGGTATATTCTCATTGCTGAGGAAGCTTGACATCGAGGACACGAAGCTATTGGACGAGGCAAGCGTGAAGATAGAGAAGATGATAATGGCTGGCAAGATATCTGGCGAGATCGAGGAGGAGATAATAAGGGATTACAGGGCCCTTGGCTCAGGATTCGTGGCAGTGAGGAGCTCTGCGACGGCAGAGGACCTGCCGACAGCAAGCTTCGCAGGCCAGCAGGCAACATTCCTTAATGTCAAAGGAGAGAAGGACATCCTTGTGGCTGTCAAGCAATGCTGGGCATCATTGTTCACCGCAAGGGCGATCTATTACAGGGTGATAAATGAGTTCCACCATGAAAAGGTGCTGATATCAGTGGTAATCCAGGAGATGGTTGACTCTGACAAGGCAGGAGTGATGTTCACAGCCAACCCTGTCAACAACAACAGGGATGAGATGATCATCGAGGGCAGCTTCGGCCTTGGAGAGTCTGTTGTCTCAGGCCAGGTGACGCCTGACACATACATCATCGATAAGTCTCCTCTGAAGATGCAGAGCAAAGCAGTGAATGAGAAGAGGATGGCTATCATCAAGGATGAGAAGACAGGCAAGAACAAGGAGATAGCGCTTGACAGCGTAAAAGCGAACACGCAGTGCCTGAAGGACTCAGAGATAATCGACCTGGCAAAGGTCGGGATGCTGATAGAGCAGCATTACGCAAAGCCCCAGGACATAGAATGGGCTGTCGACAGGAAAGGCAAGATTTTCATACTGCAGAGCAGGCCGATAACGACGCTTGTATAAGAGGGACACGCATGGTGAAGAAAGATTCATTCAAGAATGAGCAATACATGAAGGACTCGAAGAAGAAGCTGTATCTTACGGTCACAAGGATGTATGTGCCATTGATATGTGATCATTTCCTGGGGAGCTACGCTGACACCTCCAGTTATCAGAAGGTATTCTTCCTTGATTTCTATACAAGGTGCTGCTATTGCAACGGCAGATTCTATTACGGCCCCGAGGCTATTGATTTCGGGGATGTTGTCTTTGAGAAGAACAAGAGAGAGAAAGGATATCTCGCGCGTGTCTTTGAGCACATATATGCTCTCGGCGAGGAGCTCATGCAGCTTAGTGAGCGCATAAGAAAGACAGATTACTCCAAGACCAAGAAAGAGGAGCTCATCAGCCTGTTCAGGCAGTTCTCAGAGAAATACAAGACCTATGCGGTATCGTTGATGGGCTTCAACATCGAGTTCCCTGTGGAGCGCGAATTAAGGAAGAAGGTCAAGGACAGGCCGAACCCTGACGAGGACCTTGGCATACTATTGTTCCCATCCAAAGAGAATTTTGCCCCGCTGGAGCAGGCCAACCTGTTCCTGATAAAGGAGCTGCTTGACAAGAAAGATATAACGAAGATTGACGCCCTCACAAAAGAGATAAGGCAGAAGATATCTGACCATGTGTATGAATACGGCTGGATCAACGCAAGAGGAGGCCAGGACAATCCATGGACTGAAAAAGAAATATTTGATAGATGCATGGAAATAAAGGGCAATCCTCTGGAGAAATTGGCTGAGCTGCAGGAGCACAAGGCAAAGATACGCAGGGAATGCGAGAAGATCATGTCTGAGCTGAAAGCTGATGAGAATCTGTTCAATCTTGTGATGATCACAAAGGAGCTTGTTTATTTCAGGACCTACAGGACAGATTATCTCAACAAGGCATTCTTCAATGTCAAGAACCTGCTTGAAGCAGTTGCCAAAAGCAGAAACCTCAGCCATAGAGAGCTCATACACCTGAGGATTGATGAGATATTGAACGGTGTAGATGTCCCGAAGGATGAGATAGCTAGGCGTATGAGAGGATATACGCTCATGACCCTTGAGCCAGCTAAGCTGGAGTTCTCCTCAGACCCTGAGAAGATAAGAAAAGCTGAAGCCGACTATTGCGAGAGATCATCTGCGGAAGCAGACGAGGTCAAGGGCACAGTCGCATTCAAAGGCAAGATACAGGGCAGGGCAAAGGTTGTCATCACAAAGAACGAGATACCAAAAGTCGAGCGCGGAGACATACTCATAACAGCGATGACAACGCCAGAATTCGTTCCGGCAATGGAGAAAGCAGTGGCGTTCGTGACCGACGAAGGCGGCATAACATGCCATGCGGCGATAGTCGCCCGCGAGATGAAAAAGCCATGTGTGATCGGGACAAAAGTAGCGACAAAGGTCTTCAAGGATGGAGACTTTGTTGAGGTTGATGCTTATAATGGTATCGTGAGAAAGATAAGATGAAAAACAAAGCTAGGTTCCAGAAGATGTGGGAGGCTCATGCCATGGGCGTATTGGCAGGAGAGCCTGTAGGACTAAATTTCACCTCTCTGAATAGATATAAGAGAGTGTCAGGCATTCAGGAGAAAAACATATTGTTCTATTTCAGGAAAGGAGAAGGAACTCAGTTCTTCTTTGATGAGCAGGAGATGGTAGGATCCGCAGATTTCGGCCTTAGAAGATTTGGTGATGCTAAGAAGCTCAAGAAGTACATAGCTGAGTCAGGCAGCGTCCTCAAAATCGCTGACAGAGCATACGATAGGTTCATTGGGCTTGATCTCAGTAAGATAACTCCTCTTGAGCTTTTCAGGATATTCAAGGAGCATCTCGACGTATTCCAAAAAGTCTATTCCTATTACCACTCCTGCCAGCCACAATATTTCTCAAAGATAGAGCAGGAGCTGAAAGAGAATCTCAGCAAAAGATATTCTCAAGCAGTTGCTGAGAAGATATGTTCCTCTTTGACACTGTCAGATGAGCTTGACCCTCTTATCCAGGAAGAATTGGAATGGCTCAGGATTGCTGAGAAGATAAAGAGATCATTTAAGGGCAAGAGAATAATCTCAAGGGATGAACTGGCAAAGAAGCCAGCGCTCTACAAGTTGGTCGATAGGCATTCCACTAAATATTTATTCTTAGGAACAGTAGAGGTCTCGCATCCATGGAATCTCGAGCACTACCTGAAGCTACTGAACGAGAACCTCAAAGAAGATGTCGCTGGGAAGATAAGAGCCATTGAAGATCGTAGGTCAGGCCTTAAAAGAAGAAAGGCGAGCCTCATCAGGCAGCACAGGATCGATAAGAAGACAATCGGCATGTGCGAAGGTCTGGCAAGGATAGGATTCAATAGGATGCACCTAAGATTTGGCTGGACCAAGGCAAGCTATGACTTTGTCGAAGCCATACGAGAGATATCAAGGCGAAAGATAAATGAGACCTTGAGCCGGGACAACATCTGGGAGCTGAGCTTCAGGGAGCTTGAGGATGCCATGCTAAGGAAGAGATATGTATCTGTCGATAAGATCGCTGAAAGAAAGGAAGCTTACCTGTTCCATGTCAAGGACGGGAAGATGGAATCCTATTTCGGCAGCAAAGCTGTCGCAGAGAAAGAAAGGCTGGCTCCTGAACAGAGTAGAGCTGGTGATGAGATCAGAGGAGTATCTGCCTGCAAAGGAAAAGCCAGAGGAAGAGTTTTCTTGTTCACTTGGCTTGAGAAAGACCTTCCAAAGAAGATGGCTGAGATGAAGAAAGGAGACATACTTGTGGTAGGCCAGACGAGGCCGTTCCTGCTGCCGGCCATAAAGAAAGCAGGAGCCATAGTGACTGATGAAGGGGGAATAACATCGCACGCCGCGATTGTGAGCAGGGAGCTAGGCATACCCTGTGTCATAGGCACTAAGATTGCTACTAAGGTGCTCAAGGATGGAGACATGGTAGAAGTGGATGCGAACAACGGCGTAGTAAAGGTGATCAGGCGATGAAGCTAGTCAAGCTATTCTCAAGGGAGTACAGCCTTATCGAGCATGAGCTGGTGCTGCTCTCGCTGGTGAACGCCCAAACGTCCATCCCTGAGATAAGGTATTCCTTCGCTGCTGACGTATCGCGCAAAGGGATGATAGACATACTTGTCTCAAAGAAGGATTTTGATGGGAATATCAGGCGCATCCTCTCATTTGTGAAGAACGACAAGGATTACCTAAAGAACAAGTTTGACCAGGGGATGATGTGCCTTAATAGGCTGAAGAAGCTTCCGGTAGGCCTTCCATCTAAGATAAAAAAGATGGATGACAATCAGATAATCGCAGAGCTATACGCCTTGAGGGATATGATGTTTGATTTCAGCGGCTTCCTGGATTTCACGCATTACCTTGGGAAGGCTGGCGTGGAGCTCAGCGAAGACGAGATCAAGGTCCTGGGAAGATATCATGACTACAGAAAAACAGTATTCATCGACTATTGCAAGCTGTTCAGGGCTGCCTGCGCTGCCATCGCAAAGAAGAAAGGCGCCAGATATGACCTTAGCTATCTTGGCTTCAGCGAGATAATTGGTCTGCTGAAAGGCAAGCTGAGCGTCAATAAGGCAGATGAGCTAGAGGAGAAAAGGCATGAGCATTACATATTGATGCTGCGCCATGGCAAGGAGAAGATAATCACCGATGATTTTGAGAAAGAGTCAAGGAAGATTGACCGCATGATAATAAAAGAGGAGTCCTCTGAGCTGAAAGGATTGGCAATAAACAAGGGCAAGGTGCAGGGTGAGGTGCTGCTGATAAGCACAAAGCAGGATCTCTCGACGATAAAGCCAGGCAAGGTGCTGGTGACTCACATGACCAACCCTGACATGACTCCTGTGCTCAAGAGAGCGCTTGCCATAGTCACGGATGACGGAGGCATACTCTGCCATGCAGCGAATGTCGCCCGAGAATTCGGAATAATCGCTGTGATCGGCACAAAGAACGCAACCAAAGTCCTGAAGACAGGCGATATCATCGAGGTCGACGCAGACAACGGCATCGTCAGGCTGCTGGAGAGGAAAAGATGAAAGGAGAGCTGAAGCCAGACCAGATCATAATGAAGATGAAGGAGCATGGCGTGAAGCATGCGACCAAGCGAGAGCTTCCAATGCTATGCCTGAGCGTCGTCTTCAAGGCCTACTGCCGCCTGTTGAAGAGAGAGGTCGGCTTCATCTACGACGCCTGGGGCGCCATCGGCAAGGAAGGGATATTCTATTCATTGGTGAACGAGGATGATATCGCGAGAAAGACAGCTCTTATGCTCGAGAGGAGTGGGAAGCCAGTGGAGTTCTTCCTTGACAGGGCAAAGAGGATACATGCAGACGCTTTCAAGAAGATAAGGTCTGCCGAGGCAGTCATCGACAGGAATCCGATGAGAGCCCTGTCGATAATAATCTCTGCCTATCCTTTGGGCATGCTGAGCATAGGAGTCTATAATGTCTTCTGGAGGATGGTGGGAGACAGCAACCAGCAGGCATTGAAGCAGAAGACATTGGAGCGCATCTCAAAGGAGAGGAACATGGTGGCTGATTTCTATCCAGCGACCGAGAGGCTAATACAGCGCTGCGCTGGCCTTATCGGGAAGAGGCTGGGCATCGAAGGAGAGCTGCTGAGATACATGACCTTGCTTGAGATGGAATCATTCCTCAAAGGGAAGAAAGTAACAAACGCACAGCTTGCAGAGCTCGCAAGGCGCAGGAACAGGTATTTCTACATGTTCATGGACGGCAAGGAGTATGTCACGACCGATGATGCGGTGATAGACGCTGTTGAGAAGAACTTCTTCAAGTATGAGCTTCCTGATGACGGAGTCATCAAGGGAGTATGCGCCTATGCTGGAAAAATCAGAGGCAAAGTGCTTTTGCTTGACAGAAAGAAGCAACAGATTATTGACAAGAACACTGTGTTGGTGACTCACATGACCCTGCCAGAGGACACTCCTGTCGTCAACAGGTGCGCAGCCCTTATCACAGACGAAGGCGGGATGCTCTGCCATGCAGCGATAACAGCCAGGGAGCTGAAGAAACCCTGTGTCATTGGCACGAAGATAGCCACAAAGGTGCTCAAGGACGGCGACACGGTAGAAGTGAACGCCAACCATGCCTGGGTAAGGATACTCAAAAGGAAGAAACAACAGGAAAAGGAGCAGGGTAAGAAATAGCGGGAACATAGGATGGAAAAGAAAGAGCTTTTGGATTTTGTGAAGAGGAATGAGTTTGAATTGCAGACGGTGAAGGCCTCGAATGTGGTCCTTACCGCAGTCTATGAGTCTTACATCGATGAATTCGCAAAGACAAGGATTGACTACAACCTCGGTATGGCCTATATCCGGGCTGACCATTTATTCAGTCAGGTCACAACGAAGAAATGCTATCTCGAGATCAGCGACGAACTTTATTCCTGGCGCCTAAGAGACCCTGGCCGGATCGATGGGATGATAGGAGAAGCGAAGGCTGTACAGGAAGAGATGGATCGCATATGGAGAATCAACCGCTCAAAGATCGCTGGCTTAAGCGATTCCCAGCTTGGCTCGTTATTCAGGAAAGTGTATAAGCTGGTCAAGGTGTGGTGGCGCTATGGCCTCATGGGAGAAGACAAGGGAGAGTTCATACGAAGCCATCTTACGCCTGCCTTTGCCAGGAGGGACAGCATGGACGAGCAGAAAGCTGGCTCTATAATATCAGAGCTCTCCCACCCGACAGAGCCGGCAGCATTCACCCTTGAAAGGAAAACCTTCCTGAAGATGTGCGCCCATGTGCTTTCGGATGAGAAGCTCAAGAAAGGCATCGGGCAGGGTGACCTCTCTGCGCTGAGAGATGACAGAAAGCTCCGTGCGATGATCAAATCATATCTTGATGAGTTCTTCTGGTTCAAGACAGACTTCTACACCGCAGTCGTGCTTGGCATGGATGATGTCATCGACCAGCTGAAGACAGAGACCGCTGGCAAGAGGCTCAGCGACATCAGCAAAGAGCTGAAGCAGACGGACAATATGCTGCTCAGCATAAAGGAACAGAAAAAGAAGCTGTCTGCGAAGATGAAGCTCTCGAAGGAGGATAAGCGAGACATCAAATTTGCTGAATCATTCACCTATTGGCTTGACCAGAGAAAAGTCTCGACCATGAAGCAAGTCTACTATACGCTCGTGCTCTCAAAAGAGATTGCCTCAAGGTTTGGCATATGCTATGATGACATAATGGTCTACTCAAAAGACCAAGTGCTAGAGTTGATTGAGCACGGGAAGAAGATGGATGACCATGAGCTCAAGATGAGAAGGTCAGGTTTCCTGTCGGTCTTCAAAAGAGGGGAACAGCCATCGTATTTCTACGGAGCTGATGCCAATGAGATATTTGGTTTCATAGACAGGACTGATTCGAAGGAGCTGAAAGGCATGGTGGCCAGCAAAGGCAAGGGCAATGAGACTATCATCACAGGGATTGCCCATGTGATTCTTCACCCTGACCAGGAAGAATTGCTGGAAGGGGAGATACTTGTGACAAGCATGACTAGGATAGAGTTCGTCCCATTGATGAGGAAGGCGAAAGCGATAATCACAGATGAAGGAGGAGTGGCCTGCCATGCAGCGATTGTCAGCAGGGAGCTTGGCATACCTTGCATCATCGGCACAAAGAAAGCAACCAAAGTCCTGAATGACGGGGACAAGATAGAGATGAATATTGTTGATGGCGTCGTGAGAAAAATATCAAGTGAGGGCATTATTGAAGATACTTCTCAGGAGGTTAATTGGCTTCATGATGTTCCTAACCAACGCGTTCTTGGGCTCATAGCCTACATGTTGATGGATGGTATAAATAAGCAGAATGACTATTATGAGAGGAAGATTAAGGATATCTTTGTCTCCATAAAGAATGTTTTTTCAGCGAGGATATGCTATTCAGAACAGGACATAAGGGAAGGCGCTGATCGCTTACTGGCGCTCTGTTCAAAGGACAAGGATTTCTTGAAAAAGACAAGGAAGAAAATGACGGTGATCAGCACTAATATTTTGAATACAGCAAGACAACTCGACCAGATTAATCGTGATAATGAAAAAGAATTGATTCATCTGTTTGTTAAGCTATATTCTCTTTATGTTGATTTCTGGACCTTATTCCTGATACCTGAGCTATCTGTTGACTTTATTGAGAAGGAATTCGCAGAAGAAGTCAAGAAACAGTTGCCAGATGACACAAAACATTACTCGGACATTCTTCTGGCGTTGCCTGGTTCATTCCTGAAAGAAGAAGAAAAAGAGCTCCTCAGCATTTCCAGGCAGAAGAATTTTAACAAGCTGCTTGACGAGCACGTCAGAAAGTATTTCTGGCTCGAAAATAATTATGTGGACACCAAATATCTTGATAAGGAATACTTTGTAAGAAAACTTGAGAACCTTAAGGACCTAAAGTTGGCTGAAGAGCCAAACTTTCTGAAGGAGAAGAAAAAATTCTTCGCCACTTTGAAAGGCAGGAAGTATGACAAGTTAAAAATCCTCGCAATGATCATAGAATTCCTTGTTTCGGCTCAGGATTACAGAAAAAGGATAGTGATGGAAGCCAGCCATTACTTCAACAGCCTTCTCAGGAGAATAGCCGAGATGAGAGGTTACCAGGAAGATGATATATATCTTATGAGCCCTTATGAAATAATAAATGACGTGAAAGTTTCTCATGAAGAATTAGCTAAGAGAAGACTTCATCAAGTCTGGTATTATCATGATGGCAAAGCAGAACTCTTTACTGGCGAAGAAGCCAACAGGGCGCAGGGTAGGATAGCGCCCCTGAAGATGCAGGAAGACAAGAGCGTTTTCAAAGGAACGCCTGTTTACCAAGGCAAAGTAAATGGCAAGGTGCGTGTAATAAGAAGTATAAATGAATTGCCTAAATTACAGGATGGAGAAATAATCGTGACTTCAAACACCACTCCAGATTATGTGCCTTTTCTTAGACAGGCCAAAGCCATTATTGCAGAGAAAGGAGGCATTACAAGCCACGCAGCAATAATAAGCAGGGAGATGAAAAAGCCATGCATCATAGGCATAAAACACGTAACATTAATGCTGAAAACAGGTGACATTGTAGAGGTGGATGCGAACAACGGCGTAGTGAAAGTTATAAAATAAGCCTCTGGCCTTTCTTTTTCTAAGTCCATGGAAAACCTTTAAAACAAGGCAGGGATTCCTATGCCCTATGAAGCTGTTCAAGATAGCCCTGAATGCAGGAGCATTGTCAAAGAAGCATGGCGTTGAGAAAGGGCCGGAAGCAGTATCTGCTGCCTTGGATGAGTTCTACCTCTCAGAAGGAGGAGCTGTGCCATTGTTTGACGTGCATGATATCAAGGTTGATAATTCTAACATCACAGAGGCGCATGAAGCCATATACAGGGAACTCCTGAATCACAGGGAGTTCTGCGTCCTGGTCGGCGGAGACCATTCATTGACTTACCCTGCGTTCAAGGCATTCGCAAAGAACAATCCCGGAGCAGGCTTGATCGTCTTCGACGCCCACGCTGACATGCAGGACGACCAGAGGCCGCCAACCCATGAAGACTATCTCAGGACCCTGATAGAGGAAGGAATCCTTGACCAGGAGCGCGTGGTGCTCATAGGAGCAAGGAACATGAGCAAGGAAGAGAAGAACTTCATGGAATCACACAAGATAAAGAGCTACTCCATGAAAGAGATGAGCTTCGAAGGCATCAAGGAGATGACTGACAGCATAATGAGCGTGGCAAGGCAATGGCCAAAGGCCTATCTGAGCATCGATATCGATGTGCTTGACCAGGCATTCGCCCCAGGGACAGGCCATGCAGAGCCAGGAGGCTTGACCTCAAGAGAGCTCATCTACATGCTCCAGCGCCTGAAGCTGATGAAGAACATAGGCATGGCAGACCTTGTCGAGGTCAACCCTGAGAAGGATGTCCAGGGCATGACCGCCAAGGCAGCGGCGAAGATGATAGTTGAGCTGGGCTGAAGCACTAGAATTGAATTTGCTTTTTATCAGATAATTTGAACATAAACTTCTTCTGAACTTTTATTTTTTCTAAGTAGCCTAGTTCTGTCAAGTAAAGAAGATCATTACGGGCGGTGTCATATGCTACACCATAAACACTCATTATCTCTTTAAGCACATACAGTTTGTCTTGATTCTTCATAAATTCTTTCAGGATTTCAGCTTGTCTCAGGTTAATTTCCTTAATGTTCTTTATCAGCATCATGGCTTCGTGCTGCTCCTCCTGCTTTCTAGAAATATATTTTTCCATGTCGTGAAGAGCTTCTTCAACGCAGCATAATTGATAATCTATGAAATAGGTTAAATCATTTTCATCGTTTTCAGTATATAAATATGAAAGGCCGTATCTCTTTTTTGATCTAAGAATGATGCGTGAGATTGCCATGAATTCAAATAACCAATATCCTTTGTGAAGTACATACCAATAGAACAGGGTTCTGGCGGTTCGCCCATTACCATCTTCGAATGGGTGAATATAACCAATTAAAAAATGCAAAATGATGCCTTTTATTATAGGGTGAATAAAATCTTTGTCGTCATTATTGGCGAATTTGCAAAATTCATCTATCATCTTCGGAATTTCTTTGTAATCAGGCGGTTGGTGATATATTTTCTCAATATTTATCGGATCCCCAACGACAACTTCATTATTGTCCCTGAACACACCTTCATATTTTTTATCTCTCAAGGTGTCTTCAGTTATATCTTTATGAAGCGCTAATATGAGATCTGGCGTTATCTGATCATCTTTCATCCTCACAACTTTTCGGATGGTTCTATACCCATTTAAAATCATTTTTTCAGAGTACGTCTGAGGTTTCTTATTATTAATCAGCATTTCCTTTGCCAATTTTCGTGTGGTTGCCGCACCTTCTAGCTGACTCGATGCAATTGCTTCTTCCATTAATGAGCTGATGATGTACTTTTGTGAAAAGACTTTCCCTTCAGAGTCATGGCTAGCACCAAGTCTTCCAGCAGTCTCTTTGTCTAAAAGATGTAGCTTCATTTGAAACTCATCTAAGAGAACATATTTTAAGTTCCAATTTAAGAATTTAAATCTGCGGTACTGACTGCTACGCAGAACCTTCATTAAAGCCCATATGTGTTCTGGATTGGCATCTTTTGGCATTTTCTTATATTTAAGTTCATCCCAGTGAAGATGTTCCTTGTTTAGTTGGTATATGAATTTTGCAATTTCGGGATCGCTAAGAAGTTTGAAAATAATCTGTGAATGTTTAACTAGAAGCACGTTATGATTGATTGGTTTCTGCGGAAGCTTCATTTCAATTACCAACTCGTTAATTATCGGTACATTTTGGTAGAATTAACTAGTATATAAATCTTTCTACCAATTAAGTAGATTTTGGTAGATGTTGGTATTTGAGAATACAGGATTCATCAGATTTTTTCATGTACCGCACAGGATTAATTGGCAAAACCTTTATAAACCCGCCTCTTTTTCTCACTCCCATGGGCAGAATCAAGACCAGAAAGGTTAAATCGATAACACAGGATTTACTAGAGGAGCACGCGGGCAGCTTTAGCACTGACTTCGCTGAGAACAAGAAGAAAGTCTCAGAGCTGACCAACACCGAGTCAAAGAAGCTCAGGAACATCATAGCCGGCTATGTGACTCGAATAGTCAAATCTGAATCCAACAAGTAAGCGACCACTATCATTACTGGGGTCGGGGAATGGCAGGGGACAACTCTATCTTTATCGGTAACAAGCCGTTCATGAACTATGTGACAAGCGTCGTTGTACAGTTCACGACCAAGGGAGCTGATGAGGTAATAATCAAGGCCAGGGGCAAGTTCATCAGCAGGGCTGTTGACATAGCAGAAGTGGCCATGAAAAGGTTTCTCAAGGACCAGATCAAGCTCAAAGGGATAGCCATAGATTCCGAAGGCTTCAAGAGCCAGGAAGGCTACGACATCCGAGTGTCGACGATTGAGATAACGCTTGAGAAGATGTGATTTCTTTATCGAATTATTTTTTTCAATAACTTTTCTTTTATAGTAGTGATTTGAGAAATATTTATAAAATCAAAGCGAATTCTTTTTGTTATGGCTGATATAACGGATTTGATTCAATTGCTTTTTTCACCACAAGCAAAAGCGTTCTATGATGCGTTTGAACAATTCAAATCCTCGGGCACAACATTGTCAGATGAAATTAAGCACGCGAAATATAAGGGCACATTGACGGGGCGGGTGGCAAGAGTAATAATTAATACACCAAACATCGGTTCTTTTGAATTTAAGATACGTCGCGATAGCAGGGGAAACTTGATTCCTGATCATTTTTATTATTATGACATGAAAGGCAATAAGGCTGAGGTTTACAAAAGAGGTTGAGGTTCATAAAGGCAAATTTTTTTAACAAAAAGTTAAGATATTTCCGCAAATTCTCCGATTTTTTCATAGGAATTGATATTAATCTCTTCGCAATATCTCTTATCTATGAAACTGAATCAATTACTCCTAAGAAGAACAATAGATATCATTGTCAGAGGGAAAGAATTTGGCAAGCAGGCATGGATTAATGATTTCAAAGAGTATCGGACTATAGGCCGGGATGGTGTAGAAATAAACGATTTTGAAAAACTCCAGAACTCTTCCGAGTACTTACCTAAAATCTGGCCTTATATTGAGGAGGTGGCAACCGAGTTCTTGCTTTACCTGATGGAGCAAGCAAATCCTAGGATCTATCAAAAAATCAACAAAACAGTTAAATCTCATAAAGGTAATGCGGATATAGACCTTGACGAGATTAACAGAGCTATTCCATTTTTCAAGGATCTAAAAGGGGCATTGATGAAATACGCTGCTGACCGCGATAGGCTTCTAAAACAGAATCATTTAAAAACAACGCGTAATTATTAATTCTCAAACGGGCGCGTAGTATAGCCTGGATAGTATACTTGGCTTCGGTGCCGCCTTTACACTTTGTAAAGGAGTGAAGATACCAGGAGGCTCCGGTTCGAAACAGATCCTTGCTCAGCAAGAGTCGACGAAAGTCCGGACGCGCTCGCTTTTTTTCTTATCTAGAAATCACTCAAACTCAATCTCGCCGTCGAGATAGACGCCCTTGTCAAGCCTCACTGGCCTCCAGTCGTCGAGCACCAGCTCTGCCTCAAGCCATTCAGCCAGCTCCTTTGGATTCCCAATCGTTGCGCTCAGCGCAAGCAGCTGCAGGTTCTTGATCATGCTGCGGAGTATGGTTATCAGCACTTCAAGCGCAGGCCCTCTGCCAGGGTCATTTAGCAGATGTATCTCGTCGATTATCACCATGCGCACCTCCTTGAGCCAGCGCGCCTTGTGCCTTATGAGGCTGTCGAACTTCTCAGAAGTCGTGATTATGAGATCATATCTCTCGAGGAAATGGTCTGCGCTGTCGATGTCGCCTGAGCTGATGGCCACTTTTATCCTAGGATAGTCCTTTGTGAAGGTCTTGAACTTCTCATTCGCCAAAGCCCGCAATGGCACAACATAGACTGCTTTCCCTTTCTCGTGCAGTATCGTGTTCAGGAATGCCAGCTCTGCCACAAGCGTCTTCCCAGAAGCAGTCGGCGTGCACACAAGGAGGTTCTTGTCATCAAACAATCCTGCATCTATGCTCTTTGCCTGGCAGGGCCTCAGCGAAGTGAATCCTCTCTTCTCAAGCTCAGCATAGACTTTCTCAGGAATCTTTTCCTTGTAGTTCGAGATCTTCATATATTCAGAAAGAAACTTATTCAATTAATAAAAGTTTGTTTTGCTCTATAATCGCCGATAAATTTAAAAACATCCGCATTTCCTGCATCTGCAATGGCAATGCTAAGCATAGGCGGAATGACAAACGATCATGCTAGCTTTAGCTATTTTAGCAGTTTCTGGTATTTTTTCAGATAAAAGCCTTTGATCTTCTACACGGCGCTTATCTGTGCTGATTGTAAAGACCTCAAAGGTTTGGAAAATGCTAGATTGAGCTATGCTCTGCATGCCGGATGGAGGGAACAATATGCAAAATGGATCATATGACGGACAAAATAGAACAGGCACGGGAGCAGTACCTGTAAAGGAACTAGTAGCTCCTCTGGTCATGGACAGGATATATGAGCTTATGGCGATGCACGGGATAGAACGAACAGCACCAAAGGCAGATTTCCTGGCGTTACAGTTTTATAATGATATGGCCAGGCAACTTAATAATTATAGACAGCTGCGAGAACCGCTGCAAGAAAACCGATGACTTGGATTGGCAGTTCACTTCCTGAGATATTCAATCTTCACATCAGGGACGACCCAGTCTATGTGCACAGGGACGTTGTTCTTGCCGCCCATCGCTGCGCTGTTGCCGTTGGCGAAATGAGCTGAACCTATGATTTTCTCAGCCAGCAATGCGCTCCAGCCATGCTTCTTGATGTATTGCGGCGTAACATTAGGGTTGGTTCCGATGCCTAGCTCTGCGATGACGTTATGGTCAGGCTTTCCAAGAATGAGAGGCTTTATCTCCTTGTCGATGTAATCCTGGTCTTTTGAGTCCTGCGCTTGCACATCGACGATTGCGCCATCCTTGACAATGAACTTTGCATCGCACCTTATCGGCTGCTGTCCGCCCCAGCCTTTTGGCACAGTGAAATAGCCATCCGTCTTTCCCCTGTGCTTTGGCACTGCAAAGGCCTCTGCTCCAGGAAGATTATCATACATGCCTCTTTTGTCTATTATCCCGCTTCCCTCGAACACAAGAGAATTATCAATCTCGACAGTCATCTCAGTGCCTTTTCCTGTGACACGGACTCTTGAGCTCTTTCTCAGCTCAGAAGCGACCATGACAGTCTGCTTCGCGACCTTATTATAATCAAGGCTCATCGGGCCTCCTTTGCTGAACATCTCCAGGGTGAAGCCAGGCATGCTGGCGATCCTAGCGCCTGTCTTGGTCAGTGATTTCCTGAAAGGAGTGTGAGTCAGGGAGTAGGCTGTGACCATGAATATCACATCTGCCTTTCCTAGCTCATCTACTTTGCTGTAAAGCTCATCCGTAGCATCAACACCATTCCTTGCTTCGCTAGGGATGTAATCTATCAGCACAGAATCTATCTTCTCACGCTTGAACACATCGCGCATCTTTCCTGCCGTGGCAGATGTCTGTGAGAAGATCTTCTTATCACCAAGGCCAGGAGTCCATCTCTGGGTTATTATGATTACTCTCTCACTAGGCTTGTAGGCCATGTTGACCATCAGCGCATCTAAAATAGATTTTTCAATCAAGTCCATCATCAATACCTCTTTTGCTCTCCTGCGAAATCCGCATCTTCACATCTCTTCAGGCGCCTGGATGCCTAGAAGATCAAGAGCATTGCGCAGGACTATCCTTGTGCAGAAGATGAGCAGCAGCCTTGATTCTTTGGTCTTCTGGTCTGCTTTCAGCACAGGGCATTCCTGGTAGAACTCATTGAATGTCTGGGCAAGGTCAAGGGAATAGCGTGCGATGCTGCTTGGCCTATATTGCTCTGCTGCCTCGGTAGCTATCGCAGGGAAACCAGCCAGCAGGCTAATCAATCTTTTCTCTTTCGGATGCTCATAATGCCCTTTCACATTCTCTGCCCTGAAATCAGCGGCCTGACGCATGATTGAGCATATCCTTGCATGGGCGTACTGGACATATGGCCCTGTCTCTCCTTCGAAGCTTATGCTCTCCTTCGGGTTGTAGATCATGTCCTTCTGGGGATCATGCTTCAGGATGAAGAATTTCAACGCTCCGAGAGCTATCATCCTGCTCCTGTCCTCGAGCTCTTTCTCATCAATCTCAGGATGCCTCTTCATCACCTCGTCAGCAGCCATCGCTCTCATCTCATTGTACAGGTCATCGGCATCGACCACAGTGCCTTCCCTGCTCTTCATCCTGCCCTCGGGCAGGTTCACCATGCCATAGGACAGGTGATAGCATTTTGAGGCATAGGGGAACCCTAGCTTCTCTATGATCTTGAACAATACCTTGAAATGATGGTCTTGCTCGCTCCCGACAACATACACAGACCTGTCCATCTTGAAATCATCGAACTTGAGCTTCGCGAGGTAGATGTCTGTGGTGATATAGATCGCAGTCCCATCTTTCCTGATGAGGACTTTCTTTCCAAGCCCATCATTTTCAAGGTCAGCGATTATCGCTCCTTCCTCATCCTTGGCGAACAGGCCTTTCTTCAATCCATCAAGGATAATATCCCTGCCACGCGTATAAATCTCAGACTCAAGATAAGTTTTCTTATGATGGACATCAAATTTCTTATAGGTCTCATTATGGCCGTCCAATGCCCATCTGTTCATCTTCTTCCACAATGCGATGATGTCCTTGTCACCAGCCTCCCATCTCCTCAATAGTTCCTGGGTCTCTTCCTCAAGCTCAGGTTGATCTTTTGCCTTCTGGTTGAACAAGACATAGAAGTCGCCTACGAATTGGTCTGATTTCTTGTCTGGCTCTTTGTTCTCACCCCATTTCTGGTAGGCCAGCATCGACTTGCAGATATGCACTCCCCTGTCATTCACGTAATTTACAGGGATCGCGGTATAGCCGGCAAATCCTAACAGGCTGCAGACAGAATTTCCCAGGAGCATATTCCTCACATGGCCCAGGTGGAGCGGCTTGTTGGTGTTGGGCGCAGGATACTCGATCATTATCTTCTCGCCCTTGACAGCCCCTGAGCCATAGCAGGCAGTGCACTTCACGATCTCCTTTAATGTGCCATCCGCCAGCCTGTTCTTGTCAACAAAGAAGTTCAGGTAAGGTCCTGTCGCCTTTATATCAGAGAAGGATTTTCCTGGCTTCAGCTCCTTCGCCAGCTCAGCAGCGATGGCATTGGGCGCCTTTTTCTGGACCTTTGCCAATGAAAAACAAGGGAACGCATAATCTCCCAAGCCAGAATCTGGAGGTATCTCTATAAGCTTATCAACTTCATCCTTTCCAATGCCGGTCTTCTTTGCCAGAAGCTCAACAAGCTCTTCCTTGAACATCAATAACCCTCACCCGCTGCTTGATACGCCTGCTTTTATTAATCTTTCTTAAATTTCCATTCCCCAGCAGCAGGCAGGCCTATGAAAGGCTGTTTTTGACTGAAAAATCAAAATATTTATATAGCCCTGAGCCAAAAAAGGGTTATCATAATAGACCTGTATATTATTATAAAGGCAAGAGGTGGATTTTTATGAACAAAGGTCAGGCAGCTTTAGAATTCTTAACAACCTATGGGTGGGCATTCCTGGTCATCCTTGTGATGATAGGGGCTTTAGCTTATTTTGGAGTGTTGAACCCGAAGGCCATGCTGCCCGGCAGGTGCACTTTCGGGCCAGAGATTGATTGCCTGGAATATAGGATAGTCGCTGGAGCAGCTAATGGAGGAACGGTGAACTTCAGGTACAGAAACAATGTCGGCTCCACAGCAGATTTCAATTTCAGCGCTACATATCTTGGAGGCACCAACCCTACGGTGTATTGTGGCTCCAATTCAAGTATCCTTGTGGGCAGGACAAATGAGATTACCTGCACATTCAACACAGGAAACAAATTCCCTGCTGGAGACAAGGTCAAGTTCGAGGTCACTGCAGCTTTCAAGAAAGCAGACGGCAACTACTGGAACCCTGTCAAGGGAGAGATCTACGGAGAAGTGCAATAGAACCAATAGAATTAATCTTGAGGTGGAATAGAATGAGAAAAGGTCAGGCAGCTTTGGAATTCTTGACAACCTATGGTTGGGCGATGCTAGTGATACTGGTAATGATAGGAGCGCTGGTATACTTCGGTGTTCTCAGCCCGAGCAAGACCCTCCCACCAAAATGCATTGTAGAGATAGGCTTTGATTGCAAGGAATACCAAGTGACAACCACCAGCTTCAACATATCGGTCATCAACAAGAAAGGAGAAGGCCTAAAGGATGTGAATGTTGTCGAGGCTAAATCAGATGCGGCATCAAGTTTAACTAACTGTTTGCCTTCAGGCATACAGGTCGGCGCTGATGAGGGATTCTATATATCCTGCACAGGAGACTTTTCAGCCTCCCAGGGAGACAAGGTGAACATAGATTTCACCCTGAACTATACCATGGCACGAGGCACCTATTCCCAGAAGTTTTCAGGGAACATATACGCACCAGTGCAGTAAGGGCTGACTCAAACTTTTTTATTTTTTTCATATTCAATCTGACATAATATTATTCTAGGGCGCAAGAACATGAGAAAGATTAGCATCACAAGAAAAGCGCAGGTCGCTTTTGAGTATCTAGCCACCTATGGCTGGGCCATAATGGTAGCCCTGGTGGCCATAGGCGCCCTGGCCTATTTCGGATTCCTGAACCCTACCAACCTCCTGCCCAATAAATGCGATTTCGGAAAGCAGCTTGAGTGCGTCGAATACAGGATCATCTCCAACGGCACCTTCAACATCATGTTCAGGAATAACTTCGGCAAGGACATCACCATCACCAATATCAATGGCGTGGACAACACTATCCCAGTGAAGCCGCCTGTCTTGAACATAGGGACTGGGTCGATAAAGGAGCTCAGCGCAGCAGTCTCAAAGACCAAGCTGAAAGGAGAGAAGCAGGAGATTAACCTGATAGTCACCTTCAAGAGGACAGGAAGCTATCCTGAGCACAATGTGACAGGCACTGTCTTCGCAATCGTCCAATGAGCCTGCCCAGACAAAATAGCAAACTTTTTAAATCAAAGGAACCTCCTCAAGAGCAGAAGGGGTTGTTCTAACACAGGATAAAACCGTGACGATTTAAAGGATTTGATGATAACAGATTGATAAAAAACTAAAGGGTGATTTTTTTCATGAATGAAGCCAATGTCTTGAACACCGGAACCACAACGTTAGGGATTATGTGCAAGGACTGCCTGATTCTCGCAGCCGATAAGAGAGTGACTGCTGGCAACATGATTGCCAACAAGAACTTCGACAAGATAATACCAGTGACTGAAAAGATTGCTGTAACCACTAGCGGTGTCGTGAGCGATGTACAGATGATAATCAAAATCCTTAAGGCTGAGCTAAAGCTCAAGAACATACGCGCAGACAGGGAATCAACTGTCAAGGAAGCAGCTCACCTGCTCACCGACCTGGTCTACAATAGTGTCAGGCGCTACAGCTCAATCCCATCAATAACCCATTTCCTCCTGGGAGGAGTGGACAGGGAGATCAAGCTCTATGATCTTTACGCTGATGGAAGCATCACAGAAGTGGATGATTATGTCTCAAGCGGAAGCGGCAGCGTCTTCGCCTATGGAGTGCTTGAGGCCAGCTACAAGAAAGACATGAGCGAATCAGAGGGCATCGAGCTTGCTATAAAAGCGATAAGCTCTGCGCTCCAGAGGGATTCTGCCAGCGGAGAAGGCGTTGATATGTACGTAATAAACAAATCAGGCATGAAGAGATTAGCTGGGAAAAGGGTCAATAAGACCTTGGAATGAGCTCCAGGAAAGATAAGAAAATTAAACTAGGAGATTCTAAACCTTAGTGAAAAATATTTTTTGGATTATAATTTCGATGGATTTTAAGAATTATTTTGATCCGCATAGGGATAAAATAAATCTATAAAATACAATTTTTGGACGCGTTTTAAAGGAGGGATTATTTTGACAGAGATAATTGATGAGATACTGAAGCACCTGCCGGAGAACAAGATAAGCGACGCTGTGTTCGAGGGAGCCAACATAGTCCTCTATACAAAGAACAGGGATTTCTTCCTTGATGATAAGGGAACTGTCAAGGAAGTAGTCAACATGATAAAGAAGAGGATAGAGCTCAGGCCAGACACCAGCATCTGCCTTGGAGAGGAAGAAGCAGAGCTGATCATAAGGAAGATAGTGACTGAGGAGTCAGGGATAGCCCAGGTGATATTCGACCCTCAGAGAAGCATAGTCATAATAGAGGTTGAGAAGCCAGGGCTTGCCATAGGCAAGAGCGGAGAGAACCTTCTTGAGATAAAGAAACAGACCTTCTGGGTCCCTCAGATCAGGAGGACTGCTGCCATTAGGAGCCAGATAATAGAGAACATAAGGGCAGTCCTTTACCAGAACAACGATTACAGGAGGAAATTCCTCCACAAGACAGGCCTAAGGATATACAATGGCTGGCTCAGGAGAGCCAAGAAAGAGGAGTGGATCAGGCTCAGCTTCCTTGGGGGAGCAAGGCAGGTAGGCAGGAGCTGCTATCTGCTCCAGACACCAGAATCAAGAGTTCTGCTTGACTGCGGCATGGATGTGGCCAATGAGGACGAGGCCTATCCTTACCTTGAGGCGCCGGAATTCGACATAAAAGAGCTTGACGCAGTCATACTATCACACGCCCATATGGATCACTCAGGGCTGGTCCCTTACCTCTTCAAGTTCGGCTACAGAGGACCCGTGTATTGCACCTCTCCGACAAGGGATATCATGAGTCTGCTGCAGCTTGATTTTATAAAGATCCAGAAGAACGAGGCAAAGGAGCCCATATATTCAACTGATGATATCAAGGAGACAGTGAAGCACACAATTACCCTTGAGTATGAAGAAGTGACTGATATAACCCCTGACATAAGGATAACCCTGTACAACGCAGGCCACATGCTCGGCAGCGCACTGATACACATCCACATAGGGAACGGCCTGCACAATTTCGTGTTCACTGGAGACGTGAAATACGGCAGGACCAATATGCTCAGCATGGCTTCCACCAATTTCCCGAGGCTCGAGACATTGATGATCGAATCAACCTACGGAGGAAAGGAGAACGTCATGCCGCCCAACAAGGATGCTGATGACCAGCTCAGCGAGCATATAATCAACACCATCAAGAGGAAAGGAAAGGTTCTCATGCCAGTCCTGGGAAGCGGAAGGGCGCAGGAAGTCATAGTGCTCCTAGACAAGCTTATGCGAGAGGGAAAAGTCGATGATAAGATCCCGTTGTACATCGACGGTATGGTATGGGATATCACTGCAATCCACACAGCCTATCCTGAGTTCCTCAACACTGCGGTCCGCCAGCAGATATTCCACAAGGACAGCAATCCTTTCCTGAGGGATAACATAAAGAAGGTCGGCAGCGCAAAGGAGAGACAGGAGATCATAGAGGACAAAGGCCCATGCATAATCCTGGCCACCAGCGGAATGATGGTCGGAGGGCCTAGTGTGGAGTACTTCAAGCAGCTGGCAGAAAACCCAAAGAACCTTCTCATATTCACATGCTACCAGGGAGAGGGAAGCCTTGGCCGAAGGATCCAGCGCGGAGAGACTGAGTTCAGCTTCCATAAAGGAAACAAGGTGGACATCATCCCTCTGAAGATGGAGGTAGAGAAGCTTGAGATAACAGGCCACAGCGACCGCAAGGAACTGATGGCTTTTGTCCAGCACTGCAACCCCAAGCCGAAGAGGATAATAATAGTCCACGGCGAGAGCGGCAGATGCCTTGACTTGGCCAGGAGCCTTCATAACGTGACCCATGTTGAGACCATCGCTCCGAGGAACCTTGACGTGCTCAGGCTAAAGTGAGCAGGCAAACTATTTTTTTCAACTACTTCTGGATGCTCTCAAAACATTTATAAATCACCAAATCAAGAGAATCAATTATTCAGCCAAAGGCATAGCCTTGATGGAGTAAGAGGCACCGGAAGGTAGCGATATGTCCATGAAAGATACCCAGAAACTTCTTGTCAAGCATGGTTTCATAAAAGAGAAATCAAAAAATAAATATCGGTACAATGAGGCAAAGGAAGCCTATGAGGCCATTGAAGGCGGCATCGATCCTGGCGATGCTAATATTGAGATGATAGAGAAAGGCAACATCCTGCGAATGGACTTGGACCAATTCAGCGCATATGTTCCCACAGGCTATCCTGATCCCCAGAGGCAGTTCAGGCTGGTGATGCAGTCAGCGACCACTGGGATAGAAGAGCCTTATTTCTGGGTGCTTGAGAACATCCGCATAGACTCAGGGTTCTCTTCCGTCGAAAAAATCATAGATGTCTTCAGCGCCAGCGAGCAGAGCGCTTTCTGGGGAGCGGCCCAGGCAAGGCTTGGGATACAGCAGGACAGGGTTAGCCAGTACCTCAAGGGCGTCTCTGAGATGATAAAGCAGCTCTTCCAGCTTGTCAGAGAACTTAGGGTGCTTGATGAGAAGCTAAAGCCAAGGACGGAATGGAAGCTGTCAAAGTCAGCTGATGTAGCCTTGAAAGGAGAATACACTGATCTTGTGGAGAACAGAGGAGGCCAGATCCAGCCTGGCAGTGTCTATCATCTTGCGCAGAGCGTAGGCTATGCGGTCCTTCCAGACCTGTTCTTCAACACCCAGGTCTATGAGGTTGATGATATAGACCGAAAAGTTGATGCCCTGAAGTTCAATCCCAATGTGAAGAATGTCCTCAGGAGAAAGCTCTATGCTTTTATCAACTGGAAGGTACATACTGATAAGGAGCTTGAGACCAGGAGAGTCTTCACATTGAAATATCTTAGGCAGCACTGGAACACCATCAAGATGTACATGAACTGGATAAAGCCCTACCTGAGAAATATTGCCAGGATGCAGATGAATAAGGAGCACATCGAGAGCCCTGACATAGTGAGCGCCTTTGAGACAAGCATGGCTGAGCTCGAATTCCTCGCCTACAGGCCATCAACAACAGGATTTCATCCGTGCATATTGGTCAACTTCCTTTTCAGGACCCAGCCAGAGCTAAGCTTCCAGAAGGACCAATACGCCCACAGAGGCCCGGTGCATGTCGGACGCGTCGAGATAACATTCAGGAACTATGGCTGGACCATGGATCAGATAGCCGCCTACAAGCGTTTCAAGCGAGACGAGGACATGATGCTCATGGGAATGGTCGATGAGAGTGTGAAGGCAGCGATGGAAGCGCTTGGAGAAGAGCTCGAGAAATATCTTTGGGAGGCTGGTGAGAAGGAGTTTGAGGAGAAAAGGAAGGCCAAAGAAGCTTCTGACAAGAAGAAGCAGAAGGATGCATTGGCCCAGAGCACCAATATGCTTGAGCCATTCATGGCGATCTTCAAGGGTTTCGGGGAGATGTTCTCGATGTTCAGCCCTTTCTCTTCTTCATCGAAATCAGGAGAGAAATCAAAGCCAAAAGGAGATGGGACGAAAGAAGCAGCGGCAATGAACCTGGTCATGTACCAGACCTATAAGAACTTCAAGAAGGCACACCAGATGCTCTCATGGTGAGCATGGCAGCAATCAGCCAGATATTAGATCAATGATAAATCTTAACTAGATTCACCATCAATATGATAAACAACGATGAAGACCTCGGCCCAGAGGAAAAGATAAGGAATATACTCGAAGCTGAGAAGAACAAGCTCAAGGAGATAGAAGAGAAGAAGTCAGAGCTTGACAAGAAGAAGAAAGAGATCGAGGTGCTTGAGCAGCAGAGAAAGGTAGAGATTGCCAGCGGAAGGAAGAGGATCGAGGCCCAGATAGAGGAGATTTCTCTCAAGCAGAAAAGGAATTTTGAGGTGCTGGAAGAGATCCACAGGAAGCGTGAGCAGGACGCGAAAGGGCTTGAGGAGCAGCTCGAAGGAGAAAGGCCACGGGGCAGCGAAAAAAATGCTCCTCTGCCAAAGGGCTATGGCGACGCTGTCAACGAGATCATTAGAGGGAAGCCAGGCTTCTATGATATCACCAACTACAATGTGATGAACAGGCTCGAGCAGATGGCAAGCGAGGTCTCCACAAGATCGCTCTCGAAGACAGAGAAGGAGTTCATCGAGGTCGTGCAGTACCATGCCGAGAAGATGAACCGCAATGATTTTTATAGGGACAAGGACGAGTCTAACTATCTCTCAAGGGAGCTTGCCAAGATAGATTTCATAAACAAGATGACAAAGAAAGTTGATGCTGACAACAAGTTTGATTATAGAGGATTTTAGAAGGTGAACAATGACATTCGGTGAATATTATACTTCGCTTGACAGGACCTATGGCAGGATAGAGCCGTCTGATGTTCAGAAAGATTCGCTGATCCAGGTAGAGACATCTGGTCTTGGCCCTCAGGATATAGGAACCACCACCCATCCCATGCAGAATACGGTGCAGTCATTCGGAGCAAAGATAAGGGAGGGAGCCGGCAAGATCGAGATTGGTTTCCTAGGCCAGGGAAAGACCAATTCCCAGCAGCCAGGCCCTGAGGCTTTCGGCAGGCTTGAGAGGCAGGACATCCGAGAGATGGCAGAGATGAACAAGATCGAGACGAGCGTCCACGCAGCATGGCATAATGGAAGCCTCGCAGGATTCACAAGAGAAGGCTTCAATGAGCAGGCAAGGCAGCAGGCCTTGACAGAGGTTGAGAAAGCGATTCATTTCGCTGCCGACACAACAAAAGGGGGAGCCATCGTATTTCACACAGGAGAATGGCAGAGGCCTATCAACGAGCTCAAGGATAATCTTTTCAGAGGATTCCCCAATGAGGACACCAAATCACCGATACTTGTGGTTGACAGAGTCACAGGAGAGATGGTTGCCCTGAGAAAAGACCAGTCGGTTTTTGAGCCGAAATTCAAGACAATCGCTGATTACGAAGTTGATAATAATGTGAAGCTCGTTGGCACAGAGGATGATTTTCACCAGATAAGGAATGCGAATGATTGGGTGGATATAAAAGGCAACGCCATCAAGAGAAAATGCATGATCTCAGATAAGTCAGAGGAGACTGACCGTCTTTTCGAGCGATTGCCTGTCTGGAACAAGGAACAGACTAGGTTCGAGGCAGAGGAGAAGACATTCCAGAAGTTTGAGATAGAGGCCAAGGAGCTAGGCATCGCCCCAGAAGTCTTGTTCGTCAAGACACAATACGCCAACAGCGTCCTCCAGAACAAAGGAATGTCATTGTACCATGCCCATAGGTATGATGATATCAAGAAGAGCAGGGATGAGGCTTTGAAGGCTCTTGAGTTCTACAAGGATGTGGAAGGCAAGGTCCCTCCGGCTGAGCAATGGAAGATGATGAGAAAAGTCTATCCTACCTATGTATATGAGAATGATCTTGTCAGCCCTGAGAACAAGCTTCCGTCAGAGGTCCTCCAGCACAGGGTCAAGGAGCTCACCGACGAGATGAGGCACATCCATGAGTCATCTGCCTCTGCTGACGCCCAGGCAAAGCAGGCTTTCGAGAAGATGAACAGGGTGCGGACTGTGCAGGACTTTGGGCTGCAGAAGACTGCTGAGACGATAGGCACCCTTGGGGTGAAAGCCATGAAGTACACCCAATCCAAGAAGCTTCCAAATCCGTTGTTTGTCTCGCCAGAGAACTGGGACGCAAGAGAGTACGGAAGCCATCCTGACGAGATACGCAAGATCGTCACTGAGTCAAGGAAGAACATGCAGAACCAGCTGATCACCGAGGGATATTCAGCAGACCAGGCCAAGGACATGGCGAAGCAGCACATCAAGGCGACTCTGGACATAGGCCATTTCAATACCTGGCGCCACAAATTCATAGCAAGAGACGGAGAGACCCCTGAAAAGAGGGATGAGCGATTCAACAGGTGGATGCTTGACCAGACAGAGAAGCTTGCCAAGGATGGATTGCTGGGGCATATACACCTGAGCGACAACTTCGGCTATGATGATGAGCACCTCACTCCTGGAGAAGGAAATGTGCCGCTGAAGGAGTTTGTCAAGAGGATGGAAGCTGCTGGCATGAAGGATCTTATCGTCGAGCCAGGAAGCTTCAATGGCCAGCGCACGCTCTCAGAGACGCTCTCGAACCTCGGCAGCCCAGTCTATTCATTTGGCAGGACCCCGACCATGAGGGGCTTCCACGAGCAGCATTTTGGTTATCATAACCCTTCGGTTTACATAGTTGGAGCATACGCCCCGAGCAATGAATGGCATCTCTGGTCAGAAGTGCCTTTCGAGTGAGCTGGGCTGTATATCCTCCTGGAAAAAGCAAAGTTTTAATAATATTGATGATATAATCGTCCTTTAGAGAAGAAAAGAGGTGTGTTTGGTTGGAGTTTGATATCCACAAGAGGAAGCGGCAGGTCTCTGAGAGCTATCCGAAGGAAGTGATCGACACTGCCTTTGAGTTCAGCAAGAAGGTATACAAGGAATTCTCAAAGTTCATAAAAGTAATAGCCTTGTTCGGCAGCACTGCGAGAAAGAAGCACGGCACAGCAGGCGACATTGACATCCTGATTGTGGTGGATGATGTCACCGTGGTGATGGACCGGGAGTTTGTCGAGGCCTACAGGATAATCGTCGACAGGATAGCTGCCGAGACCAACCCTAAGAAGCTGCACATCACAACATTGAAATTCACCAGCTTCTGGGAATATGTCCGCGCAGGAGACCCTGTGGCTGTCAACATCCTGCGAGATGGAGTGCCTATCATCGACACAGGGATATTTGAGCCCCTGCAGATACTGCTCTACCAGGGAAGAATCAGGCCTTCGCCAGAGAGCATAGCCACATACTTCGCAAAGGCTCCTGTCACATTAGAGAACTCTAAATGGCATATCAAGCAGGCAGTGCTTGACCTTTACTGGGCGGTGATTGACTCATCGCACGCAGCCCTCATGTCGCTCAATGAGGTGCCTCCAAGCCCAGAGCACGTGGCTGACATGCTGGAAGAGAAGATGGTGGCTACAGGGCTCATCGACAAGAAATATGCTGAGATAATGCGGACGTTCTACAGCCTCTCTCGAGTGATCCTTCACGGCCAGGTCGTTGATATCCGAGGCGCGCAGTTTGATGAATACTTCATCAACGCTTCTGAGTTCGTCGCTGAGATGAGAAAGTTCATCGACAGGAAAGACAGATAAGGATAAGGACCAAAATAAAACAGAATTTTTTTCTCAGAAAACATCAGCGCTGATTCAATTGCAGCAGTGCGTAGTCTCGCAGATGCCGACCTGCTGGCAAGGATGCGTATATATCGGCTTGTTCCTGTAGGCGATTATAGGAGTGAAATATCCGTAGCCTGAGTCAAGCTCCCAAGGGTGCTCGTGCATGTAATGCTTCCTGTAGATGGCGCCGCCAGGCAGCTGGCCGTAGATGTGCTCTCCAAAGAGCTTCATGCTGGTGTTTATCTGGCTAAGGTCCAATGGCCCAGCATTAGGATTCCTCAGGACATCGATCCTGCCTTCTGCCGGATAAAAGACGTCAAGGTCCTTGTAGCCGACGAAGTCATCGAAGTGGTCGAAGTCATCATACATGAATTCGTTACCAGTATTGCCGATGTTTCGCTCTGCCAGGTAATGCCGTGGATATGGGCCTGCCACCGTCGGAAGGTTGTTGTATCCATCGTAGCCATCATAGTAATAGTAGGTTGGATATGCCGGCGCCAGGTCCGGATAGTATATCTGGGCCTGGGCACTGACAGCCGAAGATATCGTTATGAATAGCATAATGGCAGCTGCCATGAGGAGCATTACCTTGCTCCAGAACTTTGATGCATTGCTTGCTTTGTTTTTCATTGTGTTGCCTCAGTAGAATCCTACGATGTAAAAATCATTGTTGACCTGGCTGGCTACCCTTGCATAGTACCTTGGGCTCTCTGCGCCAGGATACGCGTATCCATCATAGCCAGCATATCCGTTGTATGCTCCGTAGCCGCCGTAGGATCCGATCGTCTCATATCCTATCACTGCGTTGGCCTGCGGATGGTCGAAATACACTCCATTCAATGTGCTTGGCACAGCGCCAACATACTTGCCATTGAGCTTCTCTCCGTAGAACTTGACAGCAGATGGCTGCTGAAGGCTTGACTGCACTCCTCTTGTGTCGGTCTGGTAGACTTCGCCCTGCAAAGGAGGGTTGTACTTGGCTGCCAATACCTGCGGCGAGATGTAATAATGCATGGGCCCGTAGAAGCCGAACTCTCTCTGAAGGTTCCTCTCTGAAAGATACTTCTCATATCCTTCCAGGTCATTGACTTCGACATAATCCTTCTTGTACTGCTGGTAGCTGTCCCACTCCTCCTGCCTCGCTGCCTGCACGTCAAAGCGCACAGCGCTGGCGAAAGTCGAGACTAGCAGGACAAACGCCACGACCAATATCGGTAAAATTGTGATTTTTCTCATTTTAATGATCCTCTCTTTTGCTCTAGAAACATGCATGGATGAACTTATTTATAAATGTTTCGATTTTGTAGCCACTCCAGGGTAGTTACATACGTGTGGTGCATTCAGAATCCTATCTAGCCATGTCAAAAACAACAGAAAAAGAATGGAAAATCACTTGCTGGCGTCAAACATCTTGCTGAGGTCGACCTTGGACTCTTTCATCTCCTCGATCTCTTTCCTGCGCTGCTCCTCAGACTTCTTAGGCGCCTCGGATAGCTCCTTTATGCTGAAATCAGTCTCGCCGCTCTCACCTACCTCATCAGAATCACCATCTGCGGCAGGTGCCTGTGCAGGAGCTTCCTCTGCCTCTTCTGATTGCTTTTCCTCGAGGTTGTTGTCAGCAGGATCTTTCTCTTCCTCAGAATCAAGATCATCATTGAGGTCGTCATCCACATCAGATTCTATCTCTTTTGGTAAGGCTGCAGGGGCCACGGACTCTGGCTCAGCGACCGGCTGAGTCCACTCATTGGCAGGAGCTGCCTTTGGTTCGCCCAGGTCTACAGCATCATCTTCTTCCCTGTCAGAAGGCTCTTCCTCGCTCGCGATCATGTCCTTGAGAGGCTTGTTGAGGTCAAGCTCGCCGACATCAATCCTGACATTGCTCTCGCCTTTCCCCATCCTAGAGGTTATCTGCTCCAATGCCTTTTGGGCCATCTCAACATCCTTGCTCTTCGGCTGGGTGCTGTAGAGCCTCTTATCTCTCTCGGCAAAATCATCAGAGACCTTCTTGCTGGTTCTCAGCATCTCCTCAGCCATCCTCCTTGCCTCAGACTCAGATACTGCCAGCTTGCTGTTCTTCAGGGTCCTGGCAAGGGTCTCAATCTCCTGCTCCATCTTGCTATCAAAATTCATCCGCATCACCATACCAAAATAATAACAAATGTATAAGCCCGATTATATTTAAAGGTTTTGATTCAGCTCAGTCGTTCTTGGAATCAAGCACCCTGCCGAGGAATATCGTGTGGTCGCCGCTGTCAAGCTCCTGCATGACCTCGCACTCCAGCGTCGCCTTGGCCTCCCTAATCCTCGGGCTTTCAATCTTCTCAGAATCTGCCTTTGTCACTCCCAGGAACTCGAAAAGGTCGATGAACAGGCTGTCCTGGTTCTCACAGGAAAGCACTATGCTCCGCTGCTCCTGGCCCATGAAATTGACGACGAAATTTCCTGCCTTGCTTATCACGCGCCTCATGCTGTCGTCGCTCCTGACGCTGATGGCATAGCGCATGGGAGTGATGCTCGCAGGCATATGCCAGTCAACCACGCTCAGCATGTCCTTCACAGAAGGCTTGCCAAGAAGGTCGATTGACGCCCTGACAGAGACCAAGACGCTTGGATAAAGATCGTCACGGTTGATTATGTTGCTTAGCATAGGATGATATTTGATTGTCAGGTATATAAAATTATTCAATTTAGGTTTTTCATGAGAATCACCGCTGTTCAGCAGTACATATGAAATGGGACTTCGCATCGGCGAATGTCCCATGCTAATTGTTTTGGTCAATCTTTTTTCTGTAAGAAAAAAGATTGTATGGGGTTGCGAAGATTTGAACTCCGATCACACGGCCCCGAACCGTGGGTGATAACCAGGTTACACTACAACCCCATGATGTGCTAGGTTGTTATGCTGCTATTTTAAAGCTTTGCATAAAATTTAAGGATTCTCAAAAATAAGGTGCAGGTAGGTGTCTTGTGCGAATAAGCTGCCTATTATTTTTATTGGTTCGCTATTGCTGATTCTCCTTTGTGCTTTTTCTTTTTCAACAAATTGATTGAATAAGAGAGGCTTGATAATATCATAAATCGCTCTGTAAACAATATCTGCAGTAAAAAGATTTTTCCCAGAGATTATGCTATGATGTAAAAATAAATCCTGGATGACATTGCTAGGATTCTTGTTGATGAAATCTTGTTTAGAATCATATGCTATCGGCAGCCATTTATCATGGCTAATATTTATTAAATGTCCTGAAGCCAGGGAGAGCATATGATCCTGGGTCTGTATTATTAAGCCATATTCCCCCCTAGAAGAACATTCTCTGGCTATTGCACAGATGTGCTCATTTGCAATCCCGCAGATATACCTTGCTCCTGAATCATTTTGAAATTCAGATTTCCAGACAGGTTCTGGGCCTGATAAAATAATTGTTTCAGCATCATCTATGACTGCACGTCTATATTTTCGCTCAAACGAGAAAGGAATCCTTTGGACTGCATTTAGATGGAACTCTTCCATAACTTGCTGTGCTAGCTTTTTTGAGATTTCCATATGATAAGGACTGAATGCTGTTTTAAAAGATTATCTGAATTTAGTGCGAGGGTTCGCAAGAACCCTGCGTGGTCGAGCATAGCGATGCGAGACCCGCAGTGAATTGCGATGTCTTTACCCGAGCATGCGTAGAATAAGTTTTTTATTCTAGTTCTATCATAAAATTTGATGGGTGCATG